>JANQSF010000059.1 GCA_028284155.1 Phycisphaeraceae bacterium
GTGTCCGACCTCGCCTCGCGCGCCCTCTCTGCAGGCGATGTGAACAGCGCCGGTGAAGCGCGCAGTGACAGCGAGCCGCACTCCGCCAGCGAGCCGGGCCGTGTCGGTCCGGACGGTCTACCCGAATCGCCGACCGTCGCGATGGCGTTGCCCGCCGCGCGCCTGTTGCTCGGTCAAGCGCCGCCCACCACGCCGGGCGACAACAACCTTCCGGGGCTCGTTTCGGGTTTCAAACAACTTGCCGAATGGGGCACGCCCTATTCAACTGTCGGTGTCACGCCGGGCATGACAGCCGTCGTGCCCAAGGCGACGGACGACGATGTCTCGCCCGACGCGCACTCAACCTCACCTGGTACTGGGGCACTCATGTTGCCCGATTCGGCTGGGCATGTGCGTGACGTGTATCACCCACTCGTGCTGCACCTTCACCTCGCCGCGTTTGCGCGCGGGTATGAGTCGATGCCGGTCGATGTCTGGTCGGCCTGTGAAGACGCGGTGCCGGAGGCCGTCGCGCCGGCCCGGGCGATCGAGGCGTGGACGGAAACGCCGCCGCTTCCGGAAGTGGTCCCGCTTGCTCTGTGGCATGCGCTGTGTCTGCTGGAAGAGGCGATGCTGACCCGGCGGGACGTGGATATCGAGATCGTCGACGCCGTGGTGCATCAGGTGGTTGAGACGCCTGGGGAAGCTGGGTCGTTGCACCCGCGGGGCGAGCACGAGTCGCTGGACGCGTGGGTTTATGCGGAATTGACCGGCCTGCACGCCTTGGCCAATATCGCCCTGCATCGGCGGAACCGGGCGTGGGCGGCCCGCGTCGAACAGGTAGCGACGCACCACCTGCACCGCACCCAGCCGGACTACGTGACGTACCAGCCTTGGGGCGTGTTCGCGTTCGCCTGGTCGGACAAGACCCGGCCGTTCGCCGACCAGCAGTTGCACGACGCGGCTTCGGCGGTGCAGGGCGGCGTGGCCGAGCCGGGCGCCGCGGTGATGATCGGCCTGCTATTGGCCGACGCGGCCGAGGCGCTGTCGGCCTTTGTCGGCGGCGAGACGACCGGTTGAGTGACGTGCGACGCATGACGATTTGAGAAAGATTCAACCGATAACGTTTGACATGACCATGCGACACCTACCTGCTCACGTACTCGTCCTCGCCCTGATCTTTACGCCGACGATGTTGACGGCGCAGGACGACGCGACGCCCGACGATTCGACCTCTGCCGCGACCGACGACAAGAACGCCGGTCAGGCCGCCGCGAATGCGCAGGCTGACACGGCCGACACCGGCGAGCCGACGGACGGCGACTCAACGCCCGCGCCGCCGAGCGTGTCGGGCCAGCATTTGGAAAAGCCGACGCCGCAGCAGTCGCTGTTCCGCAAGTCGGCGCCGCAGTCCAGTGCGCACGCGGCCATGCTCGCCGCTTTACGCGCTCAGTTGCAGACGTTGATCGCGCAGGCCGGCGTGCCCGACAAGGCCAAACGCGCCACCGCGAACAAACAACTCGACGCCGTCGCGATGCAGTCGGCCGAGTTGGCTAAGCAACTGAAAGACGACCGCCAACGGCTGGAGGCACGCTACGTCGAGCTAGCGGCCCGGAACGTCCTGCTCAAAGATGCGCAGAGCCGCGGCGACAAGCGCGAGCAAAGCTATCAGGCCGGCCAACTGCGGACGGCCGCGTGGAGCGCCAAGCGGCTCAAGCTCGCGCCGGCTGGCGCGTTGGGCGACTTCTGGCTTCTCCAGGCCGACCTGCACGACCTGAACATGAGCACAGAAAAGCTGAACGAACGCCAACGCGGCGCGATCGAACTGATGGAGCGTTTTCTCCGTGCGCAGGGCGCTTCGGTGCAGCGAGAATCGGAAGAACAGTTGCCGCGCGCCCGATCGAATGTCGTACGTGGTGGTGCAAACAACGGCGTTGCTGAGCAACGCGATCGTGAAGACGCCGCCGCCAAACAGACCATCGTGCGCGACGTGCGCGTCGCGCTGCTGCGTCTCTACGACCAGCAAGGCAGGTCGGTCGACGCCGCGCGGCTGCTGGCGCAGTTGCAGCCGCAGCCGGCTCGGCGGTATGGCGACAAGTCGGACGCGCTGTTCGGCCAGTACAGTTACACCAACCTGATCGGGCAACAGTTCGACGCGAACCTGCGGCTGGGGCGCGACGCGGCGGGCACGCCGATCGTCTGGTCCAGCCGCGATCGGTTGGGCAAGGTCGTTTTGATCCACTTCTGGTCGCCGTCGTTCGAGCCAACCACGCGCGCATTCCGCGCCCTGAAGTCGGCTGTCGACCGCCACAAGGCCAGCGGTTTCGAGGTGCACAGCGTGCGCGTCGCCGACCCGGTCGCGCGTCAGCGCACATTGGCCAAAGCGACGTCGCAGCCGGACGACGCCGACGCGGTGACCCGGACCGCCACAGCGGCGACCAAACCCGCCGGAACGCCGGCCGCTCTCGCATGGCCGAACTACAACGAAGGGCCCGGCCAGGTCAGCCTGCAACGCATGTTCGCCGTCCGGTCCTTGCCTCGATATGTGCTGATCGATCGGCGCGGCCGAGTCGCCGCCGTGGCTGGCAGCCTCGCCATCCTCGACCAGGTGCCGGGCCTGCTCACGCCGGTCGCCCCCTCAACCGCGCCCGCAGCCGACGTCCCAGCCAACGCCGCCGAGCCCCAGGTTCAGCAGCAGCGGTCCCCCGACCGATAATCCGACCATCGCGTGCATTCGGCAATGTTGCATAGCCGGCTATAACTGCATAACACGCAGCGGGTTGGATCGTCGGATGCGACGGCCGTACGATTCCATCCCCGTAATCGGCGTTCGCAACGCAACGAACGTTGTGTTCAGCCGTTATCCATACAAGACGGCCGATCAATAGGAAGCGACCGACCACCGCCGTCAACCCAACCGCCACCCCAACCCCGCCCAGCCATGCCCCAGTCGTTTTGGTATGTGCAGCAGACCGGCCGAACGTTCGGCCCGTATTCCGATGCCGACCTTCGCAAGATGGTCGCCAGCGGTCGGCTGCGCCCCGACGACCGCGTGCGACGCCGTGGCTATTCCGAGTGGACACCCGTCGGCGAGTTGAATCTCAAACCGAATTCTGGCGATGCCAAACGGCAGGGCAAGCCGGCGAAAGCTGCATCAACCCAATCCGTAGCTGAGGATAAGTCCGCCAAGCCCGCGACACAGCAGCGTCAAGCCGCGCCGCCTGCCGAGCCGCGCCTGACCTTCCGTCAACGGCTCTTGCCCGCGCTGGTCATCAGCAACGTCATCTGTTTCGGCGTCTTGCTAGCCGTTGGCACGTACGTGGCCGTATCCGGTAACAGTGGGTCGGAAGCCGAGGCCGCTGACGATGTCCGTCAAGTCAAGAACGACAAGCCAGCCGCGCCACAGGTCTCGACATTCGACCGCGACATCCAGCCGCTGCTCAAGAAGTACTGCCTCGACTGTCACAACGACAAGAAGCACAAAGCAGGCCTGTCGCTCGAAAAATTCCGCGACGCCGACGACGTGTTCAAAGCGCGCAAGACGTGGGAACTCGTCATCAAGATGGTGAACACGCACGAGATGCCGCCGGAGGATGAAGAGGCGTTGCCAACCGCCGACGAACGGCTCTTGTTGACCGACTGGGCCCGCGCGACGCTCGACAACATCGACTGCGACGGACCGGTCAACCCCGGCCGCGTGACGATCCGCCGACTGAACCGCGTCGAGTACCGTAACACCATCCGCGACCTGGTCGGCATCGACTACGAGCCCACCGAGCAGTTCCCCGCCGACGACGTGGGTTACGGTTACGACAACATCGGCGACGTGCTTTCGATCTCGCCGCTGCTCATGGAGAAGTACCTCGCCGCGGCCGAGGATATCACCGAACGTGTTTTTGAAGGCCGACTCCAACAAGTGATTAGCGAGGCCGGCGTGAAATACGACGGCGCCGACCTCCGCGCCCCGAACGGCGGCGGGCCGAGCAACGGCGAGATGCGGCTGCACTCCAACGGCGAGGCGTACGCGCTGCACGACGTGAAGCAGGCTGGCGAGTACGTCATCCGCTTCCAGGCGTGGGGCGAACGCGGCGGCGGCGGTTGGCCGAGGATGGCGCTGCGCGTTGATAACCGAACCGTCCGTGAGGTCGAGGTCGATACCACGTCGCGTAAGCCAAAAACCTTTGAAATCAAGGTCAAACTCGACAAGGGGCGTCGCCGGATCGGCGCGGCGTTCACCAACGATTTCTACGACCCGCGCTACCGCAACCGGGCAGAGCGCGACCGCAACCTGACAGTCTCGCACATCCACATCGCCGGGCCGACCGACTTGCCGAAACGGGCGCCAAAGGGCGAAGTGGTTAATGCCGACGTGTCGCCCTACGACCGGTTGATGGTCGCATTCCCGGGGGCCCCCGGAAAAGGCGAACTCAGCCCCGAAGAAGCGGCGCAGCAGATCCTCAAGCCTTTCGCGACGCGCGCGTTCCGTCGCCCGGTCACACCGAAGGAACTCGAACGCCTCGTCGCGTTGGTCGGCCTCGTGATGGATCAGGGCGACCCGTTCGACCGCGGCATCCAGTTGGCCATGCAGGGCGTGCTCGCGTCGCCGCACTTCCTGTTCCGCATCGAGCAGGACCGTCAGCCGGACGACCCCAAACACCCCGAGGCCGGCTACACGATCGGCGACTTCGAGTTGGCGACGCGGTTGTCGTACTTCATCTACAGCAGCATGCCCGACCAGGAACTGTTCGACCTGGCGGCGCGCGGCGAGCTGCGTAAGAACGGCAACCTCGAAAAGCAAGTGCGGCGCATGTTGGCCGACCCGCGCGGGCAGGCGCTGGTCGACAACTTTGGCGGCCAATGGTTGCAGACACGCAACCTCGCCACCGTCGAGCCCGACCCGAAGCACTTCAAGTGGGACGAAAAGCTGCGCGCCGCGATGGAGCGCGAAACGCTCATGCTGTTCGGCTCGGTCATGCGTGACGACGCCAGCGTGCTGCGCTTCCTCGACGCCGACTACACGTTCGTCAACGCACGGCTCGCGCAGCACTACGGTATGAAAGACGTGCAAGGCCTCGACGGCGACGACAAGTTCGTCCGCGTGTCGCTCAAGGGCACACCCCGCCGCGGAGTGCTCACGCACGGCAGCGTGCTGACGATCACCAGCGACCCGAATCGCACGTCGCCGGTCAAGCGGGGCAAGTGGGTGCTCGAGCAGGTGCTGGGCACGCCCCCGCCGCCCGCGCCGCCGAACGTCCCGCCGCTGGAAGAAGAAGAGGACGGCAAGCCGCTCAAGGGCACGCTGCGTCAACGCATGATCGCCCACCAGGTCCGCCCCGACTGCGTCTCCTGCCACGAGCGGATGGACCCGATCGGCTTCGCTTTCGAGCATTTCGACGCGGTTGGCCGATTCCGTGAGAAGGACAACGGCGACCCGATCGACTCGACCGGCAAGCTGATGGACGGCCGAGCGTTCAAGGACGCCGGCGAGCTGATCAGCCTGTTCGTCAAGAGCGATAAAGGTCTGTATGTCCGTAACTTAAGCGAGCAGATGCTCACATACGCATTAGGACGCGGATTGGAATACTACGACCAGTGTGCGGTCGATAAAATAGTGGGGCAGGTCGCCGCTGGCGACAACCGCTTCAGCGCCTTGGTGCTCGCCATTGTGAATAGCGATCCGTTCCAGAAACGGACCGGAAAGGACGTTCCCCATGAGTAAGCCCAACCTTTCACGACGCACGATCCTCCGCGGCCTCGGCACGGCCATGGCACTGCCCATGCTCGACGCGATGGGCACGACCTCGGCCGTCGCCGCCAGCGGCACGGCCGCCGCGCCCAAGCGCATGGCCTTCTGCTTCGTCCCCAACGGATGTATCGGCAAGGCCTGGCACCCGCAGGGCCAAGGCCGTGACTACAAGCTCTCGCCGACGCTCGAACCGCTCGCCGCCGTGCGTAACGACGTGCTCGTGCTGGGCAACCTGACGCACGACAAGGCCCGCGCCAACGGCGACGGCGCCGGCGACCACGCGCGTTGCTCCGCCGCGTTCCTCACCGCCAGCCAACCGAAGAAAACGTCCGGCCGAGACATCAACGTCGGTATCAGCGTCGACCAACTCGCCGCCAACAAGCTCGGCATGCCGACCAAGTTCCGATCGCTCGAGCTCGGCACGGACCCGGGGCGAAACGTCGGCAACTGCGACTCGGGTTATAGCTGCGCGTACTCGTCGAACATCAGTTGGGCCAGCCCGAACACGCCCGTTGCTAAAGAGATCAACCCGCGGCTCGTCTTCGAACGCCTGTTCGGCAACGACGACGACCGCCGCGCCGCCCGCGAAAAGGCCAAGCGCGATCTTTACAAGAAGAGCGTGCTCGACCTCGTGCGCGACGACGCCAAACGATTGGGCGCCGAACTGGGCGCAGCCGACCAGCGCAAGATCGACGAGTACTTCAACTCGATCCGCGAGATCGAACTGCGCCTGGCCCGCACGGAAAAACAGGGCGAAAGCGACTGGGAGCCCAACTACAAGAAGCCCGACGGCATCCCCCGCGACTTCAAAGAACACCTGCACCTCATGGCCGACATGATGACGCTCGCCTTCCAGGGCGACCTGACGCGCATCAGCACGTTCATGTACGCCCGTGCCGGCAGCAACCGCCCGTACCGCGCCATCGGCGTCAACCAGGGCCACCACTCCATCAGCCACCACAATAACGACCAGAAAAAGGTCAAGGACCTGATGGCCATCGACAAGTTCCACGTCGAGCAGTTCGTCTACTTCGTCCAGAAGCTCAAGTCGATCCCCGAAGGCGACGGCACGCTGCTGGACAACTGCATGGTCCTGCACGGCTCCGGCATCGGCGAAGGCTACCGCCACCACCACCACGACCTGCCCATCATCCTCGCCGGCAAGGGCGGCGGCGCGATCACCCCCGGCCGACACATCCGCTACGACCGCGAAACCCCGCTAGCCAACCTGTTCCTCAACATGCTCGATGTGATGGGCGTGAAGGAAGAACGGTTCGGCGATTCGACCGGGAAGTTGAGTGGGTTGAAGGTGTAATGGGGGCGCTGTGATAGTGTGTGCTCGGTCGGTACGGTGTTAGACACTTACACCGATGATCCCAGAGCCGATCGAAAACGCGCGACTCGCAATTGACGACGTCCCAGACGCCGCGGCCGATTGGGATGCTATTCAGCGGTTCGCCCTGACTTACAACGGTTACCAAGCCAATGGTTCGTTCGAGGCTTGTGCCGTAATCGCCAACGAACAGCGTCATACGTCGTTGGACGACTTGCGAACGTGCCTCTTCTTCGAACAACGCCGTTGGCACCACTTCGGAGATGAGCCTGACGCTGGATCGATGACGTACATCCGCAGCCTGATCGAAAAGATTCAGGTCATCATTCAAGTGGGGGATGGCAATGGACGCGTTTGAGTCGCTAATGGCGCTGCTCCTCGCCGGCGAGGGCTACTGGACCGCCACCAGTTTTAAAGTCAATCTGACCAAGGATCAGAAGCGGGCGATCGGCAAGCCATCGATGCCGCGACCCGAACTCGACGTTGTGGCATACAAGGCGTCGACCAACGAGGTCCTGGTCGTCGAATGCAAGTCGTTTATCGACTTGCGGGGACTGATCTTCACCAATGACAGTTTTGGCAAGCCGAACTTGTACATACTGTTCCTTGACGGAAACCGCCGGAAGGTCGTTTTCAAGGCGTTGGCTAGGCAGATGGTCAACGCAGGGCTGTGTCGGCCGAATCCAAAGATTGTGCTTTGTCTCGCGGCGGCTCACATCGCGGACAAGACTGACCGCAAGGGGCTGATCAGATTCTTGGATAGGATAAAGGCCAAACTGTTCGATGAAGCATGGGTCCGCAACCGGTTAGAGCAACTGTCCAGCACTGCTTATGAAAATGAAACCGTGCATATGGTGGTGAAATTGCTCGCCAAAGATGACACTTGAATAGCGCGCGGGTCAGGTCATCGACCTGTCACCGAATCACCTTCGCGCGCCCATGTCAGCGCGTAGGTCAGGTCATTGACCTGACACCGGACCACCCTCACGCGGCCGTGTCAGGTCAAATGACCTGACCTACTTGCTACCGATCGACCGAGCATGTTGACGTATTGACTCGAAGGTACATCATTCAACACCGTAGTGAGTTCAAGTAACAAAGGATTCTCTAAGTTGCCTTGCTGAACATATGTCATTCGAATGAGTCGAGGCGGTGTCCTGCCTGACGGGTCTGCTCAAGCGCCGCAGCGGCTTGGCGCTGCGCTTTGGCGGAACGGCTGCGCCTGGCGGACCACATAAGTTGAGGGGGCTCGCCGCCGCCCCCTCAAACTCCCCCACTCCCCTGCGGAAGGGCGGGCCAATACTTGTAGCGCGGGTCGCGCGCCGCACCTTCCGGGGGCGGCCGGAGGTTTCCGGGGGGCTGGCCGCGAAAGGACCCAATCGCCCGCGCCTTGGGCGCGTGCGGCGCGGAATGGGTTATCGCGGGCGAAACACCGTTGTCATCGAGCGCGAGGTCCGAGCCACTCTGGCGATTGAAGAGGCCTGCCCGGCGAGGGCACCGCCACTGGTCAACTCACGAGAATCTTGAAAGAGCCCGTTGCAGATCGACTGGATCATCCGATATGATATTGGGGCGAGCGTGGAATTCAGTGATTGCCCCGTCTAACGCCGCACGCACATCTTAACTCTGACTTGCGAGGCCCACATGCATGACCTCCACATGAACCGTCGCCAGGCCCTGATCGCCGGCGGACTCGGCGCGCTCAGCCTCGGCATGCCGGGCGTCGTGATGGGTAACGACGATGTGGACGCAAGCGGCAACGCCGTCAGGTCGGAGAAGAATTGCATATTTGTGTTGCTGTGCGGCGGGCCGAGCCATGTGGATACGTGGGACATGAAGCCGGACGCGCCGGACACGATCCGCGGGCCTTACCAGACGATCGCGACCAAGACGCCCGGCCTTCGGCTGAACCAGATGCACACCGAACTGGCCAAGGTGTCCGATCAATTCACGCTGATCAACTCGATGACGCACCCGGGCGCGATCAGCAACCACTTCGACGCGATGCACAACCTGCTCGCCGGCTCATCGGCCAAGCGTGTGCAGCAGGGCAAGACGAACGATCAGCCTTACCTCGGGTCGCTCGTTGCGAAGCACAAGCCGAGCACACGCAACCTCGTCTCCAACGCGTGGCTAATCAAGTGTGTGGGTCGGCCGGTGTTTTGCGCGCCGAATATCGGCATCGGCGGCTACCTCGGCTCGGCCTACGCGCCGGTGTTCGTCGGGTCGGACAAGAATCACCCGGCTATGGACAACTTCAAAGCGCCGCCGGTTTACGACCTCGGTGACGAGCAGCGCATCGCCAAGCGGCGAGAACTGCTCGGCAGGATCGAGTCGAACCGGCTCGGCGACGACCCGCGCAGCGCGGACTGGAAAGACCTGCGCGAGAAAGCGTACGACGCGATGACGCGCAAGGAAGGCCGACAGGCGTTCGACATGACGCGCGAGCCAGATCACGTTCGGCAGCGCTACGGCATGCACCCGCTGGGTCAGAACCTGCTGCTCGCCCGCCGCATGGTCGAAGCGGGAGTGCGGTTTGTGACCGTCAACGGCTGGACCGGCCAGGCCCCGCACGACAAGAAAGGCCCGCCCAGCAGCAGTTGGGACATGCACGGCGGCAACATGGGCATGGGCGACGCGTTCGGCACCGGTTCGTACGGCATGGGCTTCTGCCTGCCGCGCCTCGACCAGGCGTTGGCGGCGCTCCTGTCCGACCTCAAGGAACGCGGCATGCTCGACAACACGCTCGTCGTCGTCACCGGCGAGTTCGGCAGAACGCCGAAGATCCTGACGCAGATGCCGCCGGGGCGACAGCATTGGCCCAAGTGCTTCTCCGCCATCATGGCCGGCGCGGGCATCGCCGGCGGGCACGTCTACGGCAAGACCGACAAGCACGCCGGCTACGTCACCCGCGACCCCGTCACGCCCGAGCGGCTCGCCGCGACGATCTACCACGCACTCGACATCCCCATCAACGACCCGACCGACGCCAGCGGTTTGTCGCAGACGTTGACCGATGGGGAGCCGGTGATGGAGTTGTTTGGGTAAGGGGACGGCGGCGACACAGCGATGTAGGTCAGGTCGTTTGACCTGACATGGGTTGGCGCTTTGTGTGATGCCGCAAGATCGATGTAATAAACAGAGTTCCGGTACGATGTCGGTACAGGGGTGGCGTTTGGCGCAAGCGCGCCGCGCGTTAGTCACACGGTCTGTCCCACTCACATGAAGCTGGTGTGCCCAAGCTGTCGCGAGTCGTTGGGCGCGGCGGACATCAACGTCGCGGCCGACGTTGCGTTGTGCCCTCACTGTGACGAGGTCTTCGCGGTCTCGGGCGTCGTTGCGCCGGGCGGCGGGGTGGTCGTGTTTGATATCGACGATCCGCCACCCGGTGTGTCGTACGAGCAGACCCCTGTGCGGTGGCGGCTGCGGGCTTCAACGCGTAGTTGGGCTGGGCTGTTTCTCGTCCCGTTTGTGTGCGTATTCGGCTTGTCGATCCATGACATCTTCAGTAGCGCCACTATTGGCTTGGGTACAATAGTCATGGGAGCGTTTGTAGGCCTTTGCACGTTACTCTTCGCGTTGCACGCGATCATGGGTTTGCTCGGCCAGATCGTCGTGTCGCGCAGCGGCGTCGAAGGCGAGGTCTTCATGGGCGTCGGTACCTTCGGCTGGAAGCGTCGTTTCGACTGGGCGTCGGTCACGAGCGTCCAGGACGCCTCCCCCACGTACCTAAATAGCGGTAAGGGGTTCGCAATTGCCCTTGTGGGTCAAAGGCGCATCACATTCGGACGGATGTTGAACGAAGATCGTCGTCACTATGTCCTGCACGCGTTGCGAAAACTCCTTCACACGCGCTCATCGTGATCGTCCTATGCCGGAGGTCAGCCCGTAGGGTGCGCTTCAGCGCACCTAGGCCGCGGGGAAACCGTTCGTTCATCGTGGTGCGCTGAAGCGCACCCTACTTGTCTGTCTAAAGTCATCAACCCCAAGAATGAAACCTGGCCGTCTCTTTGGGGCGATTTGTCACGACCATCTCGTCTTGTTGGTCGTGCAAGTCGATCATCTGGTCGCCAAGTTCGAATTCGATTCTGAAGTAATACGAGTACCCGAAATCGATCCGCGTCTGGTAGACGGCGCATGGTCCGATCTCACCACCCCAGCCGCCGGGGCAGAGCGACCACTGATGAGGAGGCGAAGCCCAAATCGATCGGGACTCTCCCGGTTTGATCTGCCGTTCTTGGTCGCGCACTCTTAAACCAGCGGTGTCGACGAGGAGGCAAAGCGCGTGACCGCTTCGGTCTTGCAATACCAAGGCGTCTTCGCACAAATAGCGTTCGCGCGTGTGGAGTGGCTCAGGCCGAAGGGCGGACACGATGAATCTGCCCTCAACGTGAATGCGCCACCAGTCAAGAAAGTCGTCCAGCGATTCGTCGTCAACTTGGATTTGAAACATCAGCCACGGCGTGATGCCGATATGTTCGGGTCGGGAGACAGGCCAAACGAATGCGGGCGGGTAAACGCGTGTGTTTGTAGTCGGCTTTGATATCATTAGCAAATGCTTACGAGAATCAACTACGTTGCCGCAATTATCGCCTTTTTCGTTGTCTTGCCGGCTTGCTTGGCCCACGCCGCGCCCAAACGCCCCAACATCCTGCTGGCCATATCCGACGACCAGTCTTGGATGCACGCGGGGGCGTACGGCCTCGACAAGTCGACGAAGACGCCTGCGTTCGACCGCATCGCCCGCGAGGGCGTGCGGTTCAACTACGCATACTGCGCCGCGCCGTCGTGTGCGCCGTCGCGGTCGGCGTTGCTGACGGGGCGTCATATCTGGCAGCTTGAAGAAGGCGGGCTGCTGTTCGGGGCGCTCAAGGCCAAGTACACGCTGGTCACGCATGCGCTTGAGGACGCGGGCTATCAGACGGCTTCGACGGGTAAGACGTACGGCCCCGGTCGATATGACAGGGCGTTCGGCCGACCGTTGTTTGGCAAGACGTTCAACAAGCACAAGTTGGCTGACCGTCGGCCGGGCCGCAGTTCTTTGGACTACGCCACGAATTTTGAGACGTTCTTCAAGCAGCGGGACAAGGGCAAGCCGTTTTTCTTCTGGTACGGGTCTTCGGAACCGCACCAGTTGTTCGACGTCGGCGGTTGGCAGAAGGCGGGCAAGAAGCTGGAAGACGCGCTCGTGCCCAAGTGCCTGCCGGACCATCCCGTGACGCGCGGCGAGTTCCTTGACTACGGGATTGAAATCGAGCACTTCGATACGCACTTGGCGCGCATGATCGCCATCCTCGAAGAAGCGGGTGAACTGGACAACACGATCATCATCGTGACCAGCGACCACGGCAACCCGATGCCGCGCAGCAAAGCCAATCTGTACGACTCGGGCGCGCGTGTGCCGTTGGCGATCCGTTTCCCGCCGAAGGTCACTGGCTCGCGCGTCGTCGATGATTTCGTTGGCCTGTGGGAACTGGCGCCGACGGTGCTTGAGTTGGCCGGCGCGGAGGTGCCCAAGAGCGTGACCGGCCGCAGCCTGTTGCCCGTGTTGACATCGAAGGCATCTGGTCAGGTCGATCCGAAACGCGACTCCATTGTCACGGCGTTCGAGCGGCACATCATCTGTCGGCGTGACGGCCTCGGTTATCCCATGCGGTCGATCCGGACGCACAAGTGGGCGTTTATCCGCAACTACGCGCCGGACCGTTGGCCGGCCGGCGACCCGGACTTCAACTCGTCGCACCAGGGCTTTCTGGGCGATTGTGATAAGGGCGAGAGCAAGCACTTGATTATGGGGCTGGCGCACGACCCGAAGTACCGCGGGTATTACAACCTCTGTTTCGGCAGGCGGCCGGCTGAGGAGTTGTACGACATGGCGGCCGACCCGCACCAACTGCGCAACCTGGCGGCCGACCCGAAACACGCCGAGGTCAAGGAACAACTCGAGGCGCGCATGAAGGCGTTTCTCAGCGAGCAAGGCGACCAGCGCATGCGCGGCGAGTCACCGTGGGACGACTACCCGTTCACCGACCAGCGCATCTTCAAACACCCCGACTGGCGGACAGGCGGCTTCCCGACGCCGGTGCGGTGAGGCCGTCAATCTGGTGTCATGCAATCGAAAGATTGGGAAGTAGTTTCTTTTGAGCTGAGCGCCTGTCTCGTGCCACGGCCGTGCCGGCCGTGTGAAGTTCCGTTGATGGACCGCACGGCCGACACGGCCGTGGCACGAGACACGCGCCGCACGCGACGTTTCCGAGACCTACACTCTCCCCATGGCCATTCTGGGTCGAGAATCCGAGCGTGACCGGCAGCGGGCCTTGCGGGTCAAGGGGTTTGTCGAGGCGCGCAGCCCGTATGCGCTGGTCAGCGCTTGTCTTGGGCTGATGGCGGCGGTCGACGCGATCACGGGGATTCTGGGCGTCGTGTTGGGCATCGCGGCGGTTGGCGTGGGCGTGCGCGGGCTGATGCACTTGAAGCGTGAGCCGGAGTTGCTTGGGCGGCGGTTGGCCATCATGGGGATCGTGCTCGGGGCGATCGGGATTGTGGTCGGCGCGGCGCTCTGGTCGATGCGGTGGTTCGCCGACGCAGGGTAGTGGTTCACTGTCACGTCGAGATTCGTGCCACGGCCGTGTCGGCCGTGCGAAACACCTTTGATGGACCGCACGGCCGTGTCGGCCGTGCGGT
>JANQSF010000063.1 GCA_028284155.1 Phycisphaeraceae bacterium
ACCGTCCCGTCGCTGTCCGCAACACCCAGGGCCGTCAGCGTCAACGCCTGACCCATCTCAACCGGGTCAGGGCTCACTACCAGCGAACCGATCGTCGGCCAAATGTTCGGAGCGGCGACTATTACAGCAAATGTCTCGTCCACCGATAGCAAGTGCGGATCGGACGCACGAATCGTAATCTCAGTTTGACCCAATACACCTTCTGTCAACAGTAAACTCACCTCGCCGAGGTCATCTATAGCCACAGACTTGACCGGCCCACTCGGCAGTTGTGTTACTACTTCATAAGACAGACCTTTGCTAGGGTCTTCAGGATCATGAGGATCGTCAACATCCTCGAACACAAAGTGCACATCGAACGCATTGGTCAGGTCCGTGGACTGATCTGTTATGACAAGATCCCCGACCGGATTGATGACACGCGGTGCATCATTGACAGAGGCAACGGTCACTCGGAACCGGTCTTCCACAAATGCGCCAAACGGATCCGTGGCACGAACGACGACATCCGCCTCACCAAAAGCGTCGTGCGTGAGAGTCAGGTCTATATAGTGAGACTCATCTACGACTACCGACACGGGACTGGCACCATCGACCGGAATCACCCTGACTGTGTACTCCAACGAATCTTCATCGGAGAATACATCCGGGAGGTAAATCAAGTCATTGATCGGGCCCGAATCCTCGTCAATCGGGCCGGGGTCATTGATGGCCTGAACCGCCGCTGGCAATGCATTGACACGCACGGTGAAGTCAGAGGTAAAGCTGACAGTGCCAAATTCCCCAGATTCGTCGATCACCTCGACAGAAACCAAGTACTCCCCTGGACTCGCATAATCGTGCATCAGGTCGACACTGCGGCTCGCGGTCTCGATCAATTCTCCCGGCACGAGGTCACCATCCGGGTCGGATCCGTCGCCCCACAGTACGTTCAGGCGCCAAGTCTCAAGGCCGGGGTCAATGACTTGAATCGTTCTTGCGAAGGTCTCACCGTCTTTGATGACGACATCGCCACCGACATCAAGCTTGGGCTCCACATTCTGGACCATGACTTGGAATGATGCTTGTCCAGCCGGACCCTGATCGTCTGTGATCGTCACAGACACTTCCTGCATCCCTAGCTGCGTAAGAACCATGGCACCCACGAAACGCTCGCTTACCGCGTCGGCATCTTCGTCACGCAGGATCAGCGGGACGGCCGATTCGTTCATGGCCATCGCCTCGCCCCGGAGTTGATCGACCGCACCCGTGTCAACAAACGTGCCTTCGAACGAGATGAATTGACCCTGATCGACCGGTCCCATCGGCATCGCGGTAAACTGAACCTGCGGTGCCGCGTTGGACACCACTACTTCAAACGTGTCGGCGACAATCCCGCCATCATCGTCGGTCACTGTAAGTGTCGCCGTGTAAGTCCCGTCCTGTACGTAAGTGTGCGCCCCATCCACCGACGCCCGCGTAGGCGACGTCGACCATGAGCCGCCCGACGAGTACGCTCCACTACCGATCGAGTCCTGCAACTCGAACATATTCTCATCCAACCTTGTCACTACGTACCTGCCGTTGGCCGCGTTGTTGCCCTCCACGCCCGATACCGTCACCACGTCACCACTAGCCAATCGGTGATCGGTCGACGTGATCACGATCGGACTGGCATCCGTCGCATCTTCGATCTGTCCGGCGAATAACTGTAAGTCGCCGGTGTCAGGCGCGCTGCCGTCCCCCCAGTCGATTTCATATGTGAACGTCTCTACCGTTTCATCCATTGGGTGATCCAAGTTGTTCGCCGAGCCCGGATCTACAACCATCCCAAGATCCGAGATCAAGAGTGGCATCCCCTCGATCGCCATCTGGTCGTCGGCAATCAAGAGTTGCGGTGACTCGTTAGTCACGAACACTTGGAACTGCTGCGAGTCGATGTCGCCTTCGTCGTCGATCACCTTCACCGTCACCGTGAACGGAGACGACGTGTCGTCCGCGTACGTGTGCAAGCCGTCGAACGAGCCGGCCGTCGGTGTCAATGCGTCACCCGCGATGTCGATCGTCGCAGAACCGGTGTCCAACGCTGATCCATCCCCCCAATTAATCTCAAACGTGAACGTCTCGACCGTTGCACCCATTGGGTGATCTGAGTTGTCGAAGCCAGGATCAATGAACACGGCCAAGTCAGCCAACACGAGCGGCGTCCCCTCAGCCACCGTCGTGTCGCCGATCGGCTCCAACACCGGCGGTGCATTGGCCACCGTTACATTGACTATCAAATCCGTGGACTGACCACCGTCGTCGTCCATAACAGAGAACGTCACCTCGTAATCGCCAACCTCCGCGTACACGTGAGAGCCGTCGAACGAACCCGACGTAACGCTGTCGGGGACACCAGGGGTATCAATCGTCGCATCACCGGTCTCTGGCAACGACCCATCGCCCCAGTCAATCGTGTAGGTGAACGCTTCCTGCGTCCCACCTGATGGATCGTCGGAGTTGTCGAACCCAGGATCCTCAAACGTGCCCAAATCCGTCAGTACCAGCGGCGTCCCCTCGGCGATCGACTGGTCACCGTACAACGTCGTCAACAGCGGCACCACATTCTCAACCGTCACCGTCGTCACGCCCGCGTCGGGGTACGTCCCGTCCTCGTCACGCAGCGTCACCCGCACCGTCCGGTCCGTGCCCGGCGCCGTGCCCCCGTCGGCAAATACGTGCGTCACCTCGGACGGAATCCCGCCTGACAGATCCACCGGCCCGACAAGACCGTCGCCCCAGTCAATCTCGATCAACTCAAGCGTGTCCGTACCAGGATCCGAAAGCATCCCCGACAACGGAAGCGTAAACGTGTCGCCTTCAGCAAGTGCCAACGGAACGGGCATCGTGATCTCAGGCGCGGCGTTCTGAACCGTCAGCGGATGCAAGTCCTTCTCCGTTTCCCGGTTGTCATTGACCGTCAGCGTCACCTCGTACTCGCCATCGTCTTCCGGCGTGAACACGAACGGCGTCGCCAAGTCCGTTGGGCTGCTCACCGATACCTCTGTCGGCATCCCCTCCTCGTTTAGGACCGTCACCGACCAGCCGATCGTCGTGTCCGGGCCAAGCGGAACGCCGCCAACGTCCAACGCCGCACCCGTGAACGTCAACTGCGTCCCCTCCAGCAACGGCGACTGCGGGTTGACCCACGTCACCGCCACACTCGCCGCGTCCGGCGCCACGTTCTGGACAAACACCTGCGTCGTGTCCGTGTACGTCGCGCCGTTGTCAAGGTCCATCACCGTCACCGTCACATCGAAGATCCCGTCGTCGCTCGGCATGAAATCAAACACGTCGTCCGAAGTCGGCTGACCCGTCGGGTCCGTCGTCGTGCCCGCCGGCAGCGGGCCCGGCTGCCCGTCGAAGTCACGGAACGCGATGGACCACTCAAAGATCAAGTCGTCGCCGACGACCGACTTGAATCGCCATGGCTCTATCCCGGAGCCGTCACCACCGTCGGCCGAGAAGTACAGATCGCCATCAATGCCCGACAGGTGCATCGGACCGGGAGCCAACGCTTGATCGATCATGATTTGCCGCATGGCAATACCATCGAAACGCCAGAGTCTCAGGTTGGCGTCGCTTCCCTTGGCCGCGAAGAAGAGTTGTGTCCCTAGTACGGCGAGTGCGGTGGGCTCGGCGTCGTCGTTCAGCGACGGGTCGGTGATCACCTGCACCCCGCTGCCGTCGTAGGCGTACAGCTGATCGTTGGATCCGTCGCTGGCCGAGAAGTACAACGAACTGTTCAACGACGCGTACGGCGTCGTCAGCGAGACCGACTGCACAGCCGTCGCGCCAGTCGCCACACCGGCGGTCCCCGTCAGCTGCACCGCTTCGGTCAGGCCCGCGTCCAGACGCCAAAGCTGCACGTCCCCGTCACTCTCCTTCGCCACGAAGTACAGGTCGTCATCCGTCGTGTCCGCCGGCGTGCCGCGATCGTCCACGAAGAAGTCGCTGGCGCCCGACGGCACCTCCAGCGTCATACCGCCGGACGCCGTCACCGCCGTCACGCTCCCGTCGGACTCCAAACGGTGAAACTGACGCGTGCCACCTACTTCCGCCACGAAGTACAACTCACCGTCCAGCCCCACCAGGTTCGACGGCGCCGCCATCGGGTCCAACAACTCCGTCTCACGGATCGTCGCGGCCGTGTCATACGACCAAACCTGTGGACCGTAAACCGGATCGCTGGCCGTGAAGTACAGCTTGTTCCCCACGACCTCCGTCTCCATCACGTCCGACAGGCCGCCGACCAGCAATTGGGTCACCGTACCGGTGTGGGTCGCGCCCATCGTTGTGCTAGAGACTGCATCCAGACGGAAGTGGCCGTCGCCACCGTCGCCGCCGTGGTGGGTGCTGCCCATGCCCCCGTCAGCGCCCGCGACATCAGGTCCCGAAAGATTGATGTCGCCGCCACGGATGAACACCGTGCCACCGGCGCCGCCGCCACCGCCGAATTCGACTGGATTAGGATCGGTGTCGAGGGGAGTGCCAGGATCACCGCCGGCATCGACTACGCCACTGCCGCTGGCGTTGCGTGCCGTCACAAACACGATGCCGCCACCGTCGCCGCCGCGAGGACCAAACTGGCGGCCCTGACCGCCGCCACCGCCCATGAACAGGCGGCTCAAGTCATTGAAGCCACTGGGGTCGCCCCCGTGGGAGACGATGCTCGGATGACCTTGCAACGCCGCACCATCCTGACCGCCAGTACGGCTACCACCGCCGCCGCCGGAAAGATTGCCGCCGCCGCCGCCCAACCCCAGCGGACCGGTCCACAGCGTCCCATACCCGTCCGCGCCCTCACCCGTACGCCCCACGTCGTTGCTGCCCTGGCCACTACCAAAGCCGCCACGATAGCCGCGGCCGCTCACATTGATCGTGCCATTGAGCACCAAGTCTTCCGCCACACGGAACGCTAACACGCCACCGACCAGGCCGACGTCGTTCGCGTTCAATCGCGCGTTCCACGGCTGGGGCTCAATGACCTGGCCCGCGTCGACCGTCAGCGAAGCAAAGTTAGGAACGTACGCCAACTGAACGCGGGGCACCGTCCCGTTGGAAACCCCGGAGTTACTGTCCGGGTTCTCCAGCACGCTGCTGTCGTGGAAGTAATTGTGCTGCAGGCCCGAGGTCAGCACGATCGTGGCAAGGTCGCCATTCTCTACATACGACTCCACGTAAGCGAACTCGTATCGCCCCTTCTTCGGCTCCAACGGATCCTCCCCGCCTGAATCACTCTCGCGAACCTGGTGGATCAGGATCTCGTCGCCATCAAACAAACCACGCGGGCCCAGTGACTCCTTGCGGACCTCCAGCGTCGTCGTGCCCGCCGTCCAGCTGACCTCGTTGACATTGCCAAGCGTTGCCGACGAGTCGTAGGGACGGAACAACGCCTCGTAATCGCTCACGCTCCTGTCATTCAGCGTGTAACGCCAAGGGTTCTGCGAATCGATCGTCACATGACCGTCGCGGCCCGTTCCCAGATTCACCAACGTCTGCGAAGACGGATCAAACGGCTGGATCTGCGTGCTCGCGACACGCTGCGAAAGACCCGAAAGCGGGTCGTAACGCCACAAGCCACGGGAGTTGCCGTCGAACGCCGTGAAGAAAACATCACCGTCGAAAACAATCAGGTCACGGGGCGATGAATCACCCATCGATACCAATACATCGTCGTTGATGTCCGTGGCTGGGACAAGCAATGACGCGTCAGTGCCGTCATACTTCCAGAGCTCACGTCCGACCGCCTGATCATCAGCGACAAAATAGACATCCTGCCCCAACGCCGTGAACTCTTCTGGATTAGACGCCTGCGCGCCGGGGACAAGGTCCGCCAACAGATTCGCCCCAAAGTCGTGTAATCGCGCATTCAGAGAGATCGGGGTCCCCTCGGGCCCGAACCGTGAAGGCGAGGCTTCCACGCGGAGCACTTCGAAGTTACCGAAGTCGATGTCGGTCGCGATTGGCGAGCCCGCTAGGTCAACGTCGGCCGTCCCGACAGCCGGAAGGTGACGGTCTCGCCAGCCACGTTCAACCCAACGAGTAAGTCGGTTCAGCAACAGGCACGCAACACCCTGATGTGGCTGGAAGACCAAAGCCTTGACTGTCGATTCATCATCCGTGATCACGACACCAAGTTCACAGGTGCTTTCGACGGCCTGTTCGAGCAGGCACACGACAATGTTGAACAACGGTCCTCTGCGAATCTCGATCCTGTTACTCACGATGGGGCTGTTGGCACTCCCCGCTATCGCAGCAGAAGATCCTGATCAACTGCCCGACCCCGACGGCAAGCCGGCCGACATGTCCAAGCCGGTCAAGGTGTTCATCTTGATGGGCCAGTCAAACATGGTTGGCTTCGGCAGCACGGCCGGCTTGAAGACCGCCGCCGAGAAGGGGCAATACCCCTACCTCCTTGACGACGTCGGTAACTGGACGGTCCGCAGAGACGTGCGCAACGTGCGTGTCATGTGTTCCGGCTCGGGCCCGTGGAAGACACATTTCAACGATTGGCTGAGCGGGAGCAATAGCTCGGGGGCAGGCATTGGCAAGTTTGGGCCGGAGATCGGGATTGGTTATCACGTCGCGCATCTACTGGACGAGCCGGTCTTGATCCTCAAGACCTGCATCGGCAACCGCAGTCTGGGTTACGACCTGCTACCACCCAGTGCGGTCGGAACAGGTGCAGGGGACAGGTCCTATGAAGGCAACAAAGATGATCCCAACCGAACGCCCAAAGCGGGGGCCTGGTACGCGGGTGTGCAGTACGACGGAGACACGAGAGCCGCCAAGGAGGTCCTTAAAGACCTGGGCACCTATTACCCCGGTGCTAAGAAGTTCGAGGTGGCGGGCTTCTTTTTCTGGCAAGGCGCCAAGGACTTGGGCCGGGGCGGCCGTGCGGACACCTACGAAACGAACCTAGTCCACTTGATCCAGGACCTGCGCAAGGACTTCAATGCTCCGGACGCGCCCTTCGTCTGCGCCACCATGGGGCAGGAAAAGAAGGGCGCCACGATCTGCGACGCTCAACTCGCGGTCGACGGCAGGAGCGGGAAGTACCCGGCGTTCAAGGGCAACGTGGCGACGTTTTATTCCAACCCGGTTTCCAAGGGGGGCGGCGCCAACGGTCACTACGGCGGGAACGCGGAGACCTATATGAACGTCGGCGAAGGCATGGGACGCGAGATGGTCAGGCTATTGAAGACGCAAACAAAAAGCACGAAGTCCAACGGCGAGACGCCTTCAACTGGGGCGTCGAACGCGGTCCTAGAGCGACTGGCTTCCGAAAAACTGCGGAAGGTCCAAAGTTTTCTAAGTCGCAAGAATCTGACGCAGAAGCAGCGTGATGTCGCCAGGAACCACCTCGAATTGATCATCAAGAGGTACCCTGATACCGGATCGGCCAAGGAAGCCCGCAAGTTGCTCAAGGAGATTCCGGGCGAGTAATGCGTTTGACCCTTTTCCGCCGGCGGCCAATGGATTGGTACGCCTGAGCAATCGCGAACCGGTCGACTCGGTTGCGACCCGTCGCAAAACAGTCTGGGCAGGCAGGCATTGTCAACAGAACTGCTTGGACCTTGCCCGCTCGGTGTTCCGCCATCTGGCATGATTAGTTCGCCACGGCACCGTCGTATCGATCATCTCCCGAGAACACACCAAATCACCCCTGCCTGTACAATCGAATAATTACGCTTTCGACGCTGCGATCGACGCGTATTGCCCTAGACGACATACCTACAGAATCCGAAGAAGGATCCGAACCATGCCGGCCCAGACAGACGACATCCAGGCGATCGAGCAGCTCGGTGAAGCGCGCGATTCGATCGTGACCGAGTTGCGCAAATCCATCGTTGGGATGGACGACGTGGTCGACCAGATGCTGATCGCCATCTTTGCCCGCGGGCACTGCCTGCTGGTGGGTGTGCCTGGTCTGGCAAAGACGCTGCTGGTCAGTTCATTAGCCCAGACGATGTCGTTGTCTTTCAAACGCATCCAGTTCACACCCGACCTGATGCCCTCGGACATCACGGGGACCGAGCTGCTGCAGGAAGACCCGCAAACGCACGAACGCCGATTCAAATTCCAGAAGGGGCCGGTGTTCACGAACCTGCTGCTGGCCGACGAGATCAACCGAACGCCGCCGAAAACCCAGGCCGCGCTGCTCGAGGCGATGCAGGAAAAGCGTGTGTCGTCCGGCGGTGAAGATTATCGGCTTGACGAGCCTTTCTTCGTGCTCGCGACGCAGAACCCGATCGAGCAGGAGGGCACGTACCCGTTGCCCGAGGCGCAGCTCGACCGCTTCCTCTTCAACATTCACGTCAAGTACCCCAGCAAGCGCGAGGAGCTTGACATCATGAAGAGCGTGACGACGGACGACGAGCCGAAGATCAACCCCGTGGTGACCGGCGAACAGATCACGGAGTTCCAACATGTGGTCCGCCGAATCCCCGTGGCTGATCATGTGTTTGAGTATGCGGCGGAACTGGTCCGAGCGACTCGGCCGAACGAGGCGGAAGCGCCGCAATTCGTGAAAGCCCTGATGGCCTGGGGGGCGGGGCCGCGTGCGTCGTTGAACCTGATCGTGGCGGGCAAGGCGCGTGCGGCGTTGCGCGGACGCGGGCACGTGTCGATCGAGGATGTCCAGGCCTTGTGCCTGCCGATCCTACGTCACCGGGTGATCCCGAACTTCGCGGCCCGTTCCGAGGGGATGTCGGCCGACACATTGATCGAGCGACTCTTGAAAGAAATCCCCGCCGACGAGTCGCTGTACGCCAAGCAGGCCGGTTGATCGTCCGACCGCGAGGGTGCTGTAAACGATGACCGACCACCTGCCACGCACGTTCTATCTCGACCCCGAGGTGCTCAAGAAGCTGGGCGACCTTGAGCTGATCGCCCGCGAGGCGGTCGAGGGTTTGCGTGTCGGCAGCCACCGCAGCCAACTCCGCGGATTCAGCACCGAGTTTGTCCACCACCGCCAGTACGCGCCGGGCGACGCGTTGCGGACGATCGACTGGCGGGTGTTCGGCCGAACCGACCGCTACTACACCAAACTGTACGAAGCCGAGACCAACTTCGACTGCCACTTGCTCATCGACGCCAGCGCGTCGATGACCTATGGCTCGGGCAAGGTCAGCAAGCTGGAGTATGCGAAGTACCTCGCGGCGTCGCTCGGCTACCTGGTGCTCAGCCAGCGCGACTCGCTGGGCCTGTCGGTCTTCGACTCGAAGGTGCGCGCGTATGTCCCGCCGCGCTCGTCGATGAACATGATCGTCGAGATCGATCGGCTATTGCGCGAGATCGAGCCGGAGCCGCGTACGACGATCGCCAGGCAACTGCACGACACCGCCCTGCTGATCAAGCGGCGGTCGTTTGTCGTGGTGATCTCCGACCTGCTTTCGGATGTCGATGACATCCTGGCCGGGCTCGACCACCTGCGGTACGACGGGCACAATGTCGTCGTGTTGCACACACTGGACCCGTACGAGTTGTCGTTCCCCTTCAAGGGGGCCTGGCGGTTTGACGGGCTGGAGCAGGAAGAGCCGCTGACCACACAATCCGAACGCATCCGCGACGACTATCTGAAGAACCTGGGCGAGTTTCTCGACGCGCTGCGGGCCGGCTGTGTTGCCAGTCACATTGATTACGCGCTCGTCGATACGTCCCGCCCGCTCGACGCTGTGCTCAGTGAGTTCTTCTTTCAGCGTCAGTCCACATTGGTTAGCCCGTCCGCATCGGCACACGCATGAGTTTCTTGAACCCACTCATCCTGATCGCGGCTGCGGGCGTGTCGCTGCCCATCCTGGCGCACCTGCTGAATCGCTACCAGGTCAAACAGACGGACTGGGCTGCGATGCGGTTTCTCAACCGCAGCGTCCGCGTCCGCACACGACAGCTTCGGCTGCGTGACCTGGTGTTGCTACTCTTGCGTTGTCTCGCGTTGATCCTGCTCGTGTTCGCGCTCGCTCGGCCGGCGACGGACAGCGCGGGCGGCCTCGCGTTGCCTGGCGAGAGGCGGGCGGGCGTGGTCATCGCGCTCGACGCTTCCTACAGCATGTCGCACAGCGACGGCAATGCCACGCGATTTCAGCGCGGGCTCGAACGCATCGACGTCATCCGCCAACACATCCAGCCCGGCGACCCGGTCACGCTGGTGCTGCTGGGCGGGGAGAACCGTGTGGCGTTACGCAACGTCGCTTACGACCCCGACCGTTTCGCCACAGCCCTAGCCGAACTGACTCCCACGCCCGAGCCGTTGAATCTGGACCGTGTGCCCAAGCACCTTTCCGCGCTCGTTGACGACTTGGATGCTCATCAGAAAGAGGTCTATGTCATCAGCGACGCCCAGACGCAGGACTGGGGGCGCATCTCGAATCAGCAACGCGGTGCTTTTGCAGGCTTGGGCGAGCGTGCGAACGTCTTTCTGATTCCGGTGCCCGGTGGCGGCAACAACTTGGCGGTCACAGGTCTGGACCTTATCTCGGGCGAACTTCGCAAGGGCACGGTGGCGCGGTATCGCGCGACGGTTCGCAATTGTGGCAGTAACCCCGTGTCGGATATCGAGGTCC
The DNA here is from genome assembly GCA_028284155.1 of Phycisphaeraceae bacterium. Classification (GTDB taxonomy): domain Bacteria; phylum Planctomycetota; class Phycisphaerae; order Phycisphaerales; family Phycisphaeraceae; genus JANQSF01. The sequence goes on from JANQSF010000063.1 coordinate 10,590, forward strand.
GCTGCCGAGTCGATGGTGTCCAGATCGACAGCAAACGGATCCCCGTGATCGCGCCCGGCGCTTCGGAAACGGTGTCCTTGTTTGTCCCGTTCCACAACGCAGGACCGACGCGCATCACGGCCGAAGTATCAGACGACGCGCTGCCGACCGACAACGTGCGTCATACCGTGGCGGTGGTCCGCGACCGCATCTCCGTCCTGTGTATCGATGGGTCCACGGGTGAAGCGGGTCGGCTGATCATGTCGGCGTTGTTGGCACGGATCGATGGAGCGGAAGACAAAGACTATGTCGTCCGCACGGTGCAGTGGCCGTCGTATCCCGCGGATACGCTTGAACAAGCGGACATTGCCGTGTTCGCGGATGTGCCCGAAATAACATCCGAGCAGGCCCGCCAACTTGTACGCTTCGTCCGACAGGGCAACGGGCTGGTCTGGTTCGCGGGCGATCAGGTCAAGACCGCCGCTTGGAACAAGCTCTTGGACAACGTGGCAGACGCATTGCTTCCCGCAAAGCTTGGCCTCGCCGTGGATACCCGCGACGCGCTGGGCGTCGGCAAGCCGTTGGTGCCCGGCATGCCCGATCACACGGTCTGTCGCCCCTTACAGTCGCTTCCCGAAGACCTGCTCAACGAGACGCGTTTCCTCAAGCGCCTGCAGGTTGAACCGAACGACACCGGATTCTCCGTCCTGAGCCTGGCGGGGAGTCGATCGCCGATCCTGTTGGAGCGATCGCTGGGGCGCGGACACGTTTTCATGTTTACGACATCGGCGCAGACCGCGTGGAACAACATGGCGCACACGCCCGTGTTCCCCATGCTCATGCAGCAGGTTGTCACCTACCTCGCGGGCCGGGCGTTCGAACAACCGCGCGTCGTCGGCGACTCGCTTGCGTTGTCATACGTTGAGGAGCCTGATTCCAGTGACGCCGTCTTCGACACGCCCTCTGGCCAATCGCTCACCGTCCCCGTGCGCGAACACCGCGGCCAGTATGTGGCCTTGCTGGAGAAGTCGCGTGAAGCGGGCTTCTACGAGGCGCGCGTGAGCGTGCAGGCACCGGGCATGCCGATCGCGGTCAATGTCGATACGCGCGAATCGGATGTGACTTGCTTGACCGAGCAGGAACTCGCCGAGAGCTTGCAGGGGACGGGCCTCACGGTTGCGTCAAACGACACGACGCTCTTGGCCGACATCGCGACGGCTCGGACCGACCGATCGTCCTGGCGGTTGTTCATGATCGCCGCACTCGTCTTCCTGGTCGCCGAGGGTTTGCTTGCGGACCGCGTGCTCCGACGCAACCGAACCAGAACAAAACAAACCGTGCAGGCGCAGCCAAAGCCGGCGGCGGGGAATGCCCATGCCTGAAAATACCCTTGGTATTGCAGGGATCGAGTCCGTGTTCTGGGCGCGGCCACTTCCCGCCGCAGCCATGGTCGCGATGTTCGTCGGCGTCCTGTTGTTCAGTGTTTACCAGTATCGCCGGTCGTGGGGCTTGAAATTCCCGCTGCGCGTCGGTTTGGGGATCGCCCGACTGATCGTGCTGGCGATCGTTGTCGCAACGCTCTTTGAGCCGACAGCCGTCATCCGTGAAACTCATGAGCAACGGCGGGAATTGCCCGTCCTCGTTGACGTTTCGCAGAGCATGTCGATCAAAGACCCGCGCAAGCGCGCGCAAGACATCGCCGACGCCGCGGCCGCGTTGAACCTGCTGTCAGGGTCGCCAGTCAACCAGTCGGCCGACGCGGCGATCCATCTGGACACCAAGCAGCGGCACGCCATCGACACCGCGTCTCGGCTCGACCTGGCGGCGAGCCTGCTCTCGACCTCCGCCCAGCCAACCTTCGCCTCGATCGGCCGGGGTATCGATGTCAGCTACTACACCTTCGGCGACAGGCCGCGCATGATCAGCGACGAGAACGAACTGTCGCCCGCCACGCTTACGGAACTGATCGCCTCTGAGCCCGAAACCGACATCGCCGCGTCGCTCGAGTCGATCGCCAAGTCGGGCGGGTCGCCCGCGGGCATCGTGCTCCTGTCCGACGGGATCGACAGCGACTCATCGCAGCGGGCCGAGGCTGTCCTCCGCGACTTGGGCGCCCGCGGCATCCCCGTCTACACGGTGCCCGTCGGCCTGGTCGATCCGGACGACGTTTCGATCCGCAACATCGTGATGCAGGAGGTCGCGTATTCCGGCGACCGCGTCCCCGTCCGCGTTCAACTTGAGTCCAAAGGCTACGAACGACGCACCGCCCGGCTGTCCGTGTTGCTGAACGGTCGGCGTGTCTCGTCCCGCACCGTCCGGTTTGACGGCGGCCTGCAGTTTGAAGAGATCGATTTCCGTGTCGACGTCTACGAGAAAGGCGCTGTGCAGATCGACGTGGGCATCGAGCCGTTCGACGACGAGGTCTCGACCGAAAACAACACCGTCACGCGGAGCATCCGGGTCGTCAATGAGAAGGTTAACGTCCTCTACATTGAAGGCAACGCCCGTTGGGAGTACCGCTACCTGCGTGCGATCCTGAAGCGCGACCCGCGCATCAACGCGACGTTTATCGCGTCGAATGCCGGGCCGGAGGTCGCGCGGAACTCGGCTGAACACATCGAGCGCTTCCCAAATCTGCGGGAGCAGGCGTTTCAATACGACTTGGTCATCCTCGGCGATGTCGATGCTGCCTTCTTCAGCGACGAAGAGTTCGGGCTGCTGGAAGAGTTGGTCCGTGACCGTGGCGGGTCGTTGCTGATGCTTTGCGGGCCGATGCATTCGCCCGGTTCGTATGAAGGCACGCCCGTCCAGACCATGCTCCCCGTCCGGTTCGAGGCCGATGCGCCGTGGGACGCGGTCGCCGAGTCGGTCTACCCGGTGCTGACCCCCGAAGGTCGCAGCAGCCTAGTGATGACGCTGGAAAACGAGACGGCGTTCAACGACCGCGTCTGGAGCCGGATGGCACCGATGGACCACCTGCCCCCGCTTGTCGCCGCCAAACCCGGCGCGACGGTGTTGGCTGTCCTTTCCGACAGCGTCGAACGCGGACAGGGCTACCCGTTAGTGGCTTGGCAACGCTACGGCACGGGCAAGTGCATGTCGATCGCCACGGACCGGCTTTGGCGCTTGCGCTACAAGACCGGCGACAAATACCACTGGCGGGTCTGGTCGCAGTGCATCCAGTTCATGACCCTGTCCCGGCTGATGGGTGAGCACAAACGTATCCGCCTTGAGACAGACCGGGCGATCTACCCTGTTGGCCAACAATGCCGCGTGTACGCGCACGTGCTGGACGACAATTTCGACCCGGTCCAGCAACCGAGCTTCGACGTGTACGTCACCAGCCTCGACCCCGGCCAAGTCAAACAGCGTGTCACCCTTCGGCCGAACCGCTCGTACCCCGGCCATTACGAGGGCTACTTCGCGCCGTCCGGGCCGGGCCGGTACCGCGTCCAAGCCAACGAAAACGATCAGCGGATCGCCAACACGACCGAGTTCCAGGTCACGGGCGTCAACCGTGAACTGACCGACACGAACGTGGACCTTGAAAACCTGAAGCGCATCGCAAGCCTGACCGGTGGCGAATGCCTGAGTATGCAGGAGCTTTCAAAACTCACGTCGCTCGTCAACCGCGAGCCGATCATTACGGAGGTCCGTTCCGAACGGTCGTTGTGGGATAACGGCTGGGTCGCGGCGCTGCTCGTCGTCCTGCTTGGGCTCGAGTGGATTCAACGGCGGAGGTACGACCTGCCATGACCACCGCGCAATCCATCCGGCTTGATCAACTCGATGCACGCCTGCGAACGGTGTGGATGCGCGGCCAGGTCCTGCATCTTGTCGCGGGCCTATTGGCCTCTTTTCGATGGGCCGTTCCGCTGTTCCTGATCGGCGTGTGGATCGATTGGATGACATACATGCCCGCGCCCGGGCGCGTCGTCATGCTGATTGCGCTGTTGGCCGTGTCGTTGCATCGCGGTTGGCGATCTGGTTGGCGACACCTGCGGCCCTTCAACGCGCGACGCACGGCGTTGCGACTCGAGGCGCATCACGGCGACCTTGACAGTCTGCTGATCTCGGCGCTGCAGTTTCGCAATCGCTCCGCCGACGAGCCCGGTTCCGACGCGCTACGTGCCCGGGCCTGTCGTCAAGCCGAGGAAGCGGCTGGAACCATCCGCCCGGAACAAACGGTACCCTATCGCGCGCTGCGCGGGCCGGGCATGGCGGCCTTGATGCTGGCGGGGGCGATCGCCGTGTTCGCTGTCGCCAACGGCCCGTTCCTTGCGGCCGGCCTGATGCGCATCTTTTGCCCATGGTTGGCCGTCGAATACCCGACCGACACGCAGATCACCCTGGTGCAAGACCAACTCGTCGTGAAAGAAGGGGGTCGTGCCACGATCGAGGCGAGCTTGCATGGCGTCATCCCGGACAGTGCGACGATCGACGTGCGCACCGGCGAGGGGGCGATGCGTGAGATCGCATTAGAAGTCACCGATGCCGCTTGCACGTACACGATCTCATCAGCCTCGCGCGACTTCAGCTATCGCATCAAGGCAGGCGACGACCGCACGGACTGGTACAACGTCCGCGTGATCCGTGCCCCGCGGGTTGAACGCGTCGCCGTCGGGCTGACGTTCCCGGAATACCTGGGCCGACAACCGCAGACGGTCGAAGCGTTGACACTGAACGTGCCGGAAGCGACGAAGGTGAATTGGCGGGTCACGGTGGATCGGCCGATCCGCGCCGCGCAGTTTATCCGTGAAGGCGAAGCGCCGCTGGACCTGCCCGTGAGCGAAGACGGGCGACAGGTGGCGTTCGCTGAGGACGTGACCGCATCGCGTGGGTACAGCTTTTCCTGGGTCGATCGTGAGCACGGCTTCCAATTCACCAGCCCGCGGTACTACCTGCAGGTCTCGTCCGACCAGCCGCCGCGGGTCGAATTGACCACGCCGGACGCCAATCTGGTCGCGTTGATCGGTCGGCCGATCAACATGACCGTCCGCGTGCAGGACGATCACGGGATCGGATCGACAAGCGTTGTCTACCGCGTCAACCAACGCGACGAGGCCGTGGTCGAATTGAAAGTGCCGGCCCGAATCGGGCAAGGCGATCAGCCGATCGACTGGGACTACCGAACCGTCCTGCCCGACCTGGAGGTTGGCGACTCGGTCTCCTTCGCGTTGCAGGTCAGCGACCGGTACCCCGGTGCGCAGGGGCCGCACACTGGCCGCTCCGAAACACGGCGTGTGATGTTCCTTACGAAGGAAGCGTATCTCGAACAGGTCGCCAAGAAGAAGGACCGCCTGCTGGCTCGGGTGCAAACGCTTTACCGTCAGCAACGCGGCGCTCACGAGGCCGTGCGCAACCTTGATCCCGACCATGACGGCTATGTGCAGAACTGCCAGATGGAAGCGATCCGCCAAGAACTGTTGCGAGACCAACTGAAAGACGTCGCAGCAAAGCTACATGCTTTGTTTGACGACCTGGCTGCGAACAATGTCTCCAACGCCGCGGAAGGCGCGTCACTTGAGAGGATTCGTGTGGCACTCATCGACATCGCGGACACACCGATCGCGCAAGCGGCGTCTCTCTTGCGCGATCAGTCTGGCGCCGGCAGCGACAATGGGCAAACGGCTCGCAGTCCGTTGCGCGCCGCCGGCATGGTCAACACCGCCGCCCGCGAGTTGGCCAGCCTTGTCCTGCTGCGATCGATCGACTCGGCGCAGGAGGTTTACGCGCGGGAGACACGGATGCTGGCTCAAGTCCAGGCTTCGGTGCGCTGGCGAACGATCGACGGCAGTGCGGGTGAAGGTTTAGACGCCTTGTTGAGCGAACAGGCCCAGATCGCCAAGTGGATAGACCGCCTGACCACCGACTTGGAGAGCGGCATGCGTTACGACAAGCGGCCGCTGGCGGTGCTCCGGCTGATCCGCAGCGTCAAAGATCTGCGCGAGGCCGAACCGCAGGCGCGGATTAGTGAGGCTGTCGCGCTGATGCGCGATAGTAAGGCCAGCGAAGCGGCAAGCATTCAGGCCGGTCTGGCCAAGACTTTTCTGGACGCAGAGTTCAGTGTCCGATTGAGCGGGGCGTATTCGACGCTGATGCGGACCCGCGCGCAGTTGCGTGTGCTGTCGACGTCGCACACTCAACTCCGCAAACAGGTCGAAGGTCATTCGGACGAAGCCCTTGAAAAGCGTCAATCCTCGTTCGCCAAGGCACAGGCGTTACTGCGACGCGAACTGCTGAACATGCTCCTGCCGACGATCCCCGGGCCGCGGGCGAGTCTGTTTGACCAGGCGGTGCCACAAGCGCCGCCAGTGGATGCGGTCTTACGGGAGGCGGATCACGCCATGGCGCAAGCGTTGCAACAACTCACCGACGGCGACACGGACGCCGCGACGAATCATCAACTCGCCACCGAGAAGGCGATCGGTGATCTGCTCAACATCGTGGACCGCTGGTCGGTGGAACTGGGTCTTCAGGCGCAGGGCCTTGGCACGCTTGTCGCGGCCACGAGTGAGCGAATGGCGACGATCGAGGAGTACGAAGCCCGCGCCATCGCCTTGCTGGAAAAGATGGATATCGCCACGTCCGAGAACAAGCGCGTCGATGGCCTGACGAAATCGCAGTCGCTGTTGGCGGGAGACCTGTCCGCGTTCAAGAGCGACCTTCTCAAACAGCATCGTGCGGAGCCGGATCAGGACATTCCGCCGTTGGTCAACAAGCTTGAACTGGCGGAACGTGTGTTAAACGACGCGACTCGGGCGCTTGAGCGAAACAGCGCCGAAGCGGCGATTGAGCAACAGGAACGTGCGGCCGACGCGCTGGCCGAGGCTTACGCGGCCGTGGTAGCGCAGAACGAACGGCTCACCCTGCTGCAAGACCTGATGATGTTTCAGCGGTCGGTCGGGTTTGCGAACAAGTACATGGCCGACATCGTGGCGGAGCAGTGGGACCTGATCAAAGCCACCGAGTCGGCGGACGCGAAAACGACCCCCGCCCTGATGCCTCGGTTCGGCAATCTGCGGCAATGTCTGGAAGACGTTGCGCCTTTGCTCGACCTGGTCGCGGCCCGACTAGATGTCGGTACGCCGTTGGCGTTCTCGAAAGCGGACCTGTCCGATGCCGTCGCCTCATTGGAGGCCGGTGACAAACTCGACGCGGTTGACGCTCAGACCGCCGCGGCCGAGTCGCTTGAGCAGGTGCAACAACGCGTCAAGGCCGTGCAGACACAGACCGGCTATGTCGTCGAGATCGTCGAGTTCCTGCATCAGTCGGTCGCGCAGGCCGCCATCTTGGAATACCGCCAAGCTGAACTGAAGCGAAAAGCACAGACGGCAGACAGAGACCAACGCAAAGCACTTTCGGAAGAGCAACGCGCCATGCTGACGCTTGCCCAAGCGTATGGCAAGGCCGTCGAAACAGCGACCGGGATGCCCGAATTCACGACGCACGCCAAGTCGATGCGCGATGCGCTCGGTCGCTTGGAAGCGGCGGACGCGGCCGGTGCGGTTGAGCCGATGCAGCAGGCTCAAACCGCGTTGACGGAAAACGCCGAGTCGCTCTTCGCCGTGATCACCATGCTCCACGGCCTGCCGAGCATCGAGGTGACGACGCAGACCGAGCCGGCGCTGGTCCGCCTGGTCGATGTGCTCGCGTTGGCCAGCGCGCATAAACAGGTGTTCCGCCAGACCGATGGGGCGCAGGGGAAGGCCGCCGAAGCCCTTGCCAAGTTGCAACGCGAACTCGATTCGCGACTGAAACAGATCATCGAAAAGGGTCAGCCGCACCCGATGCTGGTGGATGCAAGCCGACACGTTGCGGCCGCGGCGTCCGCTTTTGAATCGTCGGATCGGCAGCAGGTCAGGCGCGACCAGAAAGCCGCGGACGACAAACTGCGGCATTTCATTATTGAGCAAGCATTGATCCTCGAAACCGCCAAGCCGCCCGCGGTGGCCTCGGATGGTGACCCGGTCGCGGACGGCGAGGGAAGCGACAGCGAAGCGGCGTTCGCCGCGGGCTTTATCTCCGACTTCGTCAGCGGCCAGACACCAAAGGACAAGCGCACCGAGTGGAAGGTGTTGGCCGACCGCAACCGCGCGGCACTGAACCAGAACTTCGCCCGCGAACTGCCGCTTGAGTATCGCGGCATGTTGAAAGACTATTACGAGAGGGTCGCCAAATGAGCGAGCTTGTCAGTCACAAACTTTGTCGTTTAATCACAAGAATGTGTGTGATCACGGCCTGCCTGTGCGTCGCGCCGGCTACCGCGCAAACGGCTTCCGGTGAAAAACGCCGCTCAGCCGAGGGCGAAGCGCCGGAGATGACCGAGGCGGCAGAGAAGGCCATCGAGCGCGGCCTGCAATACCTCATCGCCAACCAGAACGCCGACGGCTCATGGGCATCGGACGACGGCCAATACGCGATCGCGGGCACCAGCCTCGGGCTAATGGCTTTCATGGCCAAGGGCCACTTCCCCGGTTTCGGCAAGTACGGCCACGCGTTGGACCGCGCCAAAGACTACCTGCTCAAACGATCCAAAGACTCCCCGACCGGCGCGATGGGTGTGAAGATGTACGAGATCGGACTGTTCACTATCGCGATGTCCGAGTTGTGGGGCATGACCAAAGACCCGGCCGACAACAAAGCGATCCAAGTCGCGCTGGAGCGCGTTGTCCAAATCATCCTCCGTTCGCAGAGCCCGCTGGGCGGTTGGCGTTACGCGCCTCGGCCGGACGCGGGGCAGGACACGTCTGTCACCGCGATGGTGTTTGTCTCACTGGCCTCGGCGCGGGAAGCGGGTGTCTTGATCCCGAGTGAGACGATCGAGCGGGTGACCAATTACCTGCGTGACCAGGCCTGGGACGAACGGACAGGCGGCTTCGGTTACCAGGGCCGCGGCTACACGATCGCCTGCACGGCCGGTGGCGTCTACGCCGCGCAGCTTGCGGGCAACCGCGACACCGAATGGGTCGAGGCGGCGCTACGGTCGCTGGAGAACAACCCCAAGATGTTCTCGCGGAAAGACAACGGCCACTACTATTATTCACACTACTACGCGATGCAGGCGATGGTGCAGGCGGGCGACGAGCGGTACGCGAATTGGTACCCCAAGATCCGCGACTCGCTGATCGAACTGCAGCAACCCAACGGCTCCTGGCAGGAGAAGGAAAAGGACTACCCGCACAAAACGCCGATGGCCATCATTATTCTTGGGACACCACACCGGTACATCCCGGTTTATCAACGATAAACGACAACAAGGAACGCACGATGACAAGTCAGTACAAGTGGACGCGCGTCCTGGGTCTGGTCCTCGCCGGCACGTTGCTGGTGGGCACAGCCGATTCGGCCTGGGCGAAGAAGGCCGCCGGGCCCAAGCTGACCGCCAAGGGCGAAGCGCTGCACAAGCGGTATGCGCAGGTGTTGCAGTCGCTTCATGCCCAGATCGCCACCGAGCTTCCTGCCGTCGATGCGAAGAAGCAGGCGGCGTTCGAGGCGGCGCGGGCCGCGTTGGCTGGGCTTAAAGCGCCGGGCGACGACACCCCGCCCGACGCGCGCCGCGCCTACGAACAGGCCAAGGTCAAAGCCGAGGCTGACGCGCTCAACGCGGCGCGGGTCATTTTGGCCGACATCCACGACTTGCTGACCAGCGAAGAGCTCGACGCCAAGCTGATGAAGGCCGCCATCCTCCGCCACGGCACCCCCGGCGGGTTGGCCGAGTTCGCTCAGCAAAGCGACAAACACAAGGCCCTGCTCGACAAGCTCTTCGCCGACGCGGCGCTGATGAAGCAGATGCTCGTCGCCGGTGGCGCCAACGGCGGCGAGTACGGCGAGGCAATGCAGGTCTACACCGCGATCCTCGCCGCCAGTGAGCGCGCCCGAAAGCCCGGCATCCTCCAACGCCTCGCGCTGGGCACCGCCTTGCATCAACCGTGGCTCGATGCCCCCGGAAACGACAAGGGCGGCGTGTATGGGATCGTCTTCACCGACCACACGAACCCCGACGGGCAGGTCGCCCGCTATTTGCACTATGAAGAGGCCTACCTGGCCGACGAACTCGACCCGGCGTTCAAGGACATGACCACCTGGGAATGCCGATTCATCACCAACGATCCTTACAGCAACGAGGAACTCGCTTGGGCGCGCACCATGCTCCGCAACTTCCGCCCGGACCACATCACCAACCCCGACCACTCCTGGCGGTACGTCGGCATGGTCAAGAGCGACTTCCCGTACTGCAGCACGCGGCACGACCCCACGCTGGGCCTGCCCCAGCAGGAAGCACTCGCACTCGGCGGAATCTGCGGCAGGCGCGCATTTTTTGGCCGATTCATCACCCGCGCCTTCGGCATCCCGGCGCGTCGCTCCACGCAGACCGGTCACGCCGCGATGAACATGTGGACGCCCGATGGCTGGGTCGTCCGCCTGGGCGCGTGGTGGTCGATGAACTGGTGCGGGCCTTGGGGTGGGCTCGACTTTCTGCTCGACTCTCAAGCACGCGAGTTTCCGGATCGATACATGCACGTGCTCCGCGCCCAATGGATTGGCGATGCGCTCGGCCAGGACAATGTCAGCATCCGCCACTACGGCAAGGGCGGTGGGCTCTGGGACGGCCTCGCGTTTTACATGAAGCGTGCCATCGTCGAGGACCAACAGGCCGCCGCTGTCGATGCGGAACTCGCGACGCTGACCGAAGACGAAGCGCGTCTGCTTGGCGAGTCGGACAAGATCCTTGGCGAAGTCAAAACCGAAGCGATCGAAATCGCCGACCATGCCAAGAAGGTCGTCGTCGCCGACGACGGAATGATCACCGTCCCCGCGGTGGCCTGCACCAGCCCGAACAACAACACCGACAAGGTCGCGTTTCTCCACAGCGACGGCGGCGGGCTGCAGATCCACTACCAACGGCTGGGCAACCGCCCCGAGATCCTGCGCTACACGATCGAGGCACCCCAAGCTGGCGACTACCAACTGACCGCGGAGGTGGCCACGGTGTCGCCCGGGATAAGCGCGATCTTCCGCATCAACCGCCGACAAATCGTCAACGTCGGCCTGCCCTACAGCAAGGGCATGTGGCAGCAGAGCAAGCCGCAAACCGTCACGCTCCGCGAAGGGCGAAACACGATCATGCTCAGCTTCCGCGCACCCAATCGGGGCGTGAGTCTCAAGGCGTTTCGATTCAAGCCCGTGAAGTGACACGTCGCCCGACGGCCATCGCGTAACAAGGACTCTATTGATATGACACAACGATGTCGGCCTCACAGCATCGTAGGCCTTCTACTTGCAGTGATGTATTTCATGGCACCCGCTGCCGAGGCAATTGACGCGGCATCCCTTGTGCCGGCAGATCAGATCGCCGAACTCAAGGCGAGTCTTGCGAAGACCGAGCAGAGCAAGTCGTCCGCCCGCGTCAAGCTCGCGCATCGGCGTGTCGTGCGTGAGGCCGAGGCGCTGCTCGCCAAGTACACGACCGCGCCAAACCGCTTTGAGGTCCTCGGCGTCCTGTTCCGCAGCCAACAGGCGTTGGTCGCCCTAGAAAACACTTCGTCGAATCGCGCCGCCTTCCTAAAGACCTGCCAACTGCTCCAAGCCGCTCCGGATGAGTACGCGGCGATCCGCCTCGACGCCGACCTGTTGCTATCGCAGTCGGAACTCGCCCGACGCGGCGTAGACGCTAACGAACGGGCCAAAGCGCTTCGACCGCTGGTCGATCGCTACCGCGACACCGCGGTCGAGGCCAAGGTAATCCGGATCGCCATGCTCATGGCTTTGGAGTTCGGCGACGCTGGCGTGGTCAATCAACTGCGGGACGTCATCGCCCACCGATTCGCCGGCAACCTCGACATGATCATCTTCCAGCGGGAGAAGTTGGCTGGCCAGGTGTTCGGCGCGCCGTTCATCGGCACGTTCGAGCGGTCCGACGGCAAGCGCGTTTCGTTCCCGATGGACTACCTGGGTACGACCACCAAGGTCTTCTTCTGGTCGAAGGAAAACGGCGGCGTGGAACACCTCAAGGAATTAGCTGTCGTTTGGAAGACGAAAAAAGATGAGGCCGCGGGGCGTCTGCGGTTTGTCAGCATCAACCTGGACAACCTGCCGGACGCGGGCGAAAAGACCTTGCGCGACCTGGGGCTGGATTGGCCGGCGCTGCGGCTGCCCGAGGGTCGGGACAGCATGATCTACAAGGCCTACGCGCGCCGTGACCCGACGCTCATCACACTGAGCCCGATTGGTTATGCCGCCCTTTTCCTGGCCGGCGGCAACAGCCACACCAACGGCTACGAGCGCTGGCTGAACTCGTCGCTCGCCCGCGTCTGGACCAAGCCGCGTTACACCAGCCAATTGCAGTCGCTGTTCGCCGGCGAGTTCCTGATCAAGGACCCGCAAGGCGCCTTCGACACGAGTTGTCCGCCCGAGTGCAAGGCGCTGTCTCCTTCAAAGGCCGACCAAAGTCTGAATTTGACTCGCACAGCCAAGTCGGTCCCCGAGGACAAACTCCGCGCGATCCAGGGTTGCTTCCTCGACCCGCCGTTTCGCTACCGCTCGACTTATCAAGAATCGCTCGATCAATATGAGAAGGCCGACGCACTGTGCCGCGCCGCCATCGCGGCGCACGGCGACGCGCCGGCCCTGTGGATCGTGCGCAATCGGCGGATTGTCGCCCTCATGGGGTTGTGGAAGACGACCTCCAATCTTGACTACTTCCAACGGGCCGTGTCGGAAGCCAAGACGATGCTCGAAAGCCCCCACCCACAAGGGACGGATGTCGTGGCGAGGCTGTGCCTGGCAAGGCAAGCGATGCGTGGCGTAGACACCGATCCGAAAGCGATCATCCGCGACTTTGTTGAGGCCGCTGGTGGACAACAGCCAACAGCCCCCGCACTCGCCGCCGCCGCCATGCTCGCACTCGACGTCGGCGAACGCCGCTTGCACGAACAGTACCGAAGAGCGCTGCTCGATCAGCACGCGGAAGACCCGATGATGTGGACGGCCGTGTCGTTCATGCTCGACCGCTACCATCGGTATTGGATGTACCATCCCCCGTTCGTCGCGGGCTGGACGTACGGCCGACGCCAGGGCTATTTCCTCGCGTGGGGCCAACCCGAAGACGCACAACGCACTTTTCGAGCCGAGCTCAAGACACTTGACGGCCAGACGCTGCGCATTCCTGAGGACACCGCCGGCAAGTGGGCGGTGATTGCGTTCAGCACCGGCGATGCCGGCCACGCCTTCCTGCGTCGCTACGGCAGCTTCAGCTCCGATCGGCCCATGAAAGACGTCCGCCTGTTCGCAGCCATGTTGAACGATAATGTTGCCGCTGCGCGCCAGGCGCTGGCGGACGCAAAACCGCCCAGGTCGCCGGACACTTTTCCGACGCTGCACGTTCCCGACGGCATGCGGAATCCACTCGTGCAAAAACTCGGCATCCTCGCCGAAGATGAGCGCGTCAACCTCGTAATCCTTCGCCCCGACGGCACCATCGCCAACGCCCTGTCGGGTCTGACAATGCAGTATCAGAAAGGCAGCGTGATCCAGAGCGTCCTCGAATGGCACGACGAAAAGGCCGTGGACGACGCGCTGGCCCGCGGTGACCTCGAACAAGCCAAACAGCTCGCCTTCACCTTTGCGCCGGTCCAAGCCCCAATGCCGCCTGATCAGAAACAACCACGCAAAAAGGAAATCCCCGTCCCCCACCTCCGAAGCCGAGCCAAGGTCTACATGGCGATGCAGGATTGGCAGGCCGCGTTCACGGACATCGAGGACGTCTACCTGCGGGTCAACAGCAAAGCCGGTTGGCTCAGCATGCGGACGGAGGAGTTGGACAGGACCGAGGAACTCAAAGGCGAGATCCGCGGGGCGCTCGGAGAAAGCAGGCGTTCTCGGTAAGTTGAAGTGGCCCAACATTTTGTGGTCCTCCATTTCCGGCATTTGGAGTCCCGTGTTCGAGAATTCAAGACTGATCAGATAGGATGGGTGCTCCTTGATGGGGAAGACTTGTGATGCGTATCTGGTCGAATTCCGCGGTTCTCCAGCTGATCGACGCCATCGCGATTGCCGTTGCCCAAGGATACATGCTCGTTCGGTCACGTCTGACCTCGCATCCCTCGCCCGTGCTGCGTGTGACGGCTGGCCGGGATGCCGCCGTCTGGAACAACAAACTGCTCGAACGAGAACTGGCCATCTACCGCCAAGAGCGTCAACGCGTGCCGCCTAGGCAACGGTGGCACTATACATCGGTGCATCGACTCGATATCCTTCAGATCATGCGACTTCGAAACTGGACGGTAACACAGGCGGCTGAGCGATTTGTGATCCATCCCAACACAGTCCGCAGTTGGCTGAAGGAACTTCAATCATCCGAAGAATCTAGCAGGCTGTTCACCGGCATCATCTGGAACCGAATCCACGACGCCGTGCGCTGGACTGTGCATGACATTCGACGTCTGTGTCCCGAGCCCGAGTGCGGCACGCGCACCATTGCCAGGCACATCGTCCGGGCCGCGGTGCAGATCAGCCGGTCCTCGGTTCAGCGCATCCTTAGGGAAGAACCTCAAAGTCACAGGCCAAACCGTCCAGCCATCGTCCCACCAGATGGTGTGGAGCCCGATTATCTGTTGGCGCCGAAGAAGATCAACGAAGTCTGGCACATCGACCTGCTTGAGTATCGCCTCCTTTGGTATCGATTTTCGGTAGCCGCCGTCATGGAAGGCTACTCACGCAAGACTCTGAGCCTGACTGTCTTCCGGGGGACACCCACTACAGCCAACATGATCCACATCGTCCAGTCCACGATCGAGTCATTTGGCAAGCCACGGTTCATCATCACCGACCACGGTAGCCAATTCCAAGATCGGTTCGAGTCGGCCTTGCCCAGCATCGACGTCATCAAGGGCAAGGTTCGTCAGCCGTCGTTCAACGGAAAGGCCGAACGCCTGTTCCGGACGTTTCGCGCCTGGCTGCGCGCCGCCCTACTGCCCCTCTCGACACGACCGCTTCAACGACGACTTGATTGCTTCAGAGACTGGTACAACGAACATCGCCCTCATGCGGCGCTCAACGGCCAAACACCGAACGAGGCATGTGAGGGTGTCGAACTACCGGCGTCGATTCCGATCCGACAAGCCGAATTGTGCGAAGTTGAGATTGATGTCTCGCGACGCTCCTACCGAGGTGATCCGCATCTACCGATCGTCTCGGTACGCATTGCCAGAAAGGAGGCTGCCTGAGGACGACCTAACAGTCTGAATGTCCAGACGTTCGCGCGGTTGGTCCGCGCCCGCACGTCCACGTGTCGAGCGCCCGCTTCGAAATGTCCGCCGTGTTCACTTGTCACAGAGCATTACAAACTGCTGGGCCGCTTCAGTCTTCTCGGCTGACAACGCCACCCCTCTCTAAGAAGCGGCCGACTAGGTAAGCTACGAACGCGGCGAGGTAGATTTGACCGATAACTGCTTGGAGAGTGGTCATGCCCTGAGCGATAGGTGATCTGGGCAAGACATCGCCATATCCCGTTGTCGTCATGGTGACAAAGCTGAAATAAGTCAAAGTAGATAGACTCATTACCTTAGCGGGCCCGACCATTCTGTCCGCGTGAATTCCAAGTTCGAGGGCACTAGGGTCGAGTGTCAGAATCAACGAGTAGATCAGCGCGAATCCAATCCCAATCAACATGTAGCCGCACGTCGAACCCACAATCGTGTCCACAGACACTTGCCGCTCATTGGTGACCAGCATAATGACACCGCCTGTGAGAAAAAAGATGAACGACGCGATCAGAATGATCGCCAGGGCAGACAGGAACACACTGCCGGAGACGAACTGAGACAGCCAACGCAGCACGAGCGCCGGCACGAGCAGCACCAGGGCCGCGGTGAACAACCTGCGATGCTGACGAAGCCCCATGGCGCCGGCAATGACGACGACGGTTAGCAAAGCCGCGGCCGCACCGCGCAGCCCTTCAACATGCGGCTGGATGAAGATCAAGGCGACGAGTGACACCGCAAGCGGCAGAAAGCGCCAATTTCTGAGCTGCTGAACTCGCCACGGTTGAGCCATCAGGCGAGGTCCTCTACAGCACCGGACGGAGGCTTGTATCGGACGAGTCGCAAGCCAAACCACTCGACGAAACACCCATAGATCACTGGGAGCACTAGCAACGTCAACGCCGTCGCAATCAGCAATCCGAAAATGAGCAGCCAAGCCATGGCCTCCCACAACGGGCCACCAAAGAACGCCAGCGGGAGCAGCCCGGCCACCGTCGTACTGACCGTCAGAAATATGGGCAGCAGACGCTGCCTTCCCGCTTCGGTCAGACATTGTCTGAACGACTCCGGTTTCAAACCGTTGCAACTCTTTTCACCCGGCAGTGGCAGGTCTTGACCGGATGCCAGCCTTTGCCGAATGAGGTTGTCAGCGAATTCAATGTACAGGATGCCGGAATTGACGACGATGCCCGTCAGGGACACCAGGCCGAGCATGGGCATGAACCCAAGCGGATTGCCGGTGACCCAAAGGCCGAAGAGTGCCCCGACCGCTCCCATCGGCACGGTCATGAGAATCACCAGGGGTTTCACAAAGCTGTTGTATTGAATGACCAGACACAGCACAATCAACACGAGTCCGGCACCGAACGCGGTCGACATCTCGACCTGAGATTCAATCGACTTCTCCATCGTGCCGGCCGTCTCAAAGTAGTAACCGGACGGCAGAGACGATTCGATCTCGCGGATCCCCGGCTGAGCCTCTGCGTACTTGTCATTGGCCAGGAATCCGGGTGCGACCCCAGCGCGCACCTCGATCATGCGGTTTCGGTCGCGCCGCTCGATCTTGAGCGTCGCCCGTTCCAAAGCCACGTGCGCA
Source organism: Phycisphaeraceae bacterium (assembly GCA_028284155.1). GTDB lineage: Bacteria > Planctomycetota > Phycisphaerae > Phycisphaerales > Phycisphaeraceae > JANQSF01. The sequence goes on from JANQSF010000063.1 coordinate 27,429, forward strand.
ACCGAGTCCAAAGGCACCTTACCCGACGCCCCCTCGACGAAGATTGTCCGATCGTCGATGACCTGATCGCGCTCATCGACTGGCAGCCGCAGAATAACGGGCACGCGGTGGTCGCCCTCGCGGAGCGTCGTCAGCTGATGTCCGCTGTAGTAGGCGTTCAGCGTTTTGGCGATCGCGGCGTTCGTCACGCCAGCCGTGTTGGCTCGCTCCTCATCCACATCGACCTTCAATTCATGGCCAAGCTCACCCCACTCGTCGCGCACCTCAATGACCCCATCGATCTCAGAAAACACCCCCTTGACGCGTTCCGCTTGCTTCCTCAGTTCCGTCATGTCACCGAAACCGGGCTGCGAATAGCCGCTGCTGTAGACGCGCACGCCAAGCGGGGCGTCTACGGGCGGGCCAAGCGCCAACTTGCGCGGAATGACTCTCACGCCGGGCAACTCGCGATCCAGCGCTTCCTTCAGGTCGATCACGTACTGGTCGGTGAACGCGCTCGAAGTCGTCTGGGCAATGATCTGCGCAAAGTTTGAGGCCGGTGGTTGCGGGTTCACACCGAGCGCAAAACGCGGCCCCGACCCGCCGATCGAACTCACGTACTGCTTGAGGCGATCAACCTTGCCGTCCTCGCCTTCCACCTGCGAGAGACGTTCCATCAAAGCTTCGACCTTATGCGTCTCCCGGTCCGTCGCATCGTAGGACGACCCCTCCGGCAACCAGACGTCGATATAGAGCAGGTCACGTTTGTCGGACGGGAAGAACTCCGTCCCCACCGGCAACAGCACGGCCCCGACAAGCAGGGCCAATGCAATCCCCAGGACGATCGGTTTGGCGCGCAGACAGCCACCGACCAGCGTGGCATAACGATCCGCGACATTCGATCTGGTCTCGACAGACCGACCGCGGCGAATCAGGTGACCGATCTTCCCCGCGCACCAGAACATCGGCGTGCGGCTGGCCTCCTCGCTCGGCTTGATGAACCAGAAAGCATTGAGCGTCGAAAGTGTCAGCGCCAACACCCAACTGCACAAGAGCGTGATCGAAACGACCGCGGGGATCGAGAAGATGTATTCGCCCTTGTTGCCGGGTAGAAAGAACGCCAACGGTAGGAACGCGCAGACGGTTGTCAGTGTCCCCATCAGGATCGGGAACATGATTTGCTCCACGCCCCGGGCCGTCCCCTCCGTCGCGTCGAGCCCCTGGTTCCTATGACGCGCAACGTTGTCACATACCACCACGGCATTGTCGACGAGCATCCCCAAAGCGATGATGAGACTGGCGATCGACATCTGCTCGAGTTCAATCCCCGTCGTGGCCGCGATGCCGATGGAGATGATCATCACGAACGGGATCGCCACCGCCATGATCAAGGCCGAACGCATCCCCGCCATGAAGAACGCCACCAGCAACACAATCACGATGGCCTGGATGACGTTGATGACGAAGTCACCAATTTTGTCATCGACGAATGAAGCTTCATCAAATACAACGTCGACGGCGATATCGGGTGGGATGGTCTTGTCCTTCTCCTGCATATCTACGAGGAGCTTTCGTACCCTCTCGCCGAGCTCGACGACATTCGTTCCATCCTTCATGGTGAAAGACACGACCACGCAGGTCGACTTTTGGTCAGGCCCGCCATAGCGCGTCGACACGGTCGGGGGGTCCGCATACGAACGCCGGATCTGAATCCCAAGATCAGACAAACGGATCGGCGCGCCCGTGTCATCATCTCGATCCACAATGACCGACCGGATCTGGTCGACGGCGTCAAACTCCCCGGTCGGCTGAATCCCGATCCGCGACCGGTCAGTGTCGATGCTGCCTCCAGCCGCCGAGATGTTCCGGGCCTGCAGCAACTGCTCGAGTTGGTCGATCGTGACGTCCAGGTTCGCCCACCGCCCGGAGCCCACCTCCAAGTAGATCGATTCCTGTTGTTCACCGTGGATGTCGGCACTGGCTACGCCGTCGAGCAGCGCGATCTGCTGCTGCAATCTCTCGGCGACCAATTCAAGCTCGCGAGGAGAGTAACGGCGCTTGCCCCGTGACGCGGCGTTGCGACCGTCGTTGTCCGGCCGTTCATAGAGCGCGATCAGCATGACCGCCGTATCACCGAAGTCATCATTGACGACCGGCGCCACGGAACCGGGCGGAAGCTTCGGACTCACCTGCTCCACCTTCGCGCGGACGCGGTCCCAGACTTGTGGGATTTCCTCAACGGGCAGAGAGTCTTCCAGGTTGACCATCAGCACGGACTGCCCGGTCTTCGATGTCGATGAAATGTAGTCCACCTCTTCCAGCGAATCGATTGCGTCTTCCAGGGGCTTGGTGACCTGCTGCTCCACCCGGACCGCCTGCGCACCAGGCCACTGCGTGACGACCTGACAAGTGCGCAAGGTGAACGCGGGGTCCGCCCGTCGCGGCATCGTGACGTACTGAATGCAGCCGATGCCCAGTGCGACGAGCAGGATTGCGATGACAATGTTGGAATACCGTAAGGAGAGCCGCGGCAGACTCATGGCGCCGACTCCAGCATACGGGTGACGCTGACCCGCTCGCCGTCTCGGACGTAGTTCACGCCCTCGACAATCAGTTTGCTACCGACCTTCAACTGATCGCTATCGACTCTGACCAGATCACCCTTAGACTCACGCAACGTCACCGACACTGCTTTGGCCTTGGCTTTATCACCTTCACCGTCCAGCACAAAGACCGTGCCAGCCCCTTCGTCCGATGGGACAATCGACTCGCTCGGCACGTAGAACCCTTGCGGCAATTCGTCTCGTTTGAATCCAATCTCCACGAGGCTGCCGGGGAGAATCAGCCAGCGATCACGAATGAGCGCGACCCGGTCGCCGTCCTCGACACCATCGGGGACGCCAAGCGCAAGCATCTGATCGGGCTGCAACCCTCTGACCGCCTTGACCTCCCGGAGGATGTAGAGCCGTTGAAAATTCCGTCTCTGCTCGCCCAGTTCCACCCTGACCTGCTGCAGTTTCAAGACCGGGTTCGTCACATCGATCCCCGACTCGACACTGACGCCCACGGCGCGCCATACGAAATAGCCTTGTGCGTCACGGCGCAATGCTCGTTGCTCGTCGACGAACAGGGGGCCGTCCTCACCAGCTCCCTCGACCACCACGGGCATGACGCGATCGATACGCGGCAGGGCCAAGGCCGCCGGGTCGGCCTGCACCGGGACGGTCGTTTTACGGTTCCGGCAGATCAGAGTGATCGCAAAGGTGCGCGTCTGGGGGTCGGCAACCGTCGCTTTCTGATAGACCTTCCCAAACAACGGCTCGGCGCGCCCGGGCACATAGACGCGTATGGGATCATCAAGCGATATCTGTTCATTGGTTTCGTGGGAGACCATGACGCGAACCTTGACCGGATCCATCATGACCAGATGTGCCACAGGCTCACCCGCACTGACAAAAGCTCCAGCCTGGGCCAACACGGACGCCACCTCGCCGGTCAGTGGGGCGTAAAGCGTTGTATGCGCCAGGTCGAGTTCCGCCGTGGTCAAAGCCGCCGCGGCCTTGGCCAACGATGCCTTCGCCGCTTCGATCTCGGCAAGGACCTGCTCGACCTGAGCTTTGGCTGATTCGTACGACGCCTTGGCAGTCTGCCACTCAGTCTCAGACAATGTGCCCGCCTTGCGGAAACCATCCTTCGCCTCGAAATCAACCCGGGCGCGTGTCTCCTCGGCCTTTGCTTTCGCCAACGAGGCCGGCAGAACACTCTCCAAAGTAACCCGTGCGTATTCATGATCGGCCTTCGCCGCCAAGTGAGCCGCGACGTAGCCAGAGGAGTCGATACTGGCCAACTTGTCACCAGGACGGATGACGTCGTCACCTTCGACCCATCGGCCGACCAGTTCGTCCCCCGCTTCAACGATGAAGTCAACTCGTCCGGAGACCTCGAACGCGATCTGTTCTTCAGACCACGACTGAACGACTCCGGTCAATCGTAGCGACTGGTCGGGACGCGAGGCTTTCAACTCAACCGCCACGATCGGGCGAGGCGAGTCAGCCCTAGTAGGCTCTTTGCGATTGCAACCGACCAACCACAGCCCAATCAGCATGATCCCCAGCACCCCGATAAACACTCGATTTGCACCGCTCATGATTTGATCCCGTCAGAATGAGATTGAAGCCTCTTCTTGCCAGACCGTTCATCGATGTTACTCTACTTTAAGCGACACTTCAGACGCTCGCGGGACCATCGCAAACGGATACTTGGGGGACTGCTCAACCACTACCAGCGAAAAGCCGCGTAGAGTCGGCGGAGATTGGGCACTGCCCGACAACTCGGCCCAGCTCCAGAAATGACCGCGTCACCGCGACCGTCGCCCGTTGCCAGGAGTGATCCGACCGAACGTGGCTATGGGGATCGCGTACGTCGCATTGGGATGAGTAGCTGCACGAAGCCGGACTCCAAATGCACAACCGGTTGCCGAATTGAAGGGCCTGCCATCGACACGGCGGCCGACTAGTCCGCGGTCCACACCATACTTGGCAAATCGACTATATTGCATTCAACTTCCTCTGTCTCCGGGGATAGGAGCCCCGAAGATGCCCAACGTCGCAGCCGTCCTGAAGGACGAAATCCGCCGAGTCGCGCGGAAAGAATTGAAGATGGAGATCGCCAGTCTAGCCAAACAATCCGTGCGCCATAGACGAGACATTGCAGCACTTAAACGGAAGGTCGCAGACCTAAAGCGCCAAGTGTCCTACCTAGAAAAGCAAGAAGGTAAGAGGATAGCTAAATCCCCCAGCAATGGGTCAGCGGAAGAGGCGAGGTTCAGCCCAAAGTGGCTCGCGTCGCACCGCGCCAAACTCGGCCTCTCCGCCGCCGCCTACGCCGAACTCGTCGGCGTCAGCCAGCTTAGCATCTACAACTGGGAGAGTGGCAGGAGCCGCCCTCGTCAGCCCCAGGTAGCCAAACTCGCCAGTATCCGCGGTATCGGCAAGCGCGAAGCACAACGACGGCTTGATCTGATTGGGGATACGTGATGCATTTACCAGTACCAAACCACCTACCTTCGGACGAGTAATCCGGATCTAGCGTGCACCCCGCCGGACTAGGCGACTCGCCGAGCCAAGATTTGGGCTCGTGTTCGCAATCGAAGTCGCACGACACCGGGCAGTGGTCCTGCCCCCCTCGCCGGCGACAATCGCTTCTTCGAGATTCAAGGTGTCATGCTAAAAGCCAACACTTCGCTCAACTTCGGTTACAGAAATCTTCGAAAGAGAGAGTGTAAAAGGATAGTCGCCGCATGGCGCCTCACATCACAAAGAGCGGATGTCCTCGCCGACGATTCTCCTCTTACTGCCCAACCACCACCGCCTCCCCGCATTCGAGACACGTCTCCTTGCTCATTCGCGTGTCATAGCCGCAAGCAGGGCATCTGTTCAGTGCTCGACGACGTTTAGCCATCAACATCGCTGAACAGCAGAATACCCCCGCCAATAGCGTCACGGACCACCTCTTGACACTCACTGCGACAATGCCTTAGCCCGGCTCAACAATCCAATTGACGCAAATCCACTGGTGTTCATCTCTGGGGCCGTACCACTTGCGAAAGTCTTCCTCTGCCCCTACTTCTCCTCGCATTGAAGTGAGCGTCCAGCCATCTTTCTCGATACGCCATCCGATGTTTTGTGCAGAGTAACCGTGGGCCGTCGTGGTCTGGTAGCTCTTTACCCACGCAGCTGAGAACGCCAGGAATAGGACGCCAGAAACCAGGGCCAGGATGATCAGAAGCCAGCGACGCATGGACACACCCTACAGCAAGTCGTGCAACAGACGATCGCAGTCCGGGCAACCCGTCTCCATGTCATACTACTATTCACATTATAGGATCACCAATATACATCTTTGTCCACGCTAGGATGGTGACTAGTCTTCAATCACGAGCTTCAACACAGCCTGGAGACCTTCACATGCTCACGACTAAGTGCTCCCTTCGTGGACAGCGGACGAAGACCGGTGCGCAGGCAATGGCCCGTGCTGGCGTGGTGTTGCTACTGAGTCACCTTGGATTTGCTCAGCAATCCCTCGCGTCCAACGATCCCTACGACGACCTCTATGACGCAATCATGACGCGACACGGACCCGACGGAAAGACCTATGGCAAGAATGAGATCGCGCCGCTGATCTTCGCAGATTCCGATTTTCCGTTTGATGACAAGTCCTATCCGCAATTCAAAGCGGCCCTGGACGCACTCATTGCACTCCCGCAAGAGACAATCAGGAGATACAGCAATGTCAAACGTGCGATGTTGCAACGCCATCTTTGGAAGGTGTTCGATCTAACGACAGCCAAACGCTTTTCCAAGTCGGCTCCAAGTGACTCCCGTACACGCATCGAATCAAGACGCATCGATTCACAACGGAGACTCGCAACGCTCATCCGAGCCCTGGGGCTAACCAAAGCGGAAATTGAAGCACTACCCAATGCAGCTGTGGCGACCGCGAACTCAGGTAAGTACCCAAAACACCACGACCCCGAGCGTCCGTTCCAACCGTTCTTCCCGACCGATCTGTTCACCAAAGCAAGCCAATGGGTCTGTTTGGGAAAAACTGATGACGCTACCATCCCCGCTCCGGCTCACACGCACAGGGTGCAAAGCCGTTCCACTTTCTTGACATATATGCGCCTGCCCGGGGGCCGAACGCAGACATCGGCGTTCCTGACACAATTGAACCGCGACACCGTATTCCCCGCTGGAACACAATTCGCCCTGGTGGAACAGGCCTTGTTGATCAGTGACAAGGGCGAGTTGGTGCTGAGTCCTCTGATCCTCAATGTTCAATTGCGAACCCACCCTCAAGTCGGTTTGGATCCAAAGAACTCATTGCCAGAAAAGGAAATCCCATGCGTGGCGGAGTTCGCCTTGCAGCCCCGGCAATTGATAATGGGCAACGCGGTCATGAGGGCCATTGTCGAGAAGGAAAACCGCTTCAAGTCCCTCTGCCTGACAAGTGACCCGTTCCAACACGCTCGCGGGCGCATTGTCCTCAACCGATTACAGCGGTGCGTGAACTGCCACTATCGCCCTGGTCTATATTCGCTCAGAAGCCACTATTCGAATTCGAAATTCATGGAGGTAGACCCGGCCGATATTGGCCGGAAGACGGCTGTGAAGAAGCGCCATCACGAAACATGGAAGTCGTTGCAAAACCACTGGAAGGAATCCAATAACTCCAGCGACGATCAATCGAACGCGAGTAGCGCTGCCTTCCCTGAAGGGGAGGCGGTCTATAGATCAGGCAGTCTGAGAAGTCGCAATCGTTCCTTCGATCATCGATCCGAATCGGTTACCACTCAACCCGGATTCCACAAGCAACTCCGTCAATCAGAGCTCACCCGTCGGCTCAGTACACTGCAGCGGCCGGCTATTCCGCTGGACCACAACCCTCAGATATCGAGTGCGAAGCCGGGCCAACAGCCGGAGCGCGCACCTTGACTAGAACCACATGATCTCGCAGTTCAGAGTTCGCCACCTCCTCGAGCCGAAGAACGTCCGAAGACCAATAGCATGTGAGAACATGCGCTTAAACTGCGCTTAAACCCGAATTCTCATGATTCAACACGGACTCGGGTCAGGGGGCAACGTCAACGGGCGATGCGGCGGCGGGAGCGTCGCCACTTGAAGGTGAGAAGCCAAGTGGCGGGGAGCAGGGCGAAGACTAGAGCGATGAGCCACATCGAAAGCGCAACTCATAGTAGAGAGTGTTGAAGTAGTTCTTCCCAGAGTCGTACTTGAGTCCTGGAATGCTAACGATGGGATTCGAGCGAAGGCGTTTCCCGAATGAGGGATCTACCCGGACCGCCTGGCCCTGGTGATTCGTCACAAGCAGCCGTACATCGATTGGGCGAATTCCTTCGACGACGGCGGCCCGACGTACGATCCAGAGCGTGATCGTGCGACGGTCTTCCTGATCGACGCAATGATGGACACCTCGGACCTCAAGAAGGTGCTCCGCCGTTACTGGCGGGACATTTTTGAGGAGCAGTTGAACAGTTGGATGTGTGATCCAGATGTTTGGCCGCAAGCCCACGCATTCGACATTCTCTTCGAAACATCCCACGTGTTCACTTGCAAATGAGCATTACTAATTGATGGGCCGCTACACCGACGCAGAGCCTAGCGAAGGCCCCGTCCTCGTTCGGGACGGCCCTTGCGGTCTTGGCGGTCGGTCAGCCGACGAAGCTGGCGGTCGACTCGACTGCGTAACTCTATGGCAAGGTTCTCGGGGAATGAAGTATCTGACGAAGGTGTTTTCGCCAGCCGGTCCAGAGTCATTGACGCCCGGTCGATACAGGATCGGTATTCCGTCCAGTTCTTGAGTTTGCCGTGCGCATCGGCTAGGTCGACCAGGACGAGAGCATGCCACATTTGAAACGCCGTGTGATTTGAAAACCGGGCGGCCAATTGACCTTGACGCTGACTGGCCTTCCTCAACAGTTCCAGAACTTCATTCCAGTCCTGGCGCTCGCGAAGCAAACGAACGAGTCGGTGCGCGTGCTGCACAAACGCGGCCGTGTAACGCGGCACGCCCGGGTAATCGTTCGCTAACTTGTCGGTGATCTGAACGGCGCGCCGGATATCGCGTTCGACCCGGTCTCTTTCTTCGCCGTGACGTACGACGTGAAGTGTCATCGCAAACGTGTCCGCCAGATCGCACTGAAGATCGGGCGAGTCGGGATGATGTTCCGACAGACTCTCGAGGACCTCGCGTGCCGCGACCAACGCTTGGGCGGCCTCGTCGCGACGGTCTGGTAGCAACAGTTGGGCGGCTGCACGATGACAGCTGGCGAGCAACAACCTTGAGCGCTCGTTGGCGTCGGCTTTCGATTCCAGCAACCGGATCGCCCCCGCGAGGTGAGCGAGTTTCTTGTCTCGCTGGACGGGCGTCAGGGTCTGTTCAACGCGGTCCATTGGACGCGGCCCTGACTTGTCCGGTTTGCCGAACAGACCGATGAAATCCCTTTCCATGAACGGGCCCGGGCCAGGCTTGGAACTGTGTGGCCTGGGCCGGGCATCATCGCGGGGTGGCAGGAGATCGCCCCCGCGCCCCAGTTCGTGACCGGGCGGTCGTGGGCCACCGCGGTTCGGCTCCCGCGGTGCCGACGGACGGTGGGCAAGGATGGCGGGTTCTGCCGGTCGACCGATCAGATAATGCGTTCGCGCTAGCTCGTAATCCAGCCCATCAGATTCGGACACAACGTCGCTTGTGGTCAGCAGCGCCAGTGCCCGTTCATGAGCCGCGACGGCTTCGTCGGCCTGGCGGGTCGACCGGTATAGGACGCCCAGTTGGTTTTCAATTCGCGCCATGCGGACCGACGCGGAGGCATCCTGGGGTGACTCGGACTGGATTGCCTTCCACGCCGCTAGTGCGCTGCGATACGACGAGTCAGCCAACGTCAACTGGCCGAGTTGATGGCGAATATCACCCACCCGGCCAATGGCGTCCGCCGTTTTGCGCCGCAGTTGGGTGTTATCCGATTCGATCTTCGCGAGCCGGTCGTAATACGGCAACAACTGCACCAGCAATGCGGCGGAACGCTCGGATAACACCGGCGGTGCATAGACATCGATCGCCTCACCGGACTCGTCTTCAACGGTGATGGTGAGGACGGCGCCCGTGTGACCGGGCGCCAGGCGTTCGAACACCCGGTCAAGCGTCTCGGTCGCCAGCAGGACCGATTGTTCGGCACGCTCGCGCTGTCGCGTCTCGCCTTGAAGCGCGACCTCCATGCGTCTGTTTGCGCTGCTGGTCATCCACCAGGCCCCGATGACCACGAAGGTGGTCGCCATCAACAGCGTGACTGCGGTCAGCGACAATGCCGCGACGGCCGGACGCCGTTTTGACCATCGCCAGATTCGCTGAACAGGCGAGATACGCCGTGCCCCAACGGGCTGGTCGTTGATGAACCGCGCCAGGTCATCGGCGAAGGCTTGCGCTGAGGCGTACCGGTCATTCGGCTCGCGCGCGACGGCCTTGCGGATCACGGTGTCGAGGTCGCGGGGGATACGCGCGTCAATCGCGCGCGGCGGCGTAGGGCTGCGCTCCGCGATCTCGTGCAGGAGCTTCGATTGGCTGGTGGCGGAGAACGCAGGCGTGAGCGTGAGCAACTCGTAAAGCGACAGGCCGAGGCTGAAGAGATCGCTGCGCTCGTCGAATTGACCGGCCAGTTGTTCCGGTGGCATGAAACGCAGCGTACCACTGAGGCTGCCGCCCTCCGTCAGGTCGGCTTCACCTGAAGCGCGCGCTAAACCAAAGTCGGCGAGCCAGAGCCGCCCCGAGGGTTCCAGGAGCATGTTGGCCGGCTTGATGTCACGGTGTAGGACGCCGGCACCGTGTGAATAGGCCAGGGCGTTTGCGGCCTGCCAACCCAGGAATGCGACGCGCCGACAGAACGACGTGACGGACTGGCCAGTCGGCAGATCCAAGTGGCGCTGCCCACTACTTGGCGTTTCCCCGACTTGCGTCGGCCCCTGTTGAAGCATGTCAGCCGACTCACTGACCAATTGGTGCGTCCGATCAAACCAGGCTTTGCCATCGTTGCTGTCACGCTCGTGGTCGGACAAGGTGGGTATTACGGCGTCGAGCCCGACCCCCTGGATCAGTTGCATGACGTAGTAGTGGAGCCCGTCGTGTTCACCAAACCCGAAGACCGGAACAATGTTCGTGTGGTGCAGCCTGGCCGCCGTCCGCGCCTCGCGCCGAAAGCGCGCGATCTGCTGATCTGTCAGCAGCATCGATTGCGGCAGGACCTTCAGCGCCACCCGGCGTCCGAGCGACTCCTGTTCCGCTTCATATACCACTCCCATCCCGCCTCGGCCGATCGGCCCGATGATCCGGAAGTCACCCAATTGCTCCAGCGGTCTCCCCCCTATCGTCGACCGGCCGTCACGCGAGCTCAGTTGATGAGACTTCAGCCGCTCCATCTCGACAACGGCCGGGAACAACTCGCGGATCGCATGGGCGTGTTCGGGGTGTTCAGCCGCATACGCGTCGATCGATGGTGATTCGCCACGACGGATACGCACGGCAAACGCGTCGGCCAATTCCTCCACCGGGTCACGTTGTGTCGACGTATCAGACATTCTCAATCTCGTCGGCGAAAGCGGACAACTCGCCCATGATGGCCTGCAGACGTCTTAACGCTCTGACGTACCGAATGCTTGCCGCCTTTACGCCGATGTCGAGCACCTTGGCCACCTCCGAGTTGGATAACTCCTCGAAGTGGCGTAGAGCGAGCACCTCGCGGTCGAGTGGGTTCATCTGATCGATCGCCTGCTCGACACACTCGATCAATTCGTGGCGCGCCGCTTGGGCACTGGGCGAAGACAGTCGGCCGATCAACTGCATCGAGATCGATGCCGTGGTGGCGTCGTACGAACGCCGACCGGCCGCACGTTGCTCGCGACCCGCATCCCGCCGTTTCGTCGACAAGTGTTTGCGGTGGATCCCGATCAGCGTCTGGTTCAGGATCAGCCGGATCCAGACAAACAGCGACTCATCGGAATCACCTTCAAAGTGTCGCATGCGCTTCAACGCGTCGAGGTACGCCTCCTGCAGGCAGTCGTCGGCGTCGACCCGGCCGGCCAATCGGCGGTCGAGGCGAAACTGGATCATGCGCCACAAGCGATCGTGGTTCACGGAGAACGCGCGCGCCAGCGCCGACTCCTCGCCATTGCGAACCCCCTCCCACATCGGCCGATCTGTGGAAGTCGCTTCCATTGAACTCCTAACGCGAAACGCCCGGACGATTCTACGTGCGAGCGGACGAAATCCAGCTTCCCCCGCGAACGCGGGTGGGGAACTCCAGCCGGAAAAGGTGGGTACGACCCTGTAGACACCGGGGCCCTCTTGGCGTTTCCATTAGTGTTGACGTCTCGGCCGACGCCGTCGGACGATGACTCGACACCCCGCAAACCGCAGCCGCGCAAGGCGGCATAAGTCAGCTCGCGGGGAAGGAACCGGTTCCACGATCGATCGACATTCAGCTAGGGGAACGTTCGCACGACGCGTCGGGCGATGCCTGCGCCCACCCGACACACCGGCGTGTGTGACACGGATTTCGCTGTAATCGGCGCAGCCTAAGGAACGCTCACCATGATTCGAACTCAAAAACGAAATGCGACACGACGACGCGCCACGCAACCCCCGAACTCCCTCGAGCCGATGGAGACCCGTTGCCTGTTGTCCGGCGCCGGTGTCGGACTCGACTCCGTTCACGATGTGAACATCCTGTTGGCCACGTTTGCCGACTACGAGGCGACGGACTTCGCGTCGATCGACGGCACCGGCAACAACGAAAACTCGCCGACACTAGGGACGACCGGAACGCAATTGCTCCGGATCACGACGTCGGAGTATGCGGACGGCCTGTCCGCGCCGGCTGGCGAAGAACGACCCAGCGCCCGCGCCGTAAGCAACGCCGTGGCGGCGCAGGACGAATCCGTCGCAAGCGAGCGACTCTATACCGACCTGTTGTGGCTTTGGGGACAATTCCTGGACCACGACATCGACCTGACCGAGGGTGCCGAACCGGCCGAGCCGTTCCCTATCGAAGTGCCGTCCGGAGATCCGTTCTTCGATCCGATGGGAATGGGCACACAGACGATCGACCTGAACCGGTCCGTCTACGACGAGACAACCGGTAACAACGAGGCCCGCGAACAGATTAACCTCATCACATCCTTTATTGACGGCTCGGTTGTGTACGGGTCGGACGATGAACGCGCGGCGGCGTTGCGCACCTTCGAGGGCGGCAGGCTCGCGACCAGCGACGGGGACCTGCTGCCATTCAACGAACAAGGCCTTGCGAACGCGGGGGGAACCGGTAACAGCCTCTTCCTGGCCGGCGACGTCCGCGCGAACGAGAACGTGGCGCTATCTGCAATGCACACCGTCTGGGTGCGCGAACACAATTGGTGGGCTGACCAGATCGCCGCGGCCGAGCCGGACCTTACGGATGAACAGATCTTCCAGCGGGCCCGCGCCATCGTGACGGCCGAGATCCAGGCGATCACCTACAACGAGTTCCTGCCCGCTCTGCTGGGCGTCGGCTCGCTCGATAAGTACACGGGCTACGACGAGACGGTCGATCCGAGCATCGCCAACATCTTCTCGACAGCCGCGTATCGGCTCGGCCACAGCATGCTGTCCGGGGAGCTGCTGCGCCTGAACAACGACGGCACGGGGATCGATGACGGCAACCTCGCGCTGCGCGACGCGTTCTTCGCGCCGGACGAGTTGATCGACAACGGGATCGACTCGATCCTGTTGGGCGCCGCGTCGCAGGTCGCCCAGAATATCGACAACCTGATCGTGGACGACGTCCGCAATTTCCTGTTCGGCCCACCGGGATCGGGCGGGTTCGATCTGGCGTCGCTCAACATCCAGCGCGGCCGCGACCACGGTCTGCCGGACTACAACCAGGCTCGTGTCGACCTCGGGCTCGACCCGGTGACGAGCTTCGATGAGATCTCGTCCGACCCGATTGTCGTCGAGTCGCTTGAGTCGGTCTACGACAGCGTGGATGACATCGATGTCTGGGTTGCCGGGCTGGCGGAAGATCACGTCGCGGGGGCCGGCGTGGGCGAGCTGTTCCAGACGATCCTAGTCGACCAGTTCGAGCGGCTGCGCGACGGTGATCGCTACTGGTATCAGAACGTCTTCAGCGGGGCGGCTTTGGGGATGATTGAAAGCACGACGCTGGCCGATGTACTCGAGCGCAACACCGACATCGAAGGCCTGCAGGCCAACGTGTTCTACGACAGCTCGGTCCTCTACTTCGACGCATCCGGACACCGCGGAGCGAACGTGACGGTGACGACCACGGTCGACGCCGTGAATGTGATCAACACACGAACACGACGCGTACTGGCCAGCGCGTCCGCGGATGACATTGCCAAAGTAATTCTGGTTGGCTCCGCGAGGCGTGCGGACCGCTTCACGATCGACATAGGGGGAGATGGATTGTCGATTCCCAATGGCATTGACGTCTTTGGGGGCCGCGGTTCGCGGGACGTACTGGTCCTGAGAGGAACGCCGGGCGACGACGTGATCGCGATTGACGGATCGACTGCAACCGTGAACGGAACGATGATGACGTTCACACAGGTCGAGTCTGTTCGCGTCCGCAGCGGGTCGGGCCATGACAGCGTCGAGGTGTCGCAAGAAGTTGACGCCCGCGTGATCGTCGACGGCCGACCGGCCCGACGCGCCACCAGACCGGGATCCGCCGCCAACCCCGCGCTGGCGCCGACCCTGTCGCTGCGAACGTCACTCTCCGACTTTGAAGCCAACGACGCGTCGGCTCGAACGAGTGACGCGCCCGTGGAGTCCGAAGGCGACGACCTGCTACAGCGGCACTTGCGGGTCGACGCATGGCGCGCCAGGTGACTCGTTCGGGTTTGACCGAGTCAGGCCAAGTCTCCTCCCCTCAACAACGCCCGCCGCGGCTCGACCCCGCCGGCGGGCGTTTTGGCAGACTATCGAGCAGTATTCCCGATCCTACATGGCTGACCTCGCCCCCTGGACCAAGTCCATGTAGAGTCCACATGGTTCAACACGGACCTAGATCAGGCGTAAGGACATTCAAAAGGACTGGACGCGGGTCAAAGACTGCACTTGGTCGGCCACGCGTCGTTCGCCCGTGCACTCCACCGGGTCTACCGCAGCTTCCGGTATCCGGGTGCACGAGAGATTCACTGAATGTGTACGCGAGAGTGGAACAGTCGAGGCCATCACGATCGGTCGATAGGGGAAGTGCGATGAGGCCCAACCAGCAACCGGTATCGGTTCGCTCTCCCGCGCAGAGGCTTACTGATGGGTACGTGATTCTAGTTCGAGATGCTGCTTCGCCCAATCTACCCACACTGACCGAGTGTCATGCATCACCACCGACTGTCCCGGTGCGACGCGGAATCTGTCAATCCCAGTTGGCTGGCGATCCGCTGGTGCCACCATCGACCCGTTCTTTTTTCCCTTTTACACCGGTGGAGGTACGGTCAGTGCCTCACGCAGTGGCGATGCATTCGTCACGGTGCATAGCGTAACCGGTCTGACCGATCCGAATGGCTTTACAGTCACATCGAACAACTGATCCGTCGATTGGACGCGCAGGATTACGTACACATTTGAACCCATCCCCACTCCCGCCGCAGCCGGTCTTGGTCTACCGTTGTTGGGTTTGCTCGGCGTGACGCGCCCACGTCGACAACGCGCGGCATGACCAACCTTGAGGTCAGCGGCCTGGCAGTCTTGCGGCCATAAACAAACAACGGGAAGGGTTCGACCGGATTCCTCCGTCTGGTCGGACTTCCTTTTGTGGGGCGCGGTCTTGGCTTGTCATTCATTCTCCTCCGGCAGTCTCAGTTTTCGGACAGAGACTGCTTTTTCGTTGAGCTTGCGCACAACAAACGCCCCGCCCAGTGTCGCGGGGCGCTTGTCAGATGAGTCGACGAGGTGGACATCGTCACAGCCGACGGCCGACTTAGAAGCCCCGACCATGTCACACTGGTCGGGGTTACCCGGGTCATTGAAGTGGGATCGTATTCGCCCTGGGGATAGACTGCGCGCCATTGCAGCACGCAGTCCATGAGAGAGGCCCTCGCTGCCTCTCCGCCATACCTATGCTCGCCGCGTATAGACAGTGCGCACACAAACACCTCGGGAAATAGACCCGAGGTGTGGTGTCCGTGCCGGAAGGGCCCCTTTCGGCACCGTACCGCAGAATGCACATTGGCTCAATAGGGATATTACTTAAAACCCCCGACCCAGCCGAGGCCAGGTCGAGGGCTTCCGGGGGCGAGGTTGTTGGAGTAAGTATAACAAAAGGCCCCGGCCCGCCGGAAGACGGGCCAAGGCCTAAGAGGGGGGTATTCAATAAATAGCGGAAACGGAGGTTGGAATCTAGACGGGAGTATCCCTGTGTGCGCACAGATTGATTTGAAACCGCCGATACTGTCGTTGGCTCCGGGATGACCGGCGTCGTGTTGGCCGGCGGCGCGTCCAGTCGGACATTGCCCCAGTGAATCTGCGCGAGCGGATTCGATCCGCTGTAGTGGCCAAATTCGATCTCGATCGCCGTTCCGAGCCCAGCGGGGTTCGCACCGGTCTGCAAGTCCAACGTTGCCGTTTCCCACTGACTGAGGGCTGTCGATACGGGCTGCTCACCCAGTATCTCCAGCCCAGACCGTGCCAGCAGTCTTGTTACCGGCTTCGAAGGAAACGGCTGAGACGAGATGTTTCCCACGTCTACCTGCAAGGTGTAGATCGTGTTGGCTAGCAGGGTGTTCCTTGTTAGTTCAGCTACTTTGCCGGTACATCGAAAACGATGTTGCCAAACTCGATTACTTCTTTCTGCTTGGTCAGGCGGATTGTGATGTTCTTGCGCTGTTCATTGGGTCTGCCGAAGTTGGTGATGACCGTAGCCTGGACAGTCGTCGCGCCGGTGAGTTTCTGCTGGCTAGAGCCGTAGAAGTTCGCGGCGATCCGGTATTTGCCAGGCATAGCTCTCTTAATGATGTATTCCTCGGGACCGTAGCCCTGTGTGAAATCCTTGCTCATCCGCCCACCGATGGTCGTCGCTGGATGGCTGTAATCGCACTTCTCACCGCTGGGTTCAGTTACCCAAAGATCGATGTCTGTCAGGTCAGCGTCCCAAGTCAGCACAATACGCACATCGACATCGAGCAATCTTCTCAACCGACTATCCAGCACGATCTCTGGTGTTCCATTACTAGGTCGTCGCTTCATGGCGGCAATGAGGTGATTTGCTTCCATCAGCGCGATGAGTTCGATCCGGGGAAAGCGGTCGTCCCATTCACCCATGACTACGTCGTTGAGAAGTGCAATCGCCCTGATAAGGTCAGGTGTAGGCGCTGCGTTGTCACGTCCAACTCTCGCCACATGCACACTGTCGCGCGCTGCAAGGGCGAGTGCCAAATCGCGGTGGCTCTGCGGCTCTTCGGGACGCATCGCGCGCACCCGTTCGAATAGTTCAACGGCTAGGTCGATGTGGCGCTCCTGCTGGAGCTTGTGCGCGACAACGCGCAGGAGCGCCGCGTCGTCCAACTTAAGTTCGAGGATGTTGGAAAGAACGCGGATGGCTAACCCGTCCTGATTGATGCTGAACAGGTAATTGGCGCAGTCGAGGTAGAAGGCCGGGCTGTCGCCGTGCTTGTGGCGAGCGTCGATGTAGGCGTCGTAGGCGTGCTCAGCCCCAGCGTCCTTCATGGCCTCGAGGTAAGGCGTCTTGGGGTCCCACGCTTTAATGGAGATACCAGCGGTCTTTGTTCCCCTAATGGATTCGTCGGACTTGGCGGCCTCGCCATCGGAGCGTCCGCTGGCAGCACTATTCTGGGCAACGCTGAATGCCCGCGCGGTATCCGCTGGCGACTCCTCGGCTCTCGCGTTGCCGCGCAATGGCGCGGGTGTGCGTGGAGGCCGAGGCGCGGGGGAGGTGGGGTCTTCGGCTGGCGCTGGGGCTGCATTGTCTGCCAGGCCTGCTATGGCTCCCGGTCGCCTGCCATCTCGCTCGCGCATCCGACGAATCTGTCCCTGCAACTCCGCCATCTGGCTGTGGATCCGTTCCCGCTCCATCCCGGTGATCCGTTGCGCTCTAGATTCGAGGTCCCGCAGGCGGCTGGTGAGGCGCCGTACCTCGGCACTCGTACCCTTTCCTGAAACACGGAAGTTTTCGGGGTACCTGAACGATGTGCCCCACCATTTGACGCGGTCGTTCCACATGGCCAGGACGGATTGAAGCTTTTGTTCGCGCGACTTCTTCCGCTTGATCTCACGCTGCTCGATCAGCTTGGTGAACTTGGCGGACAGTACCTTGTCCCGCTTCGGAGGGACGATGCCGTATTCGACGTACTGCTCAACCGATTCGAGCACGAGCATCGACGTGCTTGGGGTCACCAGGTTGAATCGTCGACCGAGTTTGACCAATTCGCCGTGGTGTTTGTCCGGGAAGACTGCCAGGCGGTCGAGCTTCTTTTGTGCCCACAGCCGACCGACGAGCGTGGTGGCGTGGGCGTCCACCTTGCGGATTGTCTGCTTGACCGTCACCGTCTCATTTGCGTCGTAGCCGAAGTGTAGCGTGATGGTTGCCTCATCGGCCTTGAGTCGCCCGGCGAGCGTGAACCGGCCGTCCACTTGAGTGCCCGGTTTGGGGTACAGGTCGTCGATTGCAGCGGGGTCGTACTCAGCCTTGATGAAGCGGAAGATCGACGCTGGGAGGTGCGCCATCAAACCAATGATGGCGTTGGCTGTATCGCCTTTGGCCTTTGTGAGTGTGAATGACGCACCGCCGCACGATTCGGCGATCAGCCGCAGCAGAGCGTGGTTGGCACTTGAGTCGGATGTAAACGTGAAGACCGGCGCGCCTGCCACGACCGCCTGCCGCTGAATTCCCGAATCAATAGCGATCGGCCGGGTCGGGTGAATCGGCATCGGCAGGTCGTCGCCGAGGTTGGTCAGACCATCCGTGAATAGCAGGTGGTAGCCGTACTTGCCTGGTGGCCGCAGCTTAGACGTCACGATGGTGTCCCTGCTGAAGAATCCGTGCGTGTCGGCCGGCATGATTAGCGAGCCGAGGTTCGTGCCGCCGTCATACTCGACGCGTTTCAGATAGCGGATCAGCTCCCTGGCATCGCCTGCCTTGATGTTGAATACCTTTGGAGTGGGTGCATCCATTTTATCGCGGAAAATCACAACCCCGATCTGCACACGATCGAGTTGCTTGACCAACTTCTCGATGAACTGGTACTCAGCCGACTTGTCGGTCTTGGCTCGACTGTGCGATGCATCCCAGTACAGGCCGATGTGTTTGGGCTTCGCGACCGGCCGGTTGATCGCCGGCGGTACCGGGTGGCTGTCGAGGACGAAGTGGTGGTCGTTGGCGTCGACGCTTCGCTCGACGAGCAACTTCGGGGCGTTTACCTGCGCACCTGCGTTGGGCAGAACGATGACCAACTCACCAAGTGGTTTGGCCTCCTTCAGTACGGTATGGGCGGTAAATCGCGATTCAACTTGGGCAAAGCTCAAGTCCTTAAGTCTGAGTCCTCGCAGTTGCGGCGTGCCGGTGGCCACAGTTTCGATGGTGAGGTCGATCTCGTCCACGACAGACCCGAACTGAAGCGGGACGGTGTAGGCGCTCTTGCCCTCACCGGGAAGCGATACCACTTCGCTGACGTGGTCGACGCGGATCGTTCGCGTGCCCTTTGCTGGAATCGGCCAGACACGGGTCTTGAAGTTGTTGCCCTTGGTCCACTCGACGAGACCGGGATCGATGCCCTTTCGCTGTTCGCGTTCGAAGATGTAGCGCGCCTCGCGCTTCTCGACGATCACCGCTTCGCGCATCCGCCCTTCGATATCCAATGCGTAACCGCTGACCGTCGCCCCGGTCGGTATCGGGAAGTACAACTCGCCTTCCAGCGGCCGGTTCGTGTCGTTGCGGAATGTCATGGTGGTCGACGTGCGGGCGATGAAGCCATGTACGACGACATCGATGTCGATCCTCTCCAAGCGAAGTGGCTTAGACGGCTTCTTCGCGTCAGGCCGGACGAGCAGGCCAGGGCCGGGCGGACGCGCCGACGCAGGGTCAATCAGGGCGACCTGCTGATGCTGGGCACGCAGTGCGACTGGGAGAGTGGCGATAATCGCGATGATGGAAATCAGGACTTGGCGCATGGAACGGCCTCTGAGCGTGGGTTAGTTGCCGGGTGATAGTTGACTTCGTTAACAATAGACGCGGCGGGGACGAGGATGTTCAACGATCAAGTCGGAGGCGCCGGCGGCAATGCACGGCAGCTAGGGCGGTGGGGGCTGACGCGGGCGGTGAGCCTGCGCTCAGCAGACAATTGACCATGCCCTGAGTGGGCAGTCGTCGTCGTAGAAGCCCACGTAGCTCTGCGCAATGTGGTCCAGGTGAACTGTAAATCGGGTACTTTGTATACCCAGCCGACACTCCGAGTATCAGGGACTAGCTGCCGGGGCGTACACTCTACAATCTGGCCGTGATTCGATGACGACAACTGATCTCGCCCAAGGCCCCGAGCACGCGACAAGAGTTAAATACAATTGAGTAGGACTTTGGACACAAGGATGGCGTCAGTTGTCAAAGTCTCGGAGCACTAGATTGCAGGACGAGACAGCCGAATGTACACATGACTATCGCTTCAATCGTCGTCCCCTCGGTGAACCATCGAGGGTCTTGAGGAACATATGGATGAATGTCCACTACGCGCGCAACGCCGGGGCCACGTCGGTCGTTATAGTTCTCGTTGCCGGGCTGAATCTGGCCTTGACAGGTCGTTCGAGCGCGGTCCCGAACGAGCAGCAAGCGGCACGACCCCGGTTCAATCGTGACATTCGGCCAATCCTGAGCGACGCTTGCTTCAAGTGTCACGGGCCTGCCGTCCAGAAAGCCAAGTTGCGTCTCGATCGGCGCGAGGACGCGGTCCGTGATCGCGATGGTATCGCCGCGATTGTGCCGGGCAGGCCGGGAGACAGCGAGGTGATTCGTCGCATTCTGTCTATCGATGCCGATGAGGTTATGCCTCCGCCCGATTCACACGCGACCTTGTCAAAACAACAGAAGGACACAATCCGTCAATGGATCCAGGGCGGCGCGGCGTACCAGAAGCACTGGGCCTTCGAGCCGCCGGTCAAGCAGGCGCTGCCACCGATCAAGAATCCCATCGACCATTTCATCGCCGACAGGCTACGCCACATGAAGTTGCAGATGTCGACAGAGGCCGATCGGCCCACGCTGATCCGTCGTGTCGCCTTCGCTCTCACCGGACTGCCACCGACGCCGGACGAGGTGGATCGATTCGTACGTGACAGGGACGAGAACGCGTACGAGTTGATGGTTGATCGCTATCTGTCTTCCAGGCACTACGGGGAAGAAATGGCTCGTCATTGGCTCGACGTGGCGCGCTATGGCGACACCCACGGCATGCATCTGGACAACGAGCGACAGATGTGGGCCTATCGAGACTGGGTCGTCGGTACGTTCAACCGCAATCTTCCGTTCGATGACTTCACCGTTCAGCAGATCGCGGGTGATCTGTTGCCGGAATCGACAACGGACCAGATCACCGCGACCGGCTTTCTCCGGTGCAACATCACCACGGGCGAGGGGGGTTCGATCAACGCCGAGTGGGTGTATCGAAATGCGGTCGAACGCACGTCGACGACAGCCCAGGTGTTTATGGGATTGACCGCGGGCTGCGCGAGCTGCCACGATCACAAGTTCGATCCGATTTCCATCGAGGAGTACTACTCGCTCTACGCCTTTTTCAATTCTGCAGCCGATCCGGGGCTGGACGGAAACCGCTTGCTGACTTCGCCCACGATCAAGATTGCCAAGCAATCACAGACTGATCGCATCAAGGCCCTTGATGAGCAGGTTGCGGCCAGGTCAAAAGAACTAAACACATTGGTTGCCAAGCTGGAGTACGACGATCCGGCGACCGCCGACCCACCGCCAAAACGAACCGAGCTTCACGTTGAGCTCTTTGACGATATCGTTCCGGCGGGAAGCAGGATCACAGCCAGCCCGGGCCATCCGCCCAACTACGTCTCTCCCGAGAACGGCAAGGTGTTCAGTGGCAAGAAGGCGTTGAAGCGGACAGCCGAAGGGCTTGCCCAGGACGTCGTAGAAAGCGTCACCAACATTGCTGTGCCGTCGAACGGCAAGGTCTATGTCCATGTCTACATCGATCCGGCGGATGTACCGAAGACGTTGATGATTCAGTATCACAGTTCAGGATGGCTGCACCGAGCGGTCTGGGGCGATTATGACGCCATTCAATGGGGCGCGGCTGGGACAACGCAGCGCGTGCTGATCGGTGAGATGCCGAAGCCGGGCAAATGGGTTCGGCTCGAAGTCGATGCTTCCAGGATCGGCCTGGCAACCGGAACCGGGATCACCGGTTTTGCATTCACGCAGTTCGGCGGCACGGTCTATTGGGACAAGGCTGGTCTTGTCGGCAATAGCGACCCGACGACAGATCCGCAACGATCACTGCTCGCGTGGTGGAAACAGCAGAAAGGCAAAGACACACCCGGCGTCCCCAACGATCTGAAAGGGATCCTGAAGGCCGGTCCGGACAAGACATCCGATCCTGCGTTGGGGAAGAAGCTCCGAGACTATTACATACGCAACGTGTGCATCGACACGAAGGCCGTGCTTGCTCCGATCAGCAACGAGATTGCGGCGCTGCGCAAGCAAAAGGCCGACCTTGAAAAGAGCATCCCGGGCACCTTTGTCTTCCAGGACCTGCCCACACCGCGTCAAAGTTTCGTCATGCTGCGTGGTGAATACGACAAGCCGGGGGACAAGGTCGAACCCGGTACGCCCGACGTACTGCCCGCATTGAAGAAGGCTGACGCGAACGCGCGTGCCACCCGCCTCGACCTCGCGCGGTGGCTGGTGTCGCCGGAGCACCCATTGACCGCGCGCGTCCAGGTCAACCGACTGTGGCAGCAGTTCTTCGGCGTCGGCCTGGTCGCCACCAGCGATGATTTCGGCTCGCAGGGAGAACTGCCATCGCATCCGGAGTTGCTCGATTGGCTCGCAGTCCATTTCCGGGAGACCGGGTGGGATGTGAAGAAACTCGTGAAGCTCATGGTGACGTCCGCGACATTCCGCCAATCGTCGCGGGCGACCCCCGAACTGATCCGTCGCGATCCGGACAACCGCTACTACGCTCGCGGCCCGCGGTTCCGGTTGGGTGCCGAGCAGATTCGCGATAACGCGCTGTTCGTCAGTGGTCTGCTTGACCCGACCATGGGCGGCCGGGGCGTCCGTCCCTACCAGCCACCCAATATCTGGGAGCCGGTCGGCTTTGTAGGCTCGAATACGGCCAGGTACACCCAGGACAAGGGCAGTGCGCTGTATCGCCGGAGCATTTATGTCTTTCTCAAGCGGACAGCGCCTCCGCCGTTCATGAGCAACTTCGACGCGCCGTCTCGCGAATCTTTCTGCGCGAAGCGTGAGCGTAGCAACTCGCCGCTTCAAGCCCTGCAGTTGATGAATGACGTGCAACAGGTCGAGGCTGCGCGGGCACTAGCGCAACGGATCATGAAGGAAGGCGGAGACACGGTCGAACGGCGGATCACGTTTGCGTATCGCACCGTCTTGGCCCGTTCTCCGGAAGCAGCAGAATTGGACATCGTTCGAGACACGTTCATGCTCCATTTGAGCACGTATCACAAGCAGGTGGAAGCGGCCAAGAAGCTGATCAACAACGGTGATTCGAAACCCGACGACCAACTCGATGTCTCAGAGCTCGCAGCCTGGACGATGGTCGCGAACCTGATGCTGAATCTGGATGAGACGCTGAATCGCAACTAAAGGACACACTGCGATGAATCCTTTGCTCGACTATCAA
The DNA here is from genome assembly GCA_028284155.1 of Phycisphaeraceae bacterium. GTDB lineage: Bacteria > Planctomycetota > Phycisphaerae > Phycisphaerales > Phycisphaeraceae > JANQSF01. The sequence continues at coordinate 50,864 of JANQSF010000063.1, forward strand.
GAACAACAAACACGCCGTCAGTTCTTCGGCGCTTGCGGCCTGCGACTCGGCGGCGTGAGTCTCGCCATGCTCGCGGCGCGCGAGACGACCGCGGCAACAGGCGCGGAATACCCGTTTCCACCGCTCCCCGGCCTACCGCACTTCAAGCCGCGGGCAAAGGCGCTGATCTACCTGCACATGAACGGCGGGCCGGCTCAGATGGACCTTTGGGACCATAAGCCCAAGCTCGTGGACTACTTCAACAAGGACCTGCCCAAGAGCGTTCAGGGCGGCCAGCGCCTGTCAACCATGACCAGTGGCCAGTCGCGGTTTCCCGTCGCCCCGTCAAAGTTTAAGTTCAGTCACTACGGCGAATGCGGCACGGTTGCCAGCGAGCTCTTGCCGCACACGGCCAGCTGTGTGGACGACATCGCCCTGGTCCGGTCCGTCCACACCCACGCGATCAACCACGACCCGGCGTGCACCTTTGTCATGTCGGGCAGCGAACAGCCCGGGAAGCCCAGCATCGGCTCGTGGCTGTCCTACGGACTCGGCAGCGAATGCAGCGACCTGCCAGCGTTTGTCGTATTCACGCCGAGGTTCCCGAGAACGGGTAACGGCCAGGCACTCTACAACCGGCTTTGGGGCAGCGGCTTTCTGGCCTCGCGATACAGCGGTGTGGCATTGCGAGGGGTGGGTGACCCCGTGCTCTATGTCAGGAACCCTGAAGGGGTCGAGCGGACCGATCGTCGCACAATGCTCGACGCATTGAACAAACTGAATCAACGGAACTACACCCGCTTTGGCGATCCCGAAACGCTCACCCGGATCGCTCAGTACGAAATGGCGTTTCGGATGCAGCGGTCAGTGCCGGAACTGACCGACCTCAACGGTGAGCCAGAGCACGTGCTCAAGCTGTACGGGCCAGATGTGAAAAAGCCAGGCAGTTTCGCGCACAGCGCCATCATGGCGCGAAGGCTGATTGAACGCGGCGTGCGCATCGTTCAGTTATTGCATCGCGGCTGGGATCAACACGGCAATCTCCCGGTCGCGCTGACAAACCAATGCAAGGACACGGATCAGGCGACCGGCGGCCTGCTGACTGATCTGAAGCAACGCGGTTTGCTCGATGACACACTGGTCGTGTGGGGTGGCGAATTTGGCCGCACTGTCTATTCGCAAGGCACACTTAACGACAAGACCTACGGCCGCGACCATCACCCGCGTAACTTCTGCATGTGGATGGCGGGTGGCGGCATCAAGGGCGGCATCGTGCACGGCGCAACAGACGACTTCAGCTACAACGTCGTTCGCGACCCCGTTCATGTCAACGATCTGAACGCCACGATCCTGCATTGCATGGGAATTGATCACGCACAGTTCAGCGTCAAGTTCCAGGGGCTGAACCAGAAACTGACCGGTGTCGAGGACGCAAAGCCGGTCACCGCGCTCTTGGCTTGAGAGTTCAGCCAAAGTATGGACCATAGAGCTTCGTCTGCTGCGTTGCTCGTTGACGACGGACGCCACTTGGTGTCCAGTCATGAAACTCTGGCGCAAGGGCCGTCATGAGCGTGTGATTTCAACACTCATGAATAGTGGCTGCCAAAGTCCCAAATCTGACTCGCCCCGGATGAGAATTGCGACATGGCGGATTCCGAAGACCACAGTTTGCAAGACGATCAATATCAGGCACTGCGTGCCGATTACACCGCATTGCGTCAAATGTACGACTGCCTGATGCAGGCACTAGACCTGGCACCAATCTACTTCTATCTACTGGACCAGGACAGCAGAACGATCTTGCTCAATCGTCAATTCGCCGCCTTCTACGACCGCCCAATCGAAGACATGCTGGGACGGACATTGGCAGAGATGCACGCGAACCGACCCGAGGCAAACAAGATCATCGCCAATGTACGGTCGGTCATCGAGAGCGGTGAACCGAGGGTTTGGCGGAACTACGAAATCACCGATCCGGACGGCAGACAGTACGTAGCGGATCTGCACGACATCCCATTTGTTGACGCCGACACTGGCGAAAAGCGCCTGCTTGGCATTGGTATTGACATCACCGAGCACAAGGAATTAGAGCGCCGCAAACTCGAACAGGCTCGGATTGACCAGGACTTGTTGATCGCCCGACAGATTCAGCGCAATCTGCTGCCCGGCGAGCCGCCGGCACTTGAAGGCTTGGACCTAGCCGGTTGGAGTGAGGCGGCCGACCACACCGGCGGCGACTACTTCGATTGGATGCCATTGCCCGACGGTCGTGTGGTGACGTCGATAGCCGATGTCAGCGGACACGGTGTCGGCCCGGCCATCGTCACCGCTGTCTGCCGCGCATATGCCCGTGCCATCTTCCATGGAGACCAGCCACTCTGCGACCTCATTACTCGACTGAACAATCTGCTCTGTCACGACCTGCCACCCGACCGATTCGTCACGTTTGCCGCTGCAGTCATCGACCCAAGGACCTGCGTGGTAGACATTGTGTCGGCTGGCCATGGGCCAATTCTGTTTTACCACGCCGCTACGGACCGGATCCACACCCGGCCTGCAGATGGCGCGCCTCTGGGTGTTCTACGCGACCAGTCGTTTGACCAGACGCAACACATTGAGTTTCAACCCGGTGATACGCTTGTGCTCGTGTCTGACGGATTCTTCGAGTGGCCCGATGAGAGTGGGGAGCACTTCGGTCTCGATCGGCTAACCCAGGCCGTCGCCGACGCGTCCCAGCCAAGCGCTCGTTTTGCTGCAAAAGACATCATTGAGTACTTGCGTCAAGCCGTATATACGCACGTCGGACCTGTTAAGCAGACGGACGACATGACCGCAGTTGTCATCAAGCGATCAACAGTCTGATCCTCGGCAAATCACGCGCGCCTGCGGTAACAGAATTGAAATCGCAGTGGCTTGATCTATGAAGTCGTCGTCAGTTCCCGCGTTGTCTTGATCTGGATCGCTCGGTGGTTTTTCCGAGTCCACCTCACGTCTCAGCATATCACGATCTTTGACGTCACTCAAGTCGAGACTCATATTGAGTTCATGCTCAATCAATCCAGCCGCAGAGTCTACGGATTTGCTGTACTCCTCCACGAGTACCGCACTCCTAATCTCCTCATTGACAAACGCCTCTGCCAGGCGGTAGCTCGCCGAACTTGTTTTGGTCGCAGTCATTCTGCTGATGGGCCGGCAGATGGCCAGGCGTCTGAAGGAATGGGAGAAACTGGTTGCGGACCCGGCGTTGGACATGCTGGTCCTCAAGGAGGCCGTCCGTCCGAGGGTCGACGAGGATCATGCGCTTTTTTCGAGTATTTGAAAAGCAGCCTGTTAAGGAATGATTGCCATGCAATGAGTAGTGTGTAGGCAGACGCAATTCGTATGTCACAGAGCAACGTCATGTCGGATGAGACACATGCTGACTTTCTGAGGATATACACTTCGCACCATCGGACACTCTATCGGTATGCCTTGATGCTGGTCGTACGCCAGGCTGACGCTGACGACATCCTGCAGGAAGCGAGCGTCGCACTGTGGAACAAGTTTGGCGACTACGATCCCGATCGGCCGTTCCTGCCGTGGGCCAAACGTGTCGTCTTCTTGGAAGTGCTGAAGTTCCGCAAGCGACAGCGGTCGTCGCCGGTGCTGTTGACCAGTACAGTCATCGATCAATTGTCGGCCGATGACTCAACGCACGAAGAAGTGCTCGAACTACAACGTGAAGCACTGGGCAATTGTCTGAAGAAGCTCGCACGCAAGGATCGCATCCTGCTTGACGCCCGCTACGGCGACAATGTGAACCTTGGAGAGTTTGCGGAATCGATTGGCCGGTCGGTTGCTTCTGTGTATGTCACGCTCTCTCGGATTCGTAAGAAACTGCTTCAATGCGTCGATCGGACACTGCGGGCGGAAGGGCTGTTATGACGTCTGTCCCAGACCACGAACGATTGATAACGTTGATGGGATTGCTCATCGATCAGACGATCGGCGCCGATGAGATCCGCGAACTCAACGACTGTCTTGATGGTTGCCGTGAGAGTCAACTATTGTACAAGAGATACCTAGACCTGCATTGCTCACTTCGATTGGAGTTGCATGCGTCTGGCGTCGCAGTGGTTGCTACTCCCGTTTTTCCGATACGCCGGTCTGCGATAGCAGCGATTGTCGGTGCGCTAGCGGTGGCGCTGGTCGCGGTGTTCGTGGTGAATATGGGTTGGCCGAGTGCGGAGTTGAAGGCTTCGCTCGGGCAGTTTGAGGGCGATGTCGTGGTCACAGGAGTAGATGGTGAGATAGTTCCAGCGTCATACGGCATCGGCTTGCATCCGGGTTACACGATTGAAACCCGTGGAAGCGACAGCTTCGCGACGCTCGTATTCTCAGACAAGACGAAGTTCGTTCTTGTCAGCAATACTTCGGCAGCTATCGATGAGAATGAACTGACAAACGTCCTGGTTCGTCGTGGGCGATTGATTGGTCAAGTTGAGAGTCAACCAATAGGCAACGTATTCCGAGTGGCGACACCGCACGCGCGTGCCAATGTGAAAGGGACGCAGTTTGTATTGGAATCGAGGCAAGACCGGACGGATATTAGAGTAGCCAAGGGCCGGATCACCGTCGCGGATGCGAACGACGGGCAACCAGTTGTAGTCTCCCAGGGCAAGTGTCTCGTTGCAAACGAGGGCTCGGCCCTCCTCGTGCAGGAAACGGATGCGGGCAACTTCGAATGGAGCGAGGACTTTGAGAGTGGATTGCCGGGGCATTGGCGTAAGGGTGACTTTGAGTCGGACGAGTTGCCAAACTGGTCGAAGGGTGGGGTTCGTGCGGTAAAGCACCAAGACAATGGCCGAGTCTACTACCAAGTTCACTCGCAGGAAGAATGGGCCAGGGGTCTGTTTGCTTATCGCGACGATTTGCATCTGAACATCACGTTCAGAATGGACCAATCGAGTTGGGCCAATGTCTTCCTGATCGCGCGAACGGGTGATGCGGAATCCCATAAGACGCGTTTGCACAAGTACACAATACCACTCGGGCCTGGCAGCGACCGGGTGTGGTGGAAAGTGACCGTGCCGCTGTCTCAGTTTCAGCTTCAAACCGCAAATGGCTTTGAAAACGTTCCGCCAACTCAGGATGAGATGTTCTTTGGGATGCTGTTGTCCTCTCCTGCGCCAGACCGTGGCCTGGTCATTGATGAAGTCGGGGTGAAGCGCGGCGGGCCTGGCAAGGTTGTCCTAAAGCGAGTGGAGTAGTGTCGGAGCCAGTCATGATGTGTGCCAATGTTGAAAGATTCACCAACTGATTGAATCCCCAATTGCGGTAGAGGGCCGACAGATGAATCTGTGCAAAGTTGAGTCCAAGGAGCTGGTGTGCGTTTGCGACGAGCATCGTACAGGCGGGGCGAACGGCTTGGTTTTACATGACCAAGGCCGAACGACGTGTCGATATCTGTGCCTAGTCGTGATTCTGTCACTAGCCTTTTGTGACTCATCCTTCGCGGAGGACTGGCCACAGTTTCGCGGGCCCGGCGGCAACGGAGTGTCGAAGGAAGTGGGAGTGCCAGTGGAGTGGAGTGGAACGAAGAATGTGTTGTGGAAGACGGAGCTGCCGGGAAAGGGTTCGTCGAGTCCGGTCATTCTTGGCAGACGTGTGTTTCTGACTGCCTTCTCGGGTTATGGAATCGATGTCAGGAATCCAGGCGACCCCGAAGACCTGGTGCGGCATCTCATCTGTCTCGATCGCGACACGGGTCGAATACTGTGGCAAAAGGATGTGCCGAATAGCGGTGCTGTGCGAAAGTGTGAAGGATTTATGGGCAATCACGGGTATGCATCACACACGCCCGTCAGCGACGGCAAGGCGATCTACTGTTGGTTTGGCAGTCACGGCGCGGTTGCATTTGACCTTGATGGCAGCCCGCTGTGGCAGACAAAACCGTACCAGATGACACCTACGCAGTTCGGCTCTGGCGCGTCGCCTGTGCTCTATCAGAATCTGCTGCTCATCAATGCGAATTTTGAGGGCCGTGCCTTCGTCGCTCTCGACAAGAAGACTGGCCGCGAAGTGTGGCGGCGCGAGCGGATCGGTTCGTACACGACTCCACAGATCGTGACAACGCGCCTTGGTCCAGAATTGATCATCAACGCCAACAACCGACTGGCGGCATTCGACCCACGTACGGGAGAGGAATTGTGGCACCATCGGCCACAAAGGCGAAACACCACCGGATACGCTATTCCCAGCCCGGTAGTGCACAATGGAACGATCTACTCTCTCGACCGTGAACTCGTCGCCGTGCGTGCTGGCGGACGCAGTGAAGTAACCTCAACACACCGTCTCTGGCGTCAAGACATGTTCTCTGTCGTTTCGTCGCCAGTGCATGCCAGCGGATACATCTACTCACAGAACGACGCCGTACTGACATGCATACGTGCCAGCGACGGCAAGCTCATGTTCAAAGTAAGACCCAATCCGAAATTCTTTCACGTCTACGCATCGCCGGTGGTGGCGGATGGAATGATTTACATCATCGGCCGCTACGGGCACTCGGCGGTCGTGAAAGCCGGATCTGAATTCGAACTGATCGCCGCCAATCAAATCGAGAATGACAAGTCGTATTTCAACGCATCGCCTGCTGTGAGCAACGGCAGATTATTCATCCGGTCGCAGAAGTGGCTGTACTGCATCGGAAAGGAAGATGACAAATGACGAATCAACTCATGGTGACTGGACACCACTTGACCGAGGATGACTGCGCCGGATCAGCTGGACATGTTCTGGTGACACGGGTGGCCAGCCTGTTGCACTCGCAATTCGGCACTGTATGGCTGGCGTTTCTGCTGTGCTTGCTTCTTTCTACAACCGCGAGGACGGAGCAGACAAGCGGCGGCAAGTCTCGCTCTTGGCCCACTTTCAGCAGCCTCAGATCCGAGATCGACATTGATTCTGCCGAGAGAAGGCATACGGCCATCAATCGGAGCTGGCAGGGAGGCCACCGGGACATTGCGTCGCAGGTCGCTCAACTTTGCGACGAAGACCGGCAGTTGTCACAGCCGCGACGTCAAGGAGGCTCCCAGTCGGTGAACAGCAGTGCGGATTGGACCCGCTTCCGCGGCCCCGGCGGCGCGTGCGTTTCCGGGGACAAGAACATTCCAGTCGAGTGGAGTGCAACCCAGAATCTGGCTTGGAAGCTGGAGTTGCCGGGACGTGGCGCGTCCAGCCCGGTCACATGGCGCGATCGAGTCTACGTAACCTGCTACACAGGATACGGGATCAACGCCGACGCACCAGGCGACATGGAAAAGCTCGAACGCCACCTTTTGTGTGTCCGTCGGAGCGACGGCAAGATGTTATGGAAAGCCACGATGCGATCCAAAGCTGCTGTCAGCGACTATGAAGGCAGTATGCTCCATCATGGCTACGCGACCCACACGCCCACGGTCGATCAACATGGGATCTACGTGTTTTACGGCTCAAGCGGCGCGGCGAGTTACACACATGCGGGTGAACTTCGTTGGCACACCTCCTGCGGCAAGGGCGTTCACGGCTACGGGTCCGCTTCGTCGCCAATTGTGTTAGGCAATGTGCTGATCGTGAGTGCGCACGTCGAGTCGGGATCGATCATTGGGCTCGACACGCGCGACGGTCGTGAACTGTGGCGCGTGAAGGCCTCTCATCATGTGTGGTGTACACCGATTGTCGCACGGCACAATCACACGACCGAATTGGTGTGCTTCCAGGAAAAGCGACATGTTGCCGGACTGGATCCCGCAAATGGGCGCAAGCTGTGGAGCTACCAGACATCGACGAACAACGTGCAGCGTGTTCAATCCAGCCCAGTCCAGTTCAAAGATGCAATCATCACGATTCAAGGCGGCTGGGGTTCCAACTCATTTCGATTTGGCGGCTCCGGTGACGTAACCAACTCCCATCGCCAATGGCATTCGCGCGGTATCTATGGAGCTCCGCTTGTCGTCAGGGACCAGCTCATCGTGCCGTTTGGGGGCGTCGTGAACATACACGACGCCAGAACGTCTGAGACTGTCGACCGTGTCCGTATGAATCCCTCTAAGAAGGGGTTCGCCTCAGCAGTCGTCGCGGACAACAATCTATATCAGGTGTACAAGGATGGTGATGTGTGCGTTATACAGCTGGGCAAGGAGCCAAGACAGGTTGCCCACAATGTCCTGGAGGGCGATACCAGTGCATTCAACGCAACGCCGGCGATCAGCAACGGGCAACTGTTCTTGCGCAGCGACAAATTCTTGTACTGCATCCAGAAAAAGTGACACGTGTCGCAATACCCATTACGAAAAGCGTAGGAATACCATCCTCACTTGAGCTGCGCGCTATATAGCGGCCCAGCAAATAGCGGACCTCCATTACCGGCGTTGCAATGCCGATTACCAAAAAGTCAAGGCCGATCAGATAGGATGAGCACTCCTTGATTGGGAAGACTTGCCTTTCGTGTCTGGTCGAGTTCCACGGTTCTCCAGTTGATCAACCCCATCGTGGCCGCTGATACCCAGGGGTACACGCTCGTTCGGTCACGCCGGGGGGTTTGCTGAAGATCCTCGACCACAAAGGAATCGTGGACTTTCCGTGATCTCAATCCTGCACTCTGACCGACCCTCCTGATCAGGGGGGTTTGTTTATGATATCTTCAGCAACACAATGTTGGTGGTTCAAAATCGGTTCTTCTGACAGGTCGGCATCATGTCACTCCCGCCAATCGTCGTCTCCAGTCTTTCAGTGCTGGTAATCGCCTCCCCACTGTTCGCCGGCACGATTACTTTTGAAGGTCTCGGCAGTAACCCCTTTTCCTTTGATCGGGCGATCCAGACCACCTATCAGGGCTTCCATTGGGGGTACTCAGCGGACGGCGGTATAGCAGACGCCACTATTCCTTCCTTGGATACTTCACGAACGGGCTGGGCGTCGGCAACGACTTCAAGCCCTCCAGCATCGCCCCCGCCAACGCCCGTGAGTGGAAGCACATACGCTTGGAACTTCAATTCACCCCAGAGTCTGTTCATCGACTTCTTAACCCCTCACGATGTCACAAGTGGCTACTTCGCGAAGCTCTCTACCGATGTCAGTGTCCCCAAGAACGCCACGGCTATTCAGTTGTTTGGCTATGACGAATCGGAGAATCTCGTCGCGTCCAGCAGTATTCTCAATCTCACCACCGGTTTCCAGCAAATCAACGCTGGGTTCACTAATGTTCGCTTTCTGGAAATCCGTGCGGATACGGCGAATCGCTTATTCGCAGTCGACGACATTGTGGTAAGCCCAAGTTCAGTCATCCCTACGCCCGCCGCAGCTGGACTTGGCCTGCCACTGCTGGGCATGCTGGGGATCACGCGCCCGAGACGGCAACACATGGCTTAGGCATGTACATAGAGCGGCATGACGCAGGCAATTCCGGAGGTGGGCGAAAGTGTCGTGCAGGCACTGCCCGACAATTCGGTCGACCTACGGAAACATGTAGTGGTGTAGTGGCCCAGTTTTTAGTGAGCCTCCAATTCCGGCGTTTCGAGGCCGGTGTATGAGCGGTTCGCCAAGGAGATTGGCACCGATCGCGAGCGCGCGTACATGAAGAAGATCGAGTACGGCAATGCGGACCCGATGGGCGGGCAGCCGTTCTGGATCTATGGCAAGCTCAAGATCTCTGCAGCGGAGCAGGTCGGGTTTCTCAGAACACTCTATCGAAACCAACTTCCATTCAAGGTGGAACATCAGCGCTTGGTGAAAGACATCATGATTGTTGAAGCCGGACGGGATTGGAGATTAAGAGCGAAGACGGGTTGGTCTGGGAGAATCGGATGGTGGGTAGGCTGGGTCGAGACGCCAACCGGCGCGGTGTTCTTTGCTCTGAATATCGATACGCCCAACAAGACGCAGGACTTGGCCAAACGAGAACAGATTCCTCGATCCATCTTGTCGAGCCTCGGTGTGATTCCGCGTGAGAACAAGGATGGGCGGTCCACCCCACCCATCAGGACTCATTGAGGTCTTGACGCATCGGCTAGCTGTTTTCGCAGTTGCACCGTCTAGGCATCTTTTTGCGCCCAGGTGATTCTCACCTAATTGGAAGAACCCTTGAAGATTGAATACGGCCAATGGTAGACCACGATACGGACTGATGGGTGGGGTGGACCTGACTCACTTATTCAATCTCGCCTGGAATTGCCTGATCAGCTTCTGGGGCTCCTCCATGCTCACCTCAACGACCTGGACTCCGCGGGATTCAAGAGAGACGCGCGTATCCGGTGCCCCGTCAAGACGAGCGGCAAACAATTCTTTGACGCCCCAATGCACCAGAGCACCGGCGCACATTTCACAAGGCATCCCGGTGCTGTAAACGGCTGCTCCTTTGCAAGCGTCCCGCCCACCTTGCTTAAGCACGCTCCGCAAACAAGCAATCTCCGCATGCATGATGGGATCCCCGTCCTGTATCCGGCGGTTACGTCCGCGCGCGATGATCCTCTCACCCTTCGCCAGGACACAACCGACAGGAACACCACCCGACTCGGCACCCTTGCGGGCCTCGCCGATCGCTTCAGCCATGAGACGACGCTGCACATCAGTTAGAGCTGGGTCGATGTGGATTCTGTAGTCAAAGTCTCGCATGGTGAATGATGCTGGCTTCAATCCACGAATCGCTGCAACAAGAGGATGCGCTTTGGCTGCTCTTGTCTTATCTGGCGCCCAGAGGCGATCGCGCTTGACGAGAATCAACAACGCGTGCTCATCGCCAATTGAGGCAAACGCCTCGGAGTTGTCTCGATAGACGTCCAATCCCAGTTCTTCACGGATCATCTTCACTGTTTGTGGAATGCTGTCTACGACAAGACCGATCTCACTGGCGTAGAGAATGTCTGCGGGACTGAAGACGCCCTTGGCGGCATTCTTGAGGTCGTGCCGCGCAATGTACTCAAGAATATTACCTGCCGGATCGTTGAAGAAGATAGAATGGGCATTCCACCGCGCAAAGTCGACGATGTCCTTGCCGCCGCGCTGAATCAACTGCGTACGCTCCTTTTGCCAACTTTGTGCCAACGCCAACTTGTTCTCGGGGATATTGAAAGCAAAGTGATAGAACGGCGCCCCATCAGCCTTGGATGTCCCTTGGAACACGATTCGCGTGGCACCCGCAGTCACGATCAGTTCGTTGTCATACAGCGCGACTGGCAAGCCAAGTACTTTCTCGTAGAACCGATGCTGCTCATCGAGCTTCGTCGTCAATAACCTGATATCGGCAATGCCATGTGTGGAGAGGTGTTCCATTTGGTTCGACTTCGCTCCATATAGATCATCTATCAGGTTTGCGACTGTACCGACTCCAACGCAAAACGCCGCGCATCTGCATCCGAACTGCCGACGTGTGCTTGTCTGGTGAAAGCCATGCATGAGGGACGATCTCCTCTCATTCCACCGGATAAGGTCCATCTGCGAAGCTTTGCTCGTGATACCCTTTGGCGCCAATTAGTTTGGCGAGACGACTGGTGAAGTCATTCGTGGTAGACAGGCATTTCAGCACGTGCCCAAAATCGAAACGGGGTTTCCACCCAAGGTCTTTGCGGGCGGCCGCATTGACGTACACACGTCCGATTCGATCAAACATTCGCCAATTGAGGCGCTCGAAGCATTGGGCGAAGCCAGGTATGCGTGCCTCGACAACCTTGGCTGGATTCTGAGCCAGCTCGTCGAGATCTTCGGGTACGAACGGAGTCGTTGCACTAATGATGTAGCGTCCAAAACCAATGGATGGGGCATGCTTCGCCGCCAGCAGGTGGGCGCTGACGACGTCCTCGACATCTGCTCGGCGATAAAGAAACTCGTTCGCTTTGATGTTCTTATCGAAGAACTGCGACCGCATCGCCGGGTCATCATCCAATTCCGGGAAGAAGCGAGACGTGCGCAGGATGATGCAATCAAGTCCGTCCTGAAGATGGACAATGCGGCAGAGGTTTTCAGCAGCCATCTTCGTGACGCCATAAATGTTATTGGGGATGGGATGCAGTTCTTCAGTAACCCATACCGCTGGTCCTCCTGGCGAGGGGGACATGGCGTCGCCATACACGCTGGTCGTACTGGTAAACACAAATGCCTTGACGCTGGATTCGACTGCTGCCTCAAGCAACACCAGCGTTCCACTTACATTGGTGTCGACAAACGCATGCTTGCTGTGCGTGACGATATGAGGTTTGTGCAGGGTCGCGGTGTGATAGACCACGTCGATTCCGTCCATGACCTGCCTGACCATCTCCGTATCGGTGACCGAACCGACAGTCGTCGTAAAGGGAGAGGCAGTAATGTCGATGCCAAGGACATTGTCACCACGATCGCGCAGCGTGCGGACGAGTGCTTCGCCCAAGTGTCCCGACGATCCTGTAACCAACACGTTCATTTTCAATGGCTCAGGTGAGAGTCAACTGCCAGTGACTGCTTTTACCTTTGGCGTGTCATGCCGCGCTACGCTGACCATCACGACGTGGCCGCAGCTTCTCCATAAGGCGCCAACTGTCTGATCAAGTTAAGTAGAGCAAGTGCGCCCGGTCAATCTCGATTGCAGAATCGATGTGTATCGACTTTGTCCGACGCCAATTCTCTCAATACCACTTCAACCTCGCTTTTCACCTAGTTGACGAAGAGCATGATCATTTCGGGTATTGGTTATTGGTGCTGTACGTACTCTGCCCGTGGCCGCAGGAGTGATGCTTGTTCCCGCTGCTCCAGTATGTGAGCGATCCAACCTGCAAAACGAGCAATCAGGAACAGGCTGCTTGCCATCCTCAATTCAACGCCTAATGCGATAGCCATCATGGCATGGCCCATATCGAAGTTCGGTGGATGGTACTGAGCATCCTTGGCTGCACGAACGAGGTCCCCAAGAAACTGAACTTGGGGATTCTTCGGCGCGATGCTTCGTGCGGCCTTCATAAGGGGAGCGACACGGGGATCGCCGCGCGGGTAAAGCGGATGGCCGAAGCCGGGAATTGATTCGCCACGCTCCAGACGCGACTGCAGAACGGCCTTGGCGTTTTCCCCATTTACAGCCGCTTGGAGCAGAGCCATGACCCGGGTGACTGCTTGCCCGTGCAAGGGACCGGAATGCGTTCCAATCGCGGCTGAGAGGCATGAGTAGAGGTCCGCCCCAGTTGAAGCCGCGACACGGGCAGCAAAAGCAGAGGCATTGAGTTCGTGTTCGGCCCCGAGAATAAGCATCAGGTCAAGATGAACCGCATGTTCTTCTGGCAGGCCAAGTGCCTTGGCAAACACGTCGCCAACGCGGGGTCTTTCAAGAGCTTCTTGGGCCAAGGCGCGCGATTTCGGCAGAGCGATAAACCCCGCCGCGAGTCGAATGATTTGGCGGGCGCGTTGAAGCTCCACTTCAGGTGTATTGACGTGGCGTGTGGGGTCGTTGGCGGCAAGCCATGGCAATAGAAGCGCGGTCATGATGTAGGGACCTGCATCCGTCGCTAACGATTCCAGGGCCGGCGGACACCGCCAATCGCTGGCCTCCCAATTGGGAGAGCGCTTTGGAATCTGGCCCGTCCAAAGCAATTCTGCGACGGATTCAAACCGTCTCCCTCCGCGAATCAGTTCCAACACGGAGTGACCGCGATAGGTGAGTCCAGCGTCTTCTCCAACTGTGCTAATGGATGTCTGTATGACCGGCTGCCCCCAGTTCAGCGCGTCGGCTGCGACGGGACCATGTCCGGCACGCGCATCGGCGCGAGCCTTCAAACTCAACACGTCCTGTAGTGAATAGCGGCTCTGCCGCTTGTTGCCGGTGGGAATGCGAAATACCAAGCCGCGGCTCACATACGTGTAAAGCGTTGCGGGCTTTACCTTCAACAGGTCACATGCTTCAGCCGCAGAAATAAAAGTGATATGTCGATTATCTAATCGAGATTGACGTTCCATATTTGCCCTCTTTAATGTGTCAATGCACTTGTTTCATTGATTGTAATATCGATGCGCAATCGATGTATAGACACGCAGGGGTCGCTCTTATGACCAGCTATCGTTGGAACACCATCGACGCGGCGGCGGGCTATGACCAGGCCGCCACGCACATCCATCCGCACTACGTTGAAATCCAAGACGTCATACTCGCTGCCTTGCCATTTGAACGTGACGACGTATTCACGGTCGTGGACGCCGGCGGTGGGTCGGGTCGGTTGGTCGAGCGGATTCTGGATAGTTTTCCACAAGCGCGTGGCTTGGTCGTGGATCAGTCGGAGGCGTTTCTGAGATTGGCGGAAGACCGGCTAGGCCGATTCGGTTCGCGCGCGGTGTGTCAATGCGTGCGGCTGCAGGATGACTGGCCGGCGAGGCTGAATGAAGATGAGGTCCACGCGATCGTCAGCATGTCTGCCATTCATCATCTCGATGCCGACGAGAAACTAGCGTGTTACGGCTGCGCTTTCCAGTCGCTCGCAACTGACGGCATCTTTATCAACGGGGATGAGGTCCGGTTGTGTGACGATGACGCTTACTTGTCGGCGCTTCGCGACTGGGCGCGCCATATGCAACAGGTGATCGGCGCCGGACTTGTGCCCGAACCCATGCACGAGACGATCAAGGGGTGGATACATCGGAACATCGACGGTTTCGGTCAGCCTAAGTCGAGTGGTGACGATTGTCATCAGACGGTTGATGTCCAACAGCAGTACCTTCGCCAATGCGGGTTTACGAGCGTTGAGGTGCTGTGGGCTAAGAATCTGTGGAGCGTCTTCTGCGGGCGGAAGCAAGTCAGAGAGGGTAGTTCATGAAATCGTATTTGACCCACCAATTCGACCGGGACGACTCCTTGCTTGTTTCCGTTGCAGATGAACTGCCGTTGTGGTCTGCTCCGTTTGGGATGCGCCTATTAGACTCAATCAAAATCAAACCCGATCAAACGGTGCTGGACATTGGTTGTGGTATGGGATTCCCTTTGGTTGAGGTGGCCGACAGGCTGGGCCCTACTTGTCAGGTTTATGGGATTGATCCGTGGGAACAAGCCCTCGAACGGGTCCGGGTGAAAGTTCAAAGCTACGGGATAGACAATGTCACGGTCAGTACGCACGCCGCCGAGGCCATGCCGTTCGAGGACAATTTCTTTGATCTACTGATCTCAAACAACGGGATCAACAATGTGCAAGACATCGGCAAGTCGCTTTCGGAGTGCTATCGAGTCAGCCGACGCGGCGCCCATTCGTGCTCACATTCAATCTGCCCGATTCGATGACCGAGTTCTACACCCCCTTTCAATCGGTACTCGAACGCCAGGGCCTTGCCGAACGCGTCGTCAGAATGCAGGAGCATATGGACAAGAAACGTCCCAGCGTAATGCAAGTTGAATCGAGGTTAACGGCATCGGGATTCGACGTTGTCAATGTTCATCAAGAACGTTTCTATCTGCGGTATCTCAACGTGGAAGCCATGTTCAACCACCACTTCATCAAGTACTGGTTTCTGGATTCCTGGAAAGACCTCGTTCCACAAGAGCATTGGCAGGCGGTGTTCAGTGAACTCGAAGGCGTGCTAAACAGGCAGGCGCATGACGAGGGTGAGATCCGACTGAGCATTCCGTATGCCACGGTCGACTGTATCAAGAGGTAACAATGAGTGAACTTGAACAAATTCGAGCGAGATACCGGCGCTTTGCTGACAACGAGTGCAAGGGATACTCGAACCATTACTGTGCGTTGTCGCATGAGATCGCAGATGACGATTGGCTTGTTGGCTTCATTGCGCAGATGCCAGAGACGCAGCCCAATCTGTTCCTCGCCTCACTTCAGTATCTCGTGGGACCCGATGGGATGCCACAGTCTGCAGAGAAGGTGCGGGCCTTGGTGCAGACGAGGCGTCAGGAGATCGAAGACCTCATGCATACGCGGCGCACACAGACAAACGAGCCTGGTCGCTGCGCAACAATCTTGCCGGCATTGCCCAAGGGGCCGTTGGCACTACTCGAAGTGGGCGCGAGCGCTGGCTTGTGCCTGCTGATGGACGAGTACGCATACGAGTATGGCGACGTGCGACTGGGCCCTGAGTCTTCGTCCGTTCGATTGAGATGCAACGTCACTGGCGTTCCGTCGATCCCCGAATCGTTGCCACAGTTTGTTTGGCGGGCGGGTCTGGACATCAACCCGCTCGATGTTCATGACGAAGCGGACGTTCGATGGCTGTTGTCATGTATCTGGCCTGAGCATCACGAGCGACGAGAGCGCCTGAAGGCAGCCATCGCAATGGCGCAATCGCACGAGATCGCAATTCACCGCGGAGATCTGGTTGAGGATTTGCCCGGGCTGTTGGCGCAAGCGCCGACCGATGCGACTCTGGTGGTCTTCCATTCCGCAGTGCTCAGCTACGTCAGCGAACACGCGCGTAGGCTGTTTGCAGGCATCCTCACAGATGCATCGAAAGAACGTGACATCGTGTGGATTTCGAATGAATCCCCAACAGTTGTCCCCGAAGTCACTGCACTCGCCCCGGCGGTTCGGGGGCCGCGGTTCTTATTGGGACGAACTCGATTTACCAAATTGCTCGGACGGACCCAGTTCGAAGGAGGACGGCGTACAGACGAATTCCATGCAATCGCACACGCTCACGGGGCTGAATTGGAATGGATGGCGGGCGATAGCGGGATGACGCTTCCCAAGCGCGGAGCAAGCTGAACGCGACCCATTTTTAGAGCAAGGATGCGCGCTAATCCCAGTGCCGTGTTTCTTGTCAACGGGAAGGTCGCCTGTTCCTGGCCAAGATCATCTGTACCCAAAAGGTATCATGAGCAGAACTCCGCATTCGGACTGTTTACAGTCGCTTGAGTGTCAGTGAACCACTTGTCGACCCAACCTTCAACACAGACATCCTTCAGCACGCGCGATGTCTGGTCCAACGAGTCCGCTACTAGATGTAACGCCTTTGACGTACCCGAGTAATCGACCACATCACGCGATACCGTTGACCATGCCGCCTTGCCCGCTTTGCGAACAGGGATGAATTCCGCGTCGAGCGCGCGGGCGACTGCTCCGCCAAGGATGAATCCCATAGCGTCAATCGCCACCACATGCGAGACACTCGAATCAGCAAATGGTTCGCCTAGACCGCGTACCAGCTGCCCAAACGCTTCGGCATCTCGCAGGAGCGGGGTTAAGTCACATCGCCCCTTACCCGGCATTTCGCGAATGAATGAGCCAATATCCATAGGATTCAATAATTGGGAGCAGCTATTGGTGGATGACTGGACAGAAACCGGCGGTCAAATTCTGGGCGCCGCGGAACTATGTCGTTCTACTGGCGCGAGCGTCGTGGGCGCAAGCGTGATCAATGCTGTTCGCCAGGCCAGGCAAAGGATTGAGTGCGACGGACTTCGTGTGCACAGCCTACTCAGTTACGAGGACAGTTAACTGACTTCGCGGGACATCCTATACTGGCGTTCAATTGCTCGATCTGGCTCATCGTGAAACTTGGAGCAGTAGATTGAGGCACAAGTTCTACCAGTACGAGCTTACGCCTTGGGGAGCACACCATGCCCGATGACTTGGAAAGCGTAAAGCGTGTTACCGTTGCCCAGATGAAGAAGCTCGCGGCGGAGTTCAAGGACAATGCCGTGGAGTTTGAAGAAGGCTGTGCCTTTTCAAAGGGAGCGCTCGACCACCTGTGCTTGGCCAAGACGCTTCAGTTTGTTCACTTCGTTGATAGCAAGCTGACACCTGCTGATCTAAGGGCGTTGTCAAAGATTCCCAGAATCCAACGCGTGTCGTTGGAGCGATGCCAGGTTTCAGACGCAGCGATTCTAGAGTTGGCCGAAGCCAAGAGCCTGAAGTGGCTTTGGATTGAAGACACACCGATCGGCGACGCGGGCGTACAGGCCATCGCCACGTTGCCGGACCTTCAGGATGTGATTCTCAAGGGAACGAAAACCTCGGACAAGGGGGTGGCAGCGCTTGCCAATCTATCGAAACTCAAGGAGCTTGACTTAAGGAGCACGAAGGTCTCCGACGCCGGCCTCATTGCACTGGCCGGACTCAAGAAACTTTCGGTCGATGTCGAGGGTTCGAAAGTGACGGAGGAAGGGCTTCGCGCTTTTCACGAAGCTCAGAGAAGCAAGTCAAAACAGAAGGTGACCAAGGCAACAAAAACGGCGGGTGGGACTGTCGATGCTGATGAAGCGGATGTCGATGCCGCGAAAGACCGACTCCTGCAGTTCCTCAAGGCACAGAACACCTTCGAAAAGCAGTTCTTCCGAGAATACGCGGCCATGGAACAGCGATGCCGGCAAGACCCTGCCTGCGATGAGGATGTTGCGCGTAAAGCATTCTGGAAGGAGCAGACAGCCATGGCTCGTCGCGTGCTGGAAGAACATGTGAGCCCAACGCGGCAACCCAAGAAGCCATGGAAACCCGGACCAAGTTCTCCGCCAACGTTCAACGCGCCGACCAAGATGCGAGCGGAATCGATCGAGCGGATCAACCGAAACAAACTCGCCATCTACACGAACAAGTGGCACATCTGGCTATATCAGTTTGTCCTGATTCGCAAGAACAATGAGTGGTACATTGATGCTGTGAAGTATTTTGATGGCGGATGGAAGAAGGACCCGGTGTTCTGATCAACGATGGCGCACTAAGGGCCAAGACTCAAACACCAGCTCGCGGGGTATCGATGCGACTTTTGCCATGGATAATGTTGGTTAACTAGCTGGTAAATCCTGAGGGTAGTCGTCGGCCTGACTTGAACCCCGAACCACCCCTTGGGTCGTCCCCTTCAGGCAATGCATGACTCAAAGGATCAGGGATTCCCACCGCGCTGCTGCTGCCGCCAATTGAGTTCAGAAGATCGTATTCACTTAGGAGTGACATTTCGTACAACTCCGAATATGGGTCGCCAACAATGCCGAAGTGAGCGGCAAAAGCAGGTTCCGTCTTCAGCCCCAGCTGTTTCAATTGCCGAATCGACTTTCGTGCGTTGGTTCCTCCTAGTCGCAACAGATGGTCTTCGACGATCAAATGTCGGAAGGCCATTTGTTGTTCCACTGGAATCGTCTGGCCAAAGAGCTCGACTGGTAATTCTGCCACCGTCAACGTTGCGACAAGAGATTGCTGACCGTGGATCGGATGCTTCCACAATTGAAATTCGCGCTCGGCTGAAAAGTACTTGAGAACGGCGCGTTCGAATTCACATAGGCTGTTGCAGTGGCACACGATGTCCAGATCGCTCCCATGAATATCAACATCGAGGGGTATCGTTCCCGCAACCACCGGCCTGTATTGTTTTAGTCGTTCGAACACTCGCAGGTATTCGAGTACACGATATGCCAATCGCTGTCTTGAAGATCCGTGCTCCATGAATGCCAAGCTGCGCATAGTGAAGTACATCGTCGTGTCTCGATTCACCTTGGAACCAGCTTAGTGATTGCACGGGACGAGCCGAGTTATCCAATAGGTGGTTGGAGTGACATTCAATGTCCAATCCGCACGTCTACCAGAAGCCCCGTAGACTTTGAGTAGTCTTGTCTTCCGCGTCGCTCCAGCCAGGTCGTCTATGGAGACTGTCGCGGTTCAGTTCACGCAACAAGAAGTCTCCCTTCGTCGGCGTTTAGAGTTGCCTCCGCGCCAAGCGGCAACGTGGCAAAGTGCACGCCGTGCCCGAAGGGCATTCCAACAAGTACTGGCACCCCGAGATTGGCCAGGCGTTCAGTGAGTACTTCTTCCAGCACCTTCGTATGTGGCCACGGCGAACCACCACCGTCATTCCAATCGCAACCAACCAGATCACCTACGACCACGCCCTTCAAAGCGTCAAACCTTTTTGCTTGTATAAGCTGTAATAGAGAGCGATCGATTGTTTGGGGGGTACTTCCGACATCTTCGAAGACGAAGATCGCCTCGTGGAGGTCCAGTTCCCAAGGTGTTCCCATTGTGAACATCAAATCCGAAAGACAGCCGCCGATTAGACGTCCGCTTGCTTCTCCCGGTGCTAACGTATGCACAAACGTGTCGTCTGGGTTACGGGAGATAGTACCGGTCGTCTCTCCGCAGAGCACGTTCAAGAGTCGTTGCTCTGAAAACGCCGACATCGATGAAACCACGGACGTCAATGTTGGGCCGTAAAACGTTGTCAATCCCGTGTAGTGATAAATAGCGGAATGAAGTGCGGTGATGTCGGAGAAGCCAATGAATGGCTTGGGATTCTCGGCAATCACGTTGAAATCAATATGTGGAATGATCTCGGCTGATCCAAATCCGCCTCGCAGACATTGGATCGCATCAATGTCAGGGTCGGCAAACATGGTCATCAGGTCTAAAGCCCGTTTCTTGGGCGAGCCGGCAACGTAGCTTGAACGCTCTAGTGCGCTCTCAGCCAACGCAACTTGGTAGCCGTGCGAATTCCACCATTCGATACCGCGTGCCACGTCTGACTTGCGGTTTGTGGGACTGGCTGGCGCAACGATACCGATCGTACCAGAGCGTTCGCGTGATAGGTCTGTCAATGAGGTCAAAAGGTAGTCCCAAGCGGATTGGTGTCCAACCATCAGCTTCCGTTGTTGGTGGCGCTGTCATCCATCTGACGCAGAAGCCTCAAGTCGTACGACATCCAGACGTACGGGCGAGGCTGATTCTGGTTGAATTCGTTCTCGTCCGAGCTTTGAACTCGGGAAAAACCAACCCTCTGGTAGCAACGGATCGCGATGACGTTGCTTGGGACGACGCGTACAAACGCGTTTGAATACCCAGAAGAGGCTGACTGGCTCAAGAGTCGTCTCACCAACAGCTGTCCAAACCCTTTACCTCGACTCTGTGGCGCGACAATCAGACGAGCCAATTCGACTTCTCGCTCCACGGAATCCATCCACATCTCACCGTAGGCGACAAGCTCAGCATTCGACTGCAGTAGTTTGGGATGAACGCCTGGGTCGGAATGCCATCGTCGAAACAGTTCTGGTGTGGCGGGATAAGTGTCCGATGAACCCGCCCATGCCGTCATCTCTTGTCTATCATGCGGCCAGGATGCAATCGTCGCGGCATGATCGAAGTGGAATGCTGTAAGTTCAACGGAGCACATAAACGTGGTACCCATGAGCAGCTTGTACTGTGGACCTTGATTCACGGTGTACATGGCGTTGACCAAGGTCGCGGCTATTTCTTCGTGTCAGCCCGATTCAAGAGATCCGGGAAGATGAAGGTGCGACGAGCAAGGTCGGACTCGAGAGTTGCTCGACTATAGTGCTGTTCAAGTGCCACGATTCCGCGGCACAGGTCAGAATTCGATTCCACAAACTCGTCCCAATGAGCATGACCAAGACCACGCTCAATACGCTCATTGATAAGTATCGTGAATGCCCAAGTAATGGTTTCGTTGAATATGTCAGGTCGTCCCTTGGATTCCGCGATCGCTCGAAAGCCTCTTCGTAACGAATCGATTGCTGAGAGGAGTGGCTCCTCTTTCAATGTAAGGTAGGCAAGCTGAACATGGTCGAGATGCGACAATGATTGCAACTGGTGTAATTGGAAGGAGCGAAGAAAAGCGTTGTCCGACAATGTCATTACTTTTCCTTCAATTGGTGACTGTCAGATGCGTCCAGGTCCAGGCCGTAGATCCTCTTGAATTCCGAGATGTTTTTCAGCGACTCCTTGGAGAACGCACATTTTCCTTCGAACGCGTGCAGGACGATTCCTTCGATTAGATCGCCCAGCGACAGGTCGTGATATTCAGCCACAGCCTTGAGCACCTTGACGATTCGCTTTTCCATTCGGGCGCCGGTTTGGATCCGCTCGATCTTGTGTTTCGTGTGTTTGGTCTTTTTGGGCATGGACTCGACACCTCGTGTGGACACAATGACGTTACCATATTACCATGGTAACACATTGTCAAGGTGGCACCAAAGAATCAACGAAGTTGATTGGCTAGCTGTGATGGAATCTTCCGTGCCCCCATCCTCAATGGTCGCTCAGAACGAAGGAGCGGACGCGTCATGGAAGGTGGGCCAATCTCGTCGGTTGGCTTCAAGTCGTGGAACTGCCAGAGGGCATCTTTAGAATCATGAGGTTTGTGGTTTCTGCAGATCACGATGAGGGCCTGGAAGCTCAACTGAACGCATTATTGGTGGCGTTCAGCCGGGCCAAAGGTTTGCCGGAACGGAACACAACACCTGTCAGTGTGACGGTGGAGGCTGGAGGAAACCTGGTCGGTGCGCTGACGGGCTGCACGTTCTGGGGCTGGCTATCAATCGAAAAACTGTGGGTCGATGAGAAGTATCGCGGTCAGGGGCTTGGGCGCGGTTTGGTGATGCGGGCGGAGCGAGAGGCTATCAGCCGCGGCTGCGGAGCCGCGGTCGTGGACACGTTTACGTTTCAGGCGCAGGGATTCTACGAGAAACTGGGTTATTGCGTGTTTGGCGAACTTGCTGATTTTCCCTTCGGCTACGGACGCCGATACATGTGCAAGCGCGCATTGTGATGAGCTAGGTACAGACGAAATCTGGTATTCGACGTACTCGTTGATGTCACCGGGGAATTGCCGATGTTCGTTCACCTGCCGTCTTCGGCCGTCATCGTCGGGGCTCACCCGAAGGGCCGACAGGCCCATGGCCCCGGCGAGGTCGGATGCAGACGGCACGGTCTGAAGTGGCCCAGCGTTTAGTGATCCTCTTTTCTCGGCGTTTGGAGGCCGGTGTTCGAGAATTCAAGGCTGGTCAGATTGGATGAGCACTCCTTGATTGGGAAGGTTTGTCATGCGTATCTGGTTGAGTTCCACGGTTCTTCAGCTGATCGACTCCATCGCGGTCGCTATTGCTCAGGGATACATGCTCGTTCGATCACGCCTGACCGCGCATCCGTCGCCGGTGTTGCGTGTGACGGCGCTCTCTTGACTGCCGATCTCGATGCCGTCCATCTCTTCGACACTCACTGCAGCTAACGGCAACTGGCGTCGGATGCCCGCGACGACAACGTCTCGATCAACCTTGGGAACTCGTGCCATTCCACCGAACGATCCAGGCTAACTAGCCGCCGAACTCGTCTTCGGACCACTTCGACAGAATACGCTCGATTGAGGATCGCGAAGCAAGCGCCCCTCG
>JANQSF010000082.1 GCA_028284155.1 Phycisphaeraceae bacterium
GGCGAGCCGAAGGCACAGTCTCGCCGCGGCTCGGACGGAGCCTCGCCCTCCCAAGTATGACGCCTCGCACGATGTCCACCGCCACAGACAACCCCGTCAAGACCGCCGCCGATCTCACCCCGGCCGGCGATGAGGACGCGCCCGGCGAGTGTTGCGTCGACGAACCCCCCCCGGCCCCGTCGTCCACCGCCCACCCGTCGTCCAGCCCATCCCTCGAAATCGACCTGACCAACGAGTCGACGAACGACCTGCCGTTCGCCGATTGGCTGACAGACCGTTTTTCGGCAGCGGCTGAGGCCGCCGGGGTCGTGGCGGGTCGCGTCACACTCGCGGTCGTCAACGACCCGCAGATGGCCGAGTTGCACGAGCAGTACCAGGGCGTTTCCGGCACGACCGACGTGCTGACCTTCGACCTGACGGACCCCTCCGAGTTTCCCGATGCAGCCGCATGCGGGTTAGCGCAGGTCGAAGGCGAATCTCCTGAATCGGCGGACGGCGAGACGCAACTCACTGTCGACGGTGATCTTGTGCTCTGCATCGACGAGGCGACCCGCCAGGCTGAGTCGCGCGGGCACGAGGTCCGCAAAGAGTTATTGCTATACGCCGTGCATGGGCTGTTGCACCTGCTCGGTTTTGACGATGCCACAGAAGCCGATGCGCAGCGCATGCACGACCGCGAGGACGAACTGCTGACCCGCATCGGCGTCGGCCCGGTCTACCGCCGAGCCGACGAAACGCCGGCCGACCCGATCGGCCCAACCGACTGAGACCCACGACCGTGGACGACCCGTCTTTATGGATTGCCCTGGCCGCCGCCGTGATCGGCTGCTACCTCGCCGCGTGCAACTTCGCGCTGCGCCACTTCAGCCGATCCAAATTGGCCGAGCTGCTCGAAAAGAAGCAGCGGCGCGATGACTACGACGCGTTCCTTCAGCGGCTGGACGGCCTGCACCTGATGATCGCCACGCTCCGCGCGGCGATGCACCTGATCGTCCTGCTGGCGGTGATCAACTTCATCCGCGTCACGTGGGTCGATCTGGCGCCCGTCCCGCGTTACGGCTACGCCTTCCTCGTCGCCGGATTCATCGTCAGCGTGTTCGGCATCGCCGTGCCGGTCAGCATCGCCCGCTACTTCCCCGAGGCGCTGCTCGCCCGGTCGCTGCGCGTCCTGACCGGTCTGCTCTGGCTGTTCACACCGCTGGTCCGCCTGCTGCACGCGTTCGACCCCGTCGTCCGCCGACTCACCGGCGGCGAGGCCCGCGACAACGACGACGACGCGCTGACCGACGAGGTCATGAGCGTGGTCGAGGTGCACGAGCAATCTGCGGGCGTCGATGAAGAACAGAAAGACATGCTCGAGGCCGTCTTCGAGTTTCGCAGAACGACCGTCGGCGAGATCATGACGCCGCGCACCGACATCGAGGGCGTTGATGTCAGCGTCAGCCTGGAAGACCTGAAGGAGCGCATCGTCGACATCGGCCACAGCCGAATACCCGTCTACGACGACAACCTCGACAACCTCGTCGGCATGCTCTATGTCAAAGACCTCATCCCCTTCGTGGGCAAAGACCCCAACGGCACGTTCAGCCTCCGCGACCTGCTGCGCGAGCCGATGATGGTGCCTGAGACCAAGGCTGTCCGCGAGTTGCTCGAAGAGTTCAAGGCTGACAAGGTCCACCTGGCGATCGTGCTCGACGAGTACGGCGGAACAGCCGGGCTGGTGACGATCGAAGACATTCTCGAAGAGATCGTCGGCGAGATCCAGGACGAATACGAGCCGCCCGAGGAGACGCCGCCAGGCATCGAACGACTCGACGACGGCGCTTTGCTGGTCGACGCCCGCTTCCATGTGGACGACCTGAACGACGAGGTCGACGCCGGCCTGCCCGAAGACGGCGACTTCGACACCGTCGGCGGGTTCGTCTTCGCCGAACTCGGCCACGTGCCGGAGACGGGTGAGGCGTTCGACTACGAGGGCATCCGCGTGACCGTCATCGACGCTGAACGGACACGCGTCAACCGCGTCCGCCTCGAATGGCCGAAAGCCGACAACGGTCGGAACGGCGAGGGGGGAAAGTGAGCGGGAGACGGGGGACAGGAGACGGGGGACAGGGGACGGGAGACAGGGGATAGGAGACGAGAGACAGGGGACAGATCACGCACGCGCACACTGCCCCCGTTTAGCGGCGTGCCCGCAGGGCCGCCTTCCGGCGACACTCACGCGCACCCCTTCAATGTCGAATCACGAAAGTCAAATGTCGAATCAATGACAAAGCACGAATGACAAAAGTGGTGCCGCGTCGCGGGCCCCCGTTCGTGCTTCGTCATTCTCCATTCTTTCGACATTTGACTTTCGACTTTCGACATTGACCGTAAACTCCCCCCATGACCATCCAGTTCTACAACACCCTCACCAACCGCAAAGAGCCGTTCGCGCCGATCGATGACTCGGCCGACAAACACGTCTACATGTACAACTGTGGCCCGACGGTGTACGACTTCGCGCACATCGGCAACTTCCGCGCGTTCGTCTTCGCCGACGTCTTGCGCCGCTTCCTCGAACTGACCGGCCACACCGTGCACCAGGTGATGAACATCACCGACGTGGGTCACATGACCGACGACCAATTGGCCGACGGCGGCGGCGAAGACAAGATGGAAAAGGCGCGCAAGCGCTTGATTGAAGATAAGAAGGCTGGCAAGTTGCCGGACGGCGCGCTTGGCGACCCGGACGACCCGTTCGCGATCGCGCGCTACTACGAAAACGCGTTCCTCGAAGACGCCAGGGCGCTCGGCCTGCGCATCGCCGACGACCCGCCGCTGCACCGCCCGCGCGCGACCGAGCACGTCCCGCAGATGCAGGCGATGATCCGCACGCTGATCGACAACGGCAAGGCCTACGTCGCCGACGACGGCGCGGTCTATTACGACGTCAGCCGGTTCGACGGCTACGGCTCGCTCAGCGGCAACACGCTGGACAAACTCCGCGGCGGCGCGGGCGGCCGGGTCAGCGACGCCAACCAGGCCGTCAAACGCAACCCAGCCGACTTCCTGCTCTGGAAGCCCGACCCCAGCCACATCATGAAGTGGGACAGTGCTTGGGGCGAAGGCTACCCCGGTTGGCACATCGAATGCTCCGCGATGAGCTTACATGTGCTTAGCCAACTCGCCGGCCGGGAACTGACCACCATCGACATCCACACCGGCGGTGAAGACAACATCTTCCCCCACCACGAATGCGAAATCGCCCAGTCCTGCGGCTGCACCGGGGCGGACCGCTTCGCCAACCTGTGGATGCACACAAGGTTCCTGCTCGTCGACGGTGAAAAGATGAGCAAGAGCAAGGGGAACTTCTACA
The DNA here is from genome assembly GCA_028284155.1 of Phycisphaeraceae bacterium. Taxonomy (GTDB): domain Bacteria; phylum Planctomycetota; class Phycisphaerae; order Phycisphaerales; family Phycisphaeraceae; genus JANQSF01. Next base: position 3,359 of record JANQSF010000082.1, read on the forward strand.
CCGTCCGCGACGTGCTGGAAGGTCGCGTGACCGGCCGACCGGTCGACCCGGCCGTGCTGCGCTTCGAGTTGCTCAAGTCACATTACCGGTCGAACGCGAACTTCACAGCCAAGGGTCTGGAAGACGCGGCCAGCGCCGTGACGCGGCTACGAAACGCGATGACGGAGGCGGACGCAGCCGACGCGCAAGCCATACCTGACGCAACGGCCCACCCGGTCGTCAAAGCGTTCGCCGCCAGCTTGGCTGACGACCTGAACATCAGCGAGGCCGTCGCCGGCGTCTTCGAATGGCTGCGCAGCGACGCGTACGACCCGCACGAAGCAAGGATTATCCTGCCCGCGATCGACGCGGTCTTGGCCGTTAGCGCGACCCCAGACACAGCGGACGACGCCGACGTATTGTGCGCTCAACTCGACGCCGCCCGCGGCGCCAAGGACTTCGCGACGGCCGACGCCCTGCGCCAACAACTCATCGACGCCGGCTACGACGTGCAGACGACCAAGGACGGCACGGTTGCGCGGAAGAAGCTGGCATAACAAACGTAGGTCAGGTCATTGACCTGACAACTGGTCGTCCCGTGTGGTCCGATGTCAGGTCAAGTAACCTGGCTTACTTCGGACCTAGGATGTTGATGCGTTGCGGCTCGATGGGTGAGCAGACAATGTCAGCACGCATGCCTCTTTTTCTGCTCGTAGTCTTGGCTGCGGCGACGGTTGCTGGACTGATTACGCACGTCGCCTTTCATCCAAGTGATTTCAGCTACTTGTCGTGTTACCAGAATAAGACTTGTTTTCATGGAGGAGGAGAGTCGTGGACGAAGGTCAGGTACTATCAAGTGTCGATGTATTCAACACCCGATCTTCCGCTTGCCGATCTGCACAGTGATTCGGCCTTGTCCGTGAAGCTTCAGCTGAACGGCGTGGTTGTGAAACTTGATTCCGTGACGCCGGACGATGTCATCCCTCTGGCGTTTGTGGACGAGCCACTGATTGAACATTCTGACGATGGAATGACGGTGACTGTTGGGAACAGTGGGGTATGGTCGGCCGATTTCATGTTCAATCTTCAGGGGCAGCTCTATAGCCTGCGCGTTGGCGTGTCCGACTCGCCGATCTCGTGTCCGATCCACTTGGTTGTCAACGGGAACGTCATCGCGCTTCCGATTGACGACGACGAACTGACGCGGCTTTTGGGGCAGCCCGTTGAGGAGCACAAGAGCAGGATATGGTGAAAGTGGAGTACGTAGGCACGTGCCTGTGGCAGAGGCTTGGCGTGCCACAACTCGCGTAGGCCGGGCACCTTGCCCGGCAAACGGTCGTAGCTTCGCATCCAATCGCCGGGCAACGTGCCCGGCCTACGTGCTCGGCCGTGCGACGACACCGTGTTACGGCGCGCCCGTTTCGGACACCGGCTCACTCGCCGGCCCGTCCTTCGTCTCCCTAACCCCCACATACAGCGCGACGTACGCGATACCGTCTTCGACGACGGCGATGCGGCGGTCGCCGACTTCGGCGTTCAGCGTCGCGCCTTTGATCTCGGGGAAGACCGGTGTCCAGCCGCCCATGTCCGCGACCAGTTTGCCGGCCTTCTTGCCCTTGCCAAGATGACAACTCCCGACGACGGGGCAACCCCAGCGTTTGCCGTCGTAGGTCGCCGACCAGACTTGCCGCGCACGTTCGCCCTCGCCCGGCAGGCGGATCCAGTCGGTCACAGCCCGCAGTTCGGTCTTGCCCTTCTTCTTGAGCTTCTTGGCGATCCACGACTCGACGACCGGATGCTTACCTTCCGCCGGCGTCTTTTTCGGCAGGATGATCTTGGCGTAAACGGCGAACGTGCGCTTGGGTTTGGCCGACTCGGTCGGCGATTCCTGTTCAGCCGTGACGCGTTGAGTTGAGCACAGTCCGATCGCGGCGAGGGTGACGAGAAAAGCGGCTAAGGTCGAACGGCGGCGGGTGGATGTGTTCACGTGGAGGCTCCGGGCGCGGATGTCTCACCAGTACTCGCTGATACAAGGTTCGACGCACAGCGCAAGTTGGAGTTCCGGTGTGTGGCACGCAGCGCAGACCCCGTGCGCGTCGGTGGCATCGCATCCCGCCGACTGGGGCGGACGCCCGACCGTGCCCCGGGCGGCGTTCAGACCTCGATCGAGAACAACTCCCAATCGCCCGGAATGCCCTTGAGCTCATGCGTGCCTTGTGCGTTGAACCTGAACCCCGACCCGACCACCAGGTCCCTGACGGTGCGGGAGGCCCAGACCTCGTCGGTCCTGGCTTGGCCCATGACGCGCGCCGCGATGTGGACCGCGATGCCGCCCACGTCCGCCTCGATCAATTCGATCTCACCGGTGTGAAGACCGACGCGCGTTGAGATCCCCAGTCGGCCAACCTCGTCGCGGATGGCCGCTGCGCATCGGATCGCACGCGCCGGCGCGTCGAAAGTGGCTAACACGCCGTCACCCGTGTTCTTGACGACGCGGCCTCGGAATCGGCCGACCTGTCTTTGCAGGACGGTGTCGTGTCGTTGGAGCATGTCGCGCCAATCTTGGTCGCCGATCTCGGCCGCCTGCCCGGTCGAGTTCACGATGTCGGTGAACATCACGGTTGACAGGACGCGGTCGACCTCGACCGGTCGCCACTCGCCGGTGATGAATCGCGCGATCTCGTCGAGGATCTGGTCGGCGTTGTCACCGACCCACGGGATGTGATCGGCGCCGGACAATTCAACGTACTTTGCGTCGGGAATCCTCTCGGCGAACAGCCGGCCGGCCTCCACGTCCACCGTCACGTCGTTCCTCCGGTGGATGATCAATGACGGCACATTGACGGAGGGCAAGATCTCGGTGATATCGATCTGCTTGTTCATGTGCATGAGCGCCTTGACGGCGCCCGGGCTTGCGCCGAGCCGCTCGAACTTGCCCCACCACTGCTTGAACGCCGGGTCGTCTTGCTTGGATGGGGCGAACTGAGGGATGCTCTCGCCACTGCCCCAACTCGTGTCGATGTAATCGAACAGTCCCTGCAGCTCTTTCTCGGTTGCGTACCACGACTTGAACTTGGCGAATGCGCCGTACAGGATCAGGGAGTGGGCGCGTTCGGGGTGAGAGGCGGCAAAGAGCGTCGCCAGCGTGCCGCCTTCCGAGATGCCAAACAGCACGGCCCGCTCAAGCCCGACCGCGTCCATGACGGTCCGAACATCGTCCATGCGTTGATCGAGATCGGGGAGCTCGTTCGTCCGGTCTGAAAGCCCGGTGCCGCGCTTATCAAAAAGGACGACGCGGGCAAAACTCCCGAGCCGTTCAAGCCAGCGCGCGAAGCTGGGGTCGTCCCAGTAGTTCTCGATGTGCGAGATAAACCCCGGCACCAAAACGACGTTCACCGAACCGGAGCCGAACTCCTGGTAGGCGATGTGCACGTCACCGCATTTGGCGTATTGCGTTTTGGCAGGGGTCAAGGTTGGCATCCCTGGTCGAAGGCAGCCGGGGCATCGACCGACATGATACTGAACGACCCGCTCTTCTCGATACTCGGGGACAGGCTAACGCCTCAGAGGAGTGGCGTGGTGGTGGCGTGTCGGACATGGCGGCCGTTCGGCGGGCGACCCCGCGGAAGTGGGTCGCTCCCGGGATGATTGGACCTGTGCGCACAACGGATTGGAGGCCGAGCGTTTTTTCGCTGCATGTTTCACACGGTCAATCGTGAGTGAACGGCGGCGCGCAGACCAGTTTGTGCGCGCGGTCGGGCGGTTTGAAGCAGGGGTATGCGACCCTCATGGACACGCCGATCAACTCCCATGTCTTTGCGGCCGGCGAGCCGAACGTGTTGGCGGGTTTATGTGTCAGGGCATGTCGGGCCTGACACAAGGTCGGCTCTGGCGCGGTGTGAGGCCGGATTGGGCTGTCGGGGTGACATTCGGCTAGATGTGCTTCAACTTTTGTTATTACAAGCAGTTAAGGGAGGTTTTGTGGGTCGTGGGGGGAGGGGAGGGTTGCCCATCACGCCACGACCGAAGGTCCGTATTGTGCAGGGGGCGACGACCTTGCGTCGATCCGACGGTACCCTCTTGCCGACGTTCATGCCGCCGTTGACCGACATCCTGCTGCTGGGCTTTCTGCCGATCCTCATTACGGGCAGCGCGTTTTTCTCCGGCTCGGAGACGGCGTTGTTCAGTCTGACCTCGGACGAGCAGCGCCGGCTCGAGGCGGGCGGGTCGTTGGTGACGACGTTGCTGGCCGAGACGCGGGCGTTGCTGATCACGTTGCTGTTGGGCAACATGGTCGTGAACGTGCTCTTCTTCGTCATGACGACGGTGCTGCTGATTCGGCTGCGGGAGGAACACCAGGCCAATGTGTACGTCATCGGCGCGGCGAGTGTCGCGCCGCTGGTGTTGGTCATCCTCTTTGGCGAGGTGCTGCCGAAGATGTTGGCCAACCGGCTGCGGATGAAGTGGTCGCGGTTGTGTTCGGCGCCGTTGCTGCTGGTGCACCGGACGCTTGGGCCGATGCGCGTGCTGCTCAACGCGTTGGTGATCACGCCGCTGGCTCGGCTGATCGCGCCGAGCAAGCCGCCGCCGCGCGTGCGGGCCGAGGAACTTGAGGCGATGCTCCAGATGAGCGAGCAGCAGGGCGCGATCGACGCCGACGAGGAAGAGTTGCTGCGGCAGGTGTTCGAGTTGGGTCAGTTACAGGTGAGCGACCTGATGACGCCCCGGGTCGATGTCGTATCGTACGACCTGGACGACCCAGTGCAGGGCTTGATCGATCGGTTCCGGCAGACACGGCTTGCGCAGTTGCCGGTGTATCGGGAAGACATCGACCACATCGAGGGCGTGGTGCGGGCGCGCGACGTGTTGCTGCGTCGGCCTGCGTCAGCGGACGAGGTGTTGGCGTTGGCTCGGCCGGTCGACTACGTGCCGGAGTTGATGGCGGCGGACAAGTTGCTGGTGCACCTGCGCGACAAGGCCAGGACGTTCGCGATCGCGGTGGACGAGTACGGCGGCACGGCCGGCCTGGTCACGCTGGAGGACGTGGTCGAGCACATGGTGGGTCACATCACCGGGCCTTACGACGACGCGAGCGAGCGGCCGGTCGTCGAGTCGCTTGGGCCGGGGCGTTGGCGGGTGGGCGCGGCGTTGCCGGTGCGCGATTGGCCGGAGGCGTTCGCGGGGGTCGAGGCGATGGAGGCGCGTGCGCCGGGCGTCATGCCGCGGGTCGCGACGATC
>JANQSF010000083.1 GCA_028284155.1 Phycisphaeraceae bacterium
GGATTGGTCATCGGCATGGTCGTCAGCGTTTTGCAGGCCGTCACGCAAGTCCAGGAGCAAACCCTTAGTTTCGTGCCCAAGACTGCTGCGTGTGACGGCTGACCGGGATGCCGCCGTCTGGAACAACAATCTGCTCGAACGCGAGTTGGCCGTCTACCGCCAAGAGCGTCAACGCGTGTCACCCAGGCAACGCTGGAACTATACACCGGCGCATCGGCTCGAAATCCTTCAGATCATGCGACTTCGAAACTGGACGGCGACCCAAGCGGCTGAGCGATTTGTGATCCATCCCAACACAGTCCGGGGCTGGCTGAAGGAACTTCAATCATCCGGAGAATCTAGCAGGCTGTTCACCGGCATCATCCGGAACAGAATCCACGACGCTGTGCGCTGGACCGTGAGGGAGATCCGCCGTCTGTCTCCCGAGCCCGATTGCGGTACGCGGACGATCGCTAGGCTCATTGTGCGCGCCGCTGTCCAGATCTGCCGATCCTCGGTTCAGCGCATTCTTCGAGAAGAACCCAAGAGACAGCAGACGAGTCGCCCCGCCAAGGTTCCGCCGGAGGGCGCAGAGCCCCATCATCTGCTCGCACCGATAGAGATCAACGAAGTCTGGCACATCGACCTGCTGGAGTATCGGCTCCTCTGGCTTCGATTCACGGTTGCCGCCGTGATCGACGGTTATTCACGCAAGATCCTGAATCTGACCGTCTGCCGAGGGACACCAAGTACCGCCAACATGGTCCGCATCGTCGAGTCCACGATCGAGTCCTTCGGTAAGCCTCGATTCGTCATCACCGACCACGGCGTTCAGTTCCGAGGCCGGTTCGAGTCTGCTTTCGAAGGAGTTGATGTCGTCAGGGGCAAGGTCCGTCAGCCATCGTTCAACGGCAAGGCTGAACGCCTATTCAAGACACTGAGAGTCTGGCTGCGAACCGCCCTAATTCCGCTCTCGACTCGACCGCTGCAACGGCGACTTGACTGCTTCAGGGACTGGTACGACGAGCATCGGCCTCATGCGGCGCTCAACGGCCAAACACCGAACGAGGCGTGGGACGGCGTCGAATTGCCCGCACCTATCCCGATCCGCCAAGCCGCACTGTGCGAAGTGAATGTTGCGGTGTCAAGACAGTCATTCCGAGGCGATCCACATCTACCGATTGTCTCGCTACGCATCGCCAGAAAGGAGGCCGCCTGAAGATGACATAACAATCTGAATGTCCAGACGGGTCGCGCGGTTGATGCGCGCCGACGAGTCCACGCATTGGGCGATCTTTTCAAAGAACCTCTTGTGTTCACTTGTCAAAGAGCATTACAAATTGCTGGGCCACTTCACAGACCGCTGCGCGCTCACACCGTCCTGACACAGGCCGCCGTCTGCACTGGCGGGCATCGTCCGTGGGCTCCCGGTATAATCCACTCGATTGCTATGAATACTTGGCCTTCAAGGGATCTCGTTGTTTTCAACGGGAAAGCGCAACAGCGTCAGTGCTGTTGCACTCGATGCCTGTCGTCCCGTGCTGGTTGCGGTGGCAGGCGACGTCAGCACCGGAACAGTTTTAGGCCCAGACCTTTGGACGGTATGCGAGGGAATCATGCTGTATGACTCGTTTAAGTCACTCCGTTCCGGATTCCTACGACTTGCTCGATCAATCCGTAAGCATCCGAATGTCTGTCTTGACAGGCGTGGATGTCGACGCGATTGGGTGGAGAGACTCGAACCGCGTGTGTTGCTCGCTTCCATCGGCGGGGTTGTCTGGAGTGACGCCGACGGTGACGGCGTCCGAGGGGCCGGTGAGCCTCTCGTCGACTTCGCCGCGGTGGAGTTGTTTGATGCGGGTGCGAACGGCCAGGTCGGCGGTGGCGACGATACATCGATGGGCGTCGCGGTCACCGACCTGTCGGGCGCGTATCACTTCGCGGACCTGCCGACCGGCGACTACTACTTCACGTTTCGAGTACCCGCGGGCCTTGGGCTCACGCTCCAGAACCAGGGCAGTGACGACGCGGCCGACAGCGACGCGTCCCCCGCCGACGCCACCACCCACATCGTTCAGGTCGTCGGCGGTCAGGAGGTCACCGGTGTTGATGCGGGCGTGGTCGGTTCCGTGCCCGATTTTGGGGTGGCGTTTAACCTACCGGGCCCATACAACCAGCAGCCGCGAGATATCGATGTCGATGATGAAGGCTTCATCTACCTGACGGGCTACTTTCAAGAAACCGTTGATATGGACCCCGGCCCAGGCGTCGTCCTGCTGAACAACCAACTCGGTCAAACGCACCGCGACATTCTGATTGCCAAATACACGCCGACCGGTGCGTTGGTGTGGGCCAGACAGATCAACAACATCGTGGACCATGAAGAGGGCAACGGGATCGCTGTGGACTCGCTGGGCAACGTCTTTGTGACGGGCTTTTATGAAGACGTTGTAGATTTTGACCCGGGGCCGGGCGTCTTCAACCTGCACGCCGGGTCGAACGAAGAGACCTTTATCCTGAAACTCGACCGGAACGGCGCTTTTCTCTGGGCCTACGGATTGGATGGCCTTCGATCAGACTGGGGTGTCGATGTAGCCGTCGACAGTTTCAATGCCGCATACATTACGGGGATCATTCAAGGTCCGGTTGATTTCGATCCCGGGCCGGGCTCAGACCCGGCCGGTGAGGAAGACACGACGTACGTGTATGTTTGGAAGTTTGCCGGCGATGGAACATACCAATGGGCGAGAACCGTTCCCGGTTACCGTGTCGCGGGAATCGCGCTCGATGGGGAGAACAACGTCGTCATTGGCGGCCAACTGGACGCCGGCGCCGGCGACTTTGACCCCGGCCCGGGCGAGTTCATCCTGACAGCGGAGAGTCGCGACGCTTTCATCCTGAAGCTGAACAGCGACGGCGAGTTTGTATGGGCCAACTCGTTTGGCGGGGAGGACTTCGACGGGATCTACGGCATCGACGTTGACGACGGAGGGAACGTGCTGTCGACCGGCACGTTTGAGGACATAGTCGACTTCGATCCGGGACCGGGCGTACACGAACTATCCACGCCGCACCCGGGCCTGCCGTACTCGTCCGTGTTCGTTTCCAAGCTCGACAGCGATGGCGGGTTCATCTGGGCGCGAGCCGCCGGCAACAAGGACTTCGACCATTGGGGCTCGGACATCACAACCGACGGCGACGGACGGGTCTATGTCACGGGACGCGTGCGCGGCGAGGTGGATTTTGATGCGCAAGGTGACGGCTACGCGTTGGTTGCTTCGACCGAGTCCATCGATGCGTTTGTTTGGAGCCTTGACGACAATGGTTCTTTCAGGTGGGCACGTTCCTTTGGCAGCCCCATTCAGAATGACTACAGCCGAGACATCGTCGTCGACTCGGGCGGCAGCATCATCACGAGCGGCTGGTTCCGAGACCCCACCGATTTCGATCCGGGGCCCGGTGTCTACAACCTGACCGGGACGAGCGACGACATTTTTGTGGCCAAGTGGGCGCCGCCGGCGGCGGTACACGGCCTGGCCTGGGATGACCTCGATCTCGATGGCGTGAGAGGGGCGGGCGAGCCGCCGATGGCGGGCGTCGAGGTGACCCTTTTCGATGCCGTGGACGGCGTCATCGGGAACGGGGATGACCTGGCTGCGCGGACTGAGATCACTAACGCCGAGGGCGCGTACCGCTTCCCTGGCCTGTCGCAGGGCGAGTACTACCTCAGATTCAACGCACCAACGGGCTTCGTGTTGACACGTCCCGACCAAGGCGTGGACGACTCACTGGACAGCGATGCCAACCCGGGGTCGGGCTTTGCCGGGCGAACGCCGTTGATTGCACTCGCTTCTGAGGACGAACTGCACGGTATTGACGCGGGCGTGATCCTGTCGGCCCAACTGGGTGGAACCGTCTTTCAAGATGCCAACGGCGATGGTGTTCGTGACGTTTCTGAGTTGGGTATTCATGGCGTCAGTATCGACCTGACCGGTGTGGATGATCTCGGCGAAGCGGTGTCGCTGGCGGTGACCAGTGACCTTGATGGCACGTATGTATTCGACGGGCTCCGCCCAGGCGTTTACACCATTGAACAAACCCAACCCAATGCGTTTGCCGACGGAATCCACAGCGTCGGCAACCTTGGCGGCGACTCGAGCACAAACGATGTTGTTTCAGCCATTTCAGTGAACCCGAGCAATGTCGGTATCGGATACGACTTTGGCGAGGTGGCTACCGAGACACTGCAAGGTATCGCCTGGAGAGACCTGGACAGCGACGGGACGCGCGTCGCCGCCGAGCCGGCGCTCGCAAACGTTATGGTAAATCTGTTTGCCGCAGTCGATGGCATCACCGGGAATGGTAACGATACCCTCATAGATTCATTTGTAACCGACTCCACCGGCACATATCAATTCAACAATCTTGGCGGCATGCATTATTTGGAGATCATCTCTCCCCCCAGTTTTGCTTTGACCGTCGACGATGTTGGTGACGATGCGACTGACAGTGACGCGGACCCCATCACGCGACTGACCGAGGCAGTGACCCTGATACACGGCGCAGGCGCGTCCAGTTTGGACGCCGGATTCATCGGTTCGTTTATACCTGAATCCGTCCGACTCGCCCCAGGTAGCGATACGGGCAGTTCCGACTCGGACCAGATCACACGCTTCAACAACGGGAGCCCGGACCAGGCGTTGGAGTTCATCGTTGAGGGAGTCGTGCCCGGTGCGACTGTGCGACTGCTTGTCAACGGCAATATCCTGGGCGAGGCCCTGGCATTGAGTGAGACCGTTTCTGTCGCCACCAATGGAATGCAGGCTCTAGGTGACAGGATGTACTTGATTACCGCGGAACAGATCGAACCCGGTCAGCCGGTTTCACTGGAGTCGCCTCATTCGTACGTTACGGTCGACACCGAGGGGCCGACGGCGAGTGTCGTTCGGGAATACTCTTCGTCATATCAACCGGCGTTGACCGGCCATGTTGAACCCGGGGCGACGGTAACCGTAACAGTGAATGGAAGTACAAATCCCGCTGTCGTTCTCCACAACGATTGGACATTGCCTGCAGGCTTGATCGATCCGCCGCTGAGCGTAGGGACATACGACGTCTCAACGGTCGCTGTTGATGTAGCGGGCAATACCGGGATGAGTACCACGCCCGATATCTTGGTGGTAGAGCTGTATCCAAACTTGCACTTCGATGTCCTCGATGGTACGAACGGCTTTGTCCTAAACGGTGCGGCCCAACTCGACTGGGCGGGATTCGCTGTCAGTAGCGCGGGCGATGTGAACGGGGACGGATTTGACGATGCCCTTGTGAATGCCGTGCTGGCCGACTCGTCTGGCAGCAATACGGGACAGTCTTACGTCATCTTCGGCAAGGAGTCTGGTTTCCCGGCGACGATTGAGTTGTCATCCCTCTTCGCCGCCAATGGTGGGGACGGGACTGTGGGCTTTGTGATTCACGGTATCGACGAGTTCGATTTCTCTGGCCGATCCGTAGGGGCAGCTGGCGACGTAAACGGGGACGGCCTTTCTGATCTCATCATTGGTGCAGACCAAGGGGACGACAACGCTCTAAACAGTGGAGAAGCGTACCTGCTGTTTGGGCGGAGCGATGGTGGGTTTGGTGCTGAGTTTGAACTCGCCTCGCTACTTCCGGTTTACGGCGGGGACGGGAGCATGGGCGTTGTCATTCCAGGCGTGGACGAGGAGGACCGGTCGGGATTTTCAGTGCGCGGCGCAGGTGACATTAATCAAGATGGACTCGATGACTTTCTCGTCTCCGCCGAGCGAGCCGACCCTACCGGGATCGATTCAGGTGAGACATATGTCATCTACGGGCAGACGGACTTTGGTCCTGTCTTCGATCCGACGGCACTGTTTACTGCCAATGGAGGTGACGGTACGGATGGTTTCGTGATCAAGGGTGTCGCCGCTGGCGATCGATCAGGCAACGAGGTCAATGCTGCTGGCGACATAAATGCAGACGGACACCTTGATCTTCTAGTTGGGGCATTTCATTCCGATGCCAACGGTCAGGATGCCGGTCAGGCTTATGTTCTGTTCGGCCAATCCTCGGGTTTCGGCGCAGAAGTCGATCTCGGGGATCTGCTGCCGGAGAACGGCGGGGACGGCACGGCGGGTTTTGTCATGAATGGGATCACATCGGTGGATCACTTCGGTCGGAGCGTGTCCCCAGCGGGCGATGTGAACGGAGATAACATCGATGACTTCATTGTCGGCGCTTCCAGTTACGATGGTGTCAATCACGACGCAGGCGGCGCCTTTGTCGTGTTCGGCCGAACGACTGGATTTGAAGCTGTTTTTGACTTGACAACGTTGTTGCCCAGCGGTGGAGGTGACGGTACTGCGGGCTTTGTGGTCGAGGGAGACGCTCAACTTGACCATGCGGGCGTACAGGTGGCTGCGGGGGATGTCAACGGAGATGGTCTCTCGGACGTCTTCATTGGAGTGCCGGATGCCGACGAAGATGGTCTCTCGAGTACTGGTGACACCTTTGTTGTTTTCGGGTCAGATGAGGGTTTCGACCCGCTACTGAATCTGGGCGCGTTGTTGTCGGAGAACGGAGGTGATGGTTCAACGGGGTTTGTTCTACGGGGTGACTTTAGGGGTAACTCAGCGGGTGCCGCCGTCGCCGACGCGGGTGACATCAATGGCGATGGCTTTGGCGATATCCTCGTCGGCGCGACTCGCGCTGAACCTGGAGGAGTGCGAGAGGCAGGTCAAGCGTACGTGGTCTTCGGGCAGGATTTTCGGGGCGAGCTTACCCACACCGGGACCGGTGCTGCGGAGTTGCTTGAAGGCAGCCCCGGGCCGGATGTGATCGTCGCAGGCGCGGGCGATGACATTATCGAATCGGAGAGCGGTGCCGATGTTGTCAAAGGCGGCCACGGCGACGACCTGATAAGTACAAGCGACCTTCAGTTCAAGCAGATTGATGGCGGCCGTGGCTTCGACACGTTGCGCTTGGACACCAGCGGTCTTACCCTCGACCTGATCGCGACTCCTGACACTCGGCTTCGGCATATCGAAGCGATCGATATAACCGGCAACAGCCCGAACACGGTCGTGTTGTCGTTGCAGGAAGTGTACAACATCTCCAATGATTCGAACTCGCTTCGAATCATCGGAGACGGTGATGACACCGCAGTGATCGGATCGGGCTGGTCACCGAGCGGTACTTTGACGGTTGATGGTGTGATCTTCAATACGTACGCATCTGGCAACGCCGTGTTGGAAATCTCAGAGGAGATCCAAGTCGTCACTCAAAGTGTCGACTTGGGCGACGCGCCCGGCCCTTACCCGACGACGCTGGCCGAGGGCGGCGCACGCCACGTGATCATCGGCGCCGACCCGCTTCGACTCGGCGCGGCGGTCGATGATGACGCGGACGGGACGCACTCGGCGAACGCCGACGCGGACGACACGGCCGGCGCGACGCCGGACGATGAAGACGGCGTGTTGATCAACGGTCAGGACGCGTCCCGCGCGACGGTGACGATCGACCCGAGCGTCACGGACACGACGTTCGCGCAGCGCGTCGCCAGCGGGCTGAGCGCGCCGCTATTCGCGGCCGCGCCGGCCGGCGATCATGACCGGCTGTTCATCATGGAGCGCGGCGGCGTGATCCGCATTCTCGATCTGGACACCGGCCAGGTCGTGCCCACGCCGTTCCTGACCGTGCCCAATTTGGACGGCGGCGGCGAGGGCGGGTTGCTGGGGATGACGTTCCACCCCGACTACGCCAACAACGGGCGGTTCTATGTGCACGCGACACGTGACAACGGCGGCGTGCAGATCGACGGGCAGAGTTCGCCGTTCAGCTCGCACATCCTCGAATACACCGTGTCGGCCGGCGACCCGGACGTGGCCGACGTTTCTTCCGAACGCGAAATCATCAGCATCGTTCAGCCGTTCACCAACCACAACGCCGGCTGGCTCGGGTTCAGTCCGGTCGACGGCTACCTCTACGTCGCATCAGGTGACGGCGGCAGCGGTGGCGACCCGTTCGACCACGCACAAAACACCAACGACCTGCTGGGCACGATGCTGCGCATCGACCCCGACGGCGACGACTTCCCCGGCGACGCAACGCGCAACTACGCGATCCCGGCCGACAACCCGTTCGTCGGCGCAGCCGGCGAGGACGAGATCTGGTCATATGGTCTGCGCAACCCGTGGCGGAACAGCTTCGACCGCGTCACCGGCGATCTGTGGGTCGGCGACGTCGGCCAGAACGCGCGCGAGGAGATCGACTTCCAGCCAGCGACGAGCAACGGCGGCGAGAACTACGCGTGGAATCGACGCGAAGGATTCAACGCGTTTCAGGGCGGGCAACTCCTGCCCGGCGATGTCGAACCCGTTTACGACTACGGCCACGGTAGCGGGACGTTCCAGGGCCGCTCGGTCGTGGGCGGCTACGTCTACCGCGGGCCGGTCGAGGAGTTCCAGGGTCAATACATCTTCGCCGACACGGCCAGCAACAACATCTGGTCGTTCGACCCGGCCGACCCGATCAACACCGTCCAGCGCATCAATGACGAACTGCTGCCCGACGTGGGCAACCTCGGCGGCCCCGGCTTCTCGATCGTCTCGTTCAGCGAAGACGCGCAGGGCAATCTATACATCCTTGAACTGGACGGCGACGTGTTCCGCATCGCCTCGACACACACAACTGAGGTCGAAGTGACCGTAAACGGCGCGCCCCCGGAAGGTGCGCTGCTGCACGCGTGGGCTGATTTCAACGGCGACGGCGACTGGGACGACCCCGGCGAACAGGTCTTCGCCGACCAACCGGTGAGCAACGGCGTCAACACGCTGCTGATGAACGTCCCGCTCGACGCGGCTGAGGGGCAGACAGTCATGCGGGTGCGCCTTAGCACTGTGGCCGGCCTGAACTACGACGGCGCGGCCCCGGACGGCGAGGTCGAAGACTACGTGTTCAATATCCAATCACCCGTCGTTCCCGTCGACATCTCCATCACGTCGAACAACGCCACGCGGAACGAAGGCGACGCCGGCACGACGCCGTTCACGTTCGACGTGACACTGTCGGCCGACCCCGATGCGCAGGTCACGGTCGATGTCGTGCCCACCGACGGGACGGCCACGGCGGGCGACAACGACTTTGATCCGACACCGATCCCCGTCGTGTTCAACCCCGGCGGGCCGTTGACACAGACCGTCACCATCGACGTCAATGGTGACACGACCGACGAGCCAGACGAGTCGTTCACTGCGGTGTTGCAGAACCTCAGCGGCCCGGCTGTCGTTACGGTCGGCGCTGCCGCGGCGACGATCCTGAACGACGACACGCCTCCCGCGCCGTCTATCGCGTTCGACTTCGGCACTTCGAGTTCGCCGGTCGAGCCGGCGTTTACACGCGTGGCATTGAGCACGACGTACAACGGCGGCACCGGCTTC
>JANQSF010000132.1 GCA_028284155.1 Phycisphaeraceae bacterium
CACGAGCATGCCCGTGTCCATGCAGGGCAGGTCGTCCAGTTGCATGTGCGCCGCCGCGGCCGCGCCCGGCGGCACGGCCGCCTCGATGCCCGTCGTGTACCCGAGCTGCGCGTACATCCGCCCCGTGTTCGGGGCAGACGGCACGACCGTGTCATACCCGACCTGCGACTGAATCCGCCGCGCCGCGTTGACCGGCATCGACGCCAGGTGCGCGTGCATCTCCACCCCGCCAGGCATAACGACATACCCGCGCGCATCAACATTGGTGATGTTCGACGGCGTCACACCGTCCGGCAGCGCGTCCACGACGCGACCGTCCACGATCGTGACGTCAAGCACCTCGCCGTCGACGCCGTTGGCCGGGTCGTACACGCGACCGCCGGTGATGAGCAGGACGTCGGTCACCGGTCACCTCCCGTGTCGGACGTGGACGACGGGATATGACCGATCAACTGTTCGAGGATCGCGCAAGCGGGGTCGGTGTCGGCGACGGTCGGGTCATCGCACGACCAGCGGACCACGCCGTCGGCGTCCATGACCCGCGCGGCGGTCGGGTTGTGCGTCGGCGGAACGTCGATCCGGACGGGTGAGGTGCGCGCGGCGTCGCTCGCCGCCTTGCGCGTGACCGTGACATGCGTCACCCGCAGTCGCGTTCCGGCCGCCGATTCTGTTGAACGGTCATCAACGAACTCAAGCACGGCGTCGAACGCTTGCAGCGCGTCACCGCCTGTCGCAATGCGCCGGGGCGTCGGTGGGTTGGTCGAGCAGTCGACGGCCCCGAACGCGACGGTTGCGCCCGTGCGCCACGCGACGACCTCCGCGACGCCGCGGGCATTGCCGGCATTCGCGTGTGTTATGTGCAGCCCGTCGATCCGCGTCGCGGTCTGCTGGTCGGCCGCGAGGGCGTGCCACTGCCCGGCGGTGCGCGGGTCGATCGTGTGCGGCAGCAGGACGGTCGCGCGCGTTGCGTTGCGCAGGGCGTTTGCGATCTCGGTCGCGTACGGCGAGTCGGATCGGGCCGACACGGCCCGGCTCGCGGGGGTCGTGTTTGATGTGTTTTCCAGTGCTGCCCGTAGTTGCAGGACGTCGTCCAGATGACCGCCCATCGTCATGATCGTCTGTGGCATCGACTCGCCGTCGGGCGACTTGGGCGGTGTCGCGCCATTGACGAGAATCAGCAGGTTGCTGCTTCGTGCGCCTGCGTGTGTCGTGACGATGCTGACGGGATGCTCGCCCGGACTCGGCGATGACGGATAGTCACCGACGACGAGCGTCGCGCCGAGTCGTTCAGCCAGCGTGATCGCGAGGCCGATCGCTTCGAGGCTCAGTCGATACAGCCCGATGATCGCCGGCGCGCGGGCAGACACCAGCAGGTCGGCGGCGCGTTGCAGGTCGGCGTCAGGCATGGAGTCGAGTGTAGAGCCGATCGGCCATCGCACGCAATCCCGCGAGGCAATCGTCGCGCGTCTCGCCGTGGGCGTAGACGGTGCAGACCGGGTCGCCGGTGTCGAAAGACTCGCCGACCTCAGGTACGTCGGCGACGCGGTCGGCGTCGAACAGGTCGTACAGGTCGGGGGCGCGGCAGGGTTGCTTGGCGTAGACGATGGCTTTGCCGAGCATGCCGCTTGTTGGGGCGGGATTACATGATTCTGGCTCCAGCGCTGACAGGCCTGCTGTTGCCCTTTCTATCAGATCGGCGCTGGCGGGGTAGCGGGGGTTGACCTCGAGGATGACGGCGTAAAGCAGGGTATCGACATCCAGCGCGTCACGAACAAGTGAGCAGATGACACCATCGACGCCAAACACGCCAGAAAGGCCAAACTCTTTCACCAGTGTCTGCGCAAATGTAAGAAACTGGTCATACATCGGCGAGCGGAGTTGAGTGGGGCCCACATTTCCAACAAAGGTGAGTCCTTCTGCGCCAAAGTGTGAGTCGCCGACAAGTTGTTCCGTGGCTCCGACAATCTGGACCCGCCCCTCTTTCGCATACACAACTGTCGAGACTGGGATTCCAGGCACATATTCCTGGACGTAGTGTCCCTGTGGGATGGGCATTCCAGGCTTCCAGTCGTAGATCGAATGACCATTGCTACTCGCGACGGGTTTGACAAGCAAACGCCAGCCCGAAAACCACCTCATTGGGCGTGTGAACCACGGCGGCTTTGACCACGTGTAACACATATGTGGTCCGTTCGAATGCCCCTTCGGTTCACTGGTTTCCTGAAATGGCGTCTCGTAGTAGACATTCAATCGTTTGTCGCTTGCGATTTCACAGATTGTCTTGAGGTGTGCTAGATCCCTTGAAATCACGATCGCTTCTATTGGGCCGGTGAACAGCAAGTGCCGTTGTTCGATTACACGTAGGACGTCGGGATGATTCTCCATCGCCCCCGTCAGCAACACCGGCGTGTCGCTCGGCCCCGGGTAGTCGCGCAGCATGTCCAGCATCGCGTGCGGGTAGCCATCGCGTGGGCAGCGTTGGACGGGAGCGATCGCGCGGAGGTCGCGGTCGGCGAACAGGTCGATGCACCACGGGTCGTAGCCGGCCCGGACCGCGCTCTGCGCGGCGGCGCGAGTGGAGGCGCCGAGGATGATCAGGGGGTTGGGCATGACGAACAATGCTGTTTAGCCGCGACCCGCAGGGGAGCCCGTTCACCGTACCGCGCTCCCCTGCGGGTCGCGGCTAAA
>JANQSF010000111.1 GCA_028284155.1 Phycisphaeraceae bacterium
GTTGGATGTCCGATGCCAGACCCGTCAGGTGGGCCGGGCACGTTCCCCGCCCCAGCCACGCACAGCGAGATGGAATTGCCGGGCAACGTCCCCGCCCTACCACTGACATCGCCGATCGCACATCCCACATCGAACATCCAGCAGTAAGGGTGAAAAGGTGCGGTAAGAGCGCACCGCGCGGCGGGTGACCGTCGTGGCAGGGCAAGCCCCACCGCGTGCAAGGCCAAGCAGTGACCCGCGACAGCCGCTTGCGGCTTAGCGCCGGTCGGTCCGGTCGGCCCCTTTGGGGAGGTCACGGGTAGGCTGCTAGAGGCCGTCGGCAACGGCGGTCCCAGAGAAATGGTCGCCCTGTGGGTCGTGAGACCCGCGGAACAGAACTCGGCTTATCGTCCACGCCGCCGATTGAAACGACAAGGCCGCCGACTCTTGAGTCGGCGGGCTTTGTTGTTGGTTACTGACAAATACGCGCACTTACTCCTTGCCGTCGGCAGGCGACACGTCGAACCCGTGCTTCTCGCGTAACCGATTCCAGTAGTCTTTCCAATACTTGTCGTAGTAGTCGTAAGCCGCGTCACGGATGTGCGGCGGGTCAACAACCTTCGGAGACTTGGCGGGATCGAACGACTTGAGGTGCGCTTGGCCGGCTCGTTTGCGCGGCGAGACGAAACGCCACTCGCCGTCGCCAAGCACGTCCTGGCACAGCTTGGCCAATCCCTTGTCGTACTTCTTCAACTGCGCACGGGTGTGGATGTGATTGTGGTCGTGGTCCATCGTGCGGTTTGTGTTGTACCAGCACTGTACGCCCTCAGCCCAGTATTCCGCCCGGTTCTTCTGCGCGTAGCACTGCTTGGGGCCTCCGAACACGATCAACACCTTGTCGTCCTTGGTGACCTTCACATCGCTGCGCGACGGCTTGCCGTTGACCAGGATATCGCCGCCGTCCAGACACTTGACCAGCAACTCACGCGGCTGGTCTGGAAATGCCTTGACCAGGACGTCGAGCAGGTTGACCGGCTTTTCACTCATCACGCGTCGAAACCGCTGCGCGGCGCGGCCGTCGTTCCAGATGCCTTTCTTGCGGGCCGACTCGAACGCGGCCGTCAGTCGCAGGTTCAGGTCGCGGTCAAACCCCGCGCCGTGAATCACGTGGCCGAACTCGTGGATCAGGATGCTCTCGATCTGCATGCCGCCTTCGTACTCCAGCACGTCTTCTTCCGCGAAAACGACGGTCGGCCGACCGGCGCGATAGGTCAGGAACCCACGGCGTCGCCAGTTGTAGAAGTCAAGTTCTTTGCCTGTTTTGTTCGTCTGGAACTGTGGCACGCTCGACGTCAGTTCGTCGTGGCCGATCAGGATGCACAGCACCTTGCGGTCGCGGATGCGCTGCGCGACGGCCGGGTCGATGCTCCGCATCATCTTGTCAAACAGGTAGGCCGACTCTCGGATCGCAAGATCGGACACTCGGTCTGACGTGACGATCAGGATGTCTTGGACGAGCAGGGCCTTCTTATAGAACTCGCGATCGAGCTTGTAGCTCTCGGCCTGTTCATCCGTCGGTGGGCGGATTGCGGCGCTGTCAGCGGCGAATGTGGCCAAGCCTGGAAGCAAGAGCAACGCGAGCAGGCAGATGGCGGAGAATCGGAAGGCGTTAGACATCGAGCGACTCCGGTTGGGTGAGACCACCAGTTTACGCGACGGCCTGCCGGCCGAGCGTGTATTCTCATGGCACAGATTGACGCGGTACCTGCCCCGAGGATGCTCGACATGGATTTGAAACAACACTGCTTGCTTTTGTGTCTCTTGGTCGGCCTGGGTTGGCTGGTCGTTGGGAACGCCCCGGCGTCTGCGGCTGACACTCGCCCGAACATCATTCTGATCATGGCTGACGACATGGGTTACGAGTGCGTCGGCGCCAACGGAGGCACGTCGTACCAGACGCCGCACCTGGACAAGCTCGCGGCCGGCGGGTTGCGGTTCACACACTGCTACTCGCAGCCAATCTGCACGCCGTCGCGGGTTCAGATCATGACGGGCATCTACAACCAACGTAACTACATCAGGTTCGGCCTACTCGACCCGAAGGCAACGACGTTTGCGCACCTGCTCAAGAAGGCAGGCTACAAGACCTGCATCGTGGGCAAGTGGCAATTGTCCGGCGGGCTGGAAGCGCCGAACAATTTCGGTTTCGACGAATACTGCCTCTGGCAATTAACGCGTCGGCCGAACCGCTATCCGAACCCGGGTCTTGAGATCAACGGCAAGGAGGTTGATTTCAAAGAAGGGCAGTACGGACCGGACATTGTCAGCGACTACCTGTGTGACTTCATCGAGCGTCACAAGGACGGGCCGTTCCTGGCCTACTACCCGATGATGCTCCCGCACTGGCCATTCGAGCCGACGCCCGACTCGCCCGACTGGGACCCGACATTCCGGCGAGACGACAAGCAGGAGAAGGGCCTGGGCATGCGCAAGCACAAACACTTTGCCGACATGGTCAAGTACACCGACAAGGTCGTCGGCAAGATCGTCAACAAACTCGACGAGTTGGGCATCCGTGAGAACACCATCGTCCTGTTCACGGGCGACAACGGCACGTTCACCGGCATCACGTCGAAGATGGGTGACCTGAAGGTGCAGGGGGGCAAGGGCAAGACGACCGACGCGGGCACGCGCGTGCCGTTTGTCGTCAATTGGAAGGGCACGGCTCCGGTCGGCAAGGTCAGCAACGACCTGGTGGATTTCAGCGACTTCCTGCCGACGTTGGCTGAGGCCGCGGGCGTCGACGTGCCGGCCAAGCTCAAGATCGACGGGCGCAGCTTCCTGCCGCAACTCAAAGGCGAGCGAGGTAACCCACGTGAATGGACATTCTGCTGGTACGCGCGCAACGGCGGGCCGACGGGCAAGGAATTCGCACGCGACCATCGGTACAAGCTTTACCGCAACGGGGCGTTTTACGACATCGAGCAGGACGTGCTTGAGAAGAGCCCGCTGAGTCTTGACCAGGTCTCTGAATCGATCCAGGCGAGGCATGCCAAGTTGCAGGCTGTGCTTGAAGAGATGATGGGCACACGGCGTGCCAAGTCGGTCAAGCCCAAAAAGAAGCCCAAAGCGAAGCCGAAGCCTGACAAAAACAAGGCCGAGAAGAACGGCGGCGACAAGGCGTCCACACCGGGAGCGTCCCAATGAGTGCCCACATTCACACGAGGCGCGGCGACGTCAGTCGCCCGGCAGGTTCGACCATGGTCGTCGCCGCGCTGATCGCTTCAGTGTCCGTTCTTGTTAGCGCAGAGCATGTTCGCGCTAAGCCGCAAGCGGCTGGGAATCCCAATATCGTCATCATCCTTGCGGACGACATGGGCTACGGCGACGCGTCGTGCTACGGGAACATTCGGTACAAGACGCCGCACATCGACAAACTCGCGGCTGGCGGATTGCGTTTCACCGACTTTCATTCCAATGGCGCGGTTTGCAGCCCGACACGGGCAGCGCTGTTGACGGGTCGGTATCAGCAACGGGCTGGGATCCCCGGCGTCGTTTACGCCGACCCGAAGCGTGTGCAGCATTATCAAGGCTTGCAGGATGTCGAGCTGACATTCGCCGAATCGATGGCCAAGGCTGGCTACGCGACGGCGATCATGGGCAAGTGGCATCTGGGGTATCACAAGCCTTACAACCCCGTGCGTCACGGGTTCAACTTATTCCGTGGTTACGTCAGCGGTAACGTTGATTTTCAATCACACATCGATGGCGCGGGCAAGTTCGACTGGTGGCATAACGACAAGCTGGATCGGGATGACAAGGGCTACACGACACACTTGATCACGAAGCACGCGGTGTCGTTTATCGAGGCGCACAAGGATCAGCCATTCGTGCTGTACATCGCGCATGAGGCGCCGCATTACCCGTATCAGGGGCCGAACGATCCGCCGCTGCGCGTCGAAGGCAAGTCTGGGCAGCGCGGCGGCCTTTGGAACGACCGCGCGCCGAAGCATGTGCCCAAGGCCTACCGCGAAATGATGGTCGAGATGGACAAGGGCGTCGGCGACGTCGTCGCCGCGTTGGAGCGGGCGGGCATTGCGGATAACACGCTGGTGTTCTTCTTCAGCGACAACGGCGCAACGCGCGACGGCTCGAACGGTGTTCTGCGCGGGACGAAGGGATCGCTGTGGGAAGGTGGCCACCGAGTGCCGGCCATCGCATACTGGCCGGGTCGGATCAAGGCGGGGATGACCACTGACCAACTGGCCATCGGCATGGACCTGATGCCGACCATGCTCGACCTGGCGGGTGTCGCGCCGCCGACGCAACGGCCGTTGGATGGTGTGAGTTTGAAGCCGGTCTTGCTCGAAGGCAAGCAACTCGGCAATCGCAAACTGTTCTGGCAGCACGGCGCCAACACCGCCATGCGCGACGGCCAATGGAAACTCATCCGTACAGCGAAGGGCAAGCCACAACTGTTCGACCTGTCCAACGATCTGTCGGAGAAGACCGACTTGTCCGGTAAACAGAACAAGCGTGCGAACGGCATGCTGCGTGAGATCAGGACTTGGGAGAACGATGTCCATGTCAACGCCACACCGCAGCCGACGAAAGAGCCGTAACGTGTCCGTGAGAACAAGCATGAGAACCCCACAAGCCGGGCCTTTCCGAAGGCACGGATCTGCTTTATCCTTTGATCCGGGCCTTCGGAAAGACCCGGCTTACATCGAGTCAAAATCTTCACATCCGTCTTGAGCCATGACCGACGCGCCCAACACGAAACCGGTGATCGGCCTGCTTGGCGGCATCGGTTCAGGCAAGAGCACCGTCGCGCGCGAATTTGCGCGGCAGGGGTGTGGCGTGATCGATGCCGACGAGCTTGCCCGCGCGGCGTTGCGCGAGCCGAACGTGCGCGATCAACTCGTGGCGTGGTGGGGCGACGCCGTACTGGATGCCGAGGGAAACGTCGATCGCAAAGCCGTTGGCCGAATCGTGTTTGATCAGCCCGACGAATTGCGAAAGCTTGAATCAGTGACCCATCCGCGCGTCCACGCCGGACGCGAGTCGGCCCGGCAGGCGATGCAGAACGACCCTGCGATCGTGGCCATCGTCGAGGACTGCCCGCTGCTGCTGGAGTCTGGTCTTGACGAAAGCTGCGACCGGCTTATCCTTGTTCAGGCCTCGCGAGCGACCCGGTTGCACAGGCTGCAACGCGACCGGGGCTGGTCGGAATCCGAGCTGGACCGACGCGAGAAAAACCAGATTCCACTTGACACCAAGGCCCAACGCGCCGATGATGTGATCGACAACGACGAGTCGGCCGAGCCGCTGGTGGGCCAGGTCCGAAACGTCCTTTCCAGGATTCTCCAACGTTCCATCTGATCTGCTGCGGCCCAGCCGCGGCGCGTATTGCGGTGTTCGTTCCGACGATGGTGAACGGACGACAGTCGCCGGCGGAAACCCCGCAGCCCGTTTCAAGCTTTGGAAGACGGATGACCCCAACGGTCGGAGACGCACGGGCGTCGCCGCAGCCCACACCCTAACGACACGGATACGTCACCTACCACGCAACGACACAACTCGGAGAAAGCGCCGGTCGCACCACGGGCTGCCCCAGTCTTGACGACTTGGGCAGGTTCGACCGGCAGAACGCCCGTCAGGCCACTTCTCCGGCACTATTCGACTCACCCTCATGCTCGATCAATCTCCTTCCCGATTTACGAATTGCTGATCAACGCTGACCGTCGCATCCGTCGTCGGTCGCAACACCACCCTCCCCCCATTCCCTCACATCACTCGACAGGAGCGCCATTACCATGGCCGAGACTCAGACCAAGCGAAAGAAGAAGAAATCGTCACGTAAGTCGTCCGCCCCACGGCAGGCCAAGCCGCCGCAGAGCGATGACGAGTTGGAGGCCGAGACCCAGGCCCGCTATGAGCAGGCGAAGAAGTCGGACCTGACGGTTCGCGACCTGCAGAA
>JANQSF010000130.1 GCA_028284155.1 Phycisphaeraceae bacterium
CTCTACTCGTCGCTCGGCGTGCCGAGCGACTTCGAAGATGCTCAGTTCCGACGGATGCTGGTCAACGCGATCTTCTGGACGACGAAGCGTGATGCCAAGGACTTCGCTCACGCCGAGTGATCGCCCCGCCGACTGTTACGCGGCGGCCTCCGGCGGCTGCTTGCTGACGGGTACGGTGACAGGCTCCGGCGCGCCGCGTCGCCAGACTTCGTGGCAATGAAACGCGTCGCGTGGCTCGGGCTGATCCTCACGGTAGTGCGTCCCGCGACTTTCCGCCCGCCACTGTGCGGCGCGGGCGATCAGCGCGCCGACAAGCAGCATATTCTGCGCTTCCCAGCCGGCACGTTCGTCGAAGATCTTGTCCAACGTGTAGCGCGCCCAGAAGTCGATCGATTCAGATACCTCAGCCAACCGGTTGCCGTCGCGACGGATCCCGACGTGCCGCCACATGACGCTGCGCAGGCTGGACCGCACGTCGTCCAAATCGAGTTCGAGCCGATCCGACAGCGGGATGTCGGACACGACCTTCACCGGCGCGGGCGTGCCGTCGGCAGACATTTCAGCGCACGCCTCCCCCGCCGCTCTGCCGAATACAAGGCCTTCTAATAGACTGTTAGATGCAAGGCGGTTTGCGCCGTGAAGGCCCGTGCAGGTCGCCTCGCCGCAGGCGTACAGCCCCGCTACATTCGTTCGGCCGGCGGAGTCCGTCCGGACGCCCCCCACCATGTAATGCGCCGACGGATGAACGGGGATCGGATCGACGCCCGGATCGATCTCGAACCCACTGAGGACCTGGGCGATGTGCGGGAACCGCTCGGCGAACCGGCCCGAACCAAGATGTCTGCAATCGAGGTAGACGTGCGTCGCGTCGCTCTTGGCCAACTGGTTCAGGATCGCCCGCGAAACCACGTCGCGTGGGGCGAGCTCAGCCATCTCGTGGTATTCGGGCATGAACCGCACACCGTCGCGGTCAATCAGGTGCGCCCCCTCGCCGCGCACAGCTTCCGTGATTAGCGAGCGCGCAGCGCCGGCGACGTAGAGCGTGGTCGGGTGGAACTGCACAAATGCCATGTCGGCCAATTCCGCGCCGGCCCGGTATGCCATGGCGACGCCGTCACCGGTCGCGGACGACGGGTTCGTCGATTCGCGATAGACCTGCCCACAACCACCGGTCGCGAGAATGACCGCCCGCGCCCAGATCACTTGAAGCCCGTACTTGGGGTGATGCGTCACCGCGCCCACGCAGCGCGGCGACGAACCGTCCACCGTGATCAGGTCGAGCACGAAGCACTGCTCGAAGACCCGCACGCGGTCGAGGCTGCGCACGTGCGCGTCGAGCGTGCCCATGAGCGCACGCCCCGTCGCGTCGCCGTCGGCGTGCAGGATGCGCGACCGGGTGTGACCGCCCTCCCTGCCAAGCGAAAGCGCGTCGCCGTTGGTGTGATCGAACGGCATGCCCCATCCGATCAGCTCGTCGATGCAACCCGGCCCGGCTTCGACCGTCCGCCGAACGACGTCGGGGTCGCACAGGTCGCCGCCCGCACTCAGCGTGTCCTGAATGTGGGCGTCGAACGAGTCCGCCCCGTCCACCACGGCCGCGATACCGCCCTGGGCCCAGAAGGTGTTCGAGTGCTTGATGCCGCCCTTGAGCGCGACAATGACCTCGCTGTGCTCAGACGCCGCGATGGCGGCGCGATAACCCGCGACCCCCCCACCGATGACGAGGACGTCTGTAAAGATCTGCGAGAGCAGCGTGGCCCGAAACGGGATCAGGTAGCGACGTTGTTCAAGAACCGGATGCATGACAAAAGGCGAAGCCCGTCGGCTTCACGACCCTTCCTGCCCGAGTTTGCCCGCCAGCGTGAAACCGACAGCCGGCGGCGGGATGCCGGACTCGACGGCCAGGTTCGGCAACTCGCCCGGCAGGAGATATCGCACCAGCCCGTTGACGCTGTAAGCCGCGCCGGTCAGGTCCCGCCCCCGGGTGGGCACGGCCGCGGCGACACGGATCGATTGCGTCCCCCGTGCCGGGATCGTTCGGTTGACCGTGTCGACAAACGAGAATCGGGAGCCGCCTTCAATCGATACTTCATAGTCGGTCACCAGGAGCGGCAAGGCGACTTCGTTTGGATTCGACAACTCGATCGTGAACTCGAGACGTGCGCCTTCCTCCGTCTGTTCAACGATGTCAACGGTACGGACGCGCGCCGTGGGTTGGCTCATGCGCGTCCAGTCCATGTCGATGCTGGGCAGGCTGGAGGCGTCGCAACCCGCCAGCGCGACAAGGAGCGACAAGGTCAAAGTCTGGATGAGTGCCCGTTGCATGTTGGTGGTCCCGCTTTTCTGGTGGTCGCGCAATGTGACATCATACGACGAGCGTGTCAACGCGGAGGCTGGGCGTCAGCAGTTCATGCCCGTTTCCGCGGCGGGCTGGGGCGCGTCGGCGCCGGGCAGTTGCGGCTCAAGCACGCCCTTGCTGCGAGGCCAAAGCGCGATCGCTTCGAGGATCATCCAGACCTCTAGTAGAAGGGTGGCGCCGGCGATGACGATGACTGCCCAATTCTTCTGATCCGCCCCAAGCCAAGCGGGATAATCTTCTGATCCGATGAACAACTGGTACGCCATCGCCCAGCCGGGCATGACCAGCATGAACAGCACGGCCGGCACGATGAAGAAGATCGGCTTGTTGCGCCGCCAGAGGTAGAAAGTGATGACCAGGAACGACAGGCCGGCCAGGAGTTGATTTGTCGCGCCGAACAGGGGCCAGAGGATGAGCCCGCCGCCGCCGGCCGTGGTCAGGTCCCAGTCCTTGCCCGGCGCGGGGAGCGTCGCGATGGCGGCGGCGATCACGATGGCCACGATGGTCGCGACGTGCTTGTTGGTCAGCCAGGTGACGGGGTTGCCGGTCATGCGAGTCTGAGACGCGGCCGCGAGAACGAGCGGCGCATCGGTCTTGTCATTGGGACCACCCGAAAGGCCCTGCGAAACGGTCGCCGCCAATTCCTGAATGACGTACCGCTGCAGTCGGCAGGCCGTGTCGAGCGTCGTCCCAGCAAATGAAGCGACCAGCACGCCCATCAACGCCAGAGCGACGCCGAGCGGGATGCCCAACGAGCGCAGGAAGTTGGCAGAGCCATCCACGAACGCGGCGACTTTCGGGCCGAGTCCTTTGGCGCTCTTCCAAGACTGATACCGCGTGGCCCACGCGCCCTTGGCCACAACCAGCGCGCCGAACTTGTCGTCGAGCTTTGATGCCTCGCTGTTGTACTGAATGACCAACGCGTTGGAGTCGTCGGTGATGGTCCCCTGTCCCTCAGTCGCCCAAGGGGTCAGCCCAGCGGTGAGGTCATCTTTGTTCAAGACAACGGCCTTGCCTTCGATCGGCGCACCGTGTTCGAGCAGGCGATAGCCGGCTTCGGTCGCAACGAGGGTGCGCGGCTGACTCTGCGCGTTGTGAAACACGACGGCGCGATACCCATCGAGTTTCCCACCCGCTTCCGTCACGACCTGCGCGGCCTGGTCGTCAGCCGCCGAGACGGACCCGAGTTTCAACGGAGCGCCCATGCCCAACCCCGCGACGCACGCGCAGATGACCAGCGTCGCCAGGAAACCCTCGGTCAGCATGCTGCCGTAGCCGACGAAGCGTGCGTCCGTCTCCTTCTCGATCTGTTTGCTGCTCGTCCCGCTGGAGACCAGGCAGTGGAATCCGCTGATCGCGCCGCACGCGATCGTGATGAATAGGAACGGGAAGATCAAGGGCGCATCAGCCGGGCTGAAGTCAAACGTCGGCGCGACGATGCTCAACTGGGTCTTTTCTCCCCCCGCCGCGTTGGGCGCGCCGCCCATCGTGCCGGCTACGGCCAATCCGATGACGATCAACGCCAACGCCGAAATGAGTTGCAACGAGTTGATGTAGTCGCGCGGTTGCAGCAATGACCAAACCGGCAGGACCGACGCGAAGTAAGAATAGAGCAAGAGGATGCCGACCCAGACAATGATCGGCCAACTCGCCATCTCGGCGTTGATCGTGCCGAGGATCCCGACATCGCCCCAGATGACGGTCGCGTACATGATCGCCAGGGCGATGATCGATGGCACAAGAATGTTCACACCCTTGCGGTGCAGCATCAGGCCGATCGCCAGCGCGATTGGGATCTGCACGACGCACGGGAAGATCGCGGCCGGGTACTGCTTGAACACGACAGCAATGACGAGCCCAAAGATCGCCAGAACGATCGTTAAAGCCATAACGAGGACGACCAGGAACAGCAGGCGAACACGCTTGTTCAACACGCGGCCGGCGATGTCGCCAACACTCTGCCCGTTGTTGCGGATGCTCACCACCAGCGCGCCGAAGTCATGCACGGCGCCAATGAAGATTGATCCGAAAACGACCCATAGCAGGGCCGGCACCCAGCCCCACATGACCGCAATCGCCGGGCCGACAATCGGCCCTGTCCCGGCGATCGACGTGAAGTGGTGGCCGAAGACGATCGGCTTCTTCGTCGGGCAGTAGTCCACATCGTCACGTAGGCGATGCGACGGGCAGACAAAGTCGGCCGCGAGATTGAAGACCTTGCGTCCCAGCCATTTGCCGTAGGTGTGATAGGCGATCAGAAAAGCGACGCCGGCACCAAGTGCGATCAGAAGAGTCTGCATGCGAGTCGTTTCCGTGTGGGATGCCGGCACAGCCGGCCCATTCAGAAGCCAAGTATACCGTCAGCCGGCCCTTGCAATCAGTGCCAGAAAGCTCGTTCACCGCCGTGCCAGTAGACCCGATGAGCTGTTGCCATTCGATGCGGGTAGGCGACCCAACCGTCGCCCCACTTCTTGCCGCATCCGATCGATCGTCTCACGCAGGCTCGAAAGCGCATCCGCGGTCGGCAACGCCAGCAACGACTCCGCAGAGATCGGTCGGCCGTACATAATGCCGATCCGTCCTGTCGGTTTCGGCTTCTTCGCATGGATCGGCCACGCGTCGTACGCGCCCTCGATAGCAACGGGCACGATGACGGGACGGGCGCGCTTGATCAGCAGCATCGTGCCGGGCTTGAACTCATCGATCTCACCATCCGGCGTGCGCGAGCCTTCCGGGAAGATCATCAGTCGTCGGCCGCGCTTCAAGGCGTCGATCGACTTGCGCATGGCTGACATGTCGCTCTCACCCTGGCGAACAGGGATCGCATTGAGTGAGTTGATCATCCACGCGAAGAATGCGTTGTTGAACAACGTCGATCGCGCGATCGCATGAAACGGATGCGGCGCGAGCCCCGCACCGACGAGCATCGGGTCGAAGTACGACTGGTGGTTTGACGCGAGTAAGACCGGGCCGGAACGCGGCACACGGTGTCTGCCCCATGACCGAAACCCGTAGCAGGTCGTCAGCCAAAGCCACGTCGGCGTGTAAAGCGTCAGGAACCACGCCCGTCGCGCCAATGAAAACGGTGTTTCTGTAACAGCTTCCGGCTGACTCACGTCGCCCCCCCACTCGCGCCGCCCGCCGACCGGACACAACCTACCTCCGGGTCGACTTGTTGCCGGACATACTGTTCGCAGTAGTCCACAACCGCGTCGAGGGTCATGTTCGTCGTGTCGAGCTTGTGCGCGTCTTCCGGGCAGGTCAGCGGGCCGGTCTTGCGCGCCGCGTCGCGCTCGTCGCGCTGGACGAGCTGGTCGAGGATGTCGGCTTCATTCGCCTCTCGGCCCAGCGCCCGGAGTTGGTCAGCCCGCCGCCGGGCGCGGACGGGCGGCTCGGCGTCGAGGTAGAATTTGACGCAGGCGTTTGGGAACACAACCGAACCCTGGTCACGCCCCTCCGTGACGAGCCGGGGGTGTGCCTCGCCGATGCGTTGCTGCGCGGCGACGAGCACCTTGCGGACCTCACCGATCGAGGCCAACGCACTCACACGGCTAGTCACGTCCGTGTCGCGAAGCCGGTGATTGACATCACGGTCGTTGACATACAGCCGAGGCGGGTCCTGCGACCAGTCAAAGTGCAGGTGTGCATCCGCCGCCAGCGCCGCCGCCTGCGACGGCTCCGCTTCAGGGTCGACGCCCTGATCCACACACAACGCCGTCAACCCACGGTACATCGCCCCCGTATCGAGAAACTCAACGCCCAGCCGGGCCGCCAACTGTCTGGCGACAGTGGACTTACCCGAACCGGCCGGCCCGTCCATGGTGATGATCAGCCGTTGCATCGCCGCTGAGTATAGCGGCCGTGCCGACAGTCGTTTACGGCGAAGCCGTCGCCAATGCCGGGTCGAGTTCACGCAACCAGCCGACCACACGATCCGGCTTGAGAATCAGGTAGTACAACCGCCCTTCCGCGGCCTGTCGGCCGGCCTGCCAACCGGCCCGATCACCGACCCCAAGATACAAGTCCGCTCGCCCAGCCGTACGAATCGCGCCGCCGGTGTCCTGATCGACCATCAATTGCTCGAACGACCTTGCGGCCCCGCCGTTGAAGTCCGGCAATGTCGTTGTAATCA
The DNA here is from genome assembly GCA_028284155.1 of Phycisphaeraceae bacterium. Taxonomy (GTDB): domain Bacteria; phylum Planctomycetota; class Phycisphaerae; order Phycisphaerales; family Phycisphaeraceae; genus JANQSF01. The sequence goes on from JANQSF010000130.1 coordinate 6,492, forward strand.
ATGTCGGACAGCCGCGCGGAAAGATGCGCTTGTCAGTCGCGACCGACCGCATCGGCGTCAGCTTCGCACCGAGCGAGCCGGCCGGCCAATCCGCGTGTGTGAACGACTGAAAGAACACGTAGCGGTCGTTCTGCGACGTGTAGAAGTCGAGTCGATCCGGGTGCTGCTGAAAGTGCCGTTGGATCGCCGGAAGGCTGATCCGGTCGCGCGGGATCGACCCGTCGTTCACCAACAGCTTGCCGATGCTCGTGTACTCCAGGCCGTTCGTGGCCGAGTAGCCGACGTGCATCGACGAACCGTCACGCATCCGAAGCCGGGCCGAGCCGTTGACGTGGATGATGTACCGATCAAGTTTGTCGCGCAGCCAGACCAATTCCCGACCTTGCAGACCAAGACGATCCGGGTAGGCCTCGATCTGTGCGCGAGTGGGGTACGGCTGGTATTGGTCACCCACACGTCGGCCGAGCACTTGCCCGGTATTTGGGTCAGTCATGAGGTCCGGCGGCTTCTGATAGAGCGGGTAGCGGTATTCAGCCGTCGGCGTGCGCGAGGCGTCGAAGATCGGCGAGTAATAGGCGGTGAACAGGACTCCGCCGTTACCGTCCCAGCCCACGCTCGTGTACATGTCGAAGTCACGCTCAATCGCGGCGGCGATCGAAACCGGCGCCCCACCCTTCGCGACGATCTGACGCAGCGCAAACACGCTGGCCCGGCCTTGCTCATGCGTGACATTCTCGACCGGGAAATGCTGCGTCGTCGATGGTTTGGCGAACCACGCGACACTGCGGTCCAACGCCTCGATGAGCGAGCCGTCCGCAGCCGAGAGCGCCCGCGTCAGGTCCGGCCATTCGCTGCGATCCAGCAGTCGCAACGCCGCCGAGCCCGGCGGCAAGGGGCGTGTGTAGTCGGGCTGAACCTGGGTGACCTTGGTCTGCTGCTGGCAGCCTGTCATCGCCGCCAAACCAAGTCCGGCCATCAGGATCGAGAGAAACGATACGGCAGCCTTGCAATTCATTGGGAGTCCTTCCTGAGCGGAATGTAGCCTCAGTCTGAATCGGCCACGTTCAGTTGATAACATGAAAGCCATGAGCTGGTTCTTTCAGGATGCTTTCGACCCGGACAAGCAGTTCTTCTACGGGGCGTGGGTGCTGACGGTGATCATCAGCATTGTGCTGCACGAGTTGGCCCACGGCTGGGCGGCGATCCGAGTCGGCGACGACACACCGATCCGCATGAACCGGATTACCGGCAACCCGCTGGTTCACATGGGCCCGGTGTCGCTTGCGTTGGTCTTTCTGATGGGATTGGGCTGGGGTGCCATGCCGGTCGACCCGACGCGCTTCCGCGGCAAGTATGCCGAGGCATTCGTCGCGTTTGCCGGGCCGGCCATGAACCTCTGCCTGGCAATCCTGGCTTTGACCGCGCTGGGGCTGTGGCAGCGATTCGAGGTGGCCGAAGCTGTGACGACTGCCGCCGCATTCGACCAATCTGACATGGTGCAGAAAGGCAAGACATTCCTTTGGGTGTTCGGTTTGGTCAATATCCTCCTGGCGATGTTTAACCTCGCACCCGTCCCGCCGCTGGACGGTTCCACGATCCTGGCCAATTTCAACAGGGGCTATCGAGACTGGATCACGTCAAACGCTCATCTCGCCCCCGTCCTGTTCATGGGGTACTTCATCTTCATTGGCGCCCTCAACCAGTTCGAGCACAACCTGTGGTCGGTCTCTGCCCGGGCAGCGCAGGCATGGATTGAACTGTTTTGGACCTGATGACAACGATCGCGTGCCAAGTCGGTCACGACGCGCGAGCCAGAAACTGCTCGACCAATCGCTCGACCTGAGGCCGGGCCAGCGCGGCCGCGTCGTTGCGGTCGTGCACGTGTCGCAGAATCAGCGCACCTTCGAAGAGCATCGTGAAAAGGTCGGCGAATGTCTCCGCGTCGGCTTCGGCCATCCCCGCGCCGACCGCCATGTCTCGAAACAGGTCGCGGTTGGCCTGCTTGTGGGACGCGGCGGCCTGGTGGATCGGGTCAGCAGGGTTGGGGAATTCCGCGGCCGTGTTGATGAACATGCAACCCTTGTAGTCCGGAGCGTTGAACCAGATGTCCAGCACGTCGAACAGACCGACAAGTTGATCACGCGGATCGTCGCCGGCAATGTTGGCCACCGCACGTTTCCAGGCAGCCAACTCCCATGCGTCGCGCTTCTTGACCGCCGCGAGAATCAGGTCGTCTTTGCTCTCGAAGTGCTTGTAGAACGTCGTTTTCGTGACACCCACTTCAGCCAGCACCTGGTCGAGGCCAACGGCGTTGAATCCGTGCGTGTAGAACAACTCGATCGCCATATCGACGATGCGCTCCCGACCTTTCGCCGCCATCGGACACTCGCCGAGTAGTTCCGCGGCAGTTCTTGGGCGATTGGTTAACGGCATGGTGGCATGATGATACAGCTAAAGGCCTACTACAGGTCAAACCTCGGAACGACGCCTTTTGCCAAGTAAGTGGTACTGAGAAAGAAAGCCCGCGGACACCTGTCCGCGGGCTTGTGCTTGGGTACTCAACTCACGCTGGGAAACTGTTTACCCCAACGCCGCTTGGGCCGCCGCCAGCCGAGCGATCGGCACGCGGAACGGCGAACAACTGACATAGTTCAGGCCAACCTTGTGGCAGAACGCGATCGAAGATGGGTCACCGCCGTGCTCGCCGCAAATCCCGACCTTCAGTTGCTTCTTCGACGATCGCCCCTTCGTGACACCCATGTCCACCAGTTGGCCCACGCCGGTCTGGTCAAGCGACTGGAATGGATCGACCGGCAGGATATCCCACTCGTCCGACAGGTAGTCCGGCAGGAAGGTATTTACGTCGTCACGGCTGTAGCCGAATGTCATCTGGGTCAGGTCATTCGTGCCAAAGCTGAAGAAGTCGGCGTGTTGAGCCACCTCGTCAGCAGTGAGCGCCGCACGCGGGATTTCAATCATCGTGCCGATCGTGATGTCGAGTTTGCCCTTGAACTTCTTGGCTTGCTTCACGTTCTCGATCGTCTCTTCAGCCTTCTCTCGCAGGACGGACAGTTCCTTAGACGTGCCGACCAGCGGGATCATGATCTCGGGCTTTGCGTCGATCTTCTTCTTCTTGCAGTTGATCGCCGCTTCGACAATTGCGGTTACTTGCATGACCAGGATTTCAGGGTAGGTGATGCTCAACCGGCAGCCGCGGTGGCCGAGCATCGGGTTGGCTTCGTGCAGTTGCGCAATGCGTGTCTTAACCTTGCTGACGGGCACGCCCAACACCTTGGCGACCTCGCTCTGGCCCTTGCTGTCGTGGGGAACAAACTCGTGAAGCGGCGGATCGAGCAACCGGATCGTCACGGGCAGGCCCTTCATGGCCTTGAAGATGCCTTCGAAGTCCTTGCGCTGGAACGGCAACAGCTTCTTGAGCGCCGCCTCGCGTGCCGGTTTCGCCTCGGCCAGGATCATCTCACGCATCGCGATGATGCGATCGCCCTCGAAGAACATGTGCTCCGTCCGGCAGAGGCCGATGCCCTCGGCGCCAAAGTCGCGGGCACGCTTTGAGTCGTTCGGCGTATCGGCGTTCGTCCGCACGTTCAGTTTGCGGTACTTGTCCGCCCACTTCATGACCGTCGCGAAGTCGCCGGACAGCTTCGGCTCGACGGTCGGCATCTGGCCGGCGAAGACCTCACCGGTCGAGCCGTCCAGCGAGATCGTGTCCTTGTGCGTGTATTTCTTGCCGTTGATCGTGACCGACCGGCCCTTCTCATTGATCTGCACGGCCCCCGCGCCCGCGACGCAGCACTTGCCCCAGCCGCGTGCGACCACCGCCGCGTGGCTGGTCATCCCGCCGGTCGAGGTCAGAATCCCCGCGGCAGAGTGCATGCCGTCGATATCTTCCGGGCTGGTCTCCTTGCGAACGAGGATGACCTTCTCGTTGTGCGAGCGTTCGACGGCTTCCTCGGCTGAAAACGCCAGCTTGCCGAACGACGCGCCAGGCGACGCCGGCAGGCCAACGGTCAACGCCGACTGCTTCTTCTTCGCCGCCGGGTCGAAGCTTGGCAGCAGGAGTTGCGTCAGGTCGTTGGCGGGGATGCGCTTGACGCCGGTCTTTTCGTCGATCAGTTTCTCCTTGACCATGTCACAGGCGATCTTCACCGCCGCGGCGCCGGTGCGCTTGCCCGTCCGCGTCTGCAACATGTAGAGCTTGCCCTTCTCGATCGTGAACTCGATGTCTTGCATTTCCTTATAATGGGCTTCGAGCTTGTCCTTGATCGCTAGAAGCTCACCGTGGACACGCCGACCCAGGTCCTTCATCTCCTTGGTCTTCCACTTGTTCATTTGCGCGACCGGTTGCGGCGTGCGGATGCCGGCCACGACATCCTCGCCCTGCGCGTTGACCAGGAACTCGCCATAAAACTTGTTCTGGCCGGTCGACGGGTTGCGCGTGAAGGCCACGCCGGTGCCCGAGTCTTCGCCCATGTTGCCGTAGACCATCGACTGCACGTTGACGGCCGTCCCTTTCAGCCCGCGGATTCCTTCGACCTCGCGGTAACGGATCGCACGCGGCTGCATCCAGCTCTTGAACACGGCCTCGATCGCCAGTTCGAGCTGCTTGATCGGGCTCTGCGGGAAGGGGCTTCCGGTGTGCTTCTTGTAAACGGTCTTGTACGCGTCGCACAGCTCGATCATACCGGGCGTCGGGACGTCCGTATCCAACACGACGTTGTATTTCTTCTTGATCTTGTCGAACGCCTCTTCAAAGTACTCGTGCTCGACCCCCATGACCACGTCGCCGTACATGTTGATCAGGCGACGGTATGCGTCATAGGCGAATCGTTCATTGCCTGTCGCGTTCGCCAGGCCGGCTGTCGATTCGTCGTTCAGGCCGAGATTCAGAATCGTGTTCATCATGCCGGGCATGGACACAGCCGCGCCTGATCGAACAGAAACGAGCAACGGGTTGGTGTTGTCGCCGAACTTCTTGCCCAATTCTTTTTCCAATGTCTTGACCGTCTTGGCTACGTCGTCCATCAAGCCCTTGGGCAGCTTGCGGCGCGACTTGTAGTACAGGTCACAAACCTCAGTCGTGATCGTAAAACCGGGTGGGACGGGCAGGCCGATGCTGGTCATCTCCGCAAGGTTGGCGCCTTTGCCGCCCAGCAGCTCTTTCTGAGTGACCTTGCCGTCGGTCTTGGTCTTGCCGAAGTAGTAGCAAAGCTTGCCTGACGACTTGGATTTGGTGGACTTGCGCTTCTTGGCCATGACGATGGGTCCTTCCTTTGATAATCGTGATTGAAGGTTGTGCGGTCGCTTAGGACCGGTTGCGTGAGGACGATTCCGCACGCTGGGGGCTGCTAATCAGGTCGATGGGTGCTCGGCTTTCGCCATGCCCCCTCTGACCGTCCGATTGTGTCACTCCAGGCCGCCCCGCCGAGCGGCGCCGTACACCCGCGACGTGCGGAAAGCCGCCGATTGTAGGGGTTTGTGGCGTTTCGTCAAAGGGCATTAAGATCGGCCAACTTACTCAACGGGTGACCGCGATCGGCCTCATCGGGGGCCGGCGGGCCCGTCTCTCGTCATCTCGATCCGGTGAGGTCTCGAATGCTTGACACCTTGCGTCACCGACGACGCCTCGACCGGCCCGTTGCTATGTTTACGCCTGATGAAAAAGACCACTCGTCAAACATCTCCGGCGATCGACGCCGACCGAGCGACACGATTGGTCACCAAACTCATGGGGATCCCCGGCTCCTCCGGCCACGAAGCGTTAGTCGCGTCCGCGATTCTGGACGATCTCAAACGGGCCGGCGTCCGGCCTTCGCAGGTTAAGCATGACACAGCGCAGCGACGCGGGCCACACGGCGGCGAGCGCGGCAATTTAGCTGTGCACCTGCCCGGCACCGCTGGGCGAACGCGCGAGGCGCGCCGCCTGCTCATGGCTCATATGGACACGGTGCCGATCTGCGTCGGGTCGAAGCCCATCCGTCGCGGCGGCCGGATCGTTTCAGCCGACAAGGCCACCGGGCTTGGCGCCGACAATCGCGCCGGCTGCGCCGCCGTCCTGGTCGCCGCATTGGAACTGCTCGAAAACGACCTGCCCCATCCGCCATTGACACTGCTGTTCACTGTCCAGGAGGAGGTCGGCCTGGTCGGCGCACGTCACCTGTCGCGTTCGTTGCTCGGCCGACCCCTGCCCTCGATGGGCTTCAACTTCGACGGCGGCGACCCCGCACAAGTGACCGTCGCGGCGGTCGGCGCAGACCGTATGAGTATCGAGGTTGAAGGCATTGCCTCCCACGCGGGCAACCACCCCGAACGCGGCGTCAGCGCGATCACGATCGCCGGTCGCGCCATCGCCGCACTGGACCGCGCCGGTTGGCTCGGCCTGGTCCGTAAACGGGCCGGGCGGGGCACGAGCAACGTCGGTGTGATTGAAGGAGGCCAGGCGACCAACGTCGTCACGCCGCACGCCACGCTCCGGGCCGAGGCACGGTCACACGATGCGGCCTTCTGTCAACAGATCGTCGAAGCCTACCGCGAAGCATTCTTCAAGGCTGCCGAGGGCGTTCACAATGAGGCGGGCCAAGCGGGCCGAATCAGGTTTGACGTCCGCCACGACTATGACGCATTCCATCTGCCTGGCGACGAGCCGACCGTGCTGGAAGCGTGCGACGCCGTCAACGCCGCCGGGTACGACCCGATCCATAAGGTCTGCAACGGCGGACTCGACGCGAACTGGCTCAACGCCCACGGCGTCCCGACCGTCACCCTCGGCGTCGGCCAACAGGACATTCACACCGTCAATGAGTCGCTGAACGTGAAGTGGTTTCTGGATGGGTGTCGCGTGGCCCTGCGCCTGGCGGCGGGCGAGAACAAGAGAGCAGAAAATCAGGAAAACACGAAATGAACAACGGTCGGACGCACAACATGATCTGGAACGAAACGGACAACCCGTCGCCCGCTCAGCCCGTTCGTCCACGATGACCCACCACCGTTCAGCCTCAAGCGACCACCCAAACGCCTTCATTCCCTGCTTTTCTGCTTTCCTGCTTTCCAGTGATCCGCTATCCTTGCGGACTATGAGCGACACCATCGGACCGTTCGACAGCTTCCAAGGCAGCGACCCAAACGAGGAGGGTGCCCAGGACCCGGGCACGACCTCCGAACAGGTCAAACTGCGAAATGTCGGCGCCCGAGTCCCCCAGGACGTCGGCAAGGGCGTGTTCGCCACCGGCGCGATCGTGATGACCGGCCAGACCGAGTTTGTCATCGATTTCGTCCAGCGGATGCAGCGCCCGCACCACATCATCGCCCGGGTCGTCGTGCCGCACGCCGTCATGGGCCGAACGATCCAGGCGCTCGAACAGAACATCGACAAATACAAGGGCAATTTCGGCGAGCCGAAAGAACTGCCCAAGCCGCCGAAGGACGCACCTCGGCAGTCGATCAAAGATGTCTACGACGACATGAAGCTGCCGGATGAGATGCTCAGCGGCACGTACGCCAACGGCGTGCTGATCGGCCACTCCGCGGCCGAGTTCAGCTTCGACTTCATCACCAACTTCTTCCCGCACTCGGCCGTGAGTTGTCGGGTGTACATGTCGGCCTCACACGTGCCGCAGATGCTCGACTCGCTCAAGAATAGCTTCGGCCAACTCCAACAGCGCGTCGCGCAGGCCCAAGCTCAAGCCCAGGCGCAGGCCAACGCCCTCAATCAGCAACGGCAGCAACTCGAAGGCGACGCAGGCAACGACTCCACGCCACCCGCCGACGACCCGCACCAGCCCGACGAAAGCGACCCCGACGCCCAATCCAACTAGCGGCGCATTGCTGCACCGACTCGACACGATCGCCCGATAAACACCGGTGGCCGAACGCTCGGCCGAACCGGTTTGTACCCCCACCGGCGCGATCCCCATGCAACCCGTCATTACCGTCAAGCAAGCCGCCTCACCGCAGGCCGCCTCGCCAACCGGGGCGACCCCCGACCGTGACGACCTGCTGCACGTGGTCAATCAGGACGACCCGCTTCAGGTCATCATCCGCGGCCACCTCAAGGTCGAGTCGGAGCTGATCACACTGATCGAAGCCGACCTCCAGCGCCCCGAGGCACTCGACCTGAACGATTTGAACTTCCCTGTGAAGGTCGACTTGGCCATCGCGATGAATCTGATCCCCAAACACTACCGGCCGATCATGCGCCGCCTGAACCTGCTGCGCAACCGATTCGCACACAACCTGGACAGCGAGGTCACGCAGCAGGACATCGACGTGATGTGGGGCCACCTGGACGAGCACAGTCGCGAGGTCTTACGCGAGGTGGATATCAAGCAGAAAGCGACCGTTGGCCAACTGGGCGGAATCCTGCTGGTCATCTATTTCGGCATGCAGCGGTTTGCACAGTTCCATGCCGACCGGCGTGCCGGCCGACTGCTCGTCGAAGACTCGGCCTGAGGGTATTCAGTGGGGCAGACTTTCCTGTCTGCCAAGCCGCTTGCGGCTTAGCGCGAATCACCCCACCACAACGCGCGTCGCAAGCGACGCGGCTAAATGCCAAGACAAAAGGGTGGCGGCGCCAGCGCCGAACAGGCCGCCGGCGCCCCCGGAACGGTAGAAGCTTGTTCAGGGCGCGTATTCCGCAACGTCATCCGTCGCGTAGACCATCGCCGCGTCCGCGTCGCCTTCAGCGATGAACAGGTGATCCTTCTCGTTCAGTGATTGTTGCGAGTAACGCGTGTTTGTCGCAACGGGTGGCATGTTGCCAGTGTCATCGACTTCGCTGATGAAGTTGGTCGAGCCATCGTTAGAGACAACGGTCCCTTCCCACTGGCCGCTTCCCGGTTCTGTCCAGATGCTTTCCGGTCGAGTGACCGATCCAAGCAGTCGGTCACCGGCGACGATCGCTTGGCTGTTGATCGTCTCAGCCCACTCACCACGACGTTCGTCCGTGTCGAGTTGGAGGAAGGCGTAGGAGTAGTTGGCCGACGTGACGTCTTGTCCTGGCACAACCAACGACTTAGTCCCACGATCCTTCGGCGTGACCATGTACTCGGGCGTGAAGTACGCCTTGTTCAGCATGAGGGCGTACCGATACTGTGGGAAGCCGCCGTGCGTGCCCCCTGAGCCGAATGTCGTTTCCCCGGGTTCAATCGGATCGGTATGCAATTGGCCCGACGCGTCAAGTCCGGGAAAGAAGCCGTCAGTCGTCGAAACCTTGTTGTCCTGCGAGTAGGTCACCATGCCTTGGTGGATACCTCGCAATTGCGTACTGTTGGTCATTCTCGGGTGGCCTCGCGTCCTCACAGGTTGCAGCCAAAACCACAAGCCGAGTCCAAGCAAGACCACTGCGAGAGCGCCTGCAATCACCTCGAGCAACGTCAGGCCGTGACTCCGAGTCTGTCTCCACATCAGACACCTCTCTTTCCATTGCCACGCGACACCGCACGCCCGGGCACGTGCCGGGCATGTCAAAGCCGTTGAGGCGTTTCGTCACCGCGCACCGATCGCGGCAGGTCGTTACTTGCGATGAACGACATGCGCACAGTGAACAGCCCGTGTTTCACGCAGCGCCGAAATCCGCGCACGACACAACGGACAGCACGTCACGCCAGCGCGGCGAAAGTGAAGAGATGGGAGCGTCCCCGTGAAGCCGGGGCAGGAACGTAGAAAAATAGCGACTGGTATACACGCCCCATCCGCGTCGTCATTCGCCGCGGGGTCGGATTGTCGCTTCCTGCTTTCCCTGTCCTATCCAGTGTTACACCCGGCAGTCCAAGCCGGTTCACGAGATTCATGGATTTGTTCGATTAAATCGCGTCACTTCATAGAGCGGTTTATCCCACATCGATCAGTGTCAGTGTCTCGCCGTAGTGCTGCATCAGCACGGTCTTGAGCAGCGTGTGCGATTCGTTCGTCAGTGTCGGATCGGCGTGGGCAAGTTGGTCAGCGTCGCGGCGGGCCTGCTGGAGCAATTCCATGTCGTCTGGGATCCGCGCGACGCGCAGCGGCGGCAGGCCGTGCTGGCGGGTGCCGAAGAAATCGCCCATCCCGCGGATTTGCAGGTCGTGTTCGGCGATCTTGAAGCCGTCAGTGGTCGAGCCGATCGCCGCCATGCGTTGCGTGGCATCCTCGGTGTTCGGCTCGGCGATGAAGACACACAACGGCTTACTCGCGTGTGTGCCCCGCCCGATTCGGCCGCGCAACTGGTGCAGCGACGCGAGGCCGAACCGTTCAGCGTGTTCGACGACCATCACCGTGGCGTTCGGCACGTCGACGCCGACCTCGATCACCGTCGTCGCGACGAGCACGTCCACCCGCCCTTCCCGGAAGTTGTACATGATCCGTTCACGCGTCGGCCGCTTCAGTCGGCCGTGGATCGCGCTGACCTTGCGTTCGGGCAGGTAGTTCTCTTCGAGCATCTTGGCGTGTTCGCGCACGCTCTTGAGCGTCCTGGCCGACGTCGAATCGTCCGCGTCGATGATCGGCACGACGACATACGCCTGCTCGCCCAGTTCGACGCGCTTGGCCAAGTACTTGTAAACTTCGTCGGATTTGTCCTGGCCGACCACGCGTGTCGTGATCGGCGTTCGACCGGGTGGCAGCCTGTCGATCGTCGAGACGTCGAGATCGCCGAAGATCGTCAGACTCAGCGTGCGCGGGATCGGCGTGGCCGTCATAACAAGATAATGTGGGCTGAGCTGTTTGCCGCCTCTCTCAGCCTTGGGAGTGTCGCCGGCCGAGTCGTCAACGTTGCCGGCATTCTCCGGCTCAGTCTCCTTCGACCCGCGTTGCCGAAACGCGGCGCGTTGCATGACGCCGAACCGGTGCTGCTCATCGACAACGACGACGGCCAGTTCGTTGAACTGAACGGTCTCGGTCAACAACGCCTGCGTGCCGACGACAATGTCTACCTCCCCCACTTCGACTCGACTAAGCAACGACTCACGCGCGGCGCCAGTCAATGCGCCGGTCAGCAGCTCGATCCGAACGTTCGAGCCCTCGAGCATGCTGGTGATCGACGTGAAGTGCTGCTCTGCCAACAGTTCGGTCGGGGCCATCAGCGCACCCTGTTTTCGATTTGAGACGGCCATGAGCAGTGCGTATAGCGCAACCACGGTCTTGCCTGAGCCGACATCGCCCTGCACCAGACGGTTCATCGGCTGCGTCCGTTGCAGGTCGCTTGCGATCTCGTTGACGACCCGCCGCTGCGCGTCGGTCAGATCGAATGGGAATCGGGCGCAGATGTGTTCGTCGATCGCTTCGGAGTGTCGCAGTGCCGGAGCTTTGAGGTGTCGTTCGTTGTAGAGCCGTTTGAGAGCGATGCCGAGTTGGAGCAGGAACAATTCGTTGTATGAGAGCCGACGCCGCGCGGCCGCGGCCTGCTCCTCATGTTCCGGTTGATGCACCCAACGGAACGCGTCGCACAGCGTCGGCATGTTGAGTCGGCTTACAAGGTCATCCGGCAGCGGGTCCCGGATCAACGGCAGGATGGTCGGCAGCGCGTCGGCGATCACGCGTTCGATCACGCCGCTGGGCAGGTCTTCGGTGGCCGGGTAGACAGGACGGAAACGCTCTTCCTTCGCCTCGGTTTCAGCCGAGTCGGTCAAGACCTCGAACGTCGGATTGACCATCTGCGGGTAGCCCTGATAAGCCGTTGTCTTGCCTTGCAACCGGACGGTCATGCCGGGGTGGAGTTTGTCGCGCAAGTAGCGTGCGTTAAACCAGGTGACACTAAGTGTGTCGCTGTGGTCCTGCACGGTTGCCTGGAAGCGCGGCCGACGGCCTTGAGCGACCCAGCGCGTGCGGACGACCGTGCCGCGGGCGGAGCCGACGGCGTTCATCGGCAGGTCACCGATCGCCCCCTCGGAGTGCTCGAACGTGTAGCGCAGCGGCAGATGGCGGATCAGGTCGCCGAGCGTGTGCACGCCCAGGCGGGCGAAGAGTTTGGCGCGTTTAGTGCTGACACCGTGCAGTTCGATGACCTTGCTGCGCAACGTCGCGGGCGGGTTGTTCTTAGACGTGCTGTCCGGGGTAGCGCCGGGCATGTCGGCATGATACGGGCGGAAACCAGCAGCAGGGTCGTGGCACTTGCCAGGTCAATGTGAATCGCGTTCTACGGCTTCGCCGCTGTAGCACTGGCGCGAAACGGCGCGGCCGGCAGCCCTTCACTGTTTTCCAGATTCGGTTCGGCCTGCTGGCCCCATGCGAAACGCACGTGTACCGGCTCGTCCACCATCGTGCTCGACACGATCACCGATTGCCCAAGTTGATCCAACTCGGCCTTGGCGTGTACGAACTTCCCGTCCTTGCCCGCTACCTCGAACCAGGTCAGTGGCTTACCGTCGCGCGCGTGCAGGCCGTTAGCGCTGTGGTTGAAGGTGACGTGTACCTTGTTGCCGTCGACCTTCATCGCATTGAAGATCGGGCCACTGCAAACCAACATGTCACGCCCATACGTCTTGGCTAACGCCCAAAGCGCCAGTCGTTTGCCGACGTCCTGCTTGTTCTTCGGGTGGATGTCATTGACGTTTCCAATGTCGAGCGTGAACGCCATGCCGGTGTTCGGCTCCTTCAACGTGGCAAGTTGCGCTTCCCACATCTCAGCCAGAAGGTGCGGCGGTCGGCCCCGATAGTTGAACGGCGCTAGCTGCACGTAAAGAAATGGAAAGTCGCGATTAGACTTCTGGTTCCAGACAGACCGCCAACCACGAATCAGCGCTTTCATGTGCTCGTTGTAGCGCATGCCCTGGCCGAGGTTCGACTCACCCTGGTACCAGATCGCGCCGCGGATCGAAAGCGGCACCAGCGGTGCGACCATGCCGTTGTAGAGGTGCGAAACGTTGCCCGCACTTGCGCCGGGCGTGACGTTGTTCGGCAACGGCGTGATCGCCCGCCCCGCCGCTGCCGCCGCCTTCGCCTCCTTGACCCAAGCCTCGACACGTGCCACGCTGGTGATCGCCGCCTTCCGCCAATTGGCCTCGTACTCGACCTGTTTAGTACCAATCTCATTTAATTCCTTGTGCTCAACCAGCTTGAAGCCCTCCTTTGGCGTCCAGGGCTCGATGCGCGTCCCGCCCCACGCCGTTTTGACAAGGCCGACCGGGACCTTCAATTCCTGATGCAGGTAACGACCAAAAAAGAATCCGACGGCTGAAAACGGCGGAACGGTCTGCGGCGTGCAGACCTGCCACTGGCCTTGCACGTCCTCCTGCGGCTCGCCAGCCGGTCGTCGGGGAACGATGAACAAACGAATCTGTGGAAAATTAGCGGACTCGATCTCCTTCTTCGGGTCGGCCGACTGCGGCAACGTCCAATCCATGTTTGATTGGCCGGAACACACCCAGACTTCGCCGACCAGCAGATTGGTCAACGTGAGCGTTTGCCCCTCACCTTTGACTGTCAGCGTCAACGGCTTCTGGTCGGCCGTCGCTTTGCGCGCGGGCAGGTCAACACGCCAACGTCCTCTCTCGTCAGCTTTGGTCGTTAGCGAGTCGTCGGCAAATGTGACGGACACCGACTCGCCGGGCGTTGCCCAGCCCCAGACGGGCATCGGCTGGCCTTGCTGGATCACCATGTTTGACCCGAGCACGGCCGGCAACTTGAGCGCCGCATGGGTCGTACTGCAGACAGTAAAGAAAACGAACGCCAGCAAACAGCGCATGAGCCAGTGCCTTGTGTGCTTGGACATACGAGCAGCCTCCGCGAAGTAGCCAAAGGGAAACATGAGCCCAACAGCATAGCAGAGCCGCTGTGGGCATCGCGCTCATCAGGGAACAATGGCCCCGTCGCCGCTCGCTATTGTCGCGGCGTGACCAGATCGGCTGATTGTCACGGCGCAGATTGCGGACTGGAAAGCTTGGCAGAGTTTTGCGTTAGCGGCGGCTCGTTAGCAACGTCTTTTGACGCAGACCCTTCCGCCACGAAGGCCATCCAATAAAACACCCATCCGGTGACTGCAGTAAAGAGCATGCCCATCGCCGCGGCCTTTGCGACACGTCGATGCGTTGGGCTGTACTCGTTCGGCTGAACCGGTTTCACGAAACGACGGACTGCCGCGATGATGGTGTATATCCACAGGATGGTCGTCGAAACGGCAACGACCAGGTGGATCCATAGCACAGGTGTTAACCAATTGCCGTAGTAAGGTGATGGTTCGGCATACTGACGCCACCCGTTGAGACGCATATCGACTTCAAACAACAGCACGGCGATCAACAATCCGATGCCAAGCCCCAACTGTATCTTTTTGTGCAGCGCGTACTTTTGCTTGTACTTGACCAGGTAGATGCTCCATGCCATGGTCGGAATGACAACAATCATGGCTACCGCCACGACGTCCAGCATGAGTGAAGCGCGGCTGAACGGGATGAAACCCGGCATCGATTTGGCTCCATGGGTTCGTCAGGTCGGCACTAATCAAGCCAGACGCGATAGGTACGCGTCCCACAGGTTGTTTCGAACAGGTCCTGTGGAACCAGCCCGCTCAAGCAGGCATTGCGGGCGATCGTCGCTACATCGACTCCGGTCGCCTCGATACGCGGCAACACGTCGGGCGGAATCAGATCCGCCAACTCGGCCACCTGTTGTGCGGGCATGGCCAGTGAAACGACTTCCTGGCCGCCATCAGTCACTCGGACACGCAGACATTCCGAAACGCTATTGAAACCACGTCTTTCATAATCTGCAGGATACCGGTTCGGCGGCTTGTACGAATCAGCCTCCTGCATCACGTCAGAACCGACCGCTTGGCGGAGTTCCTGCCACCACGGGACATGGGCCTTGAGCATTTGCAGTTGATTCGTCAGTCCTGCCAACGCGCGAAGCAGCAGGAACAGATCGCTCGGCCCTGCCGAACGGAACCACCAACGCAGGTCGCCCAGCAATGCGTTGATCCGCTTGCTCAACGACCACTGCGCGGGGATCATCGGACGATCATCGCAAAACGGCTCGAACAGGATGTCGCAGAGCGCCGGCAGCGTCGGACGTAGCGGATCGAGTTTGTCGCCGTCGAACCCCATCGCGACAAAGCAATCGAATGGATCGACGTCAGCACGCCGGCGACATGCCATGATGATCTTAAGTAACGCCAGACGGGCGTCTCGATCGACATCGACCGTGCAGCCATAGTCGAACAACACCACCTCAGGCTTACCGCCCGGAGTACGACGCACAGCGATATTGCCCAAGTGAGGGTCACCGTGCACAACGCCCGCCACAAACAGACTGTGAAACAATGTCCGGATAAGGGTTCGTCCGATGTGTGTCCGGTCGTGCGTCGGCCAATGCTGAGCCACGTCCAACGGATCGCCTCGCTCCCATGACTGCACCAGAACGGCGTCACCAGACATTGTTTCGTAAACGCTCGGTACGACCAGATGGTCGATCTGCACGGCCTGCCGGAAACGAGTCTGGCGACGAGCTTCCCCGATGTAATCAAGCTCGCGCAACATGTTTGAGCGAAACGTTGACTTGTATGACTCGAGAGCGAAGCCCCACCTTCGAATCGGACCCATCCCCGGCATCAGACCGATCAATCGCAATTCCGCGTCGATTGCATGCTCAATATCGGGATAACGAACCTTCACCGCCACAATCGAACCATCGAGGAGAACTCCCCGGTGAACCTGTCCCAATGATGCGGCGATACCACGTTCGTCGATCTCGCGGAACACTGTGTCGATTGGATTGCCGAGCTGTTGCTCAAGAACGGGTGCAATCACTTCCCACGGTTGCGGCTCAACCCCCTTAGCCAATTCAAGCCAGTGTGGGTCGTCCGTACGGCTTGAAAGGAACTGCGCGACTTTGAGTGGCACGCCGCGAGCGTTCGCCAACATCGCAACAAGCGCGCGTCGGGCCGCGGCGTCGGGCTGTGTGCCCAACGCCTTGCGCGCCGTCCAAGCCAACTTCGCGAGCTTGCCGGTCCGTGAAAAGGTTGCCACTGCTGATTGCAGGCCCATTGTCGTGGTTCCAGCCCCCGCGCCCCGAGTGTTGCCACGCAATGTATCGGTCACGCCGCGGACTTGGCTTCAGACTCGGCCATGCGGCAGATCGCGCCGGGGATGGCATCAAGCGGCAACACACGATCAGCCGCTTCCAGTTTGATCGCTTCACGCGGCATGCCGAAAACCGTGCTGGTTGATTCGTCCTGTGCGATGGTTTGGGCGCCGGCCTGGCGCATCGCGAGCAAGCCGGCAGCGCCATCGTTGCCCATGCCCGTCATGATCACGCCGATCGCATTCTTGCCGGCGAAGGTCGCGACCGACTTGAATAGCACGTCAACACTGGGCCGATGGCGGTTGACGTGCGGCCCGTCCTTGATCGCGACTCGGTAAACAGCGCCGCATCGCCGCAGCAACATGTGCGAGTTGCCCGGCGCCACCAAGGCCGTTCCAGGCGCAACCGTGTCGCCCGCCTCGGCTTCTTTCACAGCGATGGCCGACTCGCGGTCAAGGCTCTCCGCGAACGAGGCCGTGAATCCCTTCGGCATGTGCTGCACAATCATGACGCCCGGTGAGTTGGCGGGCAGACGCGGCAACACATATCGAAGAGCCTCTGTACCACCGGTCGACGTACCGATGGCAATAATCTTGTGCGTCGTCTTACTGAGAGCGGTTGCAGCCGTTGGTTTCGGGCGATCGGCGGTGAGCCGCGGCTTGGGCTGACGAACCAGCGCGGCCGCCTTGACCTTGTCAACTAACTGCAAAGCCAAATCGCCGATCTTGTAGGCAGCACCTGGCTTGCACATGACCTCGACCGCCCCTAACTCAAGTGCCTCCAATACCAACTCGCCGCCAGCCTCAGCCACGGACGACACAACGACAACTGGCATTGGCTGGAAGTGCATCAGTTTGCGCAGGAATGCCAAGCCATCCATACGTGGCATCTCGATGTCAAGCGTCAGGACATCGGGCTTGAGTTGAACGATCTTGTCGCGTGCGACATAGGGGTCCGGGGCCGTCCCCACGACCTCGATCTGTGGATCGCGTGACAGTTCCTTGGTCAGGATCTGCCTGACGACCGCCGAATCATCAACGACCAGTACTCGGATTATTTGTTCCGGCTTATTCATGTCGGATTCATTTCGTCTGGACGACAATCCGCCCGGTTAAGCGGCTGCGTTGGTCGTAAACTTCAGTAAGACCGGCGCGTCATCGACCAGAACGCCCCGCGTCTCCGCGTCTTGAATCATTTGCGCCCATTCCGCCGGGTCGATCTGGCGGTCGACACTCGGTGGGGAAAGGTCGAAGACCGGTTCTTCGCCGGCAACCGTGGTCAATAACTGTCCGAGCGTGACATTCATCAACTCGCCGATGGCGTCCGCCGCGGCCTGTTCGGCCTCCTCGTCATCAGGGTCCAAACCAAGAACGTTTTCGATGAGTTCGTCTGCGATCGCGCGAGCCGCCAGCAGCGTCAGGGTGCCTGACATCGGACCTCGATAGCTGATGATCGCTCTCATGCAGTTGGCCTGTTCGGCCGGCAGATCACTCTTTTCAACGGGGTCACCGAACATGAAGCCCACGTTTTCGAGTACGTCGCAGAACACTTGACTCAACGGTGGTGTGTTTAGATCAGGCATGAGTGGTCCCCAGGATTTCGTGGACAACCGTGCTGAACTGTTCAGCCTTGAATGGTTTTCGGATGTACGCAGCGACTCCATGGTCTTTTAACTCTTCGATGCGTGTTGCGCTGCCCTCTGTAGAGACGACGACGACGGGGATCGACTTGGTCACGCCGTCCTCCGCCATCTTCTGGATCATTTCAACCCCAGTCATCACGGGCATGTTGATGTCCGCGAACACCAGGTCGATCCAGTTCGACGCGAGCGCGTCGAGCCCTTGTTGACCGTTGGAGGCGTGAAACACATCACCCAGTGGAATGTCAGCCATGCGTAAGGTCTTTTCGATGACCTTGCGCACCGTCATGGAGTCGTCGACAATGAGGATGTTGAAAGCCATGGTTTCACACCTCCGCGGTGGGTTGTTCGAACACGTCGTCAGCATCCTTGAGCCGTTCGACGATCGAGCAGAGCGCCAGTTCGTTGCGAGTTTCGGTTAGATCCAAGCGTTGCAAGGCGGCTTCGCAAGGCAGGTAGTTGCATCCATCCCAGCCCACGCCGAGTCCGCTGAGCGTGCAAAGCTGGTCCGCGGCGTGGACGAGGTCGGTCGTGAGCCTGACCTCTTCCCGGGCCTGGTTGGGCCGGTGGTGCCAGCGAACGACTTCCACCAACTCGTCCGGCAACCCCCAGTGTTGGAGCAATGCCGCGCCGACTTCCGCGTGGTCGATGCCGAGGACGGACTGTTCAGCCAATTCGAAAGGCATGTTCTCGTTGAATGCCTTGTTTCGAATGGCTGTGCCGTCTACCTCGAGGAAATGACCCAGCACGTACTTGCCGATGTCCACGAGGAGGCCTGCCGTGAACGAATGTTCAGGGGCATGAAGTTCCAGCATCTCATCGAGCACCTGCGTGCCAATCGCCACGGCGACACCATGCCGCCACAACGCGCCGGCCGGCAGGTCGTAGCCGCGGACGGGCTTCTGCTCGAAGGGCGCGACAGCGGAGCCGATGACCAGTCCCATGGTCCGCCGCATGCCGAGTCGCACGAGCGCGGCATCAATGGTCGTCACCTTGGATCGCGCAGCGTAGCCGGCAGAGTTGGCGAGTTTCAATACATTGGCCGCGAGCCCCGGATCATGGTTGATCAGTCTTGCCACTTCGCAGATGTCGGCTGACGGGTCGCGCAACATCGGGATGACCTTCATCGCTGCGACCGGCAACGAAGCGACCTGCGTGACAGCCGAGAGTATCTCGTTTCGTCTGGTCATAGGTCGGCCTCCTCCCGCCCCGTACGGATCGTGGTTCGGCCGTCCGCGAGATACAGGGTCATCGTGCGCGGTTGCGTGCCACCGATGTCTTCGCGCTTGATCAGCAGATCGTTTTTCCAAAGGATCTTGCGCAGTGTCGTGTGATTGCGGTCACCGATCTTGAATCGTCCACAGTTGTCCATTGGACTGGCAGCGCCCGCCGCCTTGATGATGAGACGCGATTTTTCGGCACCGGCATCGAGAACGCCTTGCAGCATCGCAAGTACACCGGTGTCCACAAACATGTAAGGCCGCGCTTTGGCCTTCTCCGGGTCCAACTTTGAAACTGGCAGCATGCAGTGGATCAACGCCCCAACCTTCACCGCGGGGTCATACACCGTGACGCCGATACACGAACCCAATGAATAGGTCACCAGCATGTCGTCGGGGCTGGTCGAAACGTGCATCTCCGCGATGCCGACGGTTTGCGTCGTTCCGCGTAGAGATGTGGTGGCAACGGACATCAAGTCACTCCTCGCCCGGATTGGGAGGCCTCAGCCTCCTGCTTGCAGCGGGCGATAAACCGAGTTGCCCCCTCGGTCAAACATCTGTGTCGCACGCGTAAGGCTCTCAGCGTGTCCCACCATGAGGTAGCCGTCGCTGCGCAATAGACGGTGGAACTCGGCGATGAGCCGATCGCGTACCGGTTGGTCAAAGTAGATCATCACGTTCCTGCATAGAATCACGTCCAACGGCCCTTTCATAGGAAAGGGTGGCTGCGACAGATTCATTCGCTTGAACAGGATCATGCTTTGAAGTTTGGGGTTCATGCGATAACGGGTGACGCCCGCGTCGCTCTCCTTACGCAGGTAGCGTTTACGCATTGAACCGGGGATACCCGCAATGCGTGCTTCGTCATACAGGCCCGCCTTGGCCTCCTGAAGGACGCGAGTGGAGATGTCGGTCGCCAGGATCTTGACGTCCGGTTGACGTGACATGCGTGTGGCCACATCGTCGAGTGTCATCGCCAGTGAATAGGGCTCTTCGCCCGTCGATGACGCGGCCGACCAGAATCGGAAACGGGTCTGTCCGGCTTCCAACCACCCCTTGAAGGCATCTCGGATCATGTCGAAGTGATGTGACTCACGAAAGAATGACGTGACATTGGTGGAAATTGCGTCAAGCAGGTGAACGACTTCCGTGTCCATAGCCTTTTCGAGGTGCTTGATGTATTCGAGTTCACTCTCCAGGCTCAGGTCCCGCAAACGGCGGCCAATCCGAGACGCTACAAGCGACATCTTGCCGTCTTGCAAGCGGATGCCGCTCTGGTCGTAGATGATTCGGCGCAGTTTGTCGAAGACTCTGGGATTCATGGGTGTCACGTCGCGTGCATTACGTCGAAACGTGGCGGGAGCGCTGTCGCGCTCCCGCCACGAAGGTGTGTCAGAGGATTCCACCCCTTGCATCAGTCAGTTCAGAAGTCGCCCAACTCGTCGTCGTCAAGCGGGATGATCTGCTGTGGCGTCTTGTTTGATGACGCACCAGCCGACGCCATCGCCGGCTCAGGCGAAGATGCCTTGGGCTGCGCAGCGGGCGCGGCAGCCGGTGTGGGCGCGACCCTCGTACTGGACGATTGACCAAGCTCGAATCGCGACAGCAGTTCGGTCAGTTGTTGCACCTGCTGATTCAGTTGGCCTGAAGCGGCGGCCGACTCTTCACTGTTGGCCGCGTTCTCCTGGGTCACCTTGTTCATCTGCTCGACGGCGTCGTTGACCTGGCTGATCCCGTCAGCCTGCTCCTTGCTCGCCGCGGCGATCTCGCTGATCAGGTCGTTGACCTTGGTCGACCCCTCAAAGATCTCGCTCAGGATCGTGCGAACCTCGTCGGTGATCGACACGCCGTTGTTGGCGTTGTTGACGGCCTGCTCGATCAGCGCAGCCGTGTTCTTCGCGGCCTCGGCACTGCGCTGGGCCAGCGACCGGACTTCTTCCGCCACGACGGCGAATCCCTTGCCTGCGTCACCGGCGCGGGCCGCTTCCACGGCTGCGTTCAGCGCGAGCAGGTTGGTCTGAAAGGCGATCTCGTCGATCGTCTTGACAATCTTGGCCGTCTCGTCGCTGGAGTCCTTGATGGCGTCGATCGCCGTCTTCATGTTCTCCATCGTGGCCGTACCACTCTGCGCGGAGGACTGCGCGCTGTTGGCCAAGTTCTTGGCCTGGTTGGCGTTGTCCGCGTTCTGCGCTGTCATTGAAGACATCTCTTCGAGGGATGCGGAGATCTCCTCGATCGAGCTGGCCTGCGTGTTGGCGCCTTCGGCTAGTTTCTGAGCGCCTTCGCTGATCTGCGAACTCGCGGACGTGACCTGGCATGCCGAGTCGTCCACCTGCTGCAAGGCGTCCTGAAGGATGTCGGCGGCGCGGTTGAGGTTGTTCTTGATCTTGGCGTGATCGCCCTTGTAGTCGCCGGTCACCCGTGCGGTCATGTCCTGCTGCGCCAACTTTTCGAGCACACCGCTAGCCTCGTTCACAGGCCGCACGATGGCGTCCACGATCTCGTTGATACCGGCCATCATCGGTCGGTACACGTCATCCAGCACATCCAGGTCGCCGCGGACCGTCAGGTCACCCTCTTCAGATGCGGTGATCACCTTCTGAACCTGGCCTCGGTAATCCGCGCGGGCGTTATAGTCGGACCATTCAACGCCGTTGCCCATGTACTCACCGTTCTCGTCGGTCAGGGCTGTGGCGGTGACGCCAAAGGTGAGCGGCCCCAGCTTCAATTCGCTGGTCACCGGCAGTTTGTGAACGTCGCGCAGAAGACGCCGCTGGTGGTCGGGGTTGGCGTGGAATTCATCGATCTTTGTACCAATCAATGTATCTGGGTTGAAGTTGGGAAGCAGTTTACGGATCTCATGCTGGTAACTGCGCAACATGTCCATCACGGCCGGGTTGCAATATGTGATCCGCAACTCCTTGTCGCAGGTCATAAACATCGCGCCCGCGCCTTCAAGCATCGACGCCAAGGAGCGTGCTTTCACGGACGCGAGCTTCTGCTCGGTGATGTCGGTGGCGTACTTGACGACCTTGATGGGCTTCCCGTTCCCATCGAGAATGGGGTTATACGACGCCTGAATCCAGATGACCTTGTCACCCTTGCCGACGTGCTTGAACTCACCGGCGATGGTCTCGCCTCGATTGAGTTGTTCCCAGAACGCACGGTATTCGGGGCTCTCACCATATGTGGCCTCGACGAACATTCGGTGGTGTTGGCCTTCGATCTCGTCAAGGGAGTAACCCACAACGCCGAGGAAATTGCTGTTGGCAGCGCGGATCGTGCCGTCCATGTTGAACTCGATGACGCCCTGAGCCCGGTCGATTGCCGCAATCGCGCCCGCATCGTCGGTCGCCTTCACTGCCGATTCCTTTAACGCTTCGATGGTGGCATTCAGGGCCGTGCCCATACGACCCAACTCGTCCTTCGTACTGACTTCGACATGTCGACTCAGATCGCCATGCGCGACGGCCTCAAGCACGTCAACCGTTGCGCCAAGCGGTTTGGCAATGAGTCGGCTGAAGAACCAGGCTACGACAAGACCGACGGCGATCAGCACGCCCACCAACACGGCCAGCAGCGTCGTCATGCTCTGTGCGTATTCAGTGGCTTCCGACTCGTAGTGGCTGGCCGACTCTGAAACGAGATCAACCGTCTCGTCGATAGACGCGCGGTGAGCTGTGTAAGCGGGTACGAGAGTGTCGTCAAACACCTGACGTGCGCCGGCCTCGTCGCCCGAGAGCGCTTTCGGAATGAACTCCTGTTCGACGGCATGAAAGAAGGTCTTGGCCGGTTCGTATGACCTTGTCACAAACTCTGTTTTGACTGGGCCCTCAGGCAACTCTGCAAGCCAATGGTCATGCCGCTCTTCGTAGCCTCCCGGTCCGTCTTTCAACTCACGGATGCGTTCAGCGAGCCGCTTCAACTCGGCAGGGTCCTTTTCGATGAGCATCTGATGCGTCACCAAATAGGGCTCGATCATGTAAGCCGGCGGGGGCAGGATGTCGGCGAGCAGGTCCTTATCCTGAACAATCTTGGTGTAGCGCGGACCGCTCACCTCGACCTCGCGCAGCGTCGAGTTCGACATCCAGCCGTAACCGGCGATGCCAACAATGAAAACACCGGCGAGCAGGAATAGCTTTGAGCGGACGCTTAGATTCTTGATGAATCCCATTGGAGTGTCTCCAGAGCTTGTGTCAGTATGGTTCAAGGGAAGATGGACGAGTTGCCGGCTGAATCACCTCGGAACCGGCGGGGACAGTTCATTGGTGGTCAGGCTTCGACGGGCTCGTCCGTCAGGGTCGCCGAGGCGACGCTGTTCAGATCCGCACACGTCACGATCGCATCGACATTCAGCAGGATGGTGACCTGACTGCCGCACTTGGCCATGGCGCGGATGAACCCGGCGTCAAGGCCGGTATCAAACGACGGCGCCGGTTCGAGTTGCTCGGCCTCTATACTCAGTACTTCTGAAACCGAATCGACTAGGACGCCCATCTGGCTGGCGCCGTCTTCGGTTTCCACGTCCACGACGATGATGCATGTCTGGTCGGTGTCTTCCGTCCGGTCCATCGCAAACCGCACGCGCAGGTCGAGCACGGGGATGATCTTGCCTCGCAGGTTGATCACGCCGCGGATGTGCTCGGGCGTGCGTGGAACCGAAGTGATGTCCATCAGGCCAATGATTTCTCGGACCGTCAGGATCGCCACGCCGTAGACCTCGTTGGCCATCTGGAACGTGAGATACTTGCCGGCCAACGAGTCGGCTTCGGAAACCGTGGCGGTTTGCGCTTCTGTTTGCATCAGGTGGGCTCCTGCTGAGTGTTGCGATTGCCCGCCCGGTCCGAGCGTATCGAGGGCCGATGAGTCGATCGGTGTCGATCACTCACATCCGCGGGGAGTCGCAACGTTGGGACGCAGTGGGTCAAACCTTGGGGGTCGTCATCTTGACTTGCCGTTCGGCCAGTCGGCTTGCGGTATCCGAGCGGCTTCCGTGGCGTGAGCTCTGTTGGCTTGACATGAACGGGCGGTCGCCCGGCAGGCCAACCCCTCCATTGCCCAAGGGCCTTGGGCACCAACGAAATCAGTGTCGGCTCGTAGTCCCCCCGCCTTTAGGGGCCCATCAACACGGTCAGTGCGAGAGATTCGGGCGCGGTTGATCGCCCCAGGTTGGCCATCAAGTGAGGTGGGAGGACGACCGATATGGCCCCAGTCGCACCTGACGATGGGGGCATAGCGAGGCGGTTTTCATTATGGCCACCGAAGACATTCGGGAACTCATCGGCGCGTTGTCCGAAGGGATCGTCCTTGCGGACGAGAGCGAACTCGAACTCCTGGCGAGCCTGCACGACAAGTTCGGCAGAGTCGCTGCGTTGTTGGCCGACTCTTCACACGCCCCCCTCTCTCAGATGGCCGCCGAAGCGGTCATGCATCTCGAATCGGTCATGTTGCGCGAATCGGAAGACGCGAAGAAGACGCTCGAGGTCATTACTCAAACGGTGACCAACCTTCAAGCCGTCATTGTTGACGAAAGACCTATCGAGGAGATCGAACCCTCCGGGACGCAGATTGGCCAAGCAGGCGCTGACGAGCCGGCCGAGGAGGAGCCCCAGGTTGATGTCGATGAATCCGTGTCTGACGTGAGTGCTGGATCAGAGTCGCCAGCCGATCTTCTGACCACAGACGTTGCAGACGATGCCGACCAGCCGCCGAACTCCGATCAGGCTTGCAAAGATCCTTCAAAACAGGAGCTTGCCCCGCAACCCCTGGGCGGCGACCCAGACTTGATCATCGACTTCGTACAGGAGAGCCAGGAGCACCTCGACGCGACCGACGTCCATCTGCTCACCATCGAGAGCGACGCGACCGATCAGGAAACGTTGAACGCCGTGTTCCGCGCGTTCCACACGATCAAGGGCGTGGCAGGCTTTCTGGAACTGACACAGATTCAGGAACTCGCACACGAGTCTGAGACACTTCTGGACAAGTGTCGCAAGCATCAACTCACATTGGCGGGTCCCGTGTTGGACGTTGTCTTCGACGCAACCGACCTGTTGAAGAAGCTGGTGTTGGCGGTCGAGTCAGCGCTAAGTGGCGCCGGCATACTGCATCCGGTGCCCGGCTTGCCTCAGGTCATTACACGGATTCAGGACGCGGCCGACGGCAAGACGCCTGCCCCAAAGGCGGAGGCTGCGCCTCCTGCCGTTGATCCAGACCCGTCCGTTGAATCCAAAGCGGATTCATCGAGCACGCCGCGCGCAGCCGCCGGTGGATCGAGCGTCAAGGAAACCGTTCGCGTCGATGCGGAACGATTAGACAAGTTGGTCGACACCATCGGCGAGATGGTCATCGCCGAGGCGATGGTCAGTCAGGCCGTCGAACTTGATTCCAGTGACGCCTCCGGCGTCGGACGACTTCTGAACCACCTGGACAAGATCACAAGAGAACTTCAGGAACTGGCGATGTCGTTGCGCATGGTGCCTGTCCGCGCGACGTTCCAGCGCATGGCCCGACTCGCACGCGACGTGTCCAAAAAGCTCAGCAAGCCCATCGATTGGGTGACCAACGGTGAAGACACGGAACTGGACAAGAACGTGGTCGACGCGATCGGCGACCCGCTGGTCCACATGGTTCGCAATGCCGTGGATCACGGCCTCGAAACGCCCGACGAACGTCGTGCGGCCGGCAAGCCCGAGGTGGGTCGGGTGGAGTTGCGCGCCTACCACCAAGGTGGCAGCATTTATATCGAAATCGAAGACGACGGTGGCGGTTTGGACCGAGACATCATCCTCGCCAAGGCCCGTGAACGTGAAGTCGTGACCGACGGCGAGAACCTGTCCGACAGCGAGGTGTTCAGCCTCATTTTCGAACCGGGATTCTCGACGGCGAAGCAGATCACCGATGTGTCCGGCCGCGGGGTCGGACTCGACGTGGTCAAGCGGAACATCCAGGCGTTGCGTGGCAAGGTCGATATTCAGTCAGAGAAGGGCAAGGGAACCACCTTCTCCATTCGACTCCCGCTGACCCTGGCCATTATCGAAGGCATGATCGTTCGATTGGGCACGCAGCGGCTTGTGATTCCGACGCTGTCCATCGTGCGCATGATCCGTCCGGGCGAGCAGGACCTGTCGAGCGTGTTCGATCGTGGGGAGTTGCTCAAACTGGGTGACCAACTGCTCCCATTGTTCCGGTTGGATCGTACGTTCGAGATCGCCGGCGCCGTCCAGGACCCAACGAATGCGGCCGTGGTGGTCGTGGAGCACGAAAACCGTCAGATCGCCTTCCTGGTTGATGAACTGCTCGGCCAACAGCAGATCGTGATCAAACCACTGGGGCAGTTGCTGCAGAAGTACCCCGGTTTCTCCGGCGGAGCAATCATGCCGGACGGACGTGTCGGCCTGATTCTCGACGTCGCAAGCATCTGCGGGATGTCAGCCAACAGCCCCGAACTTCGCCGCGCGGCGTGACACTTCTTCGACGCAGCCGTAAGACCTCCGACGGATCGTTAGAATGTGACGATCGGCCGGCGCGATCATGCACGACGCGGGCCGAGTCAGGAGGCCCGCACATGACCGCACTCAAACAAGTCGTTCTAGTCGCCGCTTTGATCTTGACTGCGTTGCCGCAAGCCATAGCGCAAGACAAGGCAGCGGACAAGCCGCTGCAAATCGACGGCGCCCGAGCCGAGGTCTATAAGACGGTTGGCAAGGTCAAGCTGCGGCTCTACATCTTCAATCCGAGCAATCACCAACCCGGCGAAACAAGGCCGGCCGTGGTGTTCTTTTTTGGCGGCGGATGGGTCGGCGGCACGCCAACGCAGTTCGAGCCGCACGCGCGATACCTTGCTTCGCGCGGTATGGTGGCAATGGTGGCCGACTACCGGGTCAAGAGCAGGCATGGCACGACGCCCTTCGAGTGCGTTGCTGACGGCAAATCGGCGGTGCGTTGGATCCGCACGCACGCCAAGCGATTGGGTATCGATCCCAAACGGATCGCGGCCGGCGGCGGGTCTGCGGGCGGACATGTCGCCGCCACCACCGGCATCGTGCCGGGCTTGGAAGAGAAGGACGAGGATACGTCCGTCAGCTCAATGTCAGATGCGTTGATTCTCTTCAATCCTGTCTACGACAATGGTCCAACGGGGTACGGTCACTCGCGTGTCAAGGATCGATACAAGGAGATCTCGCCTTTGCACAACATCCGCAAGGGCGCGCCGCCGACGACGGTGTTCCTGGGGACACGGGATAAGTTGATCCCGGTCGAGACCGCCAAGAAGTACCAGAAGACCATGCAGGACGTCAGCGCCCGGTGTGACCTGCATCTATATGAAGGGCAGCCGCACGGGTTCTTCAACAAAAAACGAAGCGCCCAGCATTACTACCTCACCGTGCTCGAGATGGACAAGTTCCTCATCTCGCTCGGCTGGCTGGAAGGCAAACCGACTGTCAAGCCACCGAAGGCCGAGTAGCTTTAACAAAACACGCCGGAATCAAGGCATGACTCACTTCAACGCCTGATAAAGCTGCCAGATGTGACAAGGTCGAGGACCATGTCCTTCAACTGATACTCATTCTGTTTCGCGGACCTCAACATCAACGAGATAGCCGCGCGGTCCTTGTAGAGCACTTCACGCCCCAGCGCGTATGCGAATAGGCGCTTGATCAGGTTCTCCATGACCACGTCTTGGTTTGCCTTCAGGTACGCCTTGACACCGGCGACTCCCGGCAACGGCTTGCCGTCGGGTGTTTGCGCTTGCGCGTCGATCGGGTCCTTGGTGACCAGTTCAAACCGTCCTTTCTCGTTCTGAACCGGGTGGACATATCTTGTCTTCCACCTCCCGATCACGTCGTAGTGCTCCATAGCCAGGCCGAAGTGGTCAAACTTGACGTGGCAGACATAGCAACCCGGATCGGTCTTGTGCTTGGCGAGAATCTCGCGGGGTTTTGAGACGTTCTCCAGGTTGACTTCGATGGCGGGTACGGACGAAGGCGGCTCGATCTCCATACCGAGCATTCGCCTTGCGATCCACACGCCACGGAGGATGGGTTGCGTGTTCTCGCCATCGGTCGTCAGGCTGAGGATCGACGCCATGGTCACCAGCCCGCCCCGCCGCTGCCCCGGATTCTCCTGGAGGTCGATGCGGCGGAACGCCGCGCGGTCGGCGTCCCGTGGCCAACGATACTTCAGATCGGGTGTGCCCCTTGAGTAGTGATCCGCTAGCACCTTATTCCAAACGACGAACTCCGAATGAATCAGGTTTAACGCGCTGAGATTGTGCTCAAGCAGCTCGCCAAAGAACCGGGCAGGTTCTTCCTCCATCGCGGGCTTTAACGGCCTGTAACGACGGTCGTCGATAAAGGCTGTATTGGGCATGTAAGCACCGAACTTGTCCAGCCCAAGCCACTGTCGCGTGAAATTGTTGATGAACCGCCGCGCCCGGCGGTGATCGCCCATCATCCGCAGCGCCTGTCGGCGACGGACAGCCGGGTCGCGTAGCTTGCCCTGAGCGGCGAGTTGCATGAGTTCCTCATCTGGCGGGCCGTTCCAGAGAAAGAAGGACAATCGAGACGCGATCATGTGATCATCCAGATCGTTCTGGCTGCCTTCGTGCTTAAAGATGAACAACGGCGAGCAGAGCATCGCATTAAGTGCGGCCTTGACCGCCTGATACGTGTTGCCGCTGCCGGCGTGCTCTCGTCGTGCGATCTTGTAGTAGTCTTCGAGCACGGCGTCGCCGACCGGTCGACGGAACAGCTTTGTCGCAACGTCCTTCAGGAGCGGGAGGCATCGCTCAATCGGATCGGTTCGCTTCATGTCGCCGAACAAGCGCTTGTTGAACTCAGTCTCGGGTCTATTCAGGGGGCCATGAAATGTTGCGCCGCGGATCAGCAGGAACATCTGTTTACCGCCGTGCAACTCGTCCATCAGCCTCTTCCCCACCGCCTTGAGGGCGGCACGTCGTTTATCCTTGGGCAGGTCAGAATTCAACACCGCCAGGTACCGGGGATCCTCGCGGTCAAACATCTTGAATTCATTGCCCGGACCTCGGAACGACAGAAACCGCGTTGCGGCGTTGAGCCGGATGCGGATCGGTTTGTCCATGGCGCATTGAGCGATCCCCCCCTCCTTGCCGACGCTGATGGGATTGAGGACGAGGTTGCCCGTCCGGCCGGGATGGAAACTGATCGACGGCGGCCGAACCGGTTTGGTCCGTTCAGCCGATTCGAGATCAGTACGGCTGCCATAGAAGCAATACCAATCAAATGCCAACTCATACTCACCTTCGAGCGCGATCCGGGAAACCGGGCTTCGGAGGATGAATATGGGCGGGTTGCCGCCGCCGGCAATCGCGCCTTGCTTGCTGGTGTATTGTCGCCCGACCAGGTCTTTCCCGTTCGCAGCGGTGAATGTCACCTTGCGCGGCTTTACGTCTTCGTGGATCAAGTGCCGGTCGAGATACGCGTTCGCGACCTGGTAGTATTTCTTGGCTGCGTAGCTTGTAACGACCTGGTGCTCGCCGATCTTCTTGATGTCGTGTTCGGAGTCGAACGGCAAGTCGGACAGCTTCGTGACGCCAACGCCAAACACGTCGATGAGCGTGTTGTTGTATTCCTGCGCGGTCAGCTTCCGATACATCCCCGGAAGCCGGGCAGATTCGAGGCTCACGAGTCGTTTCTTCAAGATAGTCAGCAGCCGATCGCGATCGCCTTTCGCCAAGGGCTGCTTGGCGGTCTTGGGCGGCATGTCGCCTGCTACGACGCGGGAAACCAACTCGTCGAGCAGGTGATAGTCATCCTGCCGAGACTTGCTCAACATATCCAGTCGTAGATCGGCCTTTGGAGACTGCTGGCCGTGACAGGAGACGCAGTGCTTGCTGAGCAGGCTCTGGACTTCGCTCATCTCTTGATCGGTCGCGCCCGCCAATGGCGTCACCCATGCAGCCAAAGACGTCAACACTACCGGAACAATCGACCAGTTGAAGGGTTCCCGATTCATCATGGTGTCATCGCGTTGGTCGATGCGTGAATTCGTTCGACCAGTTCAGTGCATGCGTCAATTCAACGCTGCAGTTTTGAAAACCTAGATCGACAGCGGCTTGGAGCTGTTGTTGAAGTTCTCAGCCGGAATGCCCATCTTTTGAATGATCGCCAGGTACAACCGGGTGTTCTTCTGGAGCGTGTCGAAGTGGGTGTATCGGCCGTGGTGCTTCAGCCCACCGCCGGCCAGGATCGCGGGCGCGTTGTTCCCGGTGTGGCCGGCCGCGTTCCCCAGCGCGGCAGTCCAGACGAACAGCGTCTCGTCCAACAGCGTGCCACCGCCGGCCATCTTTGTGTTCCTGAACTGAGTTAGCGTTCTGGCGATCGCCTCGACCGTGCCCTTGGCGTGTTTCCACAGCGTCCCACCGGGCTTCGCCCGCCCGCCATGGTGTGTCGCGCCGTGGTTCTGCCCGTGCTCCCACAGGTAGGCCACACGCGTCAGGTCGAACTTGAACGCCAGTTCGACGAAGCGCATCTGCGTCCGCAGGTAGGCGAAGTAGGAATCACCCGCCCCGCCCTCGTGGAAGCCGGCCAGTTCCTCCTTGCTGATGCCGGGGTCGATGTCGGGTTGCCGAAGGAAGGCCATGCCCTTCTTGACAATCATCTCGGTTTCACGGATCGAGTTGAAGTACTCGTCAAGCCGACGCTTGTCGGATGCAGAGACGTTTCGTGACAGGTCCTTGGCCTGCTCAAGGCTCAGGTCGAGTACGCTTTGTTCCCGCTGTAGATTGGCTTGACGCGTCTTGACGTCACCCTTCACAAACAGAAAGTTGAAGACGTCTTCCGGGTCGCTGATCATCGCGACGGGTACCTTCGACCGGTACGCCCCGCCCGCGGCTGTCTTTCGCATCGAAAGCAGCAACGAGTTGATTGGAACACGACTGGACACATGACGTGCCACGTACTGATCAACCGAGTCGCCAAAGTGCGGCGAAGATGCGGGGCCGGTAGCTACAAACTTCTGCGTGCTGTGCCCATTCATGTGCTGCAGGCCGCCGAGAATCGAGACGTGCTTGCGCAACGGCTCGAGCGGCTTCAACACCTCGTTGCTGGGGTAGTCCAGGCCTGCCCTTTCCGGGTAGAAGAACGGCGTGTGGAAGCCATAGCCGTCCGTCATGAGGAACAGTCGTTTGACGTTCGGCGCGTCTTCCAGATCGACCGCGCCCCCTAGACTTTCCAACGCCGGCAAGGTCAGGCTCAGGCCGGCCGCCCGCAAGAAGTGACGTCGTCGCATGCTGGTCATCTGTAGATCCTCAACGCGTATCCGCGCAGTCGCGGTGGTGACAACATATGTTCAACCGCCCATTGCAGAATCCTACTCCTCGGCAACTCCGGAATCGCGCCAACTTGTTACGATGTTCGCCACGGATCGCCGTGGTCGTCGCGAGTACTCACAATGTCGTGACGGGTCACGACCGGCAAGTGAAACCGACTATCCTCATGCATTGGAGTCGCAAATGCAACGTTTGATTAGATGTATTGGCACGGCCGCCCTGGTGCTGATGGTTATGGCGGCGTTGGACTCGATGACGCAGGCCGCCGAGCCAGCATTCGGTAAACGCCCCAACATCATCCTGATCATCACCGACGACCAGGGCTACTACGACTTGTCGTGTCATGGCCATCCGTTCCTGCGGACGCCGAACCTAGACAAACTGCAGAGTCGTAGTGTGCGATTTACGCGCTTTCAGGTCAGTCCGACCTGCGCGCCGACGCGTTCGGCCATCATGTCGGGACGCGCGCCATTTTATGTGGGTGTGACACACACCATTCTTGAGCGCGAGCGCATGAAGCTTGGAGTCCCGACGTTGCCCGAGATGCTGCGAGACGCCGGCTATACGACCGGCATATTCGGCAAGTGGCATCTTGGCGATCAAGCCGCCTATCGGCCTGACAAACGCGGATTCGACGAGGTCTTCATCCATGGCGCCGGCGGCATTGGCCAATCCTACGCAGGTTCTTGCGGTGACGCACCGGGAAACAAGTACTTCGATCCCGCCATTCTTCACAACAACACGTTTGTCAAGACCAAGGGATTCTGCACGGACATCTTCTTCGACCAGGCGATCAAGTGGATGGACACCCAACGTGGCAAGAAGCCGTTCTTCGCGTATATCACAACCAATGCGCCGCACGGCCCATTCATCGCGCCGGAGTCATACAAGAAACGTTTCGAGGCTATGAAACTGCGGTCGAGTTCCGTTGGTTTCTACGGCATGATCGAGAACATCGACGACAACGTCGGCAAGCTTGCCAAGCAGTTGAAGGCTTGGGACATTGAGCGCGACACCCTCGTGATCTTCATGACGGATAACGGTCCTGCCGCTTCGACCTATAACGGCGATCACAAGGGCAAGAAAGGAAGCGTCGATGAAGGCGGCACGCGCGTGCCGAGCTTCTGGAGTTGGCCTGGCGTCTTGCAAGCCGGTACGGACATCGACCGCCTGGCCAATCACTACGACATGCTCCCGACCATCGCTCAGATCGTTGCCGGCACACCGAAGGAGGCAGACCAACTGCATGGACGGAGCCTTGTCCCGTTGCTCAAGGACCCCAAGGTCAAATGGGAAGACCGTTTTCGATTCTTCCACAAGGGCCGATGGCAGCGCGGCCAGGCCAAGCAGGCCAAGTGGTCGAACTTTGCCGTCCGCTCACAGCGCTTTCGGCTAGTGAGCCGAAACGCGCTGTACGACATCGAAGCCGACCCTTCTCAACAAACCAACGTCATCGACCAGCACCCCAAGGTCGCCAAGGACATGCTCGCCGCCTATGAGAAGTGGTTTGCCGGCGCACTGCCCAACATGGTCAACGAAGACGCCCCGTTGACCGGCCACAACACCTTCAAGCTGATGTACTGGAAGCAGTACAACCTGCCAATCCCCCCGGTTCGCGAGCCAAGGCCCCGGCGAAACCGAAATCGCTGAGAGAGCCTTTGACCCAATCGGGGAGAGAAGCGAGGAGACGTTGGCATGTGACTGCGCCAGGAAGCCTGTTGCTCTTGACATGCCCGGCGGTGTACCCAACCGCAAGACCGATGCAGCGATTGCGTGTTAGCCCCGTCCAATGCCGCGTAAGTTGGCAATTCTGCAACCCTTGACTCAACAATTGTTAAGATAGGCAAGACTGCCGCTTTGCAAAGTGTCGCAGTTCGGCTTTCTTCGCGGCCAGTCATAGGTTATACTGATCCAGCGTTCATCACCGAGGAAGATAAGAAGGATGATCGATATGAATGGTGTTCAGCAGAGAGTTGCGCTTGCCGTCGTTGCGCTTGCGCTGTTTGCCGGCGGGGCGAACGCTGTACCGGTCACGGTGGATTTCAGTGGCGAGATTACCGATGGCGAGCTGACGGGTGACACGTTCGACGGATTCGTCACCTACGAGGACACATTGGTAACGGGCGATCCATTTGGTGAGATCATCGAGCTGATCGATTTCGAGATCGTGTTTAACGGCCCGATGTTTGTCGACACGTTCACGGAACTCGACGCGTTCGGCACGAACGGTATCGATTACGGCGTGGAATTCCTTGACGGTGATTTCCTCGGTGTCGGTCTTGTTTCTGATGGAACGGACCCCATCTTCGAGCTCCTACCCGGATTCTTCGATGTGAGCGAAGCGGCCTTATTCTATGACCCACCCAGCGGCGGACAGTTGGGCGGCACGGGTGACATCACGTATCAGTTGGGCGGCGGCGGTGACGGGGCCATTCCCGAGCCGGCGTCCGCGGCGATGTTAACGATCGCAGTGCTTTGCCTGGCGCATCGCCGGCGTGAGTCGATGCGATTGACTGACTGAGCCGACAATGATTGGATTCGATGGCTCCCATCGCCTCAAGGCGACTTGATTAGGCGCATGGCTTCGTCTGCGCGCATACCGGGCCGCGCGGACAAGTCATTCGTCTGCCAGATCAGGTCCCTTCTCACCGGGCCAGACTCCTGCGCAATTCTAATCGTACGCACCGCGTGTGCCTCATCATGCTTTGACAAACGTCCGGTAATTTGATACACCGACCCTTGGGTGGAATCAGTCCACCACCGTGGGTGACGTCTGTCGTGGCATTGACGGTTTGTGCCGTTGCATGTTGGAAGTTGTCACGCGTTACTCACTCAATTGGAATCATTCTGACTGGCAATCGGCTCGGTCATCTTGTCGCAGTTCCGCTGGTCCTTTGGAGTGGGGCATGTCTGCAGAATCCAGCAACATCCAACTTCAATGCGCCTAGAACCGGCGGATCTGCCCGACGCTTTTGTTAGGTAGATCATGAATATCAAGAGTGCGCGTCCCTGGCTGTGTGATGTTCTGCCGACGCTTCCGACGCGGATGCCCCCACCGCCCCCACTGGCGTGTCGTGGTGGCGGCGATGCCCGTGCGCGGCGGCACACCTTTGCGGCGGTGGAAGCGTTGGAACAGCGCGTCCTACTTTCGTCGTTCGTGCTGCTGAACCCGACGGCAACATCCGACGTTGCAATGGGGCCTGCGCCCGCATGGTTCACTGTTCCCGATGCGTCGCCCGTCGAGCTGTCGGCGTGCGGCGTTCGGCCGGCCAGCGCCCCGCTTCAGGCGCAAGGCTCGGGCCAATTGCCCATTGCGTTTGGCCAAACGGCAGTCGGGGAAATCAGCGACCCCGTTGCGGACGAGTGGTTGTTCGATTTGACGATTTCAGCGGCCGACTTCGATCGACCGTTCTCCATTGTGGTTGACGGCGACGGTGTGCTCCGACCCATGCTCGAACTGCTGGACACCGGCGGGACGGTGATGGCAACCGGGGCGGCTGGAACTAACACGTTCGACACGCGGATTGATGAGGTAGTGATCGATGCGGCCGACGGCGCGGGTACATACCAGGTCCGCGTGACGGCGTTCACAACAGAGATGGGCGCTTTCGAGGTTGGCGTTTCCGACGGCCCTATTGACACCGTCACACCGATCCCGTTCTCGACCTTCATACCGGGATTCATTGACCGTACCGGCGACGAGGACTTCTACTCATTCGACGCGCAGGCGGGCGATGTCGTCACCATCGACGCGGAGGGGACGGGTTTTTCTGCCGACGCGGAGTTGACCGGCCCCAATGGATTCGTCGCGTTAACCGGCGACAGCAATGCCCGTTCAACCGTGACGCTGACGGAGACCGGGACTTACAACGTGCGCGTGCGCGGCGGCGGCGCGGCATCGGTCGGTCACGGGCCGTTTCTGCTGAGCGTGAGCGACCCGCAACCGATGCCGACGGCGATGTCATTCGGCGAACGTGCGCGCGTGGCTATCGGCGTCGAAGGCGACGTGGCGTTGTTCACCTTCCACGCCGACGCGGCGCACGTGGGCAAGCCGGTGTCGATCGCCGTGTCGTCAGAGTTGGCCGGCCAGTCGTTCCAAGGCCGACTTCAGTTGATCGGTCCGGACGGGATAACCGTGTTGGCCTCGACATCGGACAACAACACACATGTCTTCGCGCTGGAGATCGACGACTTCGTCCTGCCGGCTGAGGGTGACTACTCGGTCCGGTTCTTCGACAGTGGCAACGACCATGTCGGCAATTTCCTGATCGGCATCAGCGATCAGCCGACCCAGTCGGCGACGCCCCTGCCCGCGTTCAACACGACCGTCTCCGGCTCGATCAACCTGCTGGGCGACGTGGACGAGTACACGTTCACGGGCGCGGTCGGCCAGGTCGTCACCGTCGAGCGCACATCGGGAGGCTCGACGGACATCACGCTGATCGCGCCGGACGGGACGGTAGTCGGCGGCGGCGGCGTAAACGACTCACTGATTAACCTGGTCACGTTACCGCAGGCCGGTACGTACACCATTCGCGTCGAGCCGCGCAACGGCACGGTCGGCACTGAATTGGATAACACGGGCGGGTATAGCTTCGTCGTCTGGACGCCGACGCGCGACCCCATACCGACACCGATCGCGTTCGGGCAGTCGCTGCCCGCATTGGTCGGCATCCGCGGGGATATCGTCGAGTTCTCGCTCGACGTACAGCCGGAGCATGTTGGGAAGCAAGTCTCGATCGTCGCTTCAGCCGAATCGAGTGGTCGCGGGTTCAACGGCCGACTGCAACTGATCGGGCCGGACGGTTCGACCATCGTCGCCAGTGTGGCGGACAACAACACGCACGTCTTTGCGCAGGAGATCGACGACTTCGTCCCGACCGAGGCTGGGCTTTACACGATCCGCTACTTTGACAGCGGTCACGACCAAACGGGCGGCTTCACAATTGGCGTCAACACGCAGCCGCTTGAGACACCCCTGCCGTTGCCGGCATTCAATACGACGATCACCGGCGCGATCAACGAATTAGGGGACGTTGACGACTACACGTTCGACGCGACCGCCGGTCAGGTCGTGACGATTCAACGTCTGACCAACGGTTCGATCGATATGACACTGTTCGGTCCGGGAGGGTCGGTCGTCGCGGGCGGCGGCGTCAACGACAACACGCTGCTGAACCTGGTGACACTTCCAGACGACGGGGAATACACGCTACGGATCGAGCCGAGTAACGGTTCCGTTGGCACTGAACTGGACAACACCGGCGCGTACAGCTTTGTGGTCTGGACGCCGGAACGTTCGCCGACGCCGATCCCGATCACGTTCGGTCAATCCCTGCCGGGTGAGGTTGCCGTCCGCGGTGACCGCGTGCTCTACAGCCTCGAAGTTCTGCCGGAGCACGTCGGACGTCCGGTGTCGATCATGATGACCCGCGAGGCGACTGGTCGCGGTTTCAACAATCGGCTTCAGTTGCTGCGTCCGGACGGGTCCGTGTTGGCCAGCGGGGCGGACAACAACAGCCATGTTTTCAGCTTGGAGATCGACGACGTCACTCTGCCCGAAGCGGGCACGTACACCATCCTCGCGTTCGACAGCGGCAACGACCAACTGAGTCGGTTCAGCGTGGCCGTCAGCGATCAGCCGACCGAGACTCCGACGGCTGTGCCGATCGGCAGCAAGACGGCCGGCGTGCTAGAGCCGTTCGCCGACGTCGATGAATACACCGTCACGTCGACGAGCGGTCAGGCGATCACGCTGTACGTGTCGTCGGCGTCCAGCCAGGACACCGACCTGACCGTTTTACGGCCGGACGGCACGGTCGCGGCTAGCGCCACCGGCGGCACCGATTCGACGTTGAGCTTCACGCCCGATGTCGGCGTTACTTACACCGTGCGGATCGAGCCGGGCGGCGGCACGATCAATACCACGCTTACCGAAATCGGTGTTTACTTACTCGAAGTCAGCGACGCGTCGAACCCGGCGCAGTACATTCTCGACGCCGGCGGCGACGTTCCGATCGCGTTTGGCCAAACGATCGCCGCGACCATCGACAACGCGGCCGACCTGGACAACTACGTTTTTGACGGCCAGCGCAATCAGGTCGTGCGGATCAGCGTCGCGTCGGGGCGTGACCGCGGCGCGCAGTTGCGTGCCGACGTGCGTTTGTTCGGACCGGGCGGCGTGCAGATCGGCTCCAGCACGAGCGGCAACCACGCCGATTTCAAAGATTTCACCCTGCCTTCTAACGGGCAGTACCGCATTGAAGTTTCCGGTCGCGGCAGCGATGTCGGGCCGTACGTCGTCGGGCTGAGCGATCGGCCGGTCGAGCAAAACACCGCCCCCACGTCGACCCTCTTCAATATCGCGACCGATCCCGCAGACGGCTACATCGGGGATGGACCCGGTGGGCCTTTCAGTAGCGATACGTTATCGAGCATCCGCGTCGGCAACGGCGGCAGCACGCCAAACCGAGTGTTCCTCAATGCGCTCTACTTCTTCGAGTTGCCGTCATTGACACCCGGCACGATCGACCAGGCGAGTTTCTCGTTCCCGTACGTCGATGACAATTCCGGTGTACAGATGAACGTGTGGGGGCTTGGTTACGTCTCGACGCCGACGCTTGACACCGACTTGACACTCAATGGCAGCAACGACGCCGACGCCGGTCTGGGGGTCGCGTCGCGCACGTTGATCCAGGCAGATGTCGTCAACGGCATCCCCGACCCGAACAACACGGCCGTGGAGGTGTCAACAGACGCCACAGGCGGCGCGAACCTCACAGCGTTTATCAAGAGTCTTTACGCCGCCGGCGCGCAGCCGGGCGACTTTGCCGTAATCCGGCTCAGCCCGCAGCAGGGCAGCGATCCCAACGCCGGTGGCACAACCGGGCACGTCGTCGGCTTCAGCGAACTGGATGGTGGCGCGATCCAGCCGACGCTCACGTTCACCGCCGACGCCGTACCCGTCCTGACGCCCGGTGAACAGGTCGGCGGTTCGATCGAACGATTGGCCGACGAGGACATCTACCGCTTCGATTACAACAACCAGACCGATCTGATCCTTCGTGCCCGAAGCACGGACAACACGCGCGCGTTGGACATGCAGATCATCTCGCCGGCCGGCACGGTCGTGCGCAGCTTCAGCGGCACGACCGTCGGCGGCAACATCGTGTTGCCCGTGCCCGGTCAATACTCCGTGCTCCTGCGCGCCAGTGCCACGTCGAACAACGACGGCACGCGGACGACCGATTACCTGTTGGACTACGACTACTCTGCGGCAACCCCGTCGACCTTACCGGGCGAGCCGAGCGGTCCGATCGCGAGTCTGTTCAGCGTCGCCGTCCCGGGCACACCGACCGGCGCGGGCGAGCCGCCTGTGGCCGTGCCGCCGCTGCCGACCGTCGTGCAGGGCTTCGACGATCTGGGCCCGACGAATCTGCCATTCGAGTCGCCCTTCATCGGGCAGTTTCCAAGCGGCAGCGGACGACACGTTTTCACCTTTGATGCCACAGCCGGTGACACGGTGTTGATCGATGTCGAAGCGACGTCGCGGACGAGTGTCAGCGCGGTGCTGCGCGACCCGAACGGCGTGCCCATCAGCACCGACACCAACGGCGGCAGCGCATCGGTCGGCGGCACGATCTTCGCGACCGGCACGTACGAGTTGGAAGTGACCGGCAGCGGCGGTGGCGGGTTCGTCGTGACGTCGTCCAGTCGCAATGCGCAGGTTTCGACTCAGATCGTGCTCAACGATCCGGGCCTGGTTACCACGTTAGACACACCAGCCGGCCAACAGATCTACACCTTCGATCTGGCCACACCGACCACCGTCGACCTGCGTGTCGATCCGATCAACGGCAGCCTGTTCGATAGCCTTCTGATCCTCGAAGGGCCTGACGGCCAACAAGTTGCCGCGACCAACAGCGGCACGTCGTCCGTGCTCAACGACCTGCACCTTTCGGCGACGGGCACGTACACCGTTGTCGTTCGGCCGTCACTGCCCTCGGGCGGGCACGGCGCATATGTGATCAGCCTGAACACCGGGACGACCACCACAATCACGCCCGATGTCGATGGCACGATCGGGTTCGGTGAAAACGCCTCGACCACCATCGACGGCGCGAACCCCGAGACGCAACTCACATTCGATGTGCTGCCCGATCAAGTCGGCAAACCCGTTTCGGTCGTTGTATCAAGAAACCTGACGGGCGCGGGATTCCAAAGCCGGCTGCGTGTCTTTGGGCCCGACAATGCCTTGCTGGCCAGTGTGTCGGACAATAACAGCCACGTCTTCGCCCTGGAGATCGACGACCTGATCCTGCCGGTCGCGGGCACTTACACAATTCAACACTTCGATAGTGGCAACAACAACTCCGGCAACTTTACGATCGCACTGAGCGACCAGCCGATCGAGACGCCGTCGCAACTTGGCGGGTCGCTGCTGCGCTTCACGTTCGACGACCAAACCGACCCGACCGCTAATTTGGGCACGCTGGGCTCGAACCATGATGGCGACCTGCGCGGCAACGCTACGTTTGTTCCCTTCGCCGGCGGCCACGCGGTGTCGCTGGATGGCAACAACAGCGTCGTCTCAGTGGGTGGGAGCGGGTCGTTGCTCAATGTCGGCGACGCCGACTTCTCCATTTTCGCCCGCGTGCAGACATCGAGCGCCGAGCCGGGTCAAACGGACCATCGATTCATCGTCGGGCGTGACAACACGGGATTCGACCCCACGCACGCCGTCCTGATCCAGCGCGACACCGGCATCCCCAAATTCAGCTTGGTCGATGGCGTCGATTTCGTCGTTGTGGCCGGTACGACCCCGATCAATGATGGAGTCCCACACGAACTGCTCGCCGTGCGCGAAGGCGATGAGATGAAGCTGTTTGTCGATGGGGTGCTCGAAGGGTCCGCCGTCCTCCCCGGGGGATTCGGCACGGCCGACACGAATGCCCCGCTGATGATCGGCGGCCGGCTTGCCGCAGGTCTCACCACCGACGACTTCATCGGCGTGATCGACGAGGTCGCTTTCAGCACTTCCGGATTCGCCCAGCAGGTCGCCGGCGAGATCAACCCCATCGGCGATGTGGACGAGCACACCTTCGCCGGCACGGCGGGCACGGTCATCACAGTCGAGCGGACCAGCGGCAGCCACGTCGATCTGACGCTCCTGCGCCCGGACGGCAGTGTCCTGGCGGGCGGTGGCGTCAATGATTCGTTAATCAACCTGGTGACGCTCCCGACGGACGGCGTCTATACCGTCCGTGTCGAGCCGCGCAACGGCACGGTCGGCAGCGAGTTGGACGACACCGGCAGTTATGGCTTCGCCGTCTGGACGCCGACGCGCAACCCCGCGCCAATCTCGCTTGACTTCGGCCAGTCCGTTCCCGTGTCGATCCCAATCCGTGGCGACCGGGCTTTTCTTGAATTCGAGGCGTTGCCCGAGCACGTCGGCAAGCAGGCGTCGCTAGTCGTCTCCAGCAACTTAACGGGTGCCGGCTTCAACAGCCGACTCCAACTCCGCGATCCCGACGGCGTGCTGATCGCCAGCGCAGCGGACAACAACAGCCACGTCTTCGCGCTCGAGATCGATGACTTCACGATCGAGAAGGTTGGTACATACGAGATTCTCTTCTTCGACTCGGGGAACGACCAAACCGGTAACTTCAACATCGGGTTAAGCGATCAGCCGATCGAGTCGGCGTTCCCGCTGGGATCGCCCGAGCCCGCCCCGGAGTCGGACCTCCAGATCGTTGAGCCCGGTTGGGCCCTGACGCGCACACTGACCCTCGAGCAGGCCGTCGCGGCGCACTTCAACCCGGCGGACGGCTTGCTCTATGTCAGCCAGCGGTTGTCGTCGGGCGGGCTCTACCGCTTTGAAAACGACGGAACCGCAACGCTGCTGGACGGCTTCAGTAACCCCGGCGTGATCGGCATCGACCCGAATGACGGGGATGTTTTCGTTGCCGAGGACTTCGGGGGCAACATCTACCGCTTGGGGTTCGGAGAGACGTCCCGATCGACGTGGGTCAGCGGGTTCCGCAGCGGCGATGACGATCCGGCTGGCATCGCCTTCGTACCCAGCGACTACACAGGAACGGTAGTCAATCCGGGCGACGCGCTGTCGGTCGATCGCGGTTCCGGGGGTTCCGACGACATCTGGCTGTGGTCCCCTGACACTGCCCAAGGTGAATCGTTGCTGCATGACGATGACGGCACGATGACGGACCCCGTTGACATCACCGTCTCGAGCGACACGATCTACGTGGTCGATGCCAATGGTGGCGACAGCCGCATCTACATGGTCGGCGCTGGCGGCGCCCTGACACAACTGG
This sequence comes from Phycisphaeraceae bacterium, assembly GCA_028284155.1. GTDB lineage: Bacteria > Planctomycetota > Phycisphaerae > Phycisphaerales > Phycisphaeraceae > JANQSF01. The sequence continues at coordinate 48,000 of JANQSF010000130.1, forward strand.
TCACATCCGAGCCATTGGTCAACGCCAATGCCATCGACTTCGATCCGACCAGCGGCATGCTGTATGTCGGCGAACGTGCCAACCGCGTGCTCCGCGTCAATCCGGCCACGGGCGATGTATCGGTTATGTTCTCGGGGTTTGAAAACGTTTGGTGGGGCGGGCTGGATGTGTCAGCCGACGGCACGCAGATTGCCATTTCGGAACGCACTAGTGGACAAGTGCACGTCTTCACAAATGTGGCCGCCAGCTTCAACGAGGTTGTGTCTGGGACGATCAACCCGCTCGGCGACGTTGACGAACACACGTTCTTCGCCCTGGCCGGGACGGTCGTCACCATCGAGCGCACAAGCGGCAACTTCATCGACCTGACACTGTTTGGACCGGACGGCTCGGTCGTGGCCGGCGGAGGTGTCAATGACACCCTGCTGAACCTCGTCACGCTACCTGCTGACGGCGTCTACACCGTGCACGTGGAGCCGGCCAACGGCACGGTCGGTACCGAGTTGGACAACACGGGCAATTACAGCTTTGTCGTGTGGACACCAACGCGCGACCCCGTGCCCATCCCGATCACGTACGGCCAAGAGGTCCAGATCGACCTGCCGATCCGCGGCGACATCGCCGAATTGACCTTCGACGTGCAGGCACAGGACATCGGTAAGCAGGTTTCGATCCTCGTATCGTCAGAGTTGTCCGGGCGGGGCTACAACGGCCGACTCCAGGTACGCGATCCCAACGGAGTCCTTATCGGGAGCGTTGCGGACAACAATACTCACGTCTTCGCGCAGGAAGTCGATGACTATGTGCTGACCGAAGTGGGCACGCACACGATCCGATTCTTCGACTCCAACCACGACCAGACGGGCAGTTTCCGCGTCGCGCTCAGCGACCAGCCGATTGACACGACGACGGCCATCCCAGGATTCAACAGCACGGTCAATGGAAGCATCACGCCTCGTGGCGATGTGGATGAATTTACGTTCACCATGCCCCTGCCCGGGGACAACTCCGTGCTATTCAATGGTGGCGCGGAGTCAGGCGATCTGTCGGGCTGGGCTGCTGATGTCAGTGGAACCAGTTCAGGTAACGGCGACATCATTGCGTCCGTTACGTCACAACCACAAACAGGGCCGACCGTACTGCCGTTTGCTGGCTCCCGGTTCTTTACGTTTGGCAATGAAGCGGCGGGTTCTGTCGGCAGTGGAGCAGTTCTTTCTCAATCGGGAACTGCGGGACTGAATACCTCCACTCTAACGTTAAGAGGAAGAGTCCAGACGGAGACCGGCGACACTGGAGAGGCTGTCCTCACCTTCCTAGACAGTTCCGGTGGAGTGCTCGACTCACAGTCAACGGGTGTTTTAACATCCGACTTTGCGTGGACGGAGTTTCAATTCAGTGCGCCAGTCCCCGCGGCGGCGGCGGAGTGGCGGGTCGACCTGATCGGCGATTTGGGGAACGGCACTTTTATCAACGCGTTCTTCGATTCCATCGAATTGCTCACGCCCAGTCCGTCGCGTGTCGTCACCATCGAGCGCACGAGCGGTAACCACGTCGACCTGACTCTGTTCGGCCCGGACGGCTCGGTCGTCGCCGGCGGCGGCGTCAATGACATTCTGCTGAATCTGGTCACGTTGCCCGACGACGGTACATACACGGTGCGCGTCGAGCCGAGCAATGGCTCGGTAGGCACAGAGTTGGACAGTACAGGCGACTACAGCTTCATTGTCCGAACACCGAGCGCCAACCCCGTTCCGACACCGATCGCGTTCGGCGAGTCCGTGCGGGTGGACCTGCCGATTCGGGGCGATGTGGCATTGCTGAGCTTCGAAGCATTGCCGGAGCACGTTGGCCAGCCGATCTCGATCGTCGCGTCGTCGAACCTGACCAGTGCCGGCTATAACGGACGGCTGCAACTGTTTGGACCGAACAACGCATTCCTGGCAGGCGTGTCGGATAACAACACGCACGTGTTCGCACAAGAGATCGACGACTATCTATTGCCGACGGCCGGCACGTACACCATCAAGTTTTTCGACTCAGGCAATGACCAGACGGGGAGTTTCAATATCGGGCTGAGTGACCAGCCGATCCCTGCCGGAACTGAGCCAATCGTCGCCGACGACCCTGCCCTGGCGCGTCAGATCAGCCCGGTTGGCGATGTCGATCAGTTCACCTTTGACGCGCTTCGCGGCCAGGCGTTCAATGTCTTTGTCGACGCGCTGCCGGCCAGCCTGTTCCTTGACGCAACGATCCTCGATTCCACAGGCGAGGTGCGCGCGTCGTTCACTGGTAGTAACGACGCGAACATTTCTGAGTTCGTCGCACCGGAAGACGACACGTACACGATCCGCGTCGAACCGGGCGGCGGGTCCGTTTCCGATCGGCTGGACAACACCGGCGATTACACGATCGGGCTGGAACAGATCGTCACGACGCCCAATCTCGTCGTCACGGCCGTCAACCCACCGACTGAACCGGACATTGTCAGCGGCGACACGGTTTCGTTCAGTTTCACAGTCGAGAACATCGGCAACGCCGCGACACCCGTCAGCGACTGGTCCGACCGGGCCGTGCTGAGCACGAATGCGACCTACGGCGACGCCGACGACATCGAACTGTCCGTCGACGCGCACTCGGGTGCGCTGACGCCCGGCCAGACCTACACCGTCAACGCTACGGGCGACATCCCCGAGGGTGTGTCCGGTGACTTCTTCGTGATCGTTGAGACCGACACGAACAACCAGGTGCTCGAATTGTTCGCCGAAGACGACAACGTCACGTCGAGCGCGGCGACGTTCCATGTCGACCCCGCGCCATACCCGGACCTCGTCATCGAAGATCTGATGGTAGAGGTCGGCGTCGTTGGTGAACCATCCACGACCGTCGCCTACTGGCAATTCGACGACGCGACACCGGGCGATGGGCTCAACAGCGGCGATACTGTCACACTGACCGACTCGGTGGGTGGGCATGACCTGACGGCCGCGGGCTCTGGCGGCTTCACGGCCGACAGCGACCAGCCGGTCGTGAACATCCCCAACCCCGACGGGTCGGCCGGCTTCAACGGCGACCCCGTCGCGAACTTCGGTTCGCTGAACTCGCCCGGAGCGGCTACCGGCGGTGCCCGTTTGGCGACTAGCACGACCGATGCTTTCGACCTGTCCGGCCGGTCATGGACACTCGAGGGTTGGTTCAATCACAACGGCAGCACACCGGCGGGATTCGGCGACATCATCGCCGGCACGCGCGACACGCCCGACTTCGGCGGTTTTACGCTCCGGGTGACAGCGGCGCACTTCCTGACGGCAACGTTCTTAGAATCGGGAGGCGCGGCCGACTCCTTGACCGTGCAGACATCAACTCCGATCACCAGCAACGAGTGGCACCACTTCGCGCTAATCTGGCAGGACGGCGCAGGCGCCAACGGTTCGGGCCTGGCGGAGCTGTATCTCGACGGTGCGATGGTCGGCCAGACGGACGCCCCGGCCGCGTTCGATGCGGCGGTTGCCGACAGCAACGACGAAGACGCCCTCATCATCGCCGGTCGCGAAGCCGTCGGCGAGAACAACTTCGACGGCCTGCTCGACGAGATGCGGTTCAGCGCCGTAGCTTTGTCTCCGAGTGAATTCCTCAATGCGGCTAGTGCGGCCGGCAATGCCCTTTCATTCGACGGTGTCGATGACCTGGTTCAAGTCGGCAATCTCGGCGCTCGTCCGACCACCGGAACGATCTCGTTCTGGATGCGCGCCGATGTGGTTGAGAACTTCCGCAACCCGTTCACCACCGGCCCGATTACGGCCGACGGGTCGATGGGCAATCAGGCGATCCGATTTGAAGAAAGCTCGAATGGCGGGTTCGTTACAATTATCGGCGCGGACAACGCGGACTTTTCCACAGGTTGGACGGCGCACAACTTCACCGGTTCTTTGGTTCAGGATCGCTGGTACCACGTCGCGCTGGCGTGGGACTCGGACAACGACCGTGTGGTCGGCTTCCTGGATGGCCAAGAGGTGTTCGACGCGACGAACTCGACCTGGCCGTCCAACTTCAACAACGTGACGGTCGGCGCCGGCTGGTCGACTGGCAGACATTGGCAGGGGCAGATCGATGAGGTGCGCATATGGGATGTGATGCGCAACGAGAATCAGATTCACGGTGACATGAATCGGAGCCTGGCCGGCGATGAGCCCGGCCTGGTGGCGTACTACCGATTTGACGAGGCCGGCGGTACGACCGCGGTCGATAGTTCGTCGAGCGGTAATGACGGCACGCTAGGCGGCGGCAACGCTGCGGCGGAGCCGGTACGCGTCGCATCTACCGCTCCGATCACGTCGAGCACTTTGTCATTCACCGACGGCGACTTCGCCGGCTGGACGAGCGAGCCGATCAACAGCGCCGCTGGCGGGCAGACTACACAGCGCGTTTCCACCGGGGGCAACCCCGACGCGTTCTGGGAAGTGACCACTGCCACGAACGATGCGACATTCACCTTTCACTCGCATCCATCGTTCGTCTACGACCCCGCCGACGGCCCGATCGAGTCGATCACGTTCGAACTGGAGTACATGAACATTGCGTTCTTTGGGCAGGGGCAGGTTGTCGGGTTCGCGCTGAAACACGGTGACTCCTACTTCGGCATTGCCGGTGATGTCACTGGCCCAGCAGGTCTTGGGACATGGAACGCGCTGTCCACTGCGGGCACGGCTTTCGTCGAAGGCGATTTCGTTCCCCTCAACGGATCGACAGGCACGCTCGACTTCGACGGCGAACCGATCACCCTCGGCTTCCGCACGTCGAACAGCGGCGGCAATACGATCCAGGTCGGGTATGACAACTTCCACGCGACCGTCGTGACGACATCCAACGACTCGGGCGACAACAGCGGCCCTGCGCTGCCTGTGACGACGGGATTGCTTGCTCACTTCCGCGCCGATGAAGGCGTCAGTGAGACGGGCGGACTGGTTGACCAATGGGACGACCTCTCGGGTGGCGATCACGATGTCGGCAATACCGGCGACGATCGACCGACGCTCGTCCCGGACGTCGTCAACGGACTGCCGGCACTGCGTTTCGACGGCAACGACCGCCTGCTCGGCTCGCTCGGTGAAACGCTGAGCGGTGCCTCCATCTTCGCGCTGTTCCAATACACCGTGGCCTCGTCGGACAACGACTACCTTTACACGATCGGTGACAATGGGATCAGCGGCAGTCAGATGCCTCTGTCACGTCGATCAGGTGAACGCGCTTACCACTTCGACGGCGCGGTCGCGAACTTCCCGCCGGGCACGCAGATCACCGCCAACGAGTTCCACATCAGTGCGCAGGTGTTTGGGGAACGAGGCGCCGACTCCCATGATCTGTACTTGGATGGTAACGATACGCCGCTTTTGTCGACGAACGCGAACAATGATTACAACGTCAATGGCAACACGTTCATCGTCGGCGATTGGAATGCGGATGCGAACCATTTCGTTGGGGACTTGGTCGAGTTGATCGTCTTTGACCGCACGCTTTCCAAGAACGAGCGTGACGCGGTGGAGGATTATCTCCAGGAGCGATTAAACGTGCCCCCGACTGCCGGGGGCATCGCGGCGGAGTTCAATGGCCTGCGACCGTCTTCGGAGTCCAATCCCTGGGTTTACTTGGGCGATCTGGATGAAGCAACCCATGTCACGGACAACGGCGATGGCACGTTTAACATCAACGACGACGTCGGCAGTTTCCCTCCCGATAACCGTGCGCGATACCGCAAGGATGTGTCGTGGGAGTCGGGGCAGCGCGTCGTAGAGTGGCGATCGCGGACGAATAGCGCCTCGCCCGGCACGAGCAACTACACGGTGGCTCTCAACCTGGCTACCGGCAGCAGGCTCGTCGCCGTTCATCTCGCACCGAACAGTGTGAACTTCTTTCAGAACAGTGGCGGCCAAACCATCGGCAATTCGCAATCGATCTCGGCTGGCTACCACAGCTACCGGCTGGAAGTCGACGAGAGCGAAGCAGGGCAGGCTCGGCTGTTCGTCGACAACGTCCTGACGCTCGAAGAGCCGCTGTCGTCGTTTTCCACGACAACTGTGGAGCATATCGAGTTTGGGGCACGATCTGAGAGCGGAACATCCAGTTCAGACTGGGACTACGTCCGCATACCACAATCCCTGCCTCTCACCACCGGCCACGCCGTCACCTGGAACACAGCCAACCGTGGCGACGGCGACGCCGACGGCGGCTTCACCGAGCGCGTCACGGTCCGCAATGTCACCACCGACACCGAACTGGTCAACACCACGCTCGGCGTCGCCGACGACCTGCCCGCCGGCGCAACGCTGCCGGGGACGTTCAACTTCAACGCGACGACCCCCGGCCGTTACCAGGTGCAGGTCACGACCGACGTGGCCGACGACTTCTTCGAGTTCAACGCCAACGGCCACGACGACGCGGAGACGAACAACACGTCGACCGTCGAGTTCGTCATTGACGGATCGGACCTGGTCGTGACCGATCTCAGCGCACCGACCGACTTGATCATCGGCGACCCGGCGGATGTGCCGATCTCCTGGACGGTCGAAAACCAGGGGCCGGCCGACACGTTCCGATCCAACTGGGTGGACCGCGTCTACTTGTCGACCGACAACGTCATCGGCAACGGCGACGACGTGCAGATCGACGAGTTCACGCGCTTCGGTGCACTCGGGTCGGGTTTGGACTACACCCAGAATCAGACGGTCACGCTGCCCGGCGGGCTGAGGGGGCAGTTCTTCCTGTACGTGACGACCGACGCGAACAACGTCGAACCTGAGCCGGACGGTGAAGGCAATAACGACTCGGCGCTGGCGACCATTGACGTGGTCGAGCCGTACGCCGATCTGGTCGTCGAAGTTGTTACCGGGACGCCGAACAACGCGCTGAGCGGTCGGCCGATCGATATCGACTGGCGGGTGCGCAACAACGGCACGGGCACGACGAACGTCTCGTCGTGGGTCGACCGCGTTGTCCTGTCCGACGACGACGTGCTCGACGCCGGCGACACCGAGTTGGCCCGCGTGACCCGCAACGGCACGCTGTCGGTCAACGCCAACTACACGGCGCAGACCACGGTCAACCTGCCACAGGGGATCGAAGGCAACTTCCACATTTTCGTCGTGACCGACGTCGAAGGTCAGGTCTTCGAGTTCAACTTTGAAGGCAACAACACCGGCCGAACAATCGATCCGATCAACATTGCGCGTCTGCCCGAGCCGGACTTGGTCGTCTCAGACGCGACCAACCCGACCGAGGGGCAACCGGGGCAGATGATCTCGGTTTCTTTCGCCGTCGACAATGTCGGTGAGGGCGACGCCGAGGCGTCTTGGGTCGACCGCGTCTATCTGTCGACCGACGGCACGCTCAACGGCGCGTCGCTGTTGGCCACCGTATCGCGTGACGCCGATGTCTCCGGTCACGGCGGCGCGGGCGGTACAGGCGGGACGTACGACGTGACGACCGATGTCACCGTTCCCTCGGTCGCCGACGGCGAATACCGGATCGTCGTCGTCACCGACGACGCTGACGACGTGTTCGAGGGCCTGCCCGGCAGCGCGGGTGAGACGAACAACCTGCTTGTCAGTGACGATATCCTGACGGTCACGCACCCGAACCTGGTCCCGTCGATCACCAACGCGCCGGCCAACGTCACGAGCGGCGACACGTTCGCTGTGTCATTCAATGTGACCAACGCCGGCTCGGGTGACGTCGACGTGAATTGGGTTGACCGGGTCTACCTGTCGTTGGACACGACATTCGACGCCAACGACCTGTTACTGAACGAGGTCGGCCGATCCGCCCCACTGCCCTCCGGTGACACGGTCGGGGCGACCGTCGATGTGTCAACGCCCGTCAGCGTGTCGGGCACACGGTTCATCCTTGTGGTGACCGACGCGGTCAATGACGTGAACGAGGTCGGCGACGAGGGCGACAACGTCGTCTCCAGCGTCGTGCAAATCGAGTTGGCGCCGTATGCGGACCTCGAGGTATCAAACGTCGTGGTCAGCGGGTTCGACGTGACCTCGCCGAGTGACGTTTTCGTCGACGACCCGGCGACGATCACCGTCGACTGGACGGTGACCAACAACGGCACGGGCGCGGGGCAGACTGGTTCATGGGTCGACCGCGTCTACGCCAGCACGGACGACACCTTCGGCGACGCCGACGACATCCTGTTGGCCGAGTTCCCGCACAACGGCGCACTGGCTGTCGGTGACGACTACACCGAGTCGCAGTCGTTCTTGCTGCCGCCCGCATTTCAAGGTCGTTTCCGTGTATTCGTCCACACCGACGCGGCCGATGTGGTTTTCGAGAACAACCTGGAGGTCAATAACCGCGCCGCGTACGGTGAGTTCGTTGACGTGACGAGGGTTCCATATGCCGACCTGATCGTCACCGACTTCAACGCCGACAACACGGGCGAGAGCGGCAACCCGATTCAGATCTCGTGGACGGTCCAGAACAACCCCGCCAACGCGATCGGCCTGACGACGGTGACGGCCTGGAACGACACCGTCGACCTGGTCACCAACGCCGACGGTACGGGCTTCATCACGCGCCTCGGCACATTCCAGCACACCGGCCACCTGGCCGTGGGCGATTCCTACCAGCGCGTCGTCAACGCCGTGTTGCCCAACGGGATCAGCGGCGACTTCTTCCTGAAGGTCACGGCCGGGCCCGGGCCGTTTGAATTCATCTACACGGACAACAACACGGCCGTCACCGGCCCGATCACCGTCGAACTGGGCGACCCACCCGACCTGGAAGTCACGGACCTTACTGCGCCGACCACGGCGCTGAGCGGCTCGACCGTCGACCTGACGTGGATCGTGCGCAACGACGGGTTGGCCGACGCGGTGGGCACGTGGTCGGACACGGTCCGCCTACGCGACGTTTCCGACTCGACACGGGTGTTCACCCTCGGTTCGCGCACGTACACCGCGGGGCTCGACGCCGGGCTGTCGTACATGCGGCAGGAGCAGTTCAATCTGCCCGTCAATGTCGACGGCGTGTTCCGAGTCGAGGTGCAGACGAATTCAAATAACGCGCTGTTCGAGCCCAACAAAGACAACAACACGCTGCAGGACGACCAGACGATCGTCGTGTCGCTGGTCCCGCGCGCCGACCTGCAGGTTCTCTCGATCGACGCGCCGCCGACAGCCAGCGCGGGCGGAACGGCACAACTGTCGTTTGTTGTGGTCAACCAGGGCACGGTCGCAACGAACACGCCCAACTGGACCGACCGCGTCTACCTGTCGTTGGATAACACGATCAGCAGCGACGACGTGCTGGTCGCGTCGATTCCGAATCAGTCGGCCCTGGACCCGGGGCAGCAGTACCAGTCGTTCTCCCCCAGTTTTGTGATCCCCAAACGATTCCGGGGCGAGGTGTTCCTGATCGTCCAAGCCGATGGCTCGAACCAGCAAAACGAGTTCCCCAACGAGAACAACAACACGCAGGCCGTCGCCATCGACATCGACCCGATCCCCCCCAGCGACCTGGTCACCAGCGACGTGATCGCGCCGGCGCAGGGCTTCGACGGCACACAGATTTCGGTGACGTACACGGTAACCAATCGCGGCGCTGGTCCGACGAACGTCGACAACTGGACGGACCAGATATGGCTGGTGAGCGATCCGGGCCGACCCGATGCGCGCAACGACGAGACCGACTTCCTGATCCGCACGGTGGGGCGCTCAGGCGGTCTCGAAGTCAACGAGAGCGCGACGTATACGACGACGGTCACACTGCCCAAGGGCGTCACGGGCCAGTATTTCATCCTGCCGTTCAGCGACGCGTACGACGTGGTGCTGGAAGACACGAACGCCGATTTTATCAACCCGGACGACCCGAACGAACTGGACAACAACAACTACAAGGGTCGGCCGATCACGATCCTGACGACACCGCCCAGCGACCTGGCGGTGATCGATGTCGACCCGCAACCCGTGGGTCTCGGCGGCGAGCCGTTCCACGTCGAGTGGACGGTCAGAAATATCGGCGGCAACCCGGCCGAGACCGACGCCTGGTTCGACGATGTGTACCTCAGCAGCGATCCAAACCGCAACGCGCCAGGCGCGGTGACGTGGTTACTGGGCAGGGTGTTGCACGAAGGCGGGCTGGGTGTTGACGAGACCTACACAGGCGTGCTGGATGAGGTCCTGACTCCGGCCGCCGCGGGCATGTATGTCATCGTCGAGTCGAATACCTTCGGCGGGCCGAACGAGCCGAACCGCAGCAACAACACCGGCTCCGCGCCGACGGTGGTTACGAACAACCCGGCCGACCTGATCGTGACCGATGTCAGCGCGTCGCAAATGAACTTCTCCGGTGAGTTGGCGACGATCAGTTGGACGGTCGAAAACGTGGGCGCGCCGGTGTGGGAAGGCACACAATACTGGACTGACCAAGTCTGGTTGTCACCCGACCCGGTGTTTATTCAGGACAGGGCCACCGCGTTGGGGCTTGTTTTCCATACACCCGATGGCGTGCTTGGCACGAACGAAAGCTACACACAAACCGAAGAGTTCAGTCTACCCCCAGGCATTGACGGCGACTTTTACATCTACATCAGAACGAATGCCGGCGGCACTTTGAGTCCGTTTGGGGGCAACAACAAATCTAACCGAGGTATCTATCAAAACCGAGTCTTCGAGGACCCGTCGAACAACCTCGGCAGCACGCCGATCCCCGTCGTTTATCGCGAGCCGGATCTCTTCGTTTCCGACCTGATCGTACCGTCGTCACCTCCCCAGGCCGGCGACACGATCCCGATTACGTTTACGGTGACGAACCTGGGCGGGCGCGACACGCGCCGCGGCAACTGGATCGACCGAATCTACCTGTCGACCGACCCTTCGCTAGACACATCCGACCAACTGCTGGGCTCCGCGGCGCGCGGCGGGCAGATTCTGCCCTCGGGTGATGACTACACGGTCACTAGGAATGTCCGCCTCCCCGATGGGATCGAGGGCGACTTCCACATCCTCGTCTTCACCGATTCCAACTTGGAAGGCCCGTTGCCGCCTGCTGTTCCGGGGATCAATTTCGAATTCCGAATCAACCGCGTACTGGCACGCGAAGGGGAGTACCGCGACGAGGGCAACAACGTGACCGCCGCGGCGTTGCCGATCAACGCCGCGCCGTCTCCCGACCTGCGTGTCTCGCAAGTCAACGCGCCGACGAATGTCACCGTCGGCCAGGACTTCACGGTCAACTGGACGGTCACGAACTTCGGCTCAGTTCCCACGTCGGACCTCACGCCGAGTTGGGATGACTTGGTCTATCTTTCGCGCGACGAGTTCCTCGACCTCAATGCCGACCTGTATCTGGGCAGCGTGGGTCACTTCAACGGGCTTGATGCGCTGAGCAGCTACACCGAGTCGCTCACGGTCAAAGCACCGACATCGATCGAAGGGCCTTATTACGTCTTCGTCGTAACGGACCCGGTACGGAACAGTGCGCCGCGCGGCAAAGTGTTCGAAGGCGGCGCCGAGTTGAACAATGCGACGCCGACGGCAATACCCACGATCTTCGAGTTGCCCCCGCCGGCCGATCTTCTCGCCGAAGACATCGTCGTACCTGGCGCAACACGCTCCGGCGACGACGTTGACATCTTTTTCACGGTCACCAACCTCGGCCCCAACGTGGCCAAAGGCTCGTGGTCGGACGCCGTCTACCTCTCGGTCGATGGCGTGTGGGACATCAACGACCCGTTCCTCGGCCGAGTGTCGTTCTCCGGTCAGGTCGCCGCGGGTGATTCGTACACGCAACTGCTTCAGACCAAGATCCCGCCGGTCAAACCGGGGTCGTACCGGCTGATCGTTCGGCCGGACATTCTCAATCAAGTCTTCGAAGAGGCGGGCGAGGGGAACAACTTCACCCCGTCTGCCGACACGCTCACCCTCACCGTCGACACGCTGCAATTGGGCGTGCCGTTCGACTTCACGCTCGACCCGAAACAGGAGCGGCTGTTCCAGGTCGACGTCGGCCTTGGCCAAACGTTGCAGACCGATTTGTTCGGCACGATGGGCGCGGCGAACGAGTTGTTCATCCGCTACAACGACGTGCCGACCGGTGTCGTGTTCGACGCGGCGTATGACGGCGTTCTCATGGCCGACCAACGCGCGATCGTGCCCTCGACCGAACCGGGCACGTACTTCATCCTCGTGCGCGGGCACAGCGAACCGCGCAACGACGCGCCGGCAACCCTGCTGGCCGACACGCTGCCGTTCATGATCACCGATGTGTTCACCGACCGCGGCGGCGACAGCCGCTATGTCACCACACGCATCACCGGCGCGCAGTTCCACGAGGACGCGATCGTCAAGCTCGTGCGCCCCGGCATCGCCGAGTACGAGCCAGTGCGCTACGAGGTGCTCGACTCGACTCGCATCCAGGCGATCTTTGATCTGACCGACGCCCCGCACGGCCTATACGACGTCAAGGTGATCAATCCCAGCGGTGACGAGGCGGTGGTGCCCTACCGCTACTTGGTTGAGCAGACGCTGCCGCAGGACGTGACGGTCGGCTTGGGCGGTCCGCGCGTGCTCGCCCCGGGCGCGACGGGGACCTACGGGTTCTCGGCGCTCAGCCGGACGAACATCGACACGCCATACGTTTACTTCGAGTTCGGCATCCCTGAATTGGGTTTGAACGACAAGCTGTTCAATCTGCCATTTGTCACGTTCACGTCGAATCTTCGCGGCGCACCGGACGACGACCGGCTCGACGCGCTGGGCCTGACGGACGTGCCCTATGCGAGTTTGATCAGCGACATCAACGCCGAGCCGCACCCGGGTCAGATCCTTGCGCCGGGGTACGTGATCGACCTGGACACACGCGGCTTCGTTGGCGCGACGTTCAACGTCGAGGTCTACAAAGGGCTGGCCGAAATCCTGGAAGCGAATCCCGACGCGTTGGAGGACATCGAAGACGACGATATCGCGTTCATATTCAGCATCCTCGCCGCCGGCACGCCGATGACGCGGGACGAGTTTATCGAACGACAAACAGCGGACGCGCTGCGCATGCGCGAAGCAATCCTGGCCGACCCCGATCCGTCGGCAGACACGTTGCAGTTCATCGCCGCCAACGCCAACGAGTGGGTCGCGTTCCACCTAGCCGCGTTGGAGGAGGCAGGTCTGCTGCGCCCCGAGGACGAAGCCCCACCGATCCGCGAGAGTGCGCTGGTCAACAGCCTTCTCTCGACACTCGCCACAGGACTGATTGTCGGGCCGGGCGGCGAGTCGATCTTGGACGACGCAAACGAAGCCGGCGGGAACCTCATCGACTTTTTCGAAGACGTGCGTCGGTGGTACGGACACGACCCGGATCAGGAAGGCGAACGACTCCCACCGGCCGACGAGTTTGACCAGGGGTTGACACAGCCGACCGACTTCGAGGCGTTCAACATCTTTGTGCCATACGGCGAGGTGATGCTGGATATCCCGCCAGCCGCTGTGCCGCAGCCGCCGGATTTTGGCCGATTCCTCGAACTGCCCGGCCAGACCGCCGACCTGGCGACGCTGACCGGGCCGGTCGGCTTTGGCAGCGAGAACTTCATCCCCGCGGCGCTTGGGCCCAAGGGTGTCCCGTTGCCTTACCAAGTGCAGTTCGAAAACTCGTCTGATTCGGTGCGCACCGCCAGCGAAGCGCGCGTCGTGATCGACTTGGACCCAAATCTTGATCCGTTGACCTTCCAACTGGGCGACCTGCGCATCGGCGACATTCAGGTAAGCCTGCCGCCGGGGCGTGGTTTCTTCCAGGGCGAGTTCGACTTCACCGAATCCAAGGGGTTCATTCTGCGCGTCAACGCCGGACTCGAGCCGGTCGACAACATCGCGCAGTGGTTGATCCAGGCGATCGACCCGCGCACGGGCGAACTGCTGGACGACCCCGACTTCGGCCTACTGCCGCCAAACGACGCAGACGGCGCGGGCACGGGGCTCGTCTCTTATACCATCCGACCGAAGGCGGGCCTGACGACCGGGACGGAGATCAACACGCAGGCACGTGTGCTGCTCAACACCGCCGCGCCGGTTGACACCACGGTGTCGACGGTCACCGCCGACGCCGTTGCGCCCACAACTGAACTGACCAGGTCAAGCCTGCCCGGCAACGACGTGCTGCTCGAGTGGACGGCCGACGACGACGTGATGGGCAGCAGCGTGGCGGGTGTGAGCCTGTTCGTCGCGCGCAACGGCGGCAACTACGAACTGGTCACGGCGTTGTCGACCGACGATTCGTTCGTCTTCGACGGTGTGGCGGGCGAGACGTACGAGTTCCTCGCGTTGGCCGTCGACAACGCGGGCAACCGCGAAACGCCGCCGTTGGGCGTCACCTCGCCTGACGACGGATCGAGCGTCAACCTCGGCGCGCTGCCATCCTTTGACCGCACCACCGCGCCGAATCTGGGCGAACCGGCGGCGCAAAGCCCCAACCCGTCGACCAACCCGCTATTCGTTGAGGCCGAACTGGGTGTGCCCGCGACGCCCGTAACCATCGGCGCAAGCGAGTACGGGACAGTCCTGCAACCGTTCGAGGGCAGGCAGTTCGCCACGGGCATCGGCCCGAGTCACGCGAACATCGGCCCGATGGCAATCACCACCACGCCCGACGGTTCCGTGCTGGCCAGCGGAGGCCTGAACCGCGGTGGCCTGTACCTCTTCCCGTTCGAGGGCGGCGACGCCTCCGACCCGGACGTGCCGGGCGAGCTGCTGACCATCCTGCCCCACCCCGTATTCGACCTGGCGTTCGACGCCAACGGCGGCCTGTGGGCCGCGACCGGCGGCGGACCGCTCCTGCAACTCGACCCGACCACCGGCGGCATCGTCGGTGAGTTCGGCGACAGCCTCACGCAGACGCTCGCCGTCGACCCACAAACCGGCGAGGTCTACATCTCGTCCGGCGACGGCATCGAGATCTTCGACCCTGTTGCGCAAACGTTCCGCCACTTCAGCGACCTGCGCGTGGGCAACATGCGCTTCGCGCCAGACGGCTCGCTCTGGGCCGCGGTCTGGCCGGACCGCGGCGAGGTCGTCCGGTTCCAGCGGTCCACCAACCCGCTGGACCGTGGCGGGCTGGTTGACGACCCGCAACTCATGCTGCGCTATCAGGAACAGATCGACTCGATCACGTTCGGTGTACCGGGTTCAGATCTTCAGGACTTGTTGTTCATCACGACCAACGGGGACCGGTTCGGCCGATCGGGCGGGGCGCTGATCATGGTCGACCTGGCGACGTTGCAGAGCGTGACCATCGCCGAGATGGGCACGCGCGGCGACGTCCTGCGCGCGACGCCTGACGGCCGCGTGCTGGTCAGTCAATCGAACCAGATCGACGTCATCAGCCCGATCGTCGCGCCGCAGGTTGCGTTCGTCAGCCCGCCGGACGATTCGCTGGTGGCGCTGCCGTTCGGCATGATCGTCGTCGCGTTCGACCAGGACATGTTCCAGGGCCAGGGCGACGAGGCAGGGTCTGTGCTCAACGCGGACAACTACGCGCTGAGCAACGACCGAGGCGACGTGTTCACGCCAGTGTCCGTGCAGTACGACACCGACACGCGAAGCATACTGCTCATTTTCGACGCCCTGGAACCGGGCATTTTTGACTTCACCATCGAAGGGCGGGTCGAAAGTGCCAAGGGCCTGGCGATGGGCGATGACTTTACGTCGAGTTTCACGGCCGTGTCTGACTTCACGGCGTTGGTTGACATTCAGTTCACCAATCCGCGTTCGGATCGCGCGACGGCAACCGTTTCTTACGACGTGGTCATCACAAACACAGCGACACACGACCTGCTGCTGCCACTGTTGCTCGTGCTCGATCCGCTGGACGGCTTCCGCGGCGTGCCGCAGGGCAACGCGGGCGTCAACCAGGACGGGGCGTTCCTGATCGACCTGACCGACGTGCTGCCGCCTGACGGCAGACTTCAACCAGGTGAATCGACGACGGGTCGCACGCTGGTGATCGACAACATGGTCGACGAGCGCGTCGGCTTCGACCCGACGGTGTACGCCCTGCCGTTCCCGAACGAAGCGCCGATGTTCACATCGGACCCCGTGACCGACGCGACCGAGGGCGTGGAGTACACGTATCAGGCGACGGCGCAGGACCCGGACGGGATCGCGCTGTTCTTCCTGATCATCGACGGCCCCCGGAATATGGCCATTGACCCCTTGACGGGTCTGGTCACCTGGACACCAACGCCCGGCGACGACGCTGAGACGGAGGTCACGCTGCGCGTCTACGACGGCCGGGGCGGGCACGACGAGCAGGCGTTTACGATCGAAGTCGCGGGCGTCAACCTCCCGCCGGTCATCGATCCATTGCAGGGACCGATCCTGCTATTCGAGGGTGAACCATTCGACCTGTTCCTCGGTGTGATCGACGAAGAGAACGACCCGCTGGTGATCTGGGGCGACAACCTGCCGCCCGGCGCGTTCTTCGACACCGAGGCGCAGACGATGTTCTGGACGCCCGGCTTCGACCACGCCGGCAGCTACGACGACGTGACGCTCTACGTCAGCGATGGGCTGCACGAGGTGAGCGAGTCGGTTGACTTCCTGGTCCTGCCGACCAACCGCGCGCCGACCGTGACGCGGCCGACCGACCGCGCGATCATCGAAGGTTCGACATTGCGTTTGACCGTGCTGGCGTCGGACGCCGACGGTGACGAATTGCGTTTCCGCAGCGACTTCCTCCCGCCCGGCTCGACGCTCGACCCGCGGACGGGCGAGTTCGTCTGGACGCCCGGGTTCACGCAGGCCGGCGAGTATGACGTGCCGTTCAGTGTCAGCGACGGACAGCAGGAAACGACCCGGACGACGACGATCACCGTCCTCAACGCCAACGGTGCACCGGTGCTCGACCCACTGGGCGACTTCCGATTCGCCGAAGGGCAGACGATCGGTCTGGCCCTGTTCGCATTCGACCCGGACAACCCGGACTTCGCGCCGCAAGACCGACTGGATGAGGCGGGCGAGGTCAGCGACCGTATCGGCTCACCGGCGACCGTGACCTTCGCGGTCGACGGGTTGCCGACCGGCATGACCTTCGACCCGGTGACGCAGGAACTGATCTGGGAGACCGGCTTCGCCGACGCGGGCAAGTACACGATCACGGTCACGGCGACGGACGACGGCGACGGGCTGGGCACGCCGCTGTCGGCGGTCGGCACGATCAACCTGACCGTGGCGAACACGAACCGCGCGCCGGTGATCGATCCGATCGCGAACTTGACGCTCCAGCGCGGCGACGTCGTGCAGGTGCCGGTCAACGCGACCGACGCCGATGGCAACCCGATCACGCTTATGGCTGAGAGCGGCCAGCCGTTCTTCCCCATCCCGGACTTCGCAACGTTCGTCGACAACGGCGACGGTACTGGGCTGTTCACGTTCACGCCCGACTTCAACGACCGCGGCGACTACTCGATCCGCGTGACGGCGACCGACGACGGCGACGTTGTGGGCGGCGGCGGGTCGCAATCCGTGTTCAGCGACGAGTTGGTGTTCATCGTAAGTGTCGAAGCGCCGAACGAGCCGCCAGTGATCGCGCCGATTGGCGCGAAGGTGGCCGTGGTCGGCGAAGCGCTTTCGTTCCTGGTCGATGTCAGCGATATGGACCAGGACGCGCTGACCTTCACCACGCCCGGCGGGCTGCCGGGCACGGCGACGCTGACCGACACGGGGGTGTACGGCCGATATCGGCTCGACTGGACGCCGGTGGCGGGCGACATCGGCACGCACCCGGTCACGATCCGCGTGACCGACAGCGGCAACGGCGTGCCGGCCGACGAGTTGTTCGACGAGGAACAGTTTGACATCGTCGTCCGCACGACCAACGCAGCACCGGTGCTCGCGCCGGTCGGTGACCAGGCTGTCGCGGAACTCGACACGCTGATGTTGACATTGTCAGCCAACGACCCGGACGGCGATCCCGTGACTTTCGCCGCGAGCAACCTGCCGCCGGGCGCGGTGTTCGACCCGACTTCGGGCACACTGACATATTCGCCGACGATCTTCGACGCGGGCGACTACACGGGCGTGACGTTCACGGCCAGCGACGGCCACAGTTCCAGCAGCGAAACGGTGACGATCAGCGTGGCCAACACGAGTCAGGCGCCGGTCATCGCCCCGCTGGCGACACAGTCCGGGCGTGAGGGGACGCGGCTGCTGTTCGACCTCGCCGCGGGCGATGTGGACCAGGACGTGCTGACGTTCTCGACGCCGAACGGTCTGCCGGCCGGCGCGAAGTTCGACACCTCAACCGGCCTGTTCGACTGGACGCCCGGATTCGAGCAGGCGGGCGACTACCTGCTGACGTTCCGTGTTACCGACACATCCGGCCTCACCGACGAGGTCGACGTCGAACTGGTGATCGACAACGTCAACCGCGCGCCGTCGTTACAGGTATCGAGTCACGCGGTCGCGCTGGGCGAGACGTTGTCGTTTACGTTGGTCGGTTCCGACCCCGACCTGAACACGACCTTGGTTTACAGCGTCAACGAGTTGCCCGAGGGCGCGACGCTCGACCCGGCGACGGGGCAGTTCGACTGGACGCCCGCGCCGGGGCAGGCGGGCGAGTACGTGCTGGTCTTCTCGGTCAGCGACGGCGAAGCGTCGGCGTCGCGGGGCGTGATCCTTGACGTTGCGCTGGAGCCGACGCTGCCGACCGTGGTCGTCGAACTGACGCCGAGCTTCCCGGTCGTTCCGGGACAGAATGTGCAATTGCACGCGATCGCTGACAGCCTCGCGGATATCGCGACGATTGAGGTAACAGTCGACGGTCAGCCGATCGCGCTGGACAGCAACGGCCTGGGAGCGTTTACGCCGCCGACGCCGGGTCAGTACCTGGTCGAAGGGGTCGCAACGGATGTCGACGGCCTGGTCGGCATGACGAGCCGGATCATCAAGGTGCGCGACCCGGCCGACAACGATGCACCAGTATTAACGCTCGACGAAACGCTGGGCACGCAACCGATCACGGGCTTGACGCCGATCATCGGCTCCGTGGACGACGTCAACCTAGAAGACTGGTACCTGGAAATCGCGCCACTGACCGGCGGGATCGCGCCGACGCGTTTGGCCGGCGGAACGACGCCGGTTAACGACGTGATGACCTCGATCGACCCGGGCGAACTGAGCAACGGCTTCTACCAATTGACTCTGTCGGCCACCGACATCGGTGGTCGGCGGTCCGTGCTGCGCCACACGCTCGAGGTCAACTCGACCAACAAGACCGCAAGGTACGTGCGCGCCGAGACCGACGTGGCGACGACGATGTCTGGCGAGGTCGTGACGATCACGCGACAGTACGACTCGCTGGATCGGCATCGTTCGTCATCATTCGGTTACGGCTGGAATTTCGCCGAGCGTGACGTGCGGGTCGAGACGAGCGCCGAACTGACGGGCCGTGAAGACCTGGGTGTCTACTCGCCCTTCCGTTTCGGGACGCGTCTGTATCTGACGCTGCCGGACAGCGCCGGCGCGCCGCAGCGTGTCGCGTTTACGTTCCAACCGGTCATTGTCGAGCAGATCGAAGGCCTGACCGTTTACTCGCCGCAGTGGGTGGCCGACCCGGGTGTGACGCACACGCTGGAGTCGACCGACATCAAGCTGTTGCGCGGCGGCGAGCGGTTCTACGAACTCACGACAGCACGGCCTTACAACCCAGCCAGCGGCGGCTTCCCCGAGCCGGAGTACCGATTGACCGCGCCGGACGGGACGCAATATGAGATTAGCACCGAACGCGGTGTCGAAGCGGTCGTCCGCACCGACGGGACGCGGTTGGACTACGGCGACAACGGCGTCGTCGTGACCAGCAAGGCGAGCACCGGCGACCTGACCGAGATCATCTCGTTTGTCACTGACTCGGCCGATCGTATCGAAGTCATCGAAGCGCCTGGCGATCAGGTGTTGCGTTACACCTACGACCCGGTCGGCAACCTGATCGCGGCGCGCGACATCTCGGCCGGCGAGTCGTCCCGGTTCGGCTACGACGCGATGGGCGGTGACGAGCACCTGCTGACCCTGGCGGTGAATCCGGCCGGCATGGCCGGTAGCGAGATGATCCACTACGCCGACGGGCAACCGCCCGTGACCACGCCGATCGTGACCGACCTCGGCAGCGCGGTCATGTTCGCGGGTGACCCGGTCGCCGGCACGCTGAGCGCCGGCGACGTCGAGCGGTACGCGTTCAGCATCCGCGATACGGAACTGGTTTCGACGGACACGGACATCATCCTGCTCGCCGTTTCCGTGCACGGCACTGGCGGGCTGACGCCCGACGTGCCGACGATCTCGGGCATGGCTCCGCTTACGTCGCGCGTGGACGGCAACGAGGTGTTCGCGTTGTTCACCATCGACCGCGCGGGGTTGCACGTGCTGGAACTGTCCGGCGCGGGCGGCACGGCAGGCGATTACACGGCGACGTTGGCCATCGCCGGCGACGTGAACGGTGACGGTCTGGTCGACGGGCAGGACGGGCTTGACGTGGTCGGCGCGCTGGGCACGATGACGGGCGACGCCGGTTTTCTGCCGGGCGCGGACGCGAACAACGACGGTGTGATCAACGCCATCGACGCGCAGATTGTCGGCAGCAACTTCGGTTTCGTCGCCAATCGCGGGCCAATCGTCACGCCGGGCGAAGTGTTGACACACGTCGATCTCGAGATCGCCATCCCTCTCAATTCATTCCTGAGCGACCCGGAGGACGACCCGCTATTCCACCGCATCGTGGGCACGAGCAACGGCTCGGCCACGATCGGGCCGGACGGGCGGACCGTTCACTTCCTGCCCGATCCGGGCTTCGACGGTGTCGCGTCTGTCATGATCGTCGGCGACGACGGGTTCAGCGGCTCCGACCCCGTGACGATCACCGTTAACGTCAGCGACGCTCCTCTTCTGCGTTTTGACTTTGCCGACCGCCCGTTCACCAACGCGCGTCAGATCGGCGTGGGCGTCAGCGACCGCCTCGAATTCGTCGGCGACTTCGCGGACCAATTCGGCGTGACGTTGCCAGGCTCGTACCTCAATCTAACGTCGTTGGATACCGACGTGGTGCGCGTCTCCCCGAGCGGGCGCGCTACTGGTGTTGCGCAGGGTCACAGCGTGATCTCGGCCGAACGTAACGGCCTCAGTGCTTACAACGCCGTGCTGATCGGTGACGGGTTGACGGCGCTCGACAGCGGCAAGTTCGCGCTCGGGCTCGAGTTGTACCCCGAGTCGATCACATTGGCCGAATTGACCGGCCAACGACAGTTGCAGGTCACGTTGGATGACGGCTATTACAATTTCACCGACTCGAGTACGGGCACGCTCTACTTCACCAGCGACCCGTCGGTGGTGACCGTCTCGGCTGAGGGCCTCGTCCAGGCGCAGACGGCGGGCGACGCCGTGTTGACGGTGGTCAACGGCCCGGCTGAATACCTCCTGCCAGTCATGGTCACGACGCCGGTCACGGGCGCGCCAGGTGTGGGCGTTGACGTTGGCGTCGAAGGCGGGCTTATCGGCGACGCGAACGGGACGGGTTCGATCGTATCGATTGCGCCCGGGGCGCTGGGCGAAGGACGATCGGTCATGTTCGAGTCGATCACGAGCGAGGCCAGCCTGCCTGGGCCCACGATCGGCTTCTTCGACTTTGTCACCGGTTTCGAACTGGATTTCGGTTCGGGTTCGTTGTCGGAGCGCGCGCAGTTTGAACTGGAGCAGCCGGTTGGGTCGAACCTTGCGCCCGGGACGGAACTGTTCCTGTTCCGCTACTCCGAGTTGGCAATCGACGGCGGGCCGCCGGAGCCGGTCTGGTATCAGGTCGAGAATGCAGTGGTCGGCGCAGACGGCAAGATCAGGACGCTGAGCCCGCCCTACAGCGGCGCGAGTGTGTCCGGTACTTACTATGCGGGCATCGCGCAAAGCGGCGTTGCGCTGATTGAGGGTGAACCGACCGCGATCGTTCCGTCGGGCATCAATGACGACGGTTCGGCGTTCTCAGTGCTGGCCGGTCTGGGCGGCGGGGCTGCCATGGGCGTCGCGGCGTTCTTGACCGGTGGTGTGACGTTCGCCTTCCCGCTCGGCAATCACCAACTCACTGTCGTCAAAGTTCCGCGTGTCGGATTGCCCGAAACACTTTCAACGCTCGAAGTCGAGGTCGACCCAGACAAGGCACCGACCTTCGACCTGGTGATCACCAACTCACTCCCGCCGGTGGACGACCCCAACAACCCACCGTTGATCACAGCGCTGCGAGTGGAACAGGCGGACGACGGCGGTGTGATTCAGCCGGCGATGGTGATCAAGGGCATACGCAACTTCAATCCCGATGCGCCCAACGAGCCCACAACCATCAACAACCTGACGTTGGAGTTCTATCTAGACCGAAATGAAGACCCGGTCGCTGTGGGTGACCCGATCGAGTCGCTCAGCGATTCCAGTGGCGTCGATGAAACCGAGATCTACTTCAAGATCCCGCCGCAGGCACCCGCAGGTTTAAGCTTCGTGCGCGTCGTGCGGACACAGATGGAACCGGTCGACCCGCTCCTTCCCAACGGTGAAATGGTGGAGGTGCACTACCGCAGCGAGCCGCAACGTCTGGAAGTGATCGGCCAATTTGCTGCGGTCGCACTAGGGGCTGAGGACCGGGTCGGCGTTATCGATCAGGGGTCGCTCGACGTTGTGGCGCGCATCCCTGTCGGTGACAACCCGCGGTCGGTCGCGATGACAGAGGACAAGACGCGCGCTTACGTGACCCTGCGCACGTCCGGTGAGGGGATCGCCATCGTGGACCTCGTGGCTTTGCAGCCCATCGACGCCATTGTGGGCAACGGGATGAGCGTCATGGAAATGGGTGAACTCGTTGAGATCGACGAGGTCGACAACATCATGCTGCCGGACAACGCGAACCCGTTCCTGGCGGTGATCGACCCGTTGGACCGTTACCTCTACATCAGCGATGAGTACGCGCCCGCGGTCTATGTCATTGACATCAACCCCAACTCCGAGACGTTCCATCAACACATCCGGACGATCAGTTTCGACGCGGGCATGGTGCCGTTCGGCCTGCGCGGGATGGATATCACCTCCGACGGCAAGCGGCTGTTCGTCGCTGCGCCGAATCGGCCGACCGTCATCAGGCGGTTCGACGGGCTCGACGCTGAACACCCCAACAGCCACGTGTTCGTGGTCAATGTCGATCCCGAAGACGAGCCAATCAACTTCGCAGAAAACCCTGAGATGTTCCACCAGGAGATCGGCGTCATTATGACCGGTCGTGAGACGTACACGATCGCGGCGTCGGCCGACCCCACTAAGCTGCTGATCGGCAACCGGTCGCTGGATGGCGAGGGGATCCAGGCCATCGAAATCTCGAACAACGAGGCCAATTCATTCGCGGTGATCGAACCGCTGCCCACAATCCCGCTGACCCTGGGTCCGGCCACGGATTTCTTCGACGTCAACGGCGCGCAATCGATTGTGATCAGCGACGATCTGGAGTACGCGTTCGTCTCCTCGTTCTCGCCCTATCGGCGCGACGCCCGTTCGTTCGACCCGAACCTGGTTAATTACGCCCTGCCCAACCCGATCTCGGCGGGCTCCAACATCGGCGTGATCAAGAGTCCCTTCGGCGGCGGCTCCGTGGTCGGCGCGACATTGCCCATCCCTGTCGTGTTCATGGACAATGTCGTATCGAACGGCAGTCTGTTGCTGGGCGCTTACCAGGGCATTGACGCGGTATTCGCGTTCAGTATCCCTGAGATCATTGAAACCATCGATAACAATTCAGCTAGTGACCTGACGCGGCGTCCGCTCGATCATCTGAACCCCGCTGTCCGAGTGCGGGCCGACTATGACCATGTCGGCGGCGGAAAGTACGACGTCCCGCCAGGCGCGACCAACCCGCCGATCGGCGTGGGCGTCTTCCCGCGCGGTCTGGACGCGCACCGGGTCGTCCTGAACCTCATCACGCCCAAGGGCGGGCCGCACGAAGACCTGACACCGACGTTTGAATGGGAAATCGATGCGCCCGGCGACTGGACGAGCAAGATCTTCCTCAGCACATTCCCCGAAGGTGACGGCCTGTTCTCGACCGACTCGATCAGCGAGGTCGAAGGGGACGACGACCTGATCAACGACGACGCCAACTACCCGCGCATCCTGAGTGGGCACGACGTCGGCACGGATAACACATACGAATTGGAACAGGACCGCGAGCTGACTTATGGCCAAACGTACTACTGGGGCGTCGAGGCGACCTCGCCATTCGGGTTCACCGTACGCGAGAGTACGTCATTCAACGCCGGGCTGGAGACCACACCGACCGACTTCGAGAGCGTGACCGTCATCACGCACGGCCTTGAGTTCGACTTGGGCATCGGCAACATCACGCCGACCCAATTCGCGCAGGACACGGATGTGACGATGTTCTTCGACCTGGCGAAGGCGATCGCGGGCGAAGACGGCATCGTCATGATCTACAACCCATTCGCCAACGGCCTCGACGAACTCTGGGTGCCGCTGGTTTCGGGCCAAATGCCGGAACCGGGCAAACGCCTGGTCCTCGTTCCGAACTGGCTGAAAGAGTCGGACATCGACGACAGCGGGTTCGCCGAAGCGGCCGCCGACGCGATCTACGTCGCGATGCACCAAATGGACCTGGACCAAAGCCAGATGCTCTGGACGTCGCCGCTGCACTTCATCGGGCACGGCCGCGGCGCGGTGGTCAACAGCGAGATCATCCAGCGCATCGGCACGTTCCAGCCGGGCGTGTCTGATATCCACATGACCACGCTCGACCCGCATGACTTCAAGCAGGACCGTTTGAAGATCTCGCTTGTCGATACCGTCCTGAACCCGATCATCGACAAACTCGGGAAGCTCAAGGAAGCCAAGGACGAGGCGGACAGCAAGGCATTCAAACGCCTGCTGCGCAAGGGTGCCGCCCTTCTCAAACACATTACCAAAGTCCTCGAATTGATCGAACTGACGAACATCGATTACGACACGTTCCGTGACCCGGAAATCCAGATCTGGGAAAACGTCGGGTTCGCCGACAACTACTACCAGACTACGGCGGCGGACTCATCCAGCAACATCAGTCTTTTGTCGTCTCTACCGACGTTTACTTGGAACGGCCGGGAAATCGACGGCGCTTTCAATGTGCCGCTGGACGGGCGGGTCGGGTTCGAGCACGACGACATCTCCGTCAACCTCGACCTGCCGGGGGATGCATTCGACGTAAACATCTCGACCGGCCTAGGCGGCCCGCACGACCGTGTGCTGTCGTATTACTATGGGACGGCCGATCTGTCCGCGCAGTACCTGCCATCGGAAGCCGAAGGAGACGACAACCAGAAGGAGTCGATCTTCCGTCGCCTGGTGGATCGCAAATCGTACAAGAACTTTCTGGACAAGTTGCAGGAGCACTTGAATGGTTTTGAGCTCAGCGCCTCGGTGATGGTGGGCTCGACGGAAGTCAAGCCCTGGTACAACGCATACAAACTGGCCGAGGAAGAGAACCCGCAAAAAGTGAAAAACGACGAGGATGTGGCGGACCTCACCGACCTGGCGATCCCGCCTTGGGAAGGCACGGGCATCGGCTGGTACTTCTCCAAGTCGGGCGGCGCGACCGTTCTGCCCATGTTCTCTCCCGGCGCGAATCAGCGCGACGTCAGCGAGTTCCTCAACAAACCGCACGACCCCGATGCGACCGACCCGCAGGCCAATGTCTCCGGCACGGCCGACCCGCTCAACGGCGACAAGGGTCGCAACGCCGTACCGACCGTGTTCAACGGCAACTTCGAGTGGGGCGTGGGTCAACAAGGTGGGGACGCCAGCCTGCTGAACTACCTCGGCCCGGTCTCTTACCTGCGGCGTTTCCCGACATTTAGCGGCGAGGTGCCCGGCTGGTCGTTCCACGGCGGCGAAGGGTTCAAGATCGAGTTGGAAACACCCGAAGTGGCGGGCCTGGGCGGGACGATCGCGGATGTCGATATCACGCGCGCCCTGGTGCAGTTCACCGACCTCGAAGCGGTGTTCAAGGACGTGCTTCAGGCGGGCTGGGATTTTGTCGCGCCGACTTTGCAGGCGCTGTTGGAAGGCCTCGTCCCCGAGTCGTGGCAGGAGAAGGTCAGCGACGTCAAGGGCATCGTCGAGGCGCTGGGCATCAACATCCCCGATCTGAAAGACATCGACATCCTGCAGTACTGGGACGTCGAGCCGAACAACGCCCTGATGTTCGGCGGGGCACAGGCGATGCAGGTGATGCTGCGGAGCAACCCGTTTACCGCGTTGATCGAAGAAAACACCGAGATCATGGACTCGATCATCGACAGCCTGACCAATCTCAACACGATCACTCATAACCGCCTGATCGTGCCGGAGACCGGCCACGTGCAGTTTGACGTGATCGCGCCCGTAATCATCTCACCGAATACAAAGATCAAGGTCTATCTCGACACGCCTGGCGACCCACCCAGCGCGATGCCGATCGGTGAAGTCGACCTGCGGGCCGGTTTCTTTGATCGTCAG
Organism: Phycisphaeraceae bacterium; assembly: GCA_028284155.1. Taxonomy (GTDB): domain Bacteria; phylum Planctomycetota; class Phycisphaerae; order Phycisphaerales; family Phycisphaeraceae; genus JANQSF01. The sequence continues at coordinate 74,540 of JANQSF010000130.1, forward strand.
AGCTATTCGGTCTGCGTACCCGAGGAACATCGCGGTCAGATCCGCACGCTACGCTTCGAAACCGAAGCGTTCGAGGAGGACACCAGTTTCCTGGGCGGCGGCCCGGGCATCACGGATCAGATCAGCCAGGTGTTCTTCCTGGACGACGTGCGCTTCGGCGATCTCGAGGGCAGTATCAGTATCAACTCGCCGGTGTTTGAGGGCGACTCGGCCACGCTGACCGGCTCGTTCATGGAGTTGGACACCGGTGTCGAACACGACGTCCGCATCCAGTGGGGTGACGGTACGTCCAGTATGACCACCATCCCGGTAGGTTCGAACAGCTTCACGGCGAATCACGTGTATGTCGATGACAATCCCAGTAATACATCGTCGGACACGTACTCCGTTCATGTGACGCTCGACGGCAGCAGTTGTATGGGCTACACGACCGACGTCACCGTGCAGAACGTCGAGCCGGGTATCCAGAGCTTTGAGGTCAACCCCACGACGGTCGATGAGGGCGAGATGGTCACCGCGACGGTCGAGTTCATCGACGACGGCGTCGAGGACGAGTACCTGATTCAGATCGACTGGGGTGACGGCGGGTTTGACATGATCAACCTCGGGCCGCAACCGGGCCTCCCCGGTACGCCGGCCGTGGTCACCTTTGACCACATCTACGCCGACGACAACCCGTCCGCGACACCTTCGGACGACTACGAAGTCACCATCACCGTCCTGGACGACGACCTCGGTCAGGACTCGGGCACGCAGTCGGTCACCGTGAACAACGTCAACCCCGAGTTTACGATCACGCAGGTATCGACCAACCCGATTGTCGAGAACGACACCGTCGACTTCACGATCGATATCGTCGACCCGGGCGTTGAGGATGAGTTCGCCATCAGCATCGACTGGGGCGACGGCACGACCGAGCCGGTCATCTTCCAACTCAATGAGATGGATGGCAATGTCAGCGTGCCCGTGTCGCACACGTTCGTCGACGACGACCCGACGGCGACGGACGGCGACACGTACATCATTTCCGTGTCTGTAGAGGACGACGACAACGGCCCGGCTGTGATGCAGACGCACGACCTGTTCGTCGCCAACGTCCTGCCGACGGTCACACCGGTGTACACGCCGGTCATTAACGAGGGCGACACGCTCGACCTCGGTCTGGAGATCGAAGACCTGAGCCCGAACGACACGTTCGACATCGAGATCATCTGGGATGACATGGGCGCGTCGGACTTCTTCACGGGCGTCGGCCCTGGGCCGATCAGTTTCCCGGCGTCACACACATACCTCGACGACAACGGGATGCCGATGCGGTCGATTACCGTCAACGTGACGGACGACGACAACCCGATGACACCGGCCATACCGACGCTCACGTTGCCCCTGACGATTAACAACCTGCCGCCGACGGTCAGCGGCTCGGTCGCGTCTGCTGTGATTGTCGAGGGTGACACGGCGACGCTGACTGTCACGATGAGCGACCCGGGCCCGTCGGACACCTTGCAGAATCTCGTGGTCGATTGGGGCGACGGCACGGTCGACACGATCGCCAGCCCGGGGACGAGCCAGGTGTTGATGCACCAGTACCTCGACAACGATCCGGCTGGCGAACCGGACGGCTCATTCTCGATCGAGTTGACGGTGGAAGACGACGAGGGCCTGGTCTCTTCGCCGACGTTTGTGCCGATCCTCGTTCAGAACGCGCCGCCTGTCGTGACCGCCGGCCCGGACGTCGTCCAGCTCGCGGGCTTCCCTTACACGCCGACAGGGTCGTTCACCGACCTCGGCGTGCTCGATACGCACACCTATACCTTTGAAATCATTGACGTGAATAACGGCACGACCGTTTTCGTCGACACCGGTCCCGCCGTGCCCGGCGTCGTCACCGGCGCGCCGTACGTACCCTATGTCGGCCTGTTCGGCGTCGTGCTGACGATCGAGGACGACGAACAGGTCATCGGCTCGGACTTCTCGTTCCTTGACGCCGGCGCGATCCCCAGTTGCGGACTCGGTCCGATCTCGCTGTCCGAATCGACGATCGACGAAGGCCAAATGGTGACGCTCAATGCGAGCACGGGCGGCGTGTTCTTCAACAGTGTCTGTTCCGTCATTGTCATGTGGGGCGACGGCACAAGCGACAACATCCCCCTAGTGCCCAACCAGATCTTATTCACCGCGACACACGTCTACGACGACGACACCCCCACGGGTACGGCGACGGACGAGTTGACAGTCGAAGCCTATATCCCCGACTTCAACACTGGCCTGCCGTTCAGTCCGATCCGCACCGCGACCATCGAAGTCAACAACGTCGACCCGGTCCTGTCGTTCCCCATCAACTTCACAACACCCGTGCGCGTGGGTGTGCCCAGCACATTCACCGCTAACGCGACCGATATCAGCGCCGCCGACCAGGCGGGCCTGACCTTCGACTGGGACTTCGGCGACGGGACGGTCCTCACGGGCGTCGGGCCGACGGTGACACATACCTACATGTCTGCCGGCACGTGGGGTGCGTTTGTGACTGTGCGCGACGACGACCTCGGGTCGGACACGATCTTCTTCTCGCCGCAGGCCGTGCCGCTCCAACTCGACCCCGGCCTGGCGACGCCAGACGCGGGCGTCACGCCGATCGACACGGCGGACGTTTTGCCGTTGGTCGACGACGCGATCGACGCCTGGGCCGCCGCGGGTGCGTCGGCCGACGAGTTGGCCCTGATGCAAAGCGCCGTCTTCCAGGTTGCCGAGCAGGCGGACAACCTCCTTGGCACGACCGATCTCGGCGGCACGACGCCGGTCATCCTTATCGACCCGGACGCCGCGGGGTTCGGCTGGTTCGTCGACCCGACGCCGACCGACCCATCCGAGTTCCCGACGCCCGTCGGCGACACGCAACACGTAGCCGACGCCGCCAGCCCGGCGTTCAATCGCGTCGACCTGTTCACGGTGGTCAAGCACGAGCTCGGCCACCTGTTGAACTTCCCCGACCTGGACCCGGCCGTCTATCCGACGAACCTGCTGACCGGTGAACTGCCGCTGGGCGTGCGCCGCACGCCCGACGCCCTGCCGCCAATCGGCATCGCCAACGGCTCGTTCAACATCGAAGACACAGCCGACCCCAATTTCGGCTGGTCGATCGAGGGCGCCGGCGCGGTGGTTGGCGGTCAGGCCGTGCTCGACGAAGGCGACGACACGTTCACCGGATTCAGTCAGGCCGTACGCCTGCCGGACAACGCCGAGTCGCTACGGTTCACGATCGTCGAGGCCGACTTGTCGACCGCGCCGCTCACACCGCCGGACGCATTCGAGTTCGCGCTGATCGACCCGCTCTCGCAAGACTCAACACTCTTGACGCCGGCCAGCCTGACGGGCAGCGACGCGCTGCTCAACGTGCAGGGCGACGGCACCGTGCACTTCGCCGACAACGTCACACTTCTGGGCGTCGGCGGGCCGATCAACTCCGGCGACACGCTGAACCTGACGTACCCGCTGACGGTCGATGTCGACCTGACATCGCTGCCGCCGCGCCAGGCGGCGACGCTCTTCTTCGACCTGCTCGGGTTCGCGCCCGACGGCAGCCGGGTCGTGATCGACAACGTGCAGTTCCGCTTGGAAGGCCAGGTCAATTCGCCGCCCGACGCGGTCAACGACGCTTACGCCGTGGACGAAGACGACGTGTTAGTCGTGCCCGTCGGCACTGGCGTGCTCAGCAACGACGACGATGTCGACGGCGACGGCCTGACCGCGACGCTGGTGACCGGCCCGGCCAACGGTGACCTTGATCTGATGCCGGACGGGTCGTTCACCTACACGCCCGACCCCGACTTCAACGGGCCGGACATGTTCACGTACGACGCCGACGACGGCAACGGCAACACATCGCGGGCAACGGTCACAATCACTGTCAATCCGATCAACGACCCCCCCACCGCCGCCGACTCCAGCGACATGACCGACGAAGACACGCCGCTCTTGCTGGCCTTGCTCGACCTGACGGGCGATGTCGACGGGGACACGCTGACCCTGACCGAAGTGAGCGACCCAGCCAACGGCGACGCGGTGATCAACCCCGATGGCACAGTGACGTACACGCCCGACCCGAACTTCAACGGATCGGACACCTTCACCTACACCGTCGACGACAACAACGGCGGCTCGGCTACGGCGACGGTCGACATCACGGTCAACCCAGTCAATGACGACCCCGTCGCCGCAGACAACAACACGTCGACCGATGAGGACACGCCGAGGCTGGTGCCCGTGCTCGACGGCGACAGCGATATCGACGGCGACACGCTAACGGTCACGATGGTCACCGACCCGGCCAACGGTTCGGCCGTCATTAACGCCGACAACACCGTGACGTATACGCCCGATCTGAATTTCCACGGGCTTGACACGTTCACCTACACCATCGACGACAACAACGGCGGCGTGGATACGGCGACGGTCAATATCACGGTCAACCCGATCAACGACGACCCCGTCGCCGTGGACGACAGCGCGACGACCGACGAGGGCACACCGGTGCTGATCGACGTGCTGGCGAACGACTCGGACGTGGACGGCGACGGGCTGACCGTCACCGGCGTTTCCGACCCGCCCAACGGCGACGCGTTGATCGAGGCCGACGGCACGATCACCTACACGCCCGACACGGGATTCGACGGGCAGGACACGTTCACCTACACGATCGACGATGGCAACGGTGGCACGGACATGGCGACGGTCACCGTTACCGTGGACGAAGCGCCGCCGACGGCGCAGATCATCGTCGCATCGAACGGCGACGTGTTGACGAGCGAAGACGGCACAACCGATTCGTTCACGGTCGCACTGTCGCAGACACCCGCCGCGCCGGTCAACATCGACGTCACCGTCAACGACTCGACCGAGGGCGAGGTCAGCGTCAACGGCCAGCCGTTTACCGACACGCTGACGCTCGTGCTCTCCGACACGACGCCGGTCACAGTCACGGTGCGCGGCGTCGACGACCCGGACGACGACGGTGACATCCAGCACACGATCACGCTGGCCGCCGCGACGAGCAACGACCCGGCGTTCGCAGGCATCGACCCCGACGACGTGCTCGTGGTCAACGTGGACAACGACGACCCGGTCGAGCCGAACATCATCATCGGCACGGACGGTCGCGACAACCTGATCGGCACGTCGGGGCCGGACATCATCATCGGTCTGCGCAACCGCGACACGCTGACCGGCGGCGGCGGGCCGGACCGCTTCGTCTACCAGAACATCACCGACGCGGGCGACATCATCACCGACTTCGAAGTGGGCGTCGACCTGATCGACCTGACCGACGTGCTGATCGCGGTCGGCTACAACGGCGGCGATCCGCTATCCGACGGCCTGATCAGTTTCCGCCAGTCCGGCGGAAACACGATCGTCCTGTTCGATGCCGACGGCGCAAGTGGTCCGAGTCGGGCGAGGACGTTCATCCTTGTGCAGGGGGTCAGTGTGGGTGACCTGAACAACCCCGCGAACTTCGTGTTCGGCGGTGAGTAACGTACGACGTGTGATCAGAATCTGTCTATTGAGTGCAATGACGAGTCCAGTTTGCAAGTGGAGTACTCGGCGCTCAAACGTGAACCTGTGCCGTTGACGACAAACCCACCGTCGAGTCGGCCGAGTATGCTTGCTGGGTCAGGTGTTGATATGCCCCTCGACTTGATGAAGCCGGCTCATTTCGTTGGCTGCTTTTCGGACGGATTCATCCGGTAGCCGGTCAGGAAACGCTCAAGTGCTCGAAGATGCGCGCACCCTGAGTGTGAATTGTCGCTCCAAACCCCGAATGGGATGAGTCCCGAAGAACAGCCCCCGTGTGAAACGAGCCGCTGCCCCAGCGACGACATCAAAAGGCGAAGTTGCTCGTGTTGTTCATCTCCGAAACGGTTACACCCTGAAGCAGCACGAATGTCCGCGCTCGCGATGGTCCGGTTGGACCGTCGGCGTCCAGCAGCATGATCGTGTTGCCCCCGGACTGCCGGAAACTGATCCAGCCATCAGCCAACGGGTCGCTGCTGCTGTAACCGATCGCGGCCAACAGATCGGTCAAGACCATCAGGTCCACGCCCACCTCAAAGTCGGTGATGATGTCACCCGCGTCGGTGATATTCTGGTAGACGAACTGGTCGGCCCCACCGCCGCCGGTCAGCGTGTCACGGTTGCGCAAACCGATAATGATGTCGGCTGTCGCCGTGCCCACCAGGTTGTCCCGGCCGTTGGTGCCGATGATGACATTCGGCTCCGCCTCGTCGTTGTCCCGGTTCACCACGATCACGTCGTCGGGATCAAATCCGGCGAACGCCGGGTCGGAGCTCGTCGCAGTGCCGAGCGTGATCGTGTGCGTGATATCGCCGTCCACGTCGGGGTCGTCGACACCTAGCACGGTCACCGTGACAGGCGTCGTGTCCGTCAGCATCAGCGTCAACGTGTCACTGAACGGCTGGCCGTTCACACTGACCTGCCCTTCGGTCGAGTCGTTGACGGTGATGTCGATACTCACCGGCGCGGTGGGTGTCTGCGACAACGCGACGGTGAATGTGTCCGTCGTGCCGTCTTCGCTCGTCGTCAGGCCGTCGCCGGTGTCGACAACCACCTCGCCGTCCGTCGGCACGTTGTTCACGGTCACGGTAACCGTGGCGGTGTCCGTCCCGCCGTTGTTGTCGCTGACGGTGTAGGTAAACGTATCGACGCCGTCGAAGTCGGGATCGGGGGTATAGGCGATCGTCCCGTCAGCCTCGATGACCGCGCTGCCGTTGGGCGGGTCGGTCACGTTGGAGACCGCCAACGTGTCACCGTCGACATCGCCGTCGTTACCAAGCACGTCGAGGTTGACGGCCATGTTCTCGTCGGTCGACGCCGTGTCGTCCATCGCGACGGGAGCGTCGTTGACCGGGTTGACGGTGATATTCACCGTCGCCGTGTCTGTCCCGCCGTTGCCGTCGCTGATCGTGTAGGTGAAGGAATCGCTGCCGTTGAAGTTCAGGTCGGGCGTGTATGTCACCGTATTGTCGGGGTTAATCGCCGCCGAGCCGTTGGCCGGGTCGCTCACCATTGTCACCTGCAACTGATCGCCGTCGACATCGACATCGCCGTTGAGAACGGGCACGACGCGTGGCGTGTCTTCATCGGTCGATGTGTTGTTGTCGGCCGCGACGGGGGCGTCATTGAACGGGTTGACGGTGATGCTCACCGTCGCCGACGCCATCCCACCGTTGCCGTCGTCCACCGTGTACGTGAACGAATCGTCGCCGTTGAAGTTGGCGTCCGGCGTGTACGTCACCGTGCCGTCCGGGTTGATCACCGCGTCGCCGTTGGCCGGATCGCTCACCTCGGTCAGTGTCAACGTGTCTCCGTCCACGTCGGATGTCAGGTCGAGCAACGCGAGCAGGATCGGCGTGTCTTCGTCCGTCGTGTCGCTCGTGTCGTTAGCGACCGGGTCGTCGTTGATCGGGTTGACGGTGATGCTCACGGTCGCCGACGCCGTCCCGCCGTTGCCGTCGTCCACCGTGTACGTGAACGAATCGTCGCCGTTGAAGTCGGCGTCCGGCGTGTACGTCACCGTGCCGTCTGGGTTGATCACTGCGTCGCCATTGGCCGGGTCACTCACCTCCGTCAGGGTCAGCGTGTCGCCATCCACGTCTGACGTCAGGTCTAACAATGCCAGCAGCAGCGGCGTGTCTTCGTCCGTCGTGTCGCTCAAGTCGTCGGCAACGGGGTCGTCGTTGATTGGATTGACCGTGATCGTCACCGTCGCCAGCGTCGCGCCGCCGTTGCCGTCGTCCGCGAGGTACGTAAACGTGTCCGTCCCATGGAAGTCCGTGTCGGGCGTGTACGTGAACGACCCGTCCGGCATCAGGTCGAGTTCGCCGTTGGCCGGGCCCGTGCCCAGCACGGCCGTCAGCGAATCGCCGTCAATGTCGTCGTCGTTGTCCAAAACGCCGTCGACCACGTCAACCGTCAGCACGTTGTCCTCGTCCACGGCGTAAGCGTCGTTCATCGCGTCGGGCGGCGAGTTGGTCTGACCTTCCAGCCGGATCAGGACGTTGTCGATCTCGACCATGCTATCCAGTTCGCCGAAGCCCAGCAGGTCGAAGAAGACCGTCGCGTTGCCGGTCAGGCCGGTCAGGTCAACCTCGACCGTCAACGGCAGCGCGAGGTTCGCCTGCTGACCGGACACGGCCACGCCGGGCACGGACACGTCCGCGCCGAAGTAAGTCGTGCCGTCGGACTGGATGTTCAAAATCGCGTCGGTGTTCGCCAGCCCGGCGGCCGGCGCGACCAAGGGGTCGAACGAACCGCTGTCTAGCAGCGCGACCTCGAACGCGTCGGGCAGGGTCAGCGGCGACCCGTTCAGGTCGAGGCTGACGATCGTGAACAGCAGCGTTTCGGCGTTGGCCGGCACGTCGAACGACTGGCGGAACCGGCTGGTCGCGGCACCGTCTTCGGTCAGCTTGCCGCGGCTGTCGACGACCTGCGCCGTGCCCAGCGTGTCCCAACCGAAGCCGGCGTCGGACGGGTCGGCGATGTTGAATCGGCCGTTCTCCAGGTCCGTCTCCGCGGCGGTGAACAGGTCGTCATTCACCGATACGAATGAAGAACCGCCGGACACGCCAATCGCCCCGCTCGACACGCCGGCGCTGCCCGGCCCGACCGGGTCGTTGACGACCCACTCGCCGCCGCCGGCCACGACCGCATCCAACAGGAACGTGTCTTCGGTGATCAGCACGCGCACCGGCTGGTCAGCGGCAGCCCCGTCGTCGAGCAACGCCGTGCCGCGGTAACCCGTCGCCTCGGCGTCGACGCGCAGCGTCAGGTCGGTCAGCGACACGCCGCCACGGTCGGTAGACAAGTCGATCGGCTCGGCAAACTCGATGTCGCCGACGACCGCGAAGCCGTCGTCGTTGATGCGGATGAAGCTGTCGTCACCGCTAAAGACGAACGTGGCGTCGTCCAGGAACGGGAACGTCACCGCGGGCCGCAACTCGAACCACTGCGCGTCTTCGTTCAGCGTCAACTCCAGGTCGTCCACTTCGACTTCGCGGATGCCGAACAGTTCGACGGCGAACTGTTCCGAAAGAGTTTGCGACGGTATGCCGAGACTGTACCCGTCGCCGTTGATGGTCAGCGGGTTGCCGCTGTTGATGAAGGTGAACTCCAAGACGGCCAGCGGATCGACCGGCTGGATCGAGTCGCGCGGCGCCAAATCGTCCGGCAACGACACCGGGCCGTCGAACTCGAACTGCGGGTCCCATTCGGGATCCGCGATCGACTGGTCGGCCGTGAAGTCGAACCCGCCGACCCGCATGTCCAGGCTGAGAATCGTTGCCTGGTCGCCGACCGACGTGAAGTCGGGCATCACAATCAACTGGCCAACGCCGTCGAAGAACACCAGCGCGGCGATCTCGACGTCCGGCCCGTTCAGCTCGCCTTCGCCATTGATCTGCCAGCCGCCGCCAACCTGTTCAAGCATGAAGCCGACATCGAGCAGGCCCCAGTCGTTGTTGACGCGCAGCCGATCGAACTCGAGAAGCCCGTCATAGGAAACCTCACTGGTCGAAAATGCCTCCTCATTAAGCAGGAAGAACTGGCCGTCGTCGATGGCCACGTCAGTAGCCGCGTCGAACTGCGGAACGTAGAACGAGCCGCCTAGTCGCACCTGCGTGCCGTCGTCGACGGGGCTGTCCATGCGCAGCCGCCGCGTCTCCAACTCGATCAGGTCCAGGTCGAGCGTCAGGTCCAGCGGGCCGCCCGGCAAGGTGAATGGCGTCAGGGTGATCGCGCTGGGCGTAATCTCGATGTAGCGGTCGCCGGTCAGCGGGATCGTGCCGCCGCCCAACTCTGGTTGAAACGTCAACTCGCCGCGCAGCCGCAGGCCTCCGTCGGTGCGCTCGTCGCTGGGCAACAGGAACTCGAGCAATTCAAGGTCTATTTTAATACCGCCAATGGTGAAATCGTCCGGCAGGTCGCCGCTGTCGTCGACCGACGAGGTAACGCGACCGTTCGCATCAATCACGAACTCGCCCTGCAACAGCGGATCGTTGGCCACGCTCAACAGTCGTATGTCACCGCGGAAGGTCGTCGCGTCCAACTCGGCCAGTACGTCGCCGGTGATCTCGAGTAACGGGACAAACGGTTGGCCCTTTATCGGCTCCAGACCGACCAGTACCTGACCACCCAGCAGCTCACTCCCATGCGTCGAGGCTTTGAAGTCGAACTGGCCGGTTACGACCTCAACGCGCAGTGGCGCGAAGTTCGGCCCGACCGCCTCGATCATGAAGACGTTATTCGTCAGGCCGCCGGCCACTGCTTCGTGCGACTCGACCACGTCACCCGAGTCGGCCACGCCGTCGGATTCGTCAGCCGGCTGATCGACGAAAACAAACCACTTCAAGTCGTCCAGTGAAACGTCGGCTGGGAAGTTGACACCGGTCAGGTCAACGCTGACCTGACGCTGCGCCTCTGCGCCCGGCTCGATCGGCACGCTGTACGACTGCGAATCGACGAGCAAGCGGAAACCGTCAGCCGACGCATCGAACACGTCGGCGTCGGTGGCGAGCCAGAGTTGCTCCGTCCAATTCTGACCGGCCGGCACGGGGGCGTCGCCCGCGTTGGTTACGACGTATGCGACGTCGCCCAGCACGGCGTTCTCGACGACCGGCACGCGCTCGAACTCAGTCACCACCAGGTCGGGCGTCTGCCACAGCGCGGGCACGGCCCGTTCGTTGTCGGCCCGGTTGGCGTCCGGCACGTCGGTCTGCGTGTCGAGCACGACGACAACTTCCAACCCCTCGCGCACCTGGTCGATGGTCACCACACCGTCGCGTGGCGAAGACTGCGGCCCGACCTCGGGCATCTCGACCGTGACCTCGCGAGGGCCGGCAGCGCTGAACGTGTTCGCTGTGAGCAGTTGCTCGTAGCCGAAGCCATCGACGCGCCCGTCGTCGGTCAGCCAAACCTCCTCGGTCCACTCTTTTCCGTTGCCGATCAGGCCGGCGTTGGCCAGCGCGACCTCATAATTGAACGTTGTCTGCTTGTCGAACTCGGCCGGCTGTTGCGGCAGGTCGCTGACCGACAGGTCGGGCAGGTCGAGCGTGAACGTGCGTGTGACCTTCTGCACGCCGAAGTCGCCCGGGATGCCGCCGACACCGATCAGGTTGATCATCTCCGACCCGTCCAGCGGAACGTTCAGGTAGAGGTCCGGGTCCGGCTCGGGCGGGTTGTTGAGCTGGTCGATGATGTTGTCGATGCTGAACACGCCGATCGAGTCGATGCCGCGGAAGCCCACATAGAACAGCCGCTCGTTTTGTGACAGTGCGATGCGTTCGGCGAAACCGATCGCCACCGGGAACGTCGCCGCGATCAGTTCCGGGTTGTCGCTGAGCGGGTCGGCGATGATGCCGACCGTCGAACCGACCAGCGTGCCGAAGTACGCCGGCTGCCCCGGCAACGACGTGAAGAACGGGTCGTGCGACGGAACGTTGCGGAGGAAGTCGTTGTGGCCCGCGACCAGGGCGAAGCTCAGGTCGCTGAGCACGACGACGCCCGACGGGTTGTTCACGTCGAAGGCGTCGACGCGTTCACCAAGCGTGATGTCCACGAAGCCGCTTTCGTCGATCGACAGCGTGTCCGGGTCGAATCGGCCGAAGCCATCTGGTGTATCGAAGACGGCGTCGGTAAAGAAGACGGCCGAGGTCGCGTCGGCGTCACCCAGTTCGCCGGCCGGCGCAAGTCCTTCGACGGTAAGAGCGATCGGGATGAAGATCGTTGCAACAGTGGCTGGCAACGCCGCCGGGCCGGCCGCGACAGCACCGGCAGACATTGGCACGTTAGCCGCACCGCTGGACGAGACAGGGTCAGAAGTTGACGTTGTGAAACCGTTCGGCGAAACGCCCGCCGACCCCGGCGCAAGGCCACCCACCGACTCCGTGTTGCCGAAGTTGATACCGAGTGCGAACTCACCGGCGCCGACCGTGACCAGTTGCGGCTCGCCGTCGGCCGGCAGGGTCTGTGTGAAGCCGATCTGCTCGACCTCGCGCAACGTGTACGGCCCCGGCGCCACGATGAAGACGTAATTGCCATTCTCGTCCGTCTCGATGCACGGCTCGGTCGCGTGCTCGTCGCAGACACCGTCGCCAGAGACCGGATTGTTCAGCACGCCGTCGTCGTTGGCGTCGATGTAGATCACCCAGTCGGCCAGCCCCGGCTCTTCCGGTTGGCGCTCGCCGTCGCCGTTCAGGTCGTTGAACTTCGTGCCGGCGATGAGTTGCAGCGCCCCGCCCGACTGCGGCTCGTTGCCGAAATCGAGCCCGACGACATCTACGCCGCTGAGGTTGATCACGTCCAGCGCCCCGGTTGTCAGTGCAAATGCACCGAAAGCCTGCTGCGTGATCGTGTGCGTGCCGGGACCGACGTCGTCGAATGAGTATTGACCGTTCGGACCCGTCGTGTTCGAAACGACCGACGAACCGTCACCGTTCAGGTCGAGTTCGACGGTCGCGCCGGCCAGGCCAGGCTCGTCGCCGTCGCGCACGCCGTCGCCGTTGATGTCGATAAACGACACACCGGACAGCGTGGTCAGCTCGAAGTTGCCAAACTCGACCGCGGCGGCACCGCCGTTGTCGATGTCCGATTGTGATACTGTGATTGCCGCGGGCGCCGTTGACGTCTGCTCCCAGCCGGCGACGGCAATCTCTTCGACCGTGTAGTCACCCGGTTCCGTCACGGCGAACGCAAACGCCCCGTCCGGGCCCGCTTCGGTGCGCGCCACCTCGCCGACGCCGGCGCGGAGCAGGCGGATCGTAAACGGTTCGTCCGGAGCTTCCTCGTCGGCGTCGCGGTTTCCGTCGCCGTCGGTGTCCTCGTACTTGACGCCCGTGATGGCGAATCCGCCGAATGGCAGCACGGTCGAAAACTCCGACGTGTCGCCGGTCGCCTCGTTCGTGGCTGTGGCCGTGACACGTGTCGCCGGTTCACTCAGTTCGATCGTGAAGTCGGCGTGCCCCGTCGCGTCCGTCGTCACCAATGCAGAGCCGAGAAACGCCCCGCCCCGCCCGATGTCCGGCGCGTCGCCCTGCGTCTCGTAAATGTCAATACGGAACGACTCATTCGCCAGGCTGTCCAGCGAACCGGTGACCTCGAAGTCGCCGCTGACGGCGGCGTCCAGCGTGGCCAGCACCGGCGTGTTCTGCAGGTCGTTGCCGCCGGTGTCGCTGTCATCCAGGTCGTTGGCGGTCGGCCCGTCGTCGCCCAGGTCGATCGCCAGGCCACCGTTGCCCGTGAAGAAATTGCCGCGGATCGTCGCGCCCTGCGCAGTGTCGGCCACGGTCACGCCGTTGTCGGCGTTGAAGGCAATCGTGTTGACGATCAACGGGTCGACGCTACCGATCGTCACGTTGTTCGAGTCGTCAATGAAGACACCACTGCCGCCGTTGCCGAAGTCGCCGAAACCCAGCGCGCCCGTGCCGATGTTGTTCCCCAACAGCGTGGTGTCGTCCGAACTGATCAGATGCACACCGTGATCGTCGTTGCCGGAGATAGCGTTCGTGCCGGCGGGGCCGCCGTCGCCGATCGCCCCGTTGGTGACGTTCTCGAAGCGGACTCCGTCGCCCGCGTTGTTCATACCCGGGCTGCCCGCCGCGTTGACGCCGACATTGTTGCCCAACAGTTGGACCATGTCGCTGTCGCTGGCGTGGACGCCGTGTCCCTCGTTGCCGACGATCAGGTTGCCTGCCAACGCGCCGACGCCGCCGATGCGGGTGTCGTCCGCGCCGTCGATACGCACACCGGGTCCCTCGTTGGCCGTGGCGAACAGACCGGTCGTCTGAGCGCCGATGAAGTTGTTGAACACGCGCGTGAACGTCGCGCCGCCGTCGACTGTCAGGCCGGGGCCTTCGTTGCCCGAAATGACGTTGCGGTCGGCCCCAAGACCGCCGCCGATCAACGTGTCGTTAGTGTCGCTGCCGGTCACGCGGACGCCGCCGGCCTCGTTGGCCAGCGGGCTCTTGCCGTCGATCGTCAGTCCGACCAGGTTGCCGCCCACCCGGGTCTGCGTCGCGCCGCCGCGCACCAGCAGGCCAAAACCGGGATTGCCCGACAGGACGTTGCCCGCGCCGATGTCGCCGACGACGCTGTTCGCAGCGCCGTCGACAATGACGCCGTGGCCGGTCAGCGGTTGACCCGAGCCGCCGTTGCCGATCGGCGTCAACCCACGCAGGTCGGAGCCGACGTAGTTGCCGATGACCTCGTTGCCGACGGACGCCGCGCCGCGGACAATGACGCCGTTGGCGCGGTTGCCGCTGATGACGTTGCGGTTCGAGCTGCCCGCGCCGCCGACGGTGTTGGCCGGGCTGTCCTCGATGACCACGCCGTTACCGGAACCGATGACCAGCACGTCGCCGTTGGGCAGTTCCGATCCGCCGGTCACGTCGACGCCGATGCGGTTGCCACGCAGCACGTTACCCGTCGCCCCGCCGCGGAGGGTGACGCCGTCGCCGGCGTTGCCGCTGACGACGTTGCCCTCGCTGTTCAACGACCCGCCCAGCGTGTTGTCGTCGGCCCCGTCAATCAGCACGCCGCCCAACGCGTTGGCGATCGCGTTCAGTCCGTCGATGTCCGTTCCGATCAGGTTGCTCTGCACGAAATTGTCGGTAGCGCGCGTGGCGGCCGGCGACGTGATGCGCACGCCGAACCCGCTGTTGCCCGAAACGACATTGCCGCTACCGAAGCCGCCGATCAGCGTATTCGTCGCGCCGTGCAATCGCACGCCGTCCGACCCGTTGCCCACCGCGCTGCCGCCGTCGCCGCTGACGCCAATCAGATTGCTCTGCACAGTGTTGCCGTCGGCCGGCGCAACGCCATCGGACTCGACGCGCACACCCTCAGCCGAGTTGCCACCGATGACGTTCGCCGACTCCGGCGTCGTGCCGCCGACCGTGTTTCCCGACGCGTTGAAAAGGAACACGCCCGCCCCGCCGTTGCCCAGCGCCGCCGTCCCGGTTAAGTCGAGACCGATCACATTGCCCTCGGCGAAGTTACGCATCGACTCCACGCCCTCGATGCGCACACCGCCCGCGGTGTTGCCGCTGATGACGTTGCCTTCGCCGAGGAACGGGCCACCGATGCGCGTGTCGAGCGTATCGATCAGGACGACACCACGGCCGGTGTTGGGGATCGCCGCGTCGCCGTCCCGGTTCACGCCGATGAAGTTGCCGTAGACGTCGTTGACCTGCGAGAAGATCCCGAACACGGGCGACTCGAATCGCAGCGCGTCGCCGGTGTTGCCACTGATGACATTGCCCTGACCCGATGCCTGCCCGCCGATGGTCGTACCGAACGCGCTGCTGACCAGGACGCCGCCACCATTGGCGATCGCACTCTCACCTTCGCCGTCAGTGCCGATGAGGTTGCCAGCGATGGTCGTGTTATCGGCCCGCCGATCCGTGTCAAGCGTTTCGATAAAGACACCGAAGCCCGTGCTGCCGCTGATGACGTTACCCGCGCCGTCCGCACCGCCGATGACGGTGTTGGATGCCCCGGCGACATGGACGCCGACGCCCGCATTGCCCAGCGCCGACATGCCGTCGATCGTGACGCCGATCCGGTTGCCCAGCACAGAGTTTTCGTCAGCCGAGAAGGCGCTATCCGCCGTCTGAATCAGCACGCCGTCCATACCGCTCGCGGCGATCAAGTTGCCGCCGCCCGGTCGGTCATCACCGATCCGGTTGCGCGGAGCGTCGACGATCTCGACGCCGTGCGATTGGTTGCCCAGTGCGATCATGCCGGTCGCGTCCGTGCCGATGATGTTGGCGCGCACCGCGTTGTCCGCCGCCTGATCGATGATGCGCACGCCCGACCCCGTACCGGCGCCGAGCCGGACGCCGCCGCTGATGACGTTGCCGCCGACGTTCGGGACGTCTTCCGTCCCGCCGACCGTGTTGTTCGTCGACCCCGCCCCTTCAATGGCCACGCCGTTTGCGTTGCCGAGCGTCGCGCCAGAACCGTCGCGGTCGATACCGATGTAGTTGTGCTGAACTAGGTTGGCCGTCGCCGCGCCGAGCGTGTCGACGATATGCACACCGGTTTCGTTGCCGCCGATCAGGTTGCGATGCGCCGCCGTGTCGCCGCCGACCGTCGTCTGCGACGCGCCGTCGATGCGCACGCCGGCCAGCGCATTGCCCAGCGCCATCCGCCCGGTGCGGTCGAGACCGATGAAGTTGCCGTGTATCAAGTTGCCCGTCGCCGCCGCGCCGCTGACGCGCACGCCGTCGCCCGCGTGGCCGCTGATCAGGTTGCGGTCGCGCGGGTCGAGCCCGCCGACCACGTTGTCAGGGCTGCCGTCGATCCAGACGCCGATCCCCTCGTCCGGGTCGAGCGTGGGCATGGCCAGTGACGTCTCACCCGTGACATCCGTGCCGACGAAGTTGGCCGCCAACGTGTTGCCCGACGCGCCGCCCAGGATGTGTACGTTGACGACTTGTGCGCCGGCGATGACGTTGGACGATCCAAGACTTGCGACGTCCGGGTTCGCGCCCAACCGGTCACCGATCAGGTTGTTCGTCGATCCCCCGCCCTCGATGACGACACCTTTGTCGCCGCCTCCCAGCGAGATCGCGCCGGTCGTGTCCGTGCCGATCAGGTTGCCGACGATCATGTTGTTCGGCGCGTCGACCAGGCGCACACCCGTCGTGTTCGCCGAAATGACGTTGCGCGACGCAGCGGTCGAACCGCCGATCGTATTGCCCTCGCCCTGCATGATCAGCACGCCGGTTGCATTGCCGGCCGGCATGCCGTTCGTATCGACGCCGATCCGGCTGCCGATCAGCCGGTTGTTCGCACCGCGGTCGATCAACACACCCGTCGTCGTGTTGATCACGACCACGCTGTCGGCCAACCCTTCGCCGCCGATCGTGTTGTTCGCCGTGCGATCGATTAGGATACCCGTTTCGCCGCCGTCCACGACTGTGCCGGTCACCGCGTGACCGCCACTGCCGTCGAGGATGACACTCTTGTCAAACCCTTGGATGCGCACGCCGCGCAGCGCGCTGTCGTTCGTGTTGAAGTCGAACGCGTTGCCGAAGCCGGGGCCGACAACCGTAACGTGCTGCGGCCCGGTTGTACCGGGCTGCGTCGTCGCGTCGATAACGACGCGCTCGGTAATGACGGGCAGACTGTCCTCGACGTTGACTACCGGCGAGCCTCCGCTGAAATTGGGGATGTTGAACCGAATGGTGTCGTCGCCGAGTCGCGCGTTGGCGAACTCGATCGCCGCGCGCAGCGTCGTCTGCAATCCCGGCGTTGAAGGATCGATGTCCGGCACGCCGTCGCTGGAGTCGGCGTCCGACTCGTCCCCCGTGCGGTTGACCACAATGTCGATCGGCGCGACCGCCAGCCCGAACACGCCGCCGCCTGTCTCGATCGGGATCCGCGTCTGCAGGTAGTTCGAACTGCTCGGGTCGATGTCCACGACATGGATGTAGCCGGGCAGACCCGAGTGCCGCAACGGGCCGTAGTTCGAGTCTCCGGGCGCCGTGGCGAACAACTGGAGCGACATCGCGTCGACCTCCAGGTCGCGCAGGCCGTCTTCCACCTGCGGCACAGCAATTCGCTCAATCACCTTGTGGTAGTCCGGCGAGGCCGGGTCGGTGTCGATGACGTAAATGAACCCTTCGCGGTAGTCGCCGGCGAACAAGAGCTTGCCGTCCGGCGAGAACGCCAACGTGCCCGGCGCGGTTCCGCCGCCGGTGTTGATCACGCCAATGTCGCCGGGCGTTTTCGGCGTCAGATCGACCGCCTGCAAAGCGACCGCGTCGATCAGCGCAATCGCGCCGCTGGTCATCGCGACATACGCGCGCGTCCCGTCGGGCGAGACAGCCACGTCACGCGGGCTGCGCTTGCCGGTCGTCGGGATGCCCGGATTATCCATGTCGCCGTTGAGGAAAATGTCAGCCACCCGCGCCGCCGTATCGCCGCGGAACACCGTGACCTTGTCGGCGACCTGGATGCTGGCAAAGACAAAGTCGTCACGCGGCTGTACGAACGCCGCCGCGCTCGTGACCGTCGTGTCGACAAACGAAAGCCCCTGTGTCGCGTCGGGCTGCGGCCGAAGTTGGTCACGCTGGATGCGGATCGACGAGACACCGAGCGTGATGCTCGACGGCACGTCGAAGAACAAGCGACCTCTGCCGAGAATGGGGTCGATCGTTTCATAAGTAAGCGAGGACGAGTCGAGCGTCACCTCGTGACCCGTGCCCAGATCGGTCACAATGACGCGCAGATCCTCAACCGTGCTGCCCTTGCCCAGTGGCGCGGTCGGCCAAACGATCCGGTCGCCAACGATCTCGACCCGCGGGTTCGTTTGGTCGAAGTTCACCGACGCCGTCGTGATCACCGGCGGGTTGCTCGGGTGGTTGGCCGGCACGGCGCTGTTGTCGATCGTGGTCGTGAACGGGTTGGTCTGCCCCGGCTCGATCCGCACGCCGACCGACGTTGTCTGCGTCGGCAGCATCTCTTCAGGCCGAATCACCTCGGCCACGTTAACGATCTCGGTGAACGGCGGCAGCGCCCACAGGATCGGCGCAAAAGCAAAGAAGCCCAGGAACTGCCCGACCGACGGCAGCGACTCGGAAAGTCCGAACGCCTGCGCGTACGGGTTGATGCTCCCCAGCGCCGCGGAGTGGAAGTCCAGCGACGCGGCGATCAGCAGGTTTGGCAGCACATTCCCCGCCGCCCGCGCCGCGGCGGACGGGGCTTTCATCGACTTGGGGCTGCCCAGGAAGGGCATGTTCAGCGCTTCCCAGCCGAACTGCAGGAACAGCACCGTCCGACGACGCGCGTCGGGGTAGACGCGCGTGCGCGCCCTCAACTCGTTGTTCAACGGCTCGTCATCGACCAGCGGCGTCAACGCCACGAACGTGTGTTGCCCGACCTCAATGTCGCGGTCGATGAAGAACGTCAGATTCCGCACCTCACCGGCGAGCAGGCCGCCGCCGATCGTCTGCGAGCCGATCACGCTACCGTCGAATTCGTCGACGATGGTGACAATCACGTCGTCCGCCACATCCAGTGCGCTGACGTTTTCGACACGAACAACCGCGCGCGGCTGTACCGGGTCGTTTTGCGTGATCGATCGCGGCAGATCAATCGAAATGATCGCAATGTCGCCGTCAACAGCCGACGTCTGGATCGGCGTCTCGCCATCGGTCGTTCCGGAGTTCGACGTATCAAATGCACTCGAACCCGTCACGACCTCGCTCGACCCCGGGTCTACCGGCAGGTCCGCCACGTCGAACTCGGTGAACGCCAGGAACTCCTGCGTCAGTGGGGAGAGCGGGCGCGACATCTCGATGTTCGCTTGCAACAGACCGATCTCGTCAGCCGGCGCTTCGGCCACGAGGTACTCGCCACCCTCGCGGATGCCGGCCAACAGAATGTTGTTGTCCGGCCGAGCCAGCCCGTCGGCCCCGACCGTCCCGAACGCGACCTGTTCCCATGCGGGTAACAAGTCGCCGTTCTCGTCCGGCAACTCGGTGGCGCGCATGAACACGACCGGCGTGCCGGGCGTGATGCCCGCATCGACCGGCACAACGACCTGCGCCGGCGCGAGCAACGACTCACCGCTCAGGTCGATCGCGAAGTAGCCGGCGAAGCTGAACGGCGAGACGATCTCAGCCGGCAAAAACGTCTCATCCAGCACGTCAATCGAGACCGTCGTGTCGTCAAAGAAGCTCAACGGCGGGACGGCCAAAAGGCTGCCGGAGTCACCGGTGACGATGCCGCCGAAGTTGCCCGCCACCGCTGGACCGGGCACGGGCGTCGCCACGCTGATCGGGATCGACGTGCTCGCCGCGCCACTGACGGCGATCACCGCCGCAAAGCCTTCGCTCACGGCCGACACCATGCCGTCCGCATCGACATTGATCACGGACGAGTCCGTGACGTAATACTCGGTCCCGTTCGCGCTGTCGGTCAGGTCAGTCACAAGGTCCGGCGCGGTCAGGCCCAACTGGATCGACCCGCCCGACACGTCAAGCGTCGCCGCGGCCGGCGCGGCGCGCACGCCACGGAACAGCTTGTCCAACTCCAGTTCGTCCGTCGGCACGCCGAGCGTGACGGGCAACACGCCGGTGATACCGTCGCGCGACGCGACGACCGTCGAGGACCCGCTGTCGGTCAGGCCGTTGACCACACCGTCGGCACCGATCGACGCCACGGCCGGGTTGCTCGTCAAGAGCGTGAGGTAAGACGGCGGCAACACAACGTCCTGCTCATCTTCAAAGTCGCCGATGAAGGTCAACTGCTGGCTCGCGCCGGCCCCTTCCAGGAACAGGAACGGGATGTCTTCGGCGATCCGCGGGTCGTCAACAGAGATGAACAGCAGCGGCGCGTCACTGACGTTGACGTCGATCGTCGCCGGCGCGGACAGGCCAAACCCGTCGTCGGCGGTCAGGTCGAAGCTGGCGACGCCGCTGAAACCGAGCGCGGGCGTGAACAGCACGGCCGTCCCGTCGGGACTTAACTCGGCCGTGCCGCCGATCGGGTTCGACACCGACAGCAGGATCGGATCGCCCTCCGGATCGCTGGCCAGGTCGTTGACATCGACGCGCACCTGCAGGTCGACGTGAGTGCTCGCGGTCGTCGTGTCGATGACCGGCGCGCGGTTGCCGCTGAGGCCGAAGTTCGCCGCCAGTGTCTGCGCGTCGGTCGCGTCGATCGTGCCATTGCCGTCGGTGTCGGCCGCCGGGACAAAGTCCGGGTCGCCCGTCGATGTGCCAAGCGCCGCCGATAGCAACGCCTGGTCCGCCCCGCCAACCACGAAATCACCGTCGATGTCACCCGGTAGAAAGATCGTCGCCAGGTATGCGCCGGAGGTCGTGCCGTCCGCGCCGCCGACGCTCAACAGTTGCGCGCCCGGTTCGGTGACCGCGAAGATCGCCGTGACCGTGTCACCGCTGACCTCGACGGACAACGGCGTCAGGCCGTTCAGCGACGGCACGCCCGGCACGAACGCGCTGCCGTCCGGCGCGACGCGCACCCCGATCAACATACCGGCTACGTTGCCCGCGCCGGCCAACTCGCTCGGCCGCAGGTTGAAGCTGTAGTGATCGGTCTGCCCCGGCGCGATGTCGCCGCCGATCGGCGAACCGGCGAAGTCGACGATCGTGCCCGCGTCGGGGGCGGTCGCCTCGACGACCGGCGCGGGCGTGTAGGTCACGACCTCGCTGGCCGCCGGCCCTTCACTCGTGGCAAGCGTCAACAGGTGCGGCACGACCGTTGAATAGCCGTACCGGCTCGTCACGCTCTGCGCGAGGTTACGCGCCGACAGCAGGTCGCCCGCGTCGCTGTACGCGTAAGTGACAATCGCGTCGCCCGTGTCGATGCTGGTCAGGCCGTGATCGCCGCCGACGAACGCGACCGAATCACCGCTGGTCAGTTCGACGACACCGGCGTTTGTGTAGACCAGTTGCGCGCCATCGGGCCGCGTCTCCCGCTCGACACCGCGGTCGATGCTGAGCTCGCGCACCGTGCCGTCCGGCGAGGTGAGCGTGAACGGCGGGCCGGCGAAGAACGGGTCGGACGGGTGGTACAGCCGTCCAGACTCCAAATCAAAGTATCGCCCGTTCGCTTCGATCAGTGTCGTTGCAACAGAAGTCAGGTCGTGCGCGACACCCGCGTCGGGCGTCCACATCGGTGTGTAGATCGTCACACCCTCGAGCACCTGCGCCTGAGGCGTGAACGTAAACCCGACGCGCCGGTCGTCCGGCAGCGTCATGTAGAGACGCGAACCATTACGTAACGGGTTGAAAGCGCCGTTCGCCTCTCGCCCGGTCGGCCGCACGTTCAATTCGAGTTCGAAGTCCCGGTCAACCAACCGCCAACCATGTCCGAACGAACCGGTGTCGTCACGCGAAAGCGAGTCGTACACACGCACCACGTCGACCGTCGTCGGCCCCATCGTCACGGCCGCGTCGGTCTCACGCCGCAGGTATTGCGTCGGCTTGGCCGCCGTCTGCGCGTCCAACGTCACAGTCCGCGTCGTCGATCGGCCGCTGATGTCGGTCGCCGTCAATCGCAGCGAGTAAAAACCGTTGCTCACGACCGACGGGTCGAACTGCGCCAGCGTGGCGGAGACGACAGGCGTGTTGCCAGTCGCCAGCGTCGCAAAGTCGCCCGTGCCGAACCGCGCGACCTCGAGCGACCACGTGTCCAGGTTGGTGTCCTGCACCGTCGCGACGATCGGCGTCGTGCCCGTCACACGCGACCCGCCAAGCCCCGCTGCGAACGAGACCACCGGCGCGTCGGCGTCGTTGGCGTCGCGCACCTTAATGACCGACGTCGCCGTCGCGACCAACCCGTCCGCGTCCGTCGCGGTCGCCACGACATCGATTCGCCCCGGCGTCGTCGGCGTGAACAGCGCCCGCCCGTCCTCGATCGGCGTCAGCTGGCCGTCCACGGTCAGCGTCAGGCCGACGATCGGCGCGAAACTCGACGCACGCGGTTGGATCGTCACCGTGTTGCCCGGCAGGACGGTGAAACTCGGCGTCAGGTCGATCAGCACGCTCGGCGGCTGCGGCATCAGGTCGGCCAACAGCAGCACGCCGCGCGACACCGTCGCCTCGCCGTCGCTGACCATGAAAACGGTCGTGTGCTCGCCGATCTCGCCCGGGCCGGGCGTCCATTCAAACAACCCCGTCGCCGGGTCGAGTGTCGCCGAAGGCGGCAGCCCGACGGCGCTGAACGTCAACGTCTGGCCAACGTCCGGGTCGGTCGCGCCGACGGTGAACGACAACAACTCGCCGACAACCGTCGTTCGGCTGCTCACGTCGATCACGGGTGGTCGATTCACATTGTCGACCGTGATCAATACATCGATCGAGTCGCTCAACCCGCCGGTGTCGGTCGCCGTGAACGTGACGACGTGTTCGCCCTGCTGGTCAAAGCCGGGCGTCCAGTCAAGACGTCGTAACGTGCTGTTGAAAGTCGCGCCCTGCGGCAGGCCCGCGACGCTGAACGTCAGCGTGTCGCCGTCGATGTCGCCAGCCGACAGGGTGAACTGGTACGGCGTGTTCTCGCGGGCTGACTGCGGCACAACCGGGACGAAGACCGGCGGCTGATTGAGGTTCGCGACCGTGATCGTTACCGTCTCACTGCTGACGCCAAGGCCGTCGGTCACGCTAAACGTCACGTCGTGATCGCCCGCGTCGAAGAGACCCGGCGTCCACGTGAACAGCCCCGTCACCGGGTCGAACGCGGCATTGGCGGGCAGGCCGGTCGCGCCGAACGTCAGCGGGTCGCTGTCGGTGTCGAACCCTTCGAGTTGGATCGTGATCGTGTCCAACTCCGTCACGCCGCGGTCGCCGACGGGCACGAGAACCGGGTCGCTGTTGGCGGCGCGCACCACGATGTCGATCGTCTCGCTGTCCGACATGACCTCGGCCGGCACGCCGTTGCCGCTATCGGTGACGCGCAGTTCGACCGTGTGTGTGCCGGCGTCGCC
>JANQSF010000133.1 GCA_028284155.1 Phycisphaeraceae bacterium
GTCGTAGGACGACAGCGTCAGCGAGCCGCGGTCGTTCAGCGCGGGGCGGAGGTGGACGTTGGCCAACTGCACGACGCCGACCGGCGTGCGGGTCGTCACGACCCACGCGGGGAACCAGCCGACGGTCGGCTCGACGAACGCGACCTCGGTGACGGCCGCCTTGCTCAACACGGCCAACCCGCCCGCGCCGCCGCGCGCCGCGACATGGAACCGCATCTCCGCGTACCGCAGCGCCAGCCGTTCGCGGATCACCCGCTCCCACGCCGGCGTCGTCTCCTGCAACAGCACGACGTCCGCGTCGGCCGAGGCGATCGCAGCGACCGCGTCGTCCATCTGCGGCCCGCCGAAGTTCACGTTGTACGTCAACACACTGAACGTCGGGCCGACGGGCTCGAGCGCCGGCCGCGTCGCGCAGCCGACGAGCAACGTGCCAAAGAGGAAGACCGACAGGGCGCGAAGCAGGGTTGTGTGCCGTTTCATGGTCTGATCTTACCGCGCGGGGGCGGATCGAATTGACGAATAATGCTTGGGGTTGCCCGAATGTAGGGTGGGCCAAGGCTCGGCGCGGCCCACCACTTGGCGTCTGTTTGAAACTTGGACTCAAACGTGCATCTCGAACGCCCATTGGTGGGCCAAGCAAAGCCTTGGCCCACCCTACACCGGACGGATTGACGAATGATGATGTGCGATCGTTGATTGACGAAGTCGGAGTGCGTCACCGGGCGCGAACTCCGACCTCGCCATTCTCAAATCAACAATCATCATTCATCAATCAATTCATCCCCACACTCACGGCAGCCCCCACAGCACAACGTCGTTGCCCATCGGGACCAACGCCGTGTGGCCGTCCGGCGAAAGCGAGCACGAACCCGTCGCGCCATAGATGTCGTAGAGTTTTTCGCCGCGCACGGTGTCCCACACGGTGGCGGGGTGCCCCTGCACGAGAGCGCGTCGGCCGTCGTTCGAGAGGCGTACGCCGTGCACGCTGCCGTTGACGCGCAGGTGGCTCATCGCCTCACTCGTCCGCAGGTTCCAGATCGACACACTGCCGTTGGGGCCGCCGACAGCCAGGACGTTGCCGTCGGGCGAGAAGCGGATGGCGTAGACCTTGTCATTTCGACCGTCGTAAAAACCGCGGATAGTTCCGTCGCGGGTGCTGCGGACACCCGCTCGGGGGAAGCCGCTGCCCCACGCGACCCATCGGCCGTCGTCGCTGATCGTACAGGCATACGACGCGCCGTCCCAACGCTTCACACGCTTGCCCGTCCGCAGGTCGTGCAGGTGCAGGAACTTCAAACCGCCGACGACACCCCACCGTCCGTCGGCCGACATGTCGAATCGCGGGTGCACGTCGTTGCCGTGACCGAATCGGCTCATGACTCGGGCGTCCGGGACGTCCCACACGTTGACGGCCTTTTCGGCCAGACTCACGGTCATCGCGATCTTGTCGCCGCGCGACAGTTCGACGTAGCTCACGCCGCCGGTGTGGCCTTCGAGCTTGTGTTTGAGCTGACCCGTCGCCACGTCCCATACGCGGACGACGCGGTCGTCGCCGCCGCTAACAAAGCTTCGGCCGTCGGGTGAGAACATGACCGACCGCACGCGCGCGGCGTGCCCGCTGAATCGCTTGATCTCGCCTTCCGAAACGGTGGCCGGCGACACACCGCTGGCCGCGATCTGGCGGTCGATGTCCGCCAACGTCAGCTCGATCTTCTTTTTCGTCAGTGCGTCGATCGTCTCGTCCTTGCCGCGGCGCACGTAGTAGGTCTTCGCGCGACGGAGCAACACGCCCGCCCGCTCTTCGTGTTCGCTCGCCAACGCGCGCAGCCAATCACCCGTCGCGATCAGCCGATCTTTCTCGACCTTGTCCACCGGCAGCGCGACGGTCTTGACGTGTTTTGCAAACACGGCGTCGAGCGCAGGCGTCAGGTGTTTCGCCGCGGCCTTCGGGTCGTCGCGGTCGACCAGGTGGATCAGGACCAACTCCCGCGCCGCGGCCGGCGGCAGGCCGGCCGGGTCTTTCTTGAACGCCGTGGTCAACGCCTGCAACCGCTCGGCGGCGCGCTGTTCGCGTGACGTCCGTTGAATCTTGTCCTGCAACCCTTCCCGGACGGGCGACTTGATCTGAGTGGCGACGATCATCGCCTGCCGGTAGAGCGTGACCGCGTCGTCGTATGCGCCGGCCGCGCGGCGTTCGTCGCCCAGTTTTTCCATGTCGGCGGCCAACGTCGCGCCCAGCGCGTTGCGTTCGACGCCGCGCGCGGCGCGGTACTGGCGCGTCTGCACGTCGATGATCTTCAACTTGGCCGTGTGGGCCTGCGCGGGCACGACCTCGGCCACGCGGCGCATCGCGGCGATCGCTGTGTCGTAGCCGAACGGGTTGATGCGCGTCAGGTCGTGAGCGGCCTCGCAGACCAGCACGAGCAGTTGGGGCGTTTCCTTGAGTTTGTCGGCCGCGTCGACCATCTGACGGGCCAGCGCGGCGTCGTCTTTCAGGTCGACCGTTTGGCGGACCTCTTTGATCTTGGCTGAGTAGAGCGAGTTGAATACCGCCTGTGCGTCGGCGGCAAGGGCCTGCGGCGGCGCAACCACCGGGGCAAGCAGGATCAACACAACCGCGAGTGTGCGCAGTGGATGCATGGCGTGGTCTCCGGACAAGGCTCGGTCGTGCGGTTTCAGCCCCATCACAGTGTATCCGAGGGGTCAGCCAATGCGAGCGGCACGTTGCCGGTGTCGCGCACAGAAGCGCCCCGAAATGGTCGGCCATTCCGCGCGTCCAAACCGCGTTGGGGCGTGGAAACGGGCATCGCGACGACATCCGTGCGCACGACCCGCAGCGCCGACCCCGGTGTGTGACACCGACCTTACTAGCCAAGCCGATGCGGCGAACAACTCGACCGGAGGGACCGGCGGACGAGGTGGCCAGTCGCATTGGCCAACCCCGCAAAACCGTGTTCCACCCGGTCACCCCAACGGCCCTGCAACGCCCGTGCGAAGGGGGCGGACACCCGGCGGACACGAGACCAGTTTTTCATAAAGTCATGTATCACAATCAGTTGAACGCAGAAAACACACCGCGGGGGAGAGGGGGGAGGACGGCATCCGTATGGGCACGGCCGAAAGAGCCCGCCCGTATGACACGTCGGGCCGGGCATGGCCGATCGCCGGCGGTGGTTGAAACAGGCGACGCGGCTAAAGTCCCGCCCCTAACAGTGCCCAATATGGAGCGAACCGCCATGCAATTCCTCATTGACGACGTCCACGCCCGCCAGATCATCGACAGCCGCGGCAACCCGACCGTCGAGGTCGATGTGACGCTGATCGACGGGACGCTCGGCCGAGCGGCGGTGCCTTCCGGTGCGTCCACCGGCGAGAACGAGGCGGTCGAGCTGCGCGACGGCGACAAAGAGGTCTACCTCGGCAAGGGCGTGACACAGGCCGTGGACAACGTCAACGAACAGGTCGCGCCGGAGTTGATCGGACTCGACGTGCGCGAGCAGGAACTGATCGACCGCATCATGATCGAGCTGGACGGCACGGAGAACAAGGGCAAACTCGGCGCCAACGGCCTGCTGGGCGTCTCAATGGCCGCGGCAAAAGCGGCGGCCGACGCGTCCGGCCTGCCGTTGTACCGCTACCTCGGCGGCAGCGCGGCGAAGGTGCTGCCCGTGCCGATGCTCAACATCCTCAACGGCGGCAAGCACGCGGACAACACCGTCGATTTCCAGGAGTTCATGATCCAGCCCTGGGGCTTCGACGACTTCGGCGAGGCGCTGCGTGCGGGTGTCGAAATCTACCACGCGCTCAAGGGCGTGCTGCACGACCAGGGCATGTCCACGGCCGTGGGCGACGAAGGCGGCTTCGCCCCCAACCTCAAGAGCAACGAAGACGCGCTGAAGGTCATCGAGCAGGCCGTCGCCAAGGCCGGCTACACCTTCGGCGAGGAGATCTTCGTCGCGCTCGACCCGGCGACGAGCGAGCTTTGGAACGAGGCCCGCGAGCAGCACGGCAAAGACGGCTACTGCTTCTTCTCGTCCAACCCGAACGAGGTGATCAGCAGCGACGACATGACGGCGATCTGGAAGGAATGGTGCGACAAGTACCCGATCCGCTCGATTGAAGACGGCCTGGCGGAAAACGACTGGGCCGGCTGGAAGAAGCTGACCGACACGATCGGCGACACCGTGCAACTCGTCGGCGACGACCTATTCGTGACCAACCCGAAGTTCCTGGCCAAGGGCATCGAGACGGGCACCGCCAACAGCATCCTGGTCAAGGTCAATCAGATCGGCACGCTTAGCGAGACGTTCGACGCCGTGAACCTGGCCATGCGGAACAAGTACACGGCCGTGCTCAGCCACCGCTCGGGCGAGACCGAAGACGCGACGATCGCCGACATCGCCGTCGCGACCAACTGCGGCCAGATCAAGACCGGCGCACCGTGTCGAAGCGACCGCAACGCGAAGTACAATCAATTGATCAGGATCGCCGAGGAATTGGGCGACGGGGCGGAGTACGGCGGGAAGCTATGGAACAAGGGTTGAGCGACCGCGAGCCGCGGCGAGCCGGGCCGGAATCGCACGGAGTCACTCAAGTCGAAGCGTCCCGAGGGGTCGGGCGCTCTTTGACAAGAGAGTCACGAAACAACAACGCCCCGCGCCATGGCGCGGGGCGTTTGCTTGTGCAAGCGAGGGTGACGGGACTCGAACCCGCAACCTTCGGATCGACAGTCCGATGCTCTAACCAATTGAGCTACACCCCCTTGCAGGGGCCGACGGGCGGGGCGACAGTACCGCTTGGCGGCCGAGCCTCGCTGAATCGGTCGCTAACTTTAGCCGCGGTTCGGCGGGTGTCAACTGACGGCGACTCGCGGTTTTCAATGCCAATCGGCGGCCGATTGCATGCGGTTCATACGTGCTTGATCTTCGTCATCCGACCCGTCTTGGCCGCGTCCATCGCGGTGAGGATGACGTTGAGCGATTGGAAACCTTCTCGGCCGTCGATCTCGGGCTTCTTCTTGCGGCGGATCGACTCGGTGAACAGGTCGATCACACCAGACGGGACCTGCTTCTCGTTCGTGGAGATCTCGCCGACCTTGTGGCGTTCGCGGTCGCCGTTGCCGTACTCGACGACGACGCCCCAGTCCGGGTCGTCGCCGAGGCGGAGCACGCCGTTTTCGCAGTAGATGATTGTGTAGTTTTCTTCCTCGCCGTAGTTCGTCCAGCTCGTGATCATCGAGCCGACGACGCCCTTGCTGGTCTTGAGCGTGAGGTAGGCGTTGTCGTCGAGGCCAATGCGCTTGCCGTCCGGGTGCTTCTTGTGCTGCGTGGCGATGAAGCCGCCGACCTGGTCAAACTCGTCGTCGAGCAGCCAGCGCATGAGGTCGGCCTTGTGCACGCCCAGGTCGCCGGTCGAGCCGAGCACAGCCGCGGTCTCGTTGAAGAACCAACTCTTGGCGCCGTCGACGGACCAGCCATCGGGGCCGGGGTGTTTGAAGGCGGTACGGAAGGCCAGCGGCTTGCCGAGCTTGCCGGACTTGAGGATCTCCTTGGCCCGGACGTGCGGCGGCATGAGGCGTTGGTTTTGGCCGATCATGAGGTACTTGCGCGCCTTCTTCGCCTCGGCGATCATCTTGCGCGCGTCGGCCCGCGTGGTGGCCATCGGCTTCTCGCACAGGACGTGCTTGCCCGCACGCAGCGCGTCGATCGACTGCTTGGCGTGCAGGAAGTTTGGCCCGCAGACGACCACCGCGTCGATGTCCGCTTCCTTGAGCATGACCTTGTGATCGGCGAACGGCTGCGCGTCGTAGTGCCGCGCCAATTCGCCCACACGCGTGTCAACCGGGTCGCACAGCGCGGCAACCTTCGACTTGGGATTGTTGTGGCATTCAGGGATGTGTCGCCGCTGCCCGATCGCGCCGCAGCCGATGACGCCGTATTTGACTTGTTTAGCCATGGGGGACTCCTTGGGAGTTGGAGAAAGGCACGGAGGCACGAAGGGGATTCAAACCGCACGCGAGGGTCAATCATGACGACCCTTCGTGCCTTAGTGCCTCCGTGCCTTCGTGCCTCTCCGCTTACTTAACTTCACTCATCTTCACCGCCCCGCCGTTCTTGGCCGACTGCATGACGGCCTCGAGCACGCGTTGGGTCTGATACGCGTCGTTGAAATCGGGCAGCGGGACGATGGGCTTCTTGCCGTTGACAGCGAGCGTGATGTCGGCGGCCATGTTGACGAAACTGTGTTCGTAACCCAGCACGTGCGCGACAGGCCACCACGCGCCTGCCCACGGGTGGTCGGCGTTGCCGTTGGTCACGTTGATCGTCGACCAGCCCTGCACGTTTTCCGGCAGCGTCGCGTCGTACCAATCGAGTTCATTCATGCGTTCGAAGGCAAATCGGATCGCACCCTTCTCACCGTGGATTTCCAGCCGATTTTCGTTCTTGTAGCCCGTCGAAAGCCGCGTCGCTTCGAACGTGGCCAACGCGCCGCTCTTCATCTTGGCAATAAACAGAACAATGTCGTCAACGGTGCTGCGGCCCTTCTTGCTCTTGGTCTTGGCGCCACGCCCGCTGATCTCACCGCCGGACGTGTCGAGCACGTTGCGCTGCTTGATCACCGTCTCGAGCGCCGCGCCGGTCACTTCCTTGACCTCGTCGCCGGTGATGAAGCGCGCGGCGTCGATCGTGTGTGCACACAGGTCGCCCAATGCTCCCGATCCCGCGACGTCACCCTGGAATCGCCACATCAGCGGCGTGTCGGGGCCGGCCCAGTCTTGCAGGTACGCCCCGCGGATCTGATAGATGCGACCAAGCTTGCCCTGCTTGACCAGTTGGTGCGCCAGCGCCACGGCCGGGCATCGGCGGTAGTTGTACCAGACGAAAGTCTTGCACTTGCGGGCGCGTTTGGCGGCGTCGGCCATGGCGCGGGCGTTCTTGAGGTTGTTCGCCAGCGGCTTCTCACACGCGACGTGTCGGCCGGACTCCAGCGCGAGGATCGCCTCTTCCGCGTGGACGTGATTCGGCGTGACAATGTCAACCAAGTCGATTTCGGGGTTCTCGACGGCCTGATGCCAGTCGTCGGTCGCCCGTTGCCAACCCCAGCGATTGGCAAACTTTTCGAGTTCCTTCTTGTTCCGTGCGGCGATCGTGTGCATCACCGGCTCGGCCGGCAGGTCGAAGAACTTGCCAGCCTTCATCCAGGCGTTGGAGTGCGCCCGGCCCATAAATTTCGAGCCGATCATCGCGACGTTCAGTGTCTTGGGCATGTCAAATCTTCCCGCGTGTCGAGTGTGTCCGTTGGCCGGAATGTACGCTTCCCGGGCGGCAAAAGCTATCAGACGAGCGGGAATCGGGCAAGCGGGAGGTCACGCCGCGACTATCATCCCCACCATGCCCGGCCCCCCATCCATCGACGAACAGCTTGCCGTCCTGACTCGCGGCGTCGAGGGCAACTACACGCCCGATGAATTGCGCGCCAAGCTCGCGATCGGCCGACCGCTGCGCGTCAAGCTCGGGATGGACCCGACCGCGCCGGACCTTCACCTCGGCCACGCCGTCGTGCTCAAGAAGATGCGGCAGTTTCAGGATCTCGGCCACAAGGCCGTGCTGATTATCGGCGACTACACGGCCCGCATCGGCGACCCGACCGGCCGCGACTCGACTCGGCCGATCCTCGACGAAGCGAGCATCGACGCCAACGCCAAGACCTACCTCGACCAGGCCGGCTGCATCCTCGACCTGTCGCCCGACAAAATCGAGGTGCGGCGCAACAGCGAGTGGCTTGGTGACCTGTCTTTCGCCGACGTGCTGCGCTTGACCGGGCAGGTGACTGTGCAGCAGATGCTGCACCGCGAGAACTTCAAGAAGCGCATGGCAGACGAGACCGAGATCATGGTCAGCGAGTTCATGTACCCGCTCATGCAAGCGTACGACTCGGTCGTGATCGAGGCCGACGTCGAACTCGGCGGCACCGACCAGACCTTCAACAACCTGATGGGCCGACAGCTTCAGGAAAAGTCGGGCAAGGCCAAGCAGGTCGTGCTGGTCATGCCGCTGCTGGTCGGGCTGGACGGCACGGAGAAGATGAGCAAGAGCAAGGGCAACTACGTCGGCGTGACGTTTGACCCTAACGACATGTTCGGCAAGGTCATGTCGATCCCCGACGCGCTGATGAGCAACTACTTCACGCTGCTGACCGACCTGCCCAGCGACCGGATCGTCAGCCTGTGCGACCCGCAGCACACGCACCCGCGGCAGGCCAAGGACGTGCTGGGTCGGACGATCGTTGAGACATACCACAATTGCGACGCCGCAATTGCCGCCAGCGAGGAGTTCCGTCGCCGCTTCGCCGAGCAGAAACTGCCCAGCGATATCGAGACGAAGACCGTCGATTCATCCCCGATCGGGATCGTTCAACTCGTGCGGGCCGTCGGCTTCGCGTCGAGCAATTCCGACGCACGTCGGCTGGTCGAGCAGGGCGCGGTGACGTTCGGCGACGACAAGGTCACCGACCTCAAGGCACAGGTCGAGATTGAAGGCGAAGTCGTGCTGCGTGTCGGCAAACGACGCGTGTGCAAGGTCGTGCTTGGGTCATGACACGTTAAGATGGTCGTTCCACCGCCCTCGCCACTCTGGAACGACGCCATGAAATGCTCCATGACGACCGCGCTGCTGGCACTCCTGGCCTGCCTGACTGTCGTATCACCGGCCACACAAGTGGTCGCGCAGGCCAAAGATCGCCCGAACATCATTTTCCTCTTCACTGACGATCAAAACGACCTGTCCGTCGGCTGTTATGGCAACGACCAGGTGCAGACGCCGAATATGGACAAACTCGGGGCCGAGGGGATCATCTTCACGAACCACTACAACACGACCGCGATCTGCATGGCCAGCCGGGCGACGGTCATGACCGGGCAGTACGAATATCGCGTGGGCTGCAACTTCTCGCACGGGCCGATGTACGCGTCGTCGTGGGCGCGTTCGTACCCGATGCTGTTGCGGAAGGCGGGTTACTTCACCGGCTTCGCGGGCAAGTTCGGGTTTAACATCGTCGACAAGCCCGGGGCGAAAGGCGCGGGCAGGGGCGGCGGCGGAACCTTGGCCCACGAGAAAGGCGAAGCCTACTTCGACGTCTGGGCCGGCGGGCAGGGGCAGACGTCGTACGAAACGGACGGCAAAAACAATCACCAGCGCATCAAGCAGTACGCGGACAGATACCCACACGTGACGCGCGCCTACGGAGCGTTCGCGGGCGACTTCTTCAAGCAGGCCAAGGCCAGCGGCAAACCGTTCTGCCTATCGATCAGTTTCAAGTCGCCGCACCTGCCATTTACGCCCGACCCGGCGTTCGACCATGTCTACGCGAACAAGACGTACCGCAAGCCGGCCAACTACGGCGTCAAGCATGCCGCGCATCTTGCACCCCAAAGCAGAACAGGTCGCCAATACAAGAGCTACCGATTCTGGGTCGACGACTATCAGAAGAGCATCCGCGGTTACAACCAACTCATCCACGGTGTCGACGTGGCGCTGGGCATGATCCGCAAGGCATTGGCTGAACAGGGCCTGTCTGACAACACGGTCATCATCTTCACGTCGGACAACGGCTATAGCTGCGGCGCGCACGGCTTCGGCGGCAAGGTGTTGCCGTACGAAGAGGCGTCGCGTTCGCCGCTGATCATCTACGACCCACGACAACCGGCGTCGCAGCGCGGCCAGCGTCGCGACGCGGTGACCGGCAACATCGACATGGCCCCGACCATCTTCGACCTGGCCGGCCTCGACGTGCCCCAACACATGGACGGCAAGAGCCTCCTGCCGCTCATCCGCGAACCGAAGCGTTGGCCGCGTGAGTCGATCGCGCTCATGAACATGTGGGGCAACGCCGGCATCCACACCTTCGCCGTGGTCACCCGCGATTGGAAGTACATCTATTGGCCATACACGAATGACCAGATGCAGCCGACGGAAGAGCTGTTTCACGTCGCCAACGATCGGATGGAGTCGAAGAACCTGTCGACCGTCGCCGCACACGCCGACGACCTGAAACGCATGCGGGCCGTTTACGACGAGCACCACACGCACATGCGTCATTACGTGACCAAGTTCAACAAGTACACGCTGTTTGTGCCGCTGTTCGACCGGCAGCGCAAGAAGTGAGTCGCGTCGAGACGATTGCATTGGGTCGATCGTGAGTATCTACTCAACCGTGATCGAATACTCCCGCCGACCCTTTTGGCCCTGCGTGTTCGTGCCGTGGGCTGATGCTTTGACCGTGAATGTCGACCTGCCCGACGACCGCGGCGTGCCTGTGATGACCGCCTCCTGGCCGCGCTTCTCGTCATAAAGCAAGACCAGGCCGGCCGGCAACTCGCCGGACTCGACGACGATCTCGAAGACGGGTGTCCGCGCATCCGAGACGTTGATGATCGCGGTGTAAGGCTCGCCCACTTGCGCCGCGGGCAGGTCGGCCGGCTCGAACTTCAGCGGGCCTGCACACCCATACAACATGCAGAGGAATCCGACGCACAGCGAGGTACTCTGCATGCTCGATCTTTGGGACATACGACTCTCCTGCGATGGCGGCGAAGGCGCGACTGCGCGGCTGATCTTCAGGTGAATAGTTCAAATGACTCAGCAGCATCCTTGTTGGAGCCATCTCCGGAATCAACTCAAGCGTCGAACAGCCGCCCCACTTCCCACACGATGCACGCCACCGCAAAGCCGACGTAAACCACAGTCGCGATCACCATCATGGTCACGCAGACCGGACCCGGCCGGGCGAGCTTGGGCAGGTGACGCAGATTGATCCACAGCGTCAGCGGCACGTAAACCGCCATCGCGAACCCGCCCATGTAGGCGGCGTTGAACAAGAAGCCCAGTTCGCTGACGCCCAACTTCTCCATAACCAGCGTGATGCCGCAGCCGACGACCATCCACGAGCCGGCCACCAACAAATACCACCAGCTCACGTCGCGCATCTGCGCCGACTTGAAGTTGGTGTAGACGATGTCGGCGATCGAACGCGACACGCCATCGACAATCGTCAGTTGCGTGCTGAACAGCGTCGCGACGCCGACGAGCAGGAAGATCGTCCGACCCGTCTCGCCCCACTGCTTCGCGAGGATCGTCGCCTCGTCCCAGATCAACGTCCCCTTTTCGGGCACGACGCCGGCCGGGTGAAGCACGGCCAACGCGCCGAAGATGAACAGCAACATCGTGATGCAGTTCAGGCCGAAGAAGAACGTCGCCTGGTCGGCCATGATGTACCGCCACCACGCGCGGAAGCGTTTCTTGTTCTCCGGCGTGTCGTCGAACGTGTAGCCCGTGGCCGGCGCTTTCTCGACCCGCTTGCGCAGCGGGTTTTGCATTTCCGGGATGCGCGCCCCCATGCCGATGTGCTTGTCGCGCAGATAAAAGGTGTAGAACAGATTGGCCGTGCCGCCCGCGCCGGCGAACACGATGGCGATGAACAACGCCTTGACGTCCATCCCCTCCGAGATGTGACCGACGTTGATCAGCCCGCTGCCCAGGTCGGCCCAGTGATCGGCCGTACCGACCGCCACGGCCACGACGATCAGCCCAAGCGTGATGAGCAGCACCAAGACTTCGACCGTCCGCTCGACAGACTTATAAAACACCTTCGGCCCGAACAGCACGAGCGCAACCGCCGCGAAGGTCAAAATCGTCCAGAACGTGTCCATCCCAAGGAAGTCGTCAGCCACCCACTTCCCATCGACCTGCGTCTGATGCCAGCGCGGCTCAAACAGCAACGCCTTGAGCGCCAACCCCGACGCCCGGCCCCAACCCGGCGCGAGCCAGCCGAGCACGTTGAACAGGATGAACAAGGGGCCGAACCACCGCCACACCCGGCTGAACCCGGTGTAGACCGTCTCGCCCGTCGCGATCGTCCATCGGCCGATCTCGAAATTGATCCACATCTGCAGGAACACGCCCGCCACCGCCGCCCACACCATGGCCGACCCGTACTGCGCGGTGATGCGCGGCCAGATGATGATCTCCCCAGCTCCGATCGACAGCCCGACCAGGATCGCGCCCGGCCCGGCCATCCGCCAGAACGACATCGCCTTCTCCGGCAGGTCGGCGTGTTGCAGCGGTGGGAGTCGGCGGAGCATCGCCCGAAGATTGTAAAGGTTGCGGGCCGTCGGTGCACCGGATTCGCTCGCAGTAGCAAACAGCCCCATCCGCCCACACGACCTGTCAGCCGCATGTTCGGCCGCCCTAACTTCAACTTCGGTCTATTCGACCCCACTGTGGCTCGGCCAGCTACCAGAGCGTGCACGGGGCTCTGAACACTCTGGTTCGTCAAGTGAACCTTCGCGGCTGACGCGCAAACGAATCAGCCATCGCACGCAAGTGCTGGACCCACCAGATCGTTCCGACACCGTGAACGACTACCGACACTCAAGTAAGAAGAACGCCGACCATAAGGCATTCGAGTATTGACGATTCGGAAGTAGTAACGGCTTTCGATGCGCCTGCGCGTGCAGATTGACTCCAGCATCGATTGACGACTTGGCATCATACTCTCGCGCGGTAGAAGCTTGCGCAGGAGTTCGATTCATGTCGAAAGTGAAACCGCGCCACTCATGGTCTTCAAGTGACATGGCTCTGGTATTGGACTCGGTATTGACGGGGCGTCGTCCCCGCCTCTTCACGGAATGCTCGGATGAAGCCACTCGTGCTGTCGAATCCGCAGCGCAGACCGACGGTGACGATCTGCAGGTCGGTGGTGGTCAGCAAGTGCATCGCGAGTTTTGTTCTGGCTCTTCTGATTTCATCGGCGCACGTGTGTCCCAGCGCGTCGAGAAAACGTTTGTCGAGTGTGCGTCGTGTGATCGGCAAGAGGTCTGCGATGTCCTGTGCGTTGATTCCCTCACCGCACCTGGCGCGGATTTCGTGAACGGCCTGACGGACGAGCGTGTCGTCGATGGCCAGGAAATCGGACGAGCGGCGAACGACCAGCGGCCCTGGCGGGATCGTTACGTGGTCTGATGGGCTAGCTTGGCCGAGCATGAGTCGGTGCAACAACGCGGCCGACTCTCGGCCGATCCGTTCCGCTTGTTGTTCAATGGACGAAATCGGCGGGTGCGTTGTTTCGCAGATCAGCCGATAGTTGTTGACACCGACGATCGATACCTCGTCAGGTACGCTCTTGTGAGCTCGATGACATGACTGGATGACCTCATGAGCAAAGTCATCGTGCGTCACACAGATACCCACCGGCCCGGACAAGTCTCGGATGCGTGCGGTCAACCGGTCGTGTCCGCGGATCGCGAACAAGCCGAACGGCCGTCGCTGATTGCGGGGCGCAAGCTTGACGTCGACTTCGTCGCAATCGAAGCCGGCGCGTTCTACCGTCTCGCGGAAACCGGTTAAGCGCATGCGGTCGTGATACCAATCGAAATGGCCGACGCACGCGAAACGGCGCAGCCCTTGTTCGAGCAGGTGCTCAGCCACGGCTTGACCGATGGCTCGGTTGTCGCTCAAGACGGCGGACAAGCCAGAGTCCGGTGAGAGGTGGCCGGACACAGACACGGCTGGGAGCGACCGTCGGGACAGGTGCTTCGCGCGGTCGGCCGTCTCCGCGGTGGCGATCACCCCGTCGCCCCGCCAACGCTGAAGCGACTCCCATGGCAGGAACGGCATCGCCGCTTCCTTAAAGACGACTACATCCGGGTGCAAGGTGACGTATTCCAGAACGCCGCGGATGATGCCCATTTGCAGGTCGGAGATGGGCGGGATCGAAATCGCTATCGAAAACGGCACGCACCAAACCTTTGCGGGAACTCACGGCCAACCCCTGCCAAGCATAGCCGCAAGCCATTCCAAATGCGCACATATTTTAGACAAATTATGGTAGAGTTGACTCAATGGCTTGATAGTATTGACCCGTGATTCGTTGAATATGTCCACGACCCCACGGGCCCGTCCGTCCGCCATTCGAGTCACGACAATGCCGAAGGAGAGACAAAATGACACCGAGCCGTGACATGCGAAAACCGATCAGACGACACATCACCCGATCGCTGTTGATGGTGGCGATTGTGTTCAGCCTCGCGACTCACGTCGCGGTCGAAGCCGTAACCAACCCGGTGACGACCGATCTTTACGCCTGGTACGACGCCGGCTTCGACGTGAACAACGGCACAGCCGGCACGGGCGACACGATCACGCTCTGGGGCGATCAGTCGGGCAACGGCCGACCTCTCGACCGCGTGGTCAACGCCGGCTCGACATTCGTAGGCAACGCGCTGAACGGGCTGCCGGTCGCGCGTTACACCAACGGAGCGAACTGGTCGGCCTCATCCGACTTCGGTAACGTCAGTCAGCCGAACACGGTCTTCATCGTCGGCTCGGTCAACGTGGCCACCAACGGCTACCTGTTCGACTCGTCATCGGGCGCAGGTCGAAATGCGCTGCTGGCGGGGCAGAGCAGCAACCCGAATGACTACCAAGCATTCGCCGGCTCGGTGCTGACAGGTGGTCCGATCGGTTTGAACAACACACAGGTGCACGCCGTGACGTTCGACGGCGCGTCGAGCACGTACCACATCGACGGCCAAGAGGTCGCGGCCGGCGACGCCGGTTCGCAGTCGCTGGCGGGTTTCATTGTTGGCGCGCGGTTCAGCGGTGGGAGCAGGCTCAACGGCGATGTCGCCGAGGTGCTCGTGTATAATGCCGCGCTGTCCGCCAACGACCGCGCGGCCGTCGAGAACTACCTGAGCAAGAAGTACGACCTGCCGACCGATCCGGTGTTCGACGACGTCTACGCGTGGTACAAAGGCAACACCGGCGTCCAGAGCGGCGGCCTCCCCGCCGCCGACGGCGACCCGGTCGACTTGTGGCGTGACGTCTCGGGCAACAACCGGCACCTCGACCGCGTCAGCGGCCCGGGCAATCCGATCTTCAACACGTCCGACCCACTCAACGGCAATCCGACCGTTCAGTTCAACAATGACGCGATCATCTGGGACGCCAGCGGTTCCGGCGACTTCGGCACGCTGTCTCAACCGAACACGATCATCGTCGTTGGAAAGGTCGAATCGCTTGCGGGCGACTACCTGTTCGACTCATCGTCGGGTGCCGGCCGAAACGCTCTGTTTGCTGGGCAATCGAGCAACCTGGATGACTGGCAGGCGTTCGCCGGTTCGGTGTTGGAAGGCCCACCCATTACGCTTGACGAATTCCAGATTCACCAAGTGGTCTTTGATGGCACCGACTCTCGGTACTTCCTCAATCGGCTGCTCGCAGCCGAGGGAGACGTTGGCTCGCAGTCGCTGGCCGGCCTGGTGCTGGGGGGACGATTCAGCGTCTCGCAACTGCTCGATGGCGAGATCGCCGAAGTGTTGGTATTCGACCGAGCGCTGGGCGACGATGAATTAGCCGAGGCGCGCGACTACCTCCGCGCCAAGTACGCGATCGACCCCGTGCCCGAGCCGGTGACCGGTTCGTTAATCATTGTCGCGTCGGCCGCGTTGATTGGCCGGCGGCGGCGAGTACGCCCTCGCGACCGGGCGTAATGGTCACGACCTGGGAATGCCGGACCTAACCATGCCACGCCGCAACGCGTTTACACTCATCGAACTGCTCGTCGTGGTGTCATTGATTGTGCTGCTGATCGCGATGCTGCTGCCAGCGCTTGGCAGGACGCGGGTCGCTGCATGGCGGGTCGCCTGCCTGAGCAACCTGCACCAGGTCGGCGGCGCATCGACGGCCTACCTCGCCGACAACGACCGCAAGTACCCGGACAAGAACGGCACGATGTACAGTTGGCTGGGGCGGAACGGTAATGTCTACCTAACCACGCTCGGCGCGGACAAGCGCGCATTCAATGCCTATCTCGGCAACTTTGACGAAGACGACGACGTTACGGTTGCCCGCTGCCCGACCGACACGGGTGCCGAATGGGGCCCGGGTGGGGTCAGTTCGTACGACGCGCAGGGCTCTTCGTATGGCGCGAACACACACCACGGCCTGCGCAGCATGGTCGCCGGTCCGGGAGCGGTTGGTTCGACCCAGCGCGGCATCCGCGTCAAGACGATCAAGTCGCTAGACCGCATGGTGGTCATGGGCGACAACCCGGTATTCGCATCGGCGTGGTGGAGCGCCGGCCAGTGGGCCAGCCAGGCAAAGATCCCCGGCTTCTTCTGGCACGGCGAAGACTATTCTTGGAACCTCGTCTTCGCCGACGCTCACGCCCGCAGCACGATCGTGCCCAGCACTGTACTGGTCGGTGACGACTACACGTTTATCCGTGACCAGTGACCGAACGACCGCTTGACAACCCAGCGCGGCCCGACTTCCGCCGTCGCGCGATCGATCGCGCTCCGCTCAGCGCTGAATGCCTTACGAAACGCCGCCAATGCCAAACGTCAACTCGATTAACAATCCGCGATCCGTGTTCGACCGGGACGGGTTTGTCGCCATCCCCGGCTTTCTCGATGTTGACGAGTTGGCTGAACTGCATCGTGAACTCGACCGCTTCATGCGTGACGTGCTTCCAATGCTGCCGCGGGAACAGGTCTACTACGAAGACCGCGACGACTTGACCACACTCAAGCAGGTCCAGCACCTCGCTGAACACGATGCATACTTTCAGCAACTCGCCTACGAAGGCGCGCCACGCCGGCTGGCGGAGCAACTGCTGGACGAAGATGTTGTACCGCGCAACATGCAATACTTCAACAAGCCGCCCGGTGTCGGACAACCGACACCGCCGCATCAGGATGGACACTACTTCATGCTCAAGCCCTGCCGCGCGTTGACCATGTGGTTGGCGATCGACGATGTTGACGAGATCAACGGCTGCATCCGGTATGTGCGCGGCTCACACCGCCAACCGATGCGGACGCACGGTCGAACACCGACACTCGGTTTTTCACAGGGCATCACTGACTACGGCGAACCGAACGATCTGGAACATGAAGTCGCCATCGACGCGCAGCCGGGCGACCTGCTCGCGCACCATGCGATGACCATACATCGGGCCGACGGCAACCGTTCGACCGACCGACACCGCAGAGCGCTCGGTTTCATCTATTACGCCGTGTCGGCCAAGGAAGACACCGCGCAGCACGCGGCATACCAACGCCAACTGGCTCGTGACCTGGAAACGAGCCAAAAGATATGAAGCACCGTCACTCGATACGCAACCGCACACTTGCGTTGCCGCTCTATGCAGGCGGGTTGATTGCCGGACGTGAGCCGATTACGCGTTGGCTCGCATGGGCGCTGCTCGCTTGGTGCGTGATTCAAGCGTATCAACCCGTTTGTGTTCGGGCCGACGTGACGCTGCCGTTTGTCTTTGCAAACCACATGGTCTTGCAACGCGACACCCCCCTGCCGGTCTGGGGTTCGGCCACGCCGGGCGAAGAGGTGACAGTGACCTTCGGCGACTCCAGCGCATCGACCATGGCCAATGCCGAAGGCCTGTGGTCATTGAGTCTGCCAAAGCAGCGTGCAACCAACACGCCAAAAGCGCTGACCGTCCAGGGCAAGAACACGATCAAATTACGCGACGTTGTCGTGGGCGAAGTCTGGTTGTGTGCCGGGCAGTCGAATATGGAGTGGCCGCTGAACAAAACGGTTGGAAGCGCGGCGGCCATTGCGGAGGCCGAACGGTCTGATGTACGCTTGCTCGACCGTGTCGGCGCGGCGCGCGGCGGGTCGGGCGTGTATAACACCGCTCTGATCAAT
Organism: Phycisphaeraceae bacterium; assembly: GCA_028284155.1. Lineage (GTDB taxonomy): Bacteria > Planctomycetota > Phycisphaerae > Phycisphaerales > Phycisphaeraceae > JANQSF01. The sequence goes on from JANQSF010000133.1 coordinate 17,724, forward strand.
CGGTTGGCTCCGGACAAGTTCATGTCCGGTACATGGCGCCGATGCACAGCCAAGTCCGCCGCGTCGTTTTCGGCTGTGGCGTACTACTTTGGCCTGCGCATGGCAAACGAACTCGACGTACCCATCGGCCTGATCGACGTCGCCATCGGTGGCACGCCTACCGAAGCATGGATCGCACCACAGGCGATGGCAGGCGACCCCGGCCTGCGCGCCCTGGTCCAGGGCAACTGGCTAGGCAACGACAAGCTTGGCCCATGGTGTCGCCAACGAGCGCGATACAACCTCAGCCGAGCGCTCAAAGCGAACGACCCAATCCCCGGCGACACGATCGGCCCAAACCACTCGTTCAAGCCCGGCTACATGTGGCAGACGGGTGTTGCGCCGATCGCGCCATTCGCGGTTCGCGGCGTGCTCTGGTACCAGGGCGAGTCGAACGCTCAACTCGACTGGCGGGTGACACAGCATGAGGCGCTGTTTCGCTTATTGATTGCCGATTGGCGTGCCCGATGGCGTCGGCCGAACATGCCGTTCGCATTCGTCCAATTGCCGGGTATGAACCGCCCCAACTGGCCGGCCTTCCGCGACCAGCAGCGACGTATCGCACAGACCACGCAGAACGTTGGCATGGCGATCACGATCGATCTTGGAGCCCGCAATGATGTCCACCCTCGCGACAAACGGCCCGTTGGTGAACGGCTCGCGCAGTGGGCGCTGGCGGCGATACACAACCGCCGCATCGCGCCAAGCGGTCCACTGCCACGACGCGCGCTAGGCAAGGGCAGAAGCGTCGTCGTCACGTTCGACCATGCCGACGGGCTGACGACCAGTGACAAGCAGCCGCCCGTCTCATTTGAGATAGCCGGCCCAGATGGTGATTATCACGCCGCTCAAGCGCGCATCGTCGAAGGCGCGGTTACTGTACGCAGCGACAAGGTCGCAAAGCCCATGCGTGTGCGGTATGCCTGGTTGCCGTATCCTGACTCACCAGTCAATCTGGTCAACGCCTCGAATCTCCCGACGTCGCCGTTTGAGCTGGAGGTCCAGCGATGAAAACGATACGGCTGGTAGTCTTCAGTCTCTTGGTTTGTCTTATGGTCGTGACCACGAACGCGACCGAAGACGTAGCGCGATCGCGCCTCAAGTGGGAATCCCTGCCCGACCTGCCCGACACGATCGGCGTCGCCGGCCCGTTTGTTGGCGTGCACAGCGACGCGTTGATCGTCGCGGGCGGTGCGAACTTCGCCGAGCCGGACGCCGACGACCTGTGGGACGTGCCCAAGCTCTACCACGACGACGCGTGGGTGCTGATCAAGAAAGGCGCGACGCACGAGGACGGGTACGAGTGGATCGGCGGGTTCAAGCTGAAGCAGCGCGTCGGTTACGGGGCGTGCGTTTCGACGAAGCACGGCGTGGTGTGTATCGGTGGGAACGACGCAACGCGAACGCATGACGCCGTGTTTCTGCTGAAGTGGGACCCGAAGTCGAAGCAACTGACGCAGGTGGATATGCCAACGCTGCCGACGGCGCTGACGTCTGCCGCCGCCGCGGTGATCGGCGACTTCGTCTACGTCGCGGGCGGCCAAACCGGTCCAGGCCTTGAAACCGCGACGACGTTCTTCGCCCGGATCAACGTGTCGCTCCTGGGCGACAATCGCCCGGACGACCGCGCCGTGCAATGGGAGATGCTGCCCGCGTGGCCCGGGCCAGTGCGATCGTTCGTGCAGGTCGCGGCCCAGCACAACGGCTTCAACAACTGCCTGTACGTGATCGGCGGTCGAAACCAGAAGCCGAACGTCACCGGCATCGCCGGCATCGACCCGCTGGCCGACGTATATGAATTTGACCCGTCGCGTTATGACGCCGCGGCTTTCGACGCGAAGACGAGCAAGTACACCGGTCGGGGCGAGCACGCCTCGCCGTGGCGTCGCCGCGCCGACGCACCGAAGCCGATCATGGCGGGCACGGCTGCTCCTTTCGGCCAATCGCACATCTTCATCCTCGGCCACGCCGACGGCGACCTGCTCAAGCAGATCGAAGAAGACGAGTCGTTCGCCAAGCGTCACCCCGGCTTCCCCAAACGCAGTTGGGCATACCACACCATTACCGACACGTGGATCGATGCCGGTTCGATCCCATCAAATCAGGTGACGACACCCACCGCGGCGTGGGACGGCGCATTTGTCGTCGCCAGCGGTGAGATCAAACCGCGCGTGCGGTCACGTCAGGTCTGGCGGGTTACGCCCGTTGAGAAGGACCGTTCGTTCGGCGCGGTCAACTTCACCGTCCTGGTTGTCTACCTGCTGGCGATGGTGGGCGTCGGCGTCTGGTTCACGCGTAAAAACAAAGACACGGACGACTATTTCCGCGGCGGCAAGAAGGTCGTCTGGTGGGCAGCAGCGTGCAGCATCTTCGCGACGATGCTCAGTTCCATCACGTACATGGCCATCCCCGCCAAGGCCTACGCACAGGATTGGGTTTACCTGATCGGCAACCTGCTGATCTGGACGGTCGCACCGGTGGCCGTATTCGTCGCGCTGCCGTTCTTCCGGCGCATCGACGCGACTAGCGCGTACGAATACCTCGAAAAGCGATTCAATCGCGGCGTGCGCCTCTCGGCCAGCACGTTATTCATGCTGTTCCACGTCTTCCGCATGGGCATCGTCCTGTCGCTGGCGGCGATTGCGTTGGCGACGATCACGCCGCTCGACGCGGCGCAGAGCGTGCTGGTCATGGGTGTGCTCAGTATCATCTACTGCACGATGGGCGGCGTCGAAGCGGTCATCTGGACGGATACGATCCAGACCGTCGTGCTGCTGGGCGGTGCGCTGGTGTGCGGCGCGATCATGTTGGCGGGTATCGACGGCGGATTCAGCGGCATGATGGAAACCGCGTCGGCCAAAGGTAAAACGCACGCGTTCAATTTCCACCTCGACCCGACTAGCGCGTCATTGGCGTTGTGGGTTGTATTCATCGGCGCGATCACGCAGAACGTGTCGAGCTACACAGCCGACCAGGCGGTCGTTCAACGCTACATGACGACGCCCGACCAGAAACGGGCCGCGCGATCGATCTGGCTCGCTGCGTTCATGACTATCCCCGCGTCGCTGCTGTTCTACGGCCTGGGCACAGCCCTGTTCACCTTTTATCACGCCCACCCCGAACGACTCGACCCGACGTTCACTACCGACCAGATCTTCCCGCTGTTCATCGCCGAGGAGGTGCCGGTCGGCGTCGCGGGCCTGATCGTCGCGGGCATCTTCGCCGCGGCTCAGTCGACCGTCTCGACCAGCATGTACTCGACGGCCACCGCGTTCGTCACCGACTTCCTTCGGCCGTTCAACCGGATGAAGACCGAGCGCGGCTACCTCAACGCCGCGCGGGCCGCGACATTCCTACTCGGCGTGACGGGCACGCTGATCGGCCTGCTTTTCGTTCAGCCAGACATCAAGAGTCTGTTTGACGAGTTCATCGGTGTGGTCGGACTTTTCATGGGCGTGCTCGGCGGCCTGTTCCTGCTGGGCATGACGACCCGTCGCGCCAGCGGTGTTGGCGCTCTGATCGGCGTGATTTGCGGCGCGGGATTGCTTTTCGCACTCAAACAGTACTCGGCCATCAACGGCTACCTGTACGCCGCGATCGGCCTGACAACATGCTTCGTCGTCGGATACGTCGTGAGCTTTGTGTTCCCACAAAAACCGGACCGGCTGCGCGGCATGACCGTGTTCACACTCGATCCACAATCGAGTTCACCGAATGACACCTGAACGACTCCAACAACTGCGCGCGACCTACCGCGAAGGCCTGCTGGACGATGTCCTGCCCTTCTGGTCGTGCCATGGCGTCGATCGGGAGCACGGCGGATTCACGATGGCGCTCGACCGCGACGGTCGCCGCGTCGATACCGACAAGGGGATGTGGCAACAGGGCCGATTCACCTGGCTGCTCGGCGAGCTTTTCAACACGGTCGAACCACGTGACGAGTGGCTTGACCTGTGCAAACACGGGATCGACTTCATCGAGAAGCACGGCTTCGACCCGGCCGACGGGCGGATGTGGTTCCACGTCACACGCGACGGCCGACCGATCCGCAAACGGCGGTACAGGTTCACCGAGTCGTTCGCCGCGATCGCCTACGGCGAGTACGCCAAGGCAACAGGCGAGTCATGGGCGGCGGACAAGGCGGCGACGTTGTTCAAGCGGTTTGTCGATCACAACCTCGACCCGCAAGGCGTCGAGCCGAAGTTCACCGACACTCGGCCGAGCAAGGCGATCGGGTTCCCGATGATCACGATCGTCACATCCCAGGAGCTACGCGACTCCATTGACCTGCCCGAGGCCGAAACGTGGATCGAACGCAGCATCGCAGCGATCCGCGACGACTTCTGTAAGCCCGACCTGCGTGTAGTAATGGAACAGGTCGCACCGGACGGCTCAATCATCGACCACTTCGATGGCCGAACGCTCAACCCGGGGCACGCGATCGAGGCCGCGTGGTTCATCATGCACGAGGGCGCTCGCCGTAAAGACGATGCACTCATTCGGCTCGGCTGCGACATGCTCGACTGGATGTGGGAGCGCGGCTGGGACGAGCGGTTCGGCGGGATTCTGTACTTCACCGACCTGCACGGCGGCCCCGTGCAGGAATACTGGCACGACATGAAGTTCTGGTGGCCACACAACGAGGCGTTGATCGCGACGCTCTACGCCCACGACCTGACCGGCGACGACAAGTATGCGGCTTGGCATGACCAGTTATCAACTTGGTGCCTCGAACACTTCGCTGACCACGAACACGGCGAGTGGTTCGGCTACCTGCGACGCGACGGCGCGGTGTCGTCCACACTCAAGGGCAACTTGTGGAAAGGACCGTTCCACCTGCCGCGCCAGCAACTGGTGTGCTGGCGGTTGGTCGAACGGATGCTCGCAAGGAGTGACCTGCCCGCTGACGTAACGTGATGATCTGTAACCGCACGACCCACAAAGGACACTCAGATGTCTAAGCCATTACAAGGCCTGATCGCGGCCACGTACACGCCAATGTACGACGACGAGTCGTTGAACCTTGACATGGTTGGCCCGTTGACCGATCGGCTGATCGCCGACGGCGTGTCGGGCCTGTACGTCTGTGGCAGCACGGGCGAGGGCGTGAGCCTGGCGACAGATGAACGCGAACAAGTCGCACGGGCCTACGTCGATGCGGCGGCTGGGCGTGTGCCGGTGGTCGTACAGGTCGGTCACAATAGCCTGGCAGAATCACGCCGCCTCGCGCAGCACGCGCAGCAAATCGGCGCGGCGGCGATCAGCGCCAACGCGCCTTCCTACTTCAAGTGCACGGATGTCGATGTGCTGGTCGAGTGCATGGCGAGTACAGCGTCATCTGGGGGCGATCTGCCGTTTTACTACTACCACATCCCCGCGCTGACTGGCGCGGCAGTGGACATGGTCGAGTTCCTTCGACGAGGTGGCGACCGCATCCCGACACTGCGAGGCATTAAATTCACCGATACGCGTTTCGATATCTTCCAACGCTGCCGGGCTGAGCAATCCGGTCGGTTCGACATCCTCTGGGGTTCGGACGAAATGTTGCTCAGCGCGCTGGCCGTCGGGGCGCGCGGCGCGGTCGGCAGCACGTACAACATCGCCGCGCCGCTGTACCGACAAGTTATCGACGCGTTCGATCACGGCGATCTTGTGTTGGCGCAGTCGGCCCAACTCAAGGCGGTGGAGATGGTGCACGTCCTGCTTAGCCTGCCGTTGCACCCGTCAATCAAGCAAATACTGGCGTGGCGGGGGTTCGATGTCGGGCCCTGCCGACTTCCGCAACCGCGGCTCACAACAGAACAGATCGAGTGGCTGCGACGTGAACTCGATGCCACCGGATTCGAGATCGAACACCCATTGGCCTCATCGGCCTGACCGCGGCCGACCCTATGACCGAAACCACGACGATGAAACGTTCAGCCACTTTCATTACGTTGCTCGCCCTGCTCGCACCGACGCTCAATTGCGCAGCCGACCGACCGAACGTCTTGTTCATCGCGGTAGATGACCTGCGGCCTGAGCTTGGGTGTTACAGTGCCAAGCACATCAAAAGTCCAAACATCGATCGGTTCGCCGATACGGGGATGCTGTTCGAGCGGGCGTACTGCCAGCAGGCCGTGTGCAACCCGTCGCGCACGTCGGTTATGACGGGGCTTCGGCCGGACACGACGGGCATCGTGACAAACCACGCACACTTCCGGGCGAAACTGCCGAACGTCGTGACATTGCCACAGCACTTCAAGAATCACGGGTACGATGCGCGCGCGATCGGCAAGATCTATCACGGGGTGTTCCCAGACGGCACGAGTAAGACGACCTGGGACACGATGGGAGACCCGCCTTCCTGGTCGTCAACCGCCACACGATTCGGGCCGCGTTACTACTACACCGAGTCCGGTATTGCGCAGGCTAAGCAGGCGTACCGCGCGATGTATCGGCCGAAGAACTCCAAGTCCGACGATTGGACGAAGTACCTTGTGTTCGGCCCGATGACCGAAGCCCCTGACGTCGCGGACAACACGCTCTACGACGGTAAAGTCGCCGACGCGGCGATCGCGGCTCTGCGAGGATACAAAGCGAAGCCGCGGCAACCGTTCTTTCTTGCCGTCGGTTTCATCAAGCCACACACTCCCTTCGTCGCACCCAAGCGTTACTACGACCTTTACGACGTCGAGTCGATTGCGCTGGCCGAACGCCGGTCATTGCCGACTCATGCACCGAAGTTCGCGGGTCACGGATCGGGCGAGGTGCGTCGCTACACCGACCAACCCAAGCACGGGCCATTCGATGATTCGAATCAGCGTCGCTTGCGGCACGGCTATTACGCGTGCATCAGCTACATCGACGCACAAGTCGGCCGCGTATTGGACGAACTGGATCGGCTCAGGTTGGCGGACAGCACAGTCGTTGTCCTGTGGGGCGACCACGGCTTTCACCTGGGTGAGCAGGGGATGTGGGGCAAGACAACGAACTTCGAGTTGGATACGCGCGTGCCGCTGATCGTGCGCGCACCGGGCATGAAAGCGGCCGGCGGACGCACGCGGGGGCTGGTCGAACTCCTCGATCTCTACCCAACGCTGTCCGAACTTGCCTCGCTGCCCGTGAAACCGTCGCTTGAGGGCAAGAGTTTCGTCGCGTCGCTAAACAACCCAAATGCCACAGGCAAACCCGCCGCGTTCAGCCAGTACCCGCGCGGCGACCTGATGGGGTATTCGATGCGAACGTCTATGCATCGCTTGACTCGTTGGATTCATCGCAAAACGGGCGAGGTGCGTGACACCGAGTTGTACGATTGCGCCGCCGGACACGTCGAGGCAAAGAACATCGCGAATGGCATGCCTGAGTTGGTGGCGCGGTTGTCAGCCCAATTGGAAACGTCACTGCTGTTGGATTCGCGGGTAGGGGACGGTCCGGCACTTGCGGGGTTTGAAGGAGCAATGCCCGGCGCGTTTAAACGCCTGGTCACGCCGATCGGGACGTGGTCGCCGGGCGAAGGGCGGGTGTTGGTGGACGATCAACACGCCAAGACCGGCAAGCATTGCCTGCAGTTGGCCGGTGGCGACAAGTCCACCGTGACGTTGCAAGTGGCCGACGGCGTGGACACGTCAGGGATACTGACCTTCTGGGCTGAGCGTTGGACATCGAGAAAGCCCTTCTCGTTCCGTATCGAAAAACAGACAGTCCAAGGTTGGCAGGAGATCTACAACGGGGACGACGCCGTGCGGGTCGGCCGAGCGTTCTTGAATCACGTCAAGATTCCGTTGTCTGACCCGGGCATCAAGCGGTTGCGTTTCACCTGCACAAGCCCGCCGAACACCGGCGTGCTGATCGACGACATCCGTATCGCACCGGCTCGGCCACAGAAGATTGTGAGCGTCGAGGCGGAGCCATTCACACTGCCAGCCCTGGTCGGAACGCCCGCCAGCCCGCTCTTGAAACTGAAGGTCGTGACGACGGGGCAACTCAATCCCATTTCGCTTCGTCGGATTGCACTGAAGTTTCATGGCTCGACCGAGGCAATCGACCGGACCGGCGCTTTTGTAACCAAGGCTGATGCCTTTCGTTACAACACGCCGCTGGGCGCGCCACTGATACGAAACACGTCTCCCAAGTCGAACAGTCATGACGGCGCGACAAACTATGTCTCAGAGAAGTTCGCCACACATCTGAATGAGGGCGTCAACACCCTATGGGTCGCTTGCAGAATCAAGCCGGGAGCGGACGTTGATCACACCGTCGGCGCCGCCGTCCGAGAGGTCGCGTTTTCAAGCGGGCAGGTGTTCAAACTCGACGGCAAACCCGCCATGCAGAAACTTGGTGTGGCGGTGCGCAAGGGCGGCGACGACGGTGTGCATACCTACCGAATTCCCGGTTTGGTAACGACCAACAAGGGGACGTTGATCGCCGTGTACGACATTCGGCGGCGCAGCGGCGGCGACCTGCCGGGCGACATCGACGTCGGCATGTCAAGATCGACCGACGGCGGCCAATCGTGGGAGCCCATGAAAGTCATCATGGACATGGGCCACGACCCCGCTTGGCGGTACGACGGGATCGGCGACCCGGCCGTGCTCGTCGATCAGAATACGGGCACCGTTTGGGTGGCGGCGACGTGGAGTCATGGCAACCGCTCGTGGCACGGCTCGGGACCGGGGCTGAAACCCGAAGAGACCGGCCAACTCATGCTCGTGCGCAGTGACGACGACGGGGTCACCTGGTCCAAGCCGATCAATATCACGCGCCAGGTCAAACGCCCTGAGTGGAGTTTCATCCTGCAAGGGCCAGGGAAGGGCATCACGATGCGCGACGGCACAATCGTTTTCGCCGCGCAGTATCAGGATCCGCCGGACAAGCGTCGTTTGCCGCACTCGACGATCATTTATTCCAAAGACCACGGCAAGACCTGGCACGTCGGCGCCGGCGCATACGACGACACGACAGAGGCTCAGGTTGTCGAGATTGAGCCGGGCGTTTTGATGCTGAACTGTCGGTACAACCGCAAATCGGCGCGCGTCGTGATGACAACGCGCGACATGGGCAAGACCTGGCAGAGACACCCCACTTCCGAGCGGGCCTTGATCGAACCGCGGGCGTGCATGGCCAGCCTCATCGATGTGGAACGGGAGCGTGGACGGGATGCAAGCGGCTGGCTGCTGTTCTCCAACCCCGACAGTCTGCGTGGGCGACGCCGTATCACGATCAAGGGATCGCCCGACCGCGGGATGAAGTGGCCTGATGCGCATCAAGTCATGCTGGACGAGGGGCTCGGCGCGGGTTATTCGTGCATGACCATGATCGACGACGCGACGGTCGGCATTCTTTACGAAGGCAGCCAGGCGCACATGACATTTCAACGCGTGCCTCTCAAGCAGATCATTGCTCCACCTCGAGAAGCGAGCATTGACGAAGCGAGCCATCATGATCGGCCGGTCGCGCGCCGTCCGAACGTGTTGTTGATCGTGTCGGAAGATAACGGCGCGGAACTTGGCTGTTACGGTGACCCCTATGTGCGGACGCCGAATCTGGACAAGCTTGCCGCCGAGGGCGCACGGTTCGCCAACGCGTACGTCACGCACCCGGTCTGCTCGGCCTCGCGCGCCAGTTTCCTGACCGGCCTGTACCCGTTCCAGAACGGGCAGATCGGTCTGGCGACGCATCAGTACGCGATGTTCCGCAAGTGGGACAACTTGGCCAGCGTTCTCAAGGCGCACGGCTACCGCACGGGCCTAATCGGCAAACTGCACGTCAACCCCGCGTCGGCATTCCCGTTCGACGAACACCCGATCCGGTCCAACGGATTCAACGATCGACCGATGGGCAAGTACGCCGAGGCGGCGGCGAAGTTCATGAACGCGTCCGATCAACCGTTTTTCCTGTCGATCAACTTCCCCGACGCGCATTTCCCGTTGCTCAGGCAGCAGCACGGATTACCCAAGCAACCGCTGACCGCCGACGATGTCAAGCCATTGCCGTTCATCGGTGCCGACTCGCCGCGACTGCGACAGGGCACGGCTGACTACTACAACTGTCTCATGCGTCTCGACACAGGCGTCGGGATGGTGCTCCAAGCGCTCGACAACGCGGGCAAGGCGGACGAAACACTGGTGATCTACATCGGCGATCATGGAGCCCAGTTCTCGCGTGGCAAAGCAACCTGCTACGAGGGCGGGCTGCGGATCCCGATGATCTTGCGGTGGCCTGGACAAATCACGGCCCAGACGGTGCGGGACGAGCTCGTGTCAACTGTTGACCTGTTGCCGACGGTGATTCAGGCAGTGTCCCTCCCGTCCCGCGCATCGTTACCCGGCCGATCTTTGTTGCCGCTGGCGGCAGGTCAGGATGTTAAGTGGCGTCGTTACCTGTTCGCCGAGCGCACCGCATTTCACGCGGGAAGTTTCTTCCCACAACGCGTCATGCGCGACGAGCGGTACAAGGTCATCGTCAACCTGACACCCGATCGGCCAAATCCAGTGGCGGATCAGTACCGCCAACATTACAACCCGTTCTTCATGTACGGGACAACATCCGACGAGATCGACGCCGCGCCGCCCCACGTACAGCGTGCATACCGTACATGGCGTAATCCGCCTGCTGTCGAACTCTACGACTTAAATCGCGATCCTTGGGAGTATCACAACCTCGCTGCCGACCCGACACTTGCGCCAGTCCGCCAGCGTCTCCTTTCGCGGTTGCAGCAATTCAGGCAAGTCAACCGAGACCCATTGCTGAATCCCGACAACCTTAAGCTCTTGGCCGATGAACATGACCGCGTGAATGAAACGAAACCGCGCGGGCGATACAGCCGTGACCAGCAGTGGCGTTATTTGAACTATCTCAGTCCGACGGACCACTGACCCACGACTTGCGAGACAGGCCACGTCAAGCGACGAGTCGCTGAGGTGTATCGCTAACGCAGCGATTCAGCTAAGGTTATTTCGAATGGGCGATACAGGACTCGAACCTGTGGCCTCTTCGGTGTAAACGAAAGAGCGCTCTGGTTGGGGGTATCTGGCCTAATCCCCTCGTGCTCAACGGATTGCACATATCTAACTTAGGTGGCGCTATTTGCGCATCGCCGCAATGCCCCGCGTTGACCCGACCTGTCCCGAGTTGGCGCGCAATTCTAGATGAAGTTGTGCCCAACTGGGCACAGCACGAGCCGACAAGAGCGTCTTGGCAATTCGCTACATTTCGCCTACTTTGGCAATTCAAGCCCGCGTCGACATTGTCGGGGAACGACAGTATTTAGACACCTTCAATTGAAAGGTAATGCTATGGCCGAAAGTGACAACCCACAGCCAAGCCCAGCGACCGACCCCGAGCAAAGCGAAGCCGTGAAACCACATTCTCATGGAATTCGCAAATGGGTCATTGCGAACGTGGCGGTGATATTGGGAGTACTAGCCTGGTTGTTAGCAGGATCGGCCAAGTTCGTCGACATTAGTTCTAGAACGGATGAGCGGCTGAAGAACGTGGAATCACTGCGAACTGAATTTGGCAATCTCAAGGAAGATTATGGTGAGTTGAAAGGAAGATGTAGTGAGTTTTACAATGACACCGAGGAACTCATTGAGAGGAATCAGTTTGTCGTCCAGACAGGCAAGTACGCAGCGTCAGAGGAAATAGATCGAGCCAACAGAGAATACGTAGACGAATGGAAGCGCCTTCAACGCATTCCGACAACGAAAGAGGTGGATGATGGCAACAGTATGAGATTCGGGGAATTCAAGGTAGCCTTTCCAAAGCCCTTTTCAAAAAAGCCAACGGTCCACATCGGACTGGTCGGATTCGATACGGACTCTGTGGTTAACACGCTAGAGCCGGACCAACAAGAACCAACGAATCCCAGCAGACTCATTGTAGTTGTCGAACCTGAGGACATTTTCAAGGACCATTTCATAGTCAAGTCGATCATCTGGAACCGAGTGCGTCTCAACTACTTTGAGATCCGATGGGTAGCGTTCGCTGAGAACGATGACTATTGAGACTCGCGTCCTCTTCGCGTCTTCTCAAAGGAGCAGACTTCGGTTCAGCTGTAGCCGATACTACATGTAGATGGGGTCATCCAACGCAAACGAAAGCCAGCGCGCCACCACGCTCCGCGTCGTCACGTTCGATGTCGACAAGCGGTTTGACCGACCGCTTCACCGGCGCCGGCGTCACCGTGGCCTCATGGCCAAACTCCCCAACATGACGGCCGAACAGTTGTTCAACGCCCACCGCGGCATCCTGATCGGTGCCCAGGAGTGCGCAAAAGCCAACGACGAGGCGAATGCGTCGATCTTCATCTACAACGCCCAGCGAGTGGCCGCCGAACTCGCCAAACGACTGATCGAAGGTGAAGTCACTGTTGTTGAAGAGGTTGCGGCGGATTTGTGATCGACTTTAGCTACCTCTGACCGCAGGACGCGTTGCAGTTCAGCCCAGTGCGGTCCGCGGCAAGAAAATGCCCCGTTTTTTAGTCGAGCGCCCGAGCGCCCCCACCCCTCACCGTGCCCCGTCTCAACTCCCAACGCGCGCTGGCCAAAGCCCTCGGCGTCGCGCCCTCCACCGTCGCCGGTTACCTTAAGAAGTCAGACTGGCCTGTCCGCAAGACCCCACCCTGGTCTGGCGCCCACGTCTCGAAGATCAAGACCTGGCGGGCCGCACTGCAGGAAGACCGCTCCGGTAAAGGCACGCCAACAGCCGCCGCATCACCCGAAGCCGCCGAACTCGCTCACCTCAGAGCGCAGACCGACGCCCAACTCAAGTTCGAGCGCATGCGCAAAGCCCGCGTCGAGGCCGACCGCGCCGAAGGACGCGTCATGGACCACGACCTCCACGAGGCCGCGGTCGTCGCCATCACCCGGCTATACGTCCAACGCGTGCGCGAACTGATCGAATCCCTCCCCGCCCGGCTCGAGGGCGAGCACGTCCACAACGCCGAAGTCCTGCGCGACGCGATCGACGAACTCTGTCTCGGCATCATCGACACCGCGGTCGTCGAACTCGACCGCGTCGACGATGAAATCGCCGCAAGGGTCGCCGGCCGCCGCGCCGCACGCGGCCGAAAGGGTGCGTGACGCCCGATCACTCAGTCCCGAGGCTTGTCGTCGTTCACGGTATCGTCAACCGCCGGGCCCCTGACCGTCGGAAGATACAGCTGAGTCAGGTCGATGTCCGAGCCCAATCGGATCTTGACCTGAAAGCCATTGTCGATTCCAGAGTGGAATACCGACCAATTTGAGCCGTCCGGAGCCCACAACGCGTCCTTCCCGGGCTTGTAGAACCCAACGTGGATCTTCACGCCGGGCACCTTGGACAACTCGTCAAGAAACTGGTTGAGCGCCTTCGTGTCGCTCTTGTAATGCAGCTGGGTGAACGAGTTCAACCAGCTCCCCTTGATGAACTTGCAGTCCTCGTGGCGCAGCACCTTCCGAACCATCTCACGGTGAGCCTTAGGCACCTTCGCACTGATTGCTACGCCTGGTGTTTTCAGATCTCCAGCCGCGCCCCGCGCGGGGATCACTGACCAGACAACCAAGACAACAGCGACGAGAACCAGCGCAGCGATCCGTTTCATAACTGTTCCTTTCGGGGAGCAGAGGAGTATCCCAAGAGTAGACGCACGACACCCAGTCTCGTTCTGGAAATCCGCCTTAACCACTCGACCCGTCCAATTCGCCGATCAGCCCCACATGCCCCTCCCCGCTTCCTACGCCATCCCGCGCACCGCCCTGGCCGTCCTCCAACCGCCGCCGCGATTGTCCGTCTCGCAATGGTGCGACCGCCACCGCTACCTCCACCGCAAGCACACCGCCGAGCCCGGCCGCTGGCGAACGTCACGCGTCCCCTACCTGCGCGAACCGCTCGACGCGATCACCGACCCCGACCTCGAATCGATCACTTTCATCAAGTGCAGCCGCGTCGGCGGGACCGAGTGGATGCTCAACATCCTCGGTTTCTCGGCCGACGCCCGCCCCATGCCCGCGCTCTACGTCGAGCCGACCAAGCCGATGGCCGAGCGCGAATTCAAAGGCCGGATCCGCTCCCTCTTCGAGGACTCCCGCCAACTCCGACGCCACATCCCGCCCGGCGAATGGGCCAACGTCAACAAGATCAGTCTCGACTCGATGGACATCTACGCCGCCTGGGCGACGTCCGACCAAACGCTCATCAGCCTGACCATCGGCCTGATTGTCTTCAACGAAATCGACAACATCGTCAAACAGAACGGCGCGCTGGGCGACATCCTCGACGTCGCCGTCGAACGCGTCACCACGTTCGGCCGCCGTGGCCGCACCCTCGTCAACGGCACACCGACAACCACCGACGCCCCCGGCTGGCGTGCGTTGCAGCGCTCCGACTACCGGCGCCCGTTCCTCCCCTGCCCCAAGTGCGGCACGTACCAGGTCCTACAATTCGACCGCATCAAGCTCCCCCCGGGGCACGAACACGTCCGCGACCCCGACGCCATACGAATCGATCAACTCGGCAAGTACCAGTGCGAGGGCTGCGACGAATACCTTGACTGGCGGAAACATCACGCGTGGATGATCGCGCGTGTCGTCTGGATCCCCCGCGGTCAGGAGCCCGCCGAGCCGCTACCCGTCAAACAGGCCGGCTACGCCGACGCCGCAATCAAGAAAAACGCCCCGATATCTACAAAGCGCAGCGCCAATCAAACCAAGGGCGGGCGACTTAAGTCGCCTGCAAAGCGCGCCCGCGACATCGTCGACCGCCGCTCGCTCGCCTGCCTCCCGGCCGACCAATCCGACGAACGTTGGACCCCCAAACTCGAGGGCGACGCACCGCGCACCACGCACCGCGGCTATTGGGTCAGCGTCCTCTACTCACCGTGGGAGTCGCGCACCTGGTCCCACATCCTCGCCCGTTTCTTCGAGGTCAAAGACCAACCCGAACAGTTCCGCGTCTTCATGAACTCCTGGCTTGCGCAGGCATGGGAAGACGCCGTCGCCGCCGCCGACCACGACACCGTCGCCAAGAAACGCGAGGGCGATTGGCCAATCCCCGGCCCGAATCACCCGACCGGCGGCGGCTCTTATCCACCCGAGCGCATCCCGCCGGAAGCCCGCATCGTGCTCATGGGCGCCGACGTCCAAGGCGAGACCCGCGCCGATCAGTTCCCCTACATCATCCGCGCGTTCGGCCCGTTCATGTCGTCCTGGCCCATCCGCGAGGGCGCCGCCGGTTCGCTCGACGAGCTCTACCACATCGCGTTCCATACCGGATTCCCGATCCTCGGCCTCAACGACGACAACTCAGACGGAACGCCCACACTCATCCGCTGCCACGCCATGGCCATCGATTCGCGCTACCGCAAGTCCGAGGTCTACCCGTTCGCCGAGCGCCCCGGCGTCGTGCTGGTCAAGGGTGTCGACGAGGCCGACACAGCGCTCAAGGCCTTCCCGCTACGCCGCCTGCCGAACGGCCAGGCCGACCCGACCGCGCCCCGCTACCAACAGGTCGACACCAGCTACTTCAAAGGCTTGATCACCCGCCACTTGGCCATCCCGCGCGACCAACGCGGCTATTTCGGCATCCACCGCGACGCGTCAGACGCCTACCTCAAGCACATCACCAACGAACACCAGGTCCGCGAACAGATCAAGCAAGGCCGCCGCGCCGGCCAATACCACTTCGTCTGGAAGCCCAAGACCGCCGGCTCGCCCGTCGACCTCTGGGACTGCGAGGTCTATTGCTTCGCACTGGCCCAACTGCTCAACGTCCCACTCATGCGTCCCGACGCTGAACGCGTCGGCGTCATGGGCGCCGCTCCCAAACGCCCCCCGCGTAGAGCCCGCTCCGCAGACGACAAAGCATCAGCCGGCGATGGTTGGGGCGGTTTTCTTGGATGAGGTAGACTCATCACATGCCTTGAACAACAACCACTATTCGTCCTCGCAGCGAAACATCCACCCTGCTGCTCCCACCGTCGTTAGAGTCAGGCCGAGCCACGACAATCTGTCGCCCACAAACTCAATCCGGCGCATCTTGTTCTCATCGAGCGTGGCGGTGTAACCGTCTGCATTTCTGCTTACGACTTCCTCGCTAAGACCTTCTGAAAACAGATTGAGTGCGATCCCCACCAGGAGCAATAGGACACCGGTGGCGAGGAGCGTACGAACCTTTTTTTCCGCCTTAGCTGATTTGACTGATGTCATTGTAATTCCCGATTACTCAATCCGATATCTCACAGTTGAACTCGCTCGGATACACCGCCAACCGCCCGAGTAGCAGATCATATCTGCCAAGCACGTGCCGACGAAGCGAGCCTGAGGGCTGCATCGCCTCACCGGTAGCGGTCAGACGTGCCTGACCGCAACGGTTGGGGCGGTTTTCTTGGGTAAGGGCACGACCTCTACAACGCCTTGACCGAAGCCGAACAAGCCGCCCGACTCGTCACAAGGTCGCTGTAGCCCGCTGGGCAGCCGTGTGAGCTTTAGGACTGACTACATATCAACACATTGGCCCGATCAATCTAAGGATAAACGAGTAATCCCAACTGGCAACCAACACTGGCTGAATCCGACTGACCGCACTCGACGAAGTCACGGAAGTACCGGGGAATTCCACCTAGTCAGTGAGAACGCCCCATGGCCGAAGCGTCAGAGAGCCTAGCCACCGATCTACTGCGACTGTCGGAGAAGGAACTAACCGAACTTCTTGAGATGCATCGGAGTGTGCTTTCAAGCATTGCGCACACCAACAAACGAGCGGTCAAGCGAGTCCGATTCGAACGGTTCGTCAATGTCCAAACACTGGAGGACAACTCCCCCTCCAAGCCTTTTCGGATGCACTCACTTGACCTCTCTTTGACCGGCATTGCATTATTGCACGGTACATTTGTATACCCGAAGACGAGGGGCGTCGTCCACCTACCCATCGCCGCAGGAAACACAGTGCCCTTGTACGGCACGGTATGTTACTGCGCGATGGTCAAAGGTCGTATCCATCGCATCGGCATCAGATTCGACGAACCGGTTGACCTCAGAGACTTCGTTAAGTGAACCCAACGTGACACCTCGAGTAGTTTTTCGATCCTAACAACGCCGACGTCGCACTGTATGAGCGCAGGGCCAGTGGCCTTAGCGAGTCGTCATGAAGGAGTGGATCATCGCCCGCCGATTCGACGACGGAGTCGGCGTCGGATTCATCGCCCGATGAGTCGTCAACGTGGTCACGAGATAGTTTCCCGGTTGCTGATCGATATCGACTGCGCCGACGAACGCGCCCAACGCGAAGCCTTCGAACTGGTCAAACAACTCGCCCCCGCCGGCGTCGACATCAAACCAAATACCATGCCCGCCTGAAAGAAAAAGGCCCGACCAGGCCGAAACCCGAGTCGAGCCCTTCCGGGGGCAATTGAATAGCCTGAAACTAACACACCGCTGCAACCGCGTCAACCCCCACCGCTCTCCGCGGGAACCGGATCCGAGCGAAAACGTCTATATCAGTCCAATCGCCTAAGCAAATCTGCCCAGGAGCGCAACCATGCAGTCCCGACCCGCCACCGCTCTCTACGTCTTCGCCCTCATCTTGCCCGCCCTCCTGGTCCATCGCGCCCACGCCAGAATCATGCAGGACACCGACCTGGCTTCCCTTTGGTACGCAGCTGAGGTTGTCGTTGAGGGAGAGGAATTGGGATACAAGACGGTCGACTACTGGCAACGCGGCCAACTCCGCATCACACATGTCCACAAAGGAAAGGACTCCGTCAAAGCAGGCGACGTCATCCCCATCGCCACCCAAGCCTACAGCCGAATCCCCATCGATCAGAAAGGGCCCGTGAAGACGACGAAGGTCTTGATCTTCCTGAAGTGGAACGAGCGTGGGACGCGCTACATACCCGGCCGCACGTACATCCCCGTCCCGTCCGGCATCAAATTGATTCTCGACGACGAAAAGGTCGTCTATCGCTATGAGCAGATGTCGAATCCCGGTCCCTATCGACCAACACGACAAGGGCCGGAACGACTCGACCGCAACAAACTTCAGCTACGCAAGGTCAAACCGCCACTGGATCGGGCGGCCTTCCCCGCATACTGGGAAGCCCGCGCTTACGTCTACGGGCGCGCGGAACTACGCGAGGACCTCAAGTTGGCCAGGACTCGCGTCGAGCGATTGAAACAGGCGCTGGCCTCGAGAGACCTCGACAAGTTGGAACAATTCCTGCGATCAACCCCAAACATGGCATATTGGGTCACCGTACAACTCGAAACAATCAAGGGTCGCCCCGAGCCATCCGGCACGGCCTTTGAGCCAAAGACCTTTGTGCGACCAACCTTCACCGACTCACTCGCGTCCACCGCGGCAACCGAGTATGTCAAGCGCGCCGAAAAGTCGCGCATCGCCGCTACGCTCAAGCTCATGCGCCATCAACTCACGTCCGGCGTGCGCATGCAACTCGAACGGGCCCTGAAAGACTGAGCAACAGATGCTGGGTATGGATGCCTCGCGTTGCCATCAATCGCGAAGCCATGATCAACGCCACGTCGATCATGGCGACAACCCGCTCGTCACGGGCCATGGTGTCACGTCTACGGCGACCGTTGAGCGTTCGGACCTATCCCCCCGCCCGGTCAACTCTCTCTGGACACCCGCTCCGGAAAACCGCGACAAACTCGAGCGCCGCACTGCCGGCGTCTGACCATTTTCCACACACCGACCCGCCGCGCCGATCCTCCCAGTGAGGACGGCGCTTTATGGCAACCACCCAAGAACTGCTAGACGCGGTCGACGCCGCCATCGCTGGCAACGCGGAGGGCGTGCTCGAACACGAAGTCCGTGGCCGCAAGGTGCGGTACATGTCGCTCACCGAACTCCTCAAGGCCCGGGGCATCCTGGCCGCCAGACTCCAGCGCGAACAAGAGGGCATGGTCGCCGGGATCCGTCTGCGCCCGCCCGACTGACGCCGCCGACCGCGATCCAACCATGCAAACCCTCGTCGCCAACAACAACGACGCGACCAAGGCCCGCGCCCTCACCGATGCGCAATGCCTCATTCTGCGCGACACGATCATCCGCCAACTGCGCCGCGAGGACCGACTCCTGGTCATCCTCCGCTACGCCGAGCGCATGACCTTCCAGGAAATCGGCCTGGCCGTCGAACTGCCCGCCGCGCACGTGGAACGACGACTCACCGACATCGAACACCGCCTCCGCGCCGCGTTGCACCGCGGAACCGCCCATGCACCCGACACCGCCTAAGACACGCCCGTCCCTGCTCGCCCGCGCGATCGACTGGACCTTCGCCCAGGTCTCACCTGCGCGGGCGTTGAGACGCGCCCAGCATCGCACCGCGCTGTCCGTCTGGAACGAGGCCGCCAACCTGGCCGGCCTCCCCGGCGGCGCCCACCACGACGCCGCGCGGCGCGACCGTACGGTGTACGACTGGAACGATCTGGCCCAGTCCGCCGACTCGGCAAACCTGCCCGAATTAGCGACGATCACCGCCCGGTCACGCCGCGCCCAGTCCAACGATTGGGCCGCGCGGTCGATCAACCGCGCCTTCAAACGCAACGTCATCGGCACGGGTCTCTGGCCGCGCCCCGTCGCCCGCGACGACAACGACAAGCTCCTCCGCGACTACAACCGAAAGGCCCTGCGCCGGTTCAAGCGCTGGGCCCGCAACCCCAAGGTCGTCGACACCGAGAAACGCAAGACGCTCAACGGCATCATCCGGCTGGCGTTCTCCGAATTCATCAACACCGGTTCAGGCTTCGTCGTGCTCGGCACGCGCGACGTCTTTGAAGGCGGCCGCCTCAAACTCAAACTCACGCTCCAGGCGTTCGAACTGGAACAACTGGCCAACGACTTCGACATCAAGCCCAGGCCCGGCAACACCGTCCGCAACGGACTCGAACTGGACAAACAAGGCGCGGTCGTCGCGTACTGGGTGCACACCGAGCAACACCCGCTCGACGGCGTCATGCCCGTCGGCGATCGCCGTTCGAATCGCACGGGTCAACTCAAACCCCAACGCATCGAGGCCGAACGCGTCCTGCACCTGCACGAACAAGACCGCCCGCGCGAAACGCTCCCCGTCACGCCGCTCTCACCCGTCCTGCACCAACTCTACCAGCGTCAGTCCTACGACGCGGCCGAACTGCTCGCCAAGAAGATCGAAGCCTTCCTCGCCATCATCATCCGGAAGAACTCCCAATTCGGGATCGGCCAACTCGGCTTCAACCCGGTGTCCGGCGAGTCCGCAGCGCCGGCCGGCGGCGACTCGCAAGACGCAGGAGGCAACCGCCGCATCGACTTCACGCCCGGGACGGCCCACGTCCTCTACGAGGGCGAGGACATCACCACCGTCAAGAGCGATCGCCCCGGCGCAAACTACGAACCGTACACCAAGCGCCAGATCGGTATGGCCGCCGCCGGTGCCGGCACGTCCTACGCCCAGGTCGCGCGCGACTTCACACAGAGCTACGCCGCCCAGCGCGCGTCGATGCTCGAAGACAACCGTGAATTCGACCCGCTGCAACAACTGACCATCGACCTGGTCCTCCGGCCCATCTACGAGCTGTTCATCCGGCTCGAGATCCTCAACGGCGACCTCGAAGCGCCTGGCTTCTTTGACGACCCCGATATCGCCGCTCGCTACCTCGAAGCCGACTGGCAAGGCCCACCGCGCCCGTGGGTCGACCCGGCCAAGGAAGCCGCCGCCGCCAAGATCGCCATGGACTACCGGCTCGACGACCGCGGCTCAGTCTGCGCCCAGAAGGGAGGCGACGTGCTCGACAAGTTCGACGACATCGCCGAACAGCGCGAGTACGCCAGCGAGAAAGGCATCGACCTACCCGAAGACGTCAACCTCAAGCCCAAGGTCTCCCCGTCCGAGCCGAAGCCGCGACAGAATCAGGCCCAGTCCGCACACGACCGCGTCAACGGCAACGGGCGACTCAGCAGTACCGACCGCATCACCGAGTCCATTTTGCAAGCGGCCGTCCAAGACTCCGACTAGATCAAAGACGCAACCCTCACCCCAACGGACCTCACGACATGCGCACCACGCTCACCCTGTTTGCCATCGCCTTGACGGCCGTCTTCGCTCTCACCGGATGCAATACCGCCGAATCACCCAACTCGCGCGGCGCAACCGGTGACGTCCGCGCCACCGTCAACGTGCCCATCAATATCGGCGAGACCGTCCCCGGCGCGTACACACCCAGCCAGGACATCGATACCAACCAGATCGAGGCGGTGATTTCAGAAACCGAGGCCGAACTCACCGACCTGGTCGCCTCACTGGACAACGTGACTGACGACGCCAGACGCGCCGAGATTGTGGCCGCGATCGCCGACGCCCGCGCCCGACTCGCCGAAATGCGATTGCAACGACGCACCGCCGGCACGATTACCTACAACGTGACGATCGGTGATATCCACGTCAACACGTCCGGCGACTCGGCCGCCAACTCCCCGGGCGACGACACGTCGACACAGTCCATCCCGACCGACGCGACCGCAAATGTCGACGTCGGCGCGCCCGACGCCAACGTCGGGGCATCCCAGTAGGCCCGCCGTTTTCCACACGAAGTCCACACCGCCCGATCCCATTGGCAGAGCCATAGGAGGACGCAGAACTTCGCCGGGGCCGGTCCCGACCCCGACCGCCCCGGCCTTTTTCTTGTCCGACGTCTCTCTCGTTCGCCCGGGTTGTGGACTACCCCTTTGCAACCCGGGTTTCACACATGACCCGACCATCGCCTGATCAACACGTCGCCCTCAACGCCGCCACCGCGGGGCCGCAGGCCGGAGACTATCGACTGAATAGCCCGATCGCGCTGGCGGCAGACGACTTCGAACACGACCGCGCCAAGGGCCTCATCCGCAACGTCACCATCATGACGATCGGGCCCGCCACCGGCCACGGCTTCGAGATCGACGCCCGCACACTCGAAACCCTCATCGAGGTGTTCGAGGCCAACAAAGACCGCGTCGTCGCCCGCGTCACCCACCCCGAAAACGACTTCACCGGCGGATCCGACGGCATCGAATGGCTCGTCGGCGTCCCCCACAACCTCCGCATCGAAGGCGATAAGGTCAAAGGCGACATCCGCTTCCTCAAGGCCGCCAAGCGCGGCCCGAACGGCAACCTCTGGGATTACACCTTCGACCTCGTCGAAGAGGAGCCGCAACGCATCGGCCTGTCGGCCGTCGGCCGCTTCGACTTCGAACAGCAGGTCGACGACCAGACCGGCGAAACGGTCGCTTTCTTGGGCCGGATGAAGTTCCTCAAGGCCGTCGATTTTGTAAACGACCCCGCAGCGAACCGAAATGGGCTATTAGCAGCCCAACCTCAAAACACCCCCGACGCAACCGGGGGCTCTCCACTGGAGAAGGACATGCGCATCACCGCCCGCCTCCGCAACTTCCTCGAATCCAAAGGCCTCGCCAAGGGCGCATCCGACGATGAAGCCCGAGCGCTCATCCTCACGCTCAGCCAAGCCGACCAGGCCAAGTGTCAGACCTTGAGCGCCGACGACTCGCCGCTCGAGGGCGACGACGGCCAGGGCGACACCGGCGGCGAAGGCGACACCGGCACGGCCGGCGGCGACACGACCCTCAACACGCCGTCGACCGACCCCGCGCCCACGAACCAGGGCGTGGGACTTCAGTCCCCTGCCAGCCAAGCACAACCGACCGCGCCAGCCAACAGCCCCGACGTTCAGACCGCGGTCAACGAAGCGCTCGCCACCGAGCGCCACCGCCACCTGGCCATCTGCAATCTGGCCGACGAATTCAACCTGGGCACGCAATGGGCTCAGGGCCAGATCAATCTCGGCCACACACTGGCCCAAGCGCAGACCGCCGCGCTGGCGCAACTGCGCACGAGCATGGCCCCGGTCGCCGGCCTCAACATCCGCGCCGGCGACGATGGCCGCGAATCGCTCTGCGCCGCGATCGAAGACGCGTTCGCCCTGCGCACCGAGGGCGCGTCCGACCTCTACGAAACCCTCGCCAACGGCAGGCCGAAGCGCAACTCGGACGGCACGCCCGTCGTCCGCGACCCGCACGAACGGGTCCACGAGTTTGAACACCTGCGACTCGTCGACATCGGCCGACGATGGCTCCAGACGCTGGGCGTCGCCGACGCCGGCTTCATGCCGGAACAGCAGGTCGCCCGACTCTGCTGCAACCGACTCGAACTCATGACCTCCGGCCTCGTCGGCGGCGTCGCCCTGTCCCACGCGACGGGCGACTTCCCCAAGATATTGGAGAACACCCTCCACAAGGTCTTGTTGCCGGCCTACGAGGAGGAGGAGTCGACCCACGAACAATGGACGGTCAACCGCGTCGTCCGTGACTTCCGCGCCGTCAAGATCAACCAACTCGGCCGCATCGTCACCCTCCGCAAGGTGCTCGAGGGCGAAGAGTATGAATACGGCTTCGTCGGTGAGAAGCAAGAACAGGTCCAGGCCGTCAAGTACGGCATCCTGCTGTTCATGACGTGGGAGATGTTCATCAACGACGACCTCGGCGCCTTCACCGAGCAGGCGTTCGGATTCTCGCAGTCGGCCCACCGACTCGAAAACGACCTGGTCTACGCGCAGATCACGTCGAACCCGACCATGACCGAGGACAGCGTCGCCCTCTTCCACCAGGTCACGCACAACAACCTCAACATGGGCGGCGGCGCGGCCGCGCTCAGCAAGACGACCCTCAAAGACATGCGCGTCCCGATGCGCAAGCAGAAGGGCATCGAGTCGAAGTCGGGCAAGGCCGACGGCGCGACGCTCAACCTGCGGCCCAACACCCTGCTCGTCCCGATCGAACTGGAGGTCGAGGCCGAGCAATTGCTCAGTTCGCTCGTCGAACTCGGCGTCAACAACAACGCCCCCAACTACCGCTTCCTGCGCAGCCTCACGCCGATCAGCGAAACGCGACTCAGCGACGACTCAACCACCGCCCACTACCTCGTGGCCGGCAAGAACCGATCGGCCCCGGCGATGGTCACCGCCCGGCTCCGCGGCAACGAACGCCCCACCGTCGAACGACTCACCACGGGGTCGAGTGTTGACGGCACGACGTGGAAAGCCCGCCACGTCTTCGGCGTCGCGCCCGGCGACTGGCGTGCATGGCAGAAGAACGACGGCGCCTAATCCACGCCGAACGACTGAACACCGACTCGGGCAACGTCAAGTCAACCCAACGCGGACAACACGCCATGAGCCAACCCATCTACGTCTTCAACCCGCTGCAGATCAACGGCGTCTCCTTCGACGCCGGCGACATCATCGGGCACAAAGACGGCAAGAAGCTCACGCCGACCAAGAAGGCCGCCGAAAAAGGCGTCACGCCCGGCAACCTTGAGCCACGCCTGGCCGACGGTCGTTGCAGCCTGACCAACCCCTTGGCCGAGCCGACCCCGGACGAAGACGTCCCCTACGCCGACCGCACCAACAAGCAACTCATCGCCGAGGTCAACGAACGACGCAAGGCCGGCCGCAATCTCGAACCGGAATCGACGAAGAAGGCCGACCTCATCGCCGCCCTCGAAGCCGACGACGAAGCACACGCCGGCGACGACAGCCCCGAATACTGACACATACGCGGCCCGACTGCCGCACAACCGACCGCACCGACTGATCAACACCACCCGCGCAAGCGAGCCGCAACATGAGCAAGACCCTCGTCGAACCCGGTTACATCGTCCGCCACACCGTCTCCGGCTCGGCCGTTGTCGCCGGCGAGGTGCTCGGCCCCATCGCCACCAACGAACGCTTCCGTATCGCCAAGGTCGCCGGCGCGGTCGGCGTTGACGTCGCCTGCTACGAGGCCGGCGTCCACGAACTGGCCGCCACGACCACCGACGTCTGGGCCGACGGCGACAAGCTCTACTTCGACCCCGCCACCGACAAGCTCACCGACGTCGCCGGTGCGCTCAAGGAGATCGGCACCGCCCGCGGCGCCAAGGCCAACGGCGAGACCACCGCCAAGGTCTTGCTCAACAACACGCCGCTCCCGGCCGGCTACTGATCGACCCTCGGATCCACCCGACGCGCATGAAAAAGGCGGACTGACGCGTCGTCCCTGAAGCGCCAACCCGCCATGGCCGTGCATGCGCTTCAATTAAACACCGCCTCGTACCGGACGTCCAGTTGTGACCGCCGCAGAAATCGTCCAGGTCGTTGCTCAGGTCCCGGCGCTGGGCGTCGTCGTCTACCTCGTCATCTACTTCCTTCGAGCCAACAAGGAACGCGACGAGTCTCACGAAAAGGCGCAGGTCGAGCGAGACAGGAAGTTCCTCGACCACCTTGAGCGCCGCGACGCCACCCTGCGCGACATCGGCAACGACTGCCACGCCGTCCAGCGCGAGTCGATCGAGGCCATGAAGCAAACCAACCGCGTCATCGGCGAGTCAAACGAGGTCATCCGCACCGCCGTCAAGGCGATCGACCGGTTAGAAGAAAATGAGCGTCAGCGATCTAATCAACGGTAGTGCCAAAAAGACCTGGCTCCGCACCGGCCAGCCCGGTGTCGAGTCCGTCGAATACCAGGTCAAAGGCGGCGCCAAGGCGACCATCAACGCATTCGTGGACCGCGAGCCGATTGAAAAACGCGGCCCGGGCGATCACGAATCGCTGACCGACCCGATCATCATCCTCGTTTCCGCCAAAGACGTCACGTCCCCCGCCCGCGGCGACACCGTCAAAGTCGCCCGCAACAAGGGCGGCGCCGCCGAGTGGATCAACGTCTCCCGCATCATGGGCAGCGACGAAGACGCCCACGAACTCGCCCTTGGTCGCTAACACGCCAAGTGGAGGTAATCACACTCTGCGACGGTCGTCGTAGAGAAGTCCGCCGTGCGCTCGCCCGTCATTCAACGGCACAACTAGTCTTGGGTGTCCCTCGTCAGGCGATCCGCCGGCGGCGAACCAAAGCCAACCCGGCAAGACCGACCAGCGCTGCGGAAGCCGGTTCTGGCACGGCGGCCACATCCCCGGCACCGGCGCCGATGATCATGAAGTTATCGATGCCAAAGTCCTCGTCCCCGGCCTCCACCCTCAGGCTCAGACGAAGATCGAGGGTGGAGCCCGTGCCGCTGATGTCAGCGGTAAATGTGGCAAACACGTCGCCTAAAGCGATGGGGCCGTCACCAAAACCGTCGTTGTCGGTATCTTCCCGGAACCTGCCATTGAACATGTCCAGGTCGTCGCCGCGGAACTCAATGACCGTCTCATATCCGCCGCCATCGATCTGGGCTTCGACACGCAGAAAGTCATCCATATCAATGTCGCCCGGCGCATCAAAGAACTCGGCGAAGTCGCCCATGAATTGGAGATTCGTCAGGCCGCTGACATCGATGCCCGTCCATTCCACAAGAATCGGCACGCTCGCGCCTTCGCCGTTGAGGTCCTGGCCGTTGAGGTAGGAGCCGTCCGCGCCTGTGTAGACCTTCGCACCGCTGGGGGCGGGGTCGCCGCCGTAGTCGTTCGTCCCGGCGCCGTCCGTCAGACCGAAGTAGTCGAAGCCGCCGTCGCTGAAAAACGGTTCGCTGGTCGTGAACTGGGTGGCGTCGTCAAACGGCTCGTTAAATGCTTTGACCAGGTTGGTCGTGTCGCCGGTGACTTGAAAATTGTCCACCGCGAAATCTTCGTCCCCGGCCTCCACCCTCATGCTCAGACGCAGATCGAGGGTGGAGCCCGTGCCGCTGATGTCATTGGTAAATGTAGCGAAAGCGGCGCTCAATGCGGTCGGGCCGTCACCAAATCCGTCGTTGTCGGTGTCTTCCCGGAACCTGCCATTGAACATGTCCACGTCGTCGCCGCGAAACTCAATGACCGTGTCATACCCGCCGCCATCGATCTGGGCCTCGACTCGCAGAAAGTCAGTCATATCAATGTCGCCCGGCGCATCAAAGAATTCGGCAAAGTCCCCGCTGAATTGCAGGTTTGTCACCCCGACAATGCTCAAGCCAGACCATTCCGCAACAATCGGCACGCTCGCGCCTTCGCCGTTGAGGTCCTGGCCGTTGAGGTAGGAGCCGTCCGCGCCTGTATAGGCCTTCGCACCGCTGGGGGCGGGATCCCCGCCGTAGTCGTTTGTCCCGGCGCCGTCCGTCAGCCCGTAGTAGTCGAAGCCGCCGTCGCTGAAAAACGGTTCGCTGGTCGTGAACTGGGTGGCGTCGTTAAACGGTTCGACCAACACGTTGACCGCATCGGCGGCGCTCGAGCCCCAAAATGTCAACACGACAACAAGCACACCAATCCAACGTTGTGTATAAGTGAAACTGGTCATGACATCCTTTCCTTGGCAGTCAACCGGAGTCTGAGAAATCAAAGATAACGCGCCCTCCCTCAGATACCAAGACCGAACGTGCCAATTCTTCAGGACACCTCTGTCCCCGCGTGGCGGAACGCCGATCTAGCTGCCGAAACAACCTTCCTGACTTGAGTTTACCCAGTTTAACATCACAACCTTCTCATTGGGTGTAGGCCAATTCAACATAACGGAACGTCATATCGGCGCTGCTCTGGGCACCGTGGGCGTCACCCTATAGGGGCGTGCTTTTTTCAATGCGCTCACCGGATAACCGATCCGAAGCAACATGGCCGAGACTGCCGCCCAACCCCTGTTTGACCTGGCCGACGACCTCGTCAAGACCCTCCCCCGCTACGTCTTCCGCTCCCTCCGCGCAGGCCTCTTCCGCACCGGTCAAGAATTCAAGACCGCCTTCCGCGACTCACTGCGCACCAACTTCAAGTCCGGAGGACGCAAGGTCGCCAACGCGTTCAAGGTTTACACGTCGGGCGACGACCTCGACTCCCTCGTCATGGGCATCTTCACGCGCTGGGAGGCCGCCGAAATCTACGAAAAGGGCGGCACCATCCGCGCCAAACCCGGACGCTGGCTGATCGTCCCCGTCACGCCGCGGGCCTTCACCGCACGCGGACGCGTCAAACGGTCTTGGCGCGACCCGCGCACCGGCAAGTTCGCCGACAAGCACTTTCAAGACCTGCGCCCCGTCAAGGTCCGTGGCGGCTTCCTGCTCGTCCGCGACGCCGGTGTCTCCAAGTCGGGTCGCATCGGTAAGGTCGCCAAGCGGCGTGGTGTCGAGGCCACCGAAATCGTCTTCCTGCTCATCAAGGTCACCCGCCGCAAAGCCGTCCTCGACTTCTTCAAGACATTCGCCCGCCTGGCCGGTCCGCGCGGCGAGAAACTACAGGAGGCCGTCGGCGACGCACTACGCGCCTTCGCACGCGACACCAGCGACTAGCGACTCGCTACCAACGCTTCAAGACCGCTTCGGGCACGTCGTCACGTCCGCGCCACGCCGGCTCGATACGGTCCAAAGCGATGACAATCCCAGCCGAGGAGTCTTTGCTCACATAGACCTCCGCACGATCTGCCAACGCGGTTAGGAGATGCGGGACGGCCTCGCTGGCGTCCGGTCCCAGTTCACTGAGAGCGTGCGCGATCCAGTACCGGACAGCGTCGTTGTCGTCTCGCAAGAAAGGCCACAACTCACGCGCGAGCCCAGCGGTCCCCTCGTTCCGATTCAAACGACGAACCTCCACCGCGATCGCCTCCGCTGTCTCCACCCGATCGGCACGTGTCTCGTCCTTCAGCCGTTCAACCGACGAATCGAACGCGCCCCGATCAATCGGATCACAATTGCAGCTACAGCCGGTCACTCCCACCACAATGGTCAAAACCATAAACGCCGCAACGACTCGCCTGAAACTAAGAACCAGCATGGTCAACATGTGCGTCTCCTTGCTTCGAGATGATCCACTCACAAAATAGACGTTTAGATCGCGTTCTTGACTGAAACTCCGCCAATCACTCGACCCACCGACTACGAATCTTCGTTTTATACCCCATCCGGTGGGACGTCGATGCGGTGAATATGACCGACATCAACACCAAAGAACCGACCGTCCGCGAGCGCGTCAAAGCCCAACTCCGCGCCAACGTCGCCGCCTTCCTCGCCGACTTCGGCATCACCGACCAGAACGTCCAGCGGTGGAACAGGAAGGGCAATAAGCCGGTCGGCGAGACCGGCGACGTCCCACCCGACAACTTCCATTGGTGTCTGATCCAGTTCGGCGAGTCCGACCTGGACGACGAGAACCCCACCGACCGCGAGGGCTTCGTCCTGCCCTTCGACGTCGAGCTACACATCAACCAGCGGGACGACGACGAACACTCCACCGACGAATTCGGCGAACGCTGGCTCGGCGTCCTGCATCAAGCCGTGATGTCGGACCCCGACCTGGAGGAAACCGACACCGAAATCGAACTCGGCGACGTCAAGGTCATCGGTCAGTACGGCCCTGATTCAGGGTCCGAAGAGACCGAGGTCATCGTTGGCATCGAAGGCGAAATCCAATTCCGTCACCCCGAAGCCGATCCCTACACAGTGGGCTGACCCTTCCACGGGGTCGGCCGCCCATGTAGGAGCAAGCAATGGCCGGACCCCGCAAACGCCGCCGACGCTACATCGCCGTCAAAGAAGAGGCCTCCAAGGGCGTCGCC
>JANQSF010000146.1 GCA_028284155.1 Phycisphaeraceae bacterium
TGTCGAGTTGATCATCCCGCCCAGCCTGCTCAACCCGCCCGCCCACAACGACCCGGCGCAGCAGGCCGCGGTAGTCGGCGGCAATGTCGAGGTGTCGCAGCGCGTCGTTGACGTGTTGCTGGGCGCGCTGGGCGTCACGGCCGCCAGCCAGGGCTCGATGAACAACTTCGTCTTCGGCAACGACACGCTGGGTTACTACGAAACGATCTGCGGCGGGGCCGGCGCGACCGCTTCGGCCGACGGCGCCTCGGCTGTACACACGCACATGACCAACACGCGCATGACCGACGTCGAGATTCTCGAACAGCGTTACCCCGTGCGCGTCGAGCGGTTCGCTGTCCGACGCGGCTCGGGCGGCGGCGCATGGCACGGCGGGCGGCGCGGGGGCGACGGCGTGATCCGCGCGATCCGATTCCTCGAGCCGATGGACGTCTCACTGCTGACGCAACGCCGCGGCGTCGCACCGTTCGGCCTCAACGGCGGTGCGCCCGGGCTGCGTGGCATGAACGTCCTACGCAAGGCCGACGGCGACGAAGCCCAGACGCTCGACGCATTAGCGCAGGTGCGCGTCGAACCGGATGACGTGATCGAAATCCACACGCCCGGCGGCGGCGCATTCGGCGGGGAGACCGAAAGATCGTGACACGCGAAGCCGATTCACCGACACTCGTCTGGTTTCGCAACGACCTGCGCTTGCGTGACAACCCGGCGCTCGACGCGGCGGCGCGGCGTGGTCGACCCATTACTCCCGTCTTCATCAGTGATCCGGACAGCGACGGAGATTGGCCGATCGGTGCGGCCAAGCGGTGGTGGCTTCACCAAACTCTGTCATCCTTGATCACGAGCCTGCATCGGCACCGCAGCCGGCTCGTCATCCTGCGCGGCGACCCGCTGACCACCCTGCGCAACCTCGTCGATGCGACGAACGCCGACGCCGTGTATTGGAACCGCGCGTACGAGCCTGCGGCGGTCAAGCGCGACACGGCTGTCAAGAGCGCGCTGCGCGACGACGGTGTCGAGATCGAGAGCTTCAACGGCTCGCTGCTGTTCGAGCCTTGGGAGATTCGAACCAAGTCGCAAACGCCCTACCAGGTCTTCACGCCTTTTTGGCGGGCGTGCTGCGAACGACCCGCGCCCGCCCTGCCCCTTGACGAGCCTTCATTGACCCTGCCTGACCATTGGCCCAAATCGCTTGATCTGGATGACCTCGAACTCGAGCCGACCATCGACTGGGCGGACGGCATGCGGCAGGCATGGGACGCGGGCGAGGAAGCGGCCGATGAACGCCTCAAGCAATTCGTCCGCCAGTCGATTGCCGAATACGACGACGCGCGCGATCGGCCGGACACGGACGGCACGTCGCGCATCTCGCCCTACCTTGCGCTGGGCGTGCTCAGCCCGCGTCAGGTCTGGCACACTGTTCGCAAACACGTCAACCGCAGCGGCAAGCCGGACAAGAGAGACGCGGCGTCGGCCTATCTGCGTGAGGTCGGTTGGCGCGAGTTTGCGTATCACTTGCTCTACCACTTCCCCGACACACCGACGCAACCGCTGCGCGACAAGTTCGCAAGCTTCCCCTGGCAGGACGATGACGAGGCCCTGCGCCGCTGGCAGCGCGGCCGAACGGGCTACCCCATCGTCGATGCGGGGATGCGCCAACTCTGGCGGATCGGCTGGATGCACAACCGCGTGCGCATGATCGTCGCGTCCTTTCTCGTGAAAGACCTGCTGCTGCCCTGGCAGCGCGGTGCGGAATGGTTTTGGGACACGCTGATCGACGCCGACCTGGCCAACAACACGCTCGGCTGGCAGTGGATCGCCGGCTGCGGGGCCGACGCCGCGCCTTACTTCCGCGTCTTCAATCCCATATCGCAGGGCAAGAAGTTCGACCCGCAAGGCCAATACGTTCGCCAGTGGGTCCCCGAACTGTCCGAGATGCCCGACCGCTGGATACACAACCCCTGGGAAGCCCCCGCGGGCGAACTCGACTCGGCGAACGTCACTCTCGGCACGACCTATCCCGAACCGATTGTCGACCACGCGGAGGCCCGCGAGAAAGCGCTCGCCGCGTTCGAAGATATCAAGAGCGGCTAACCCCCCGGGCGCGCTCACCCCGACACGATTGCGGGTAAGATGAGGCGATTCCAGTGCCCATTAGTTCGAGCCTAACGATCAGCCAAACACCGACCCAACCCGTTGCGCAGGCGGCGAACCTCACCGTCGAAGTGAGCGACGCCGACGGACATTCGTGGGCTGTGCCGTTGCGATCCGACCATGTGCTGATCGGCCGATCGCCCTACGTCGATATCCAACTCGACCGCAATAGCGTGTCGCGCCGGCACGCTGAGATGTTGCGGGATCCGTTTGGCCGCTGGTGGATCCGTGACCTGCAAAGCCGGACCGGCACGCGCGTGAACGGCGTGGCCGTGCAGGAAATCAACCTTCAACCCGGCGACCTGATCGAGATCAGCCGATTCTCGCTGATCTTTAACCCGTCGGCTCAGCCGGCCCGCCCCGCCACGTCGTCCGCCCTGCCGGCCGACGCCCCGGCCGTGCCTTATGAAGACACAACGGCCACGCGCATCCAGACGCTGCAAGAGGTCGAAGCGCCGAAGATCGACACACTGCACCTGACGACGCTGTCGGAGTTCGGCCAACGCCTGACGAGCGTGGAAGACCCGCAGGAACGGATTCGACTGCTCTGCCGCTTCATGGTTCGCCGTGACTTCCACGGCTTTGTGGCGATGGCGTTGCGTTATGACAAGAGCGCTCCGGAAGACCCGCTGCGCGTGCTGGTCAGCCAGAAGGAACGCCGATGGTCCGACCAGGGCAGCTACGTGTCCCGTCACGTGATCGAAACGTTGCAGCGCACGCGCACCGCCCTGATCGCATCGAACGACCCGAACGACTCGGGCGTGATCGAGATGTCGTCGCCCGGCGACGCCGGCCCCATCGCCACCATCGCCTGTCCGCTGAATCAGGACGGCAACGTGTTCGACCTGCTCTACGTGATCCTGCCGTCGCAATACGGCACGGGCGAGTGGCTGGCGCTGGTCGAGCTGGCCGTGCGGCAGTATCAGCAGGCCGAATCGGTCTGGCACGCCCGGAACGAGACCAAGCTGAACGCGGCGATCGAGCAGGACCTGGCCAGCGCCCGCAAGATTCAGCTTTCGCTCGTGCCGCGCAAACTCAACATCGAAGGGCTCGACGTCGCCATCGACTTTCAGCCCTCCCGCTGGGTCGGGGGTGATTATGTCGATGTCGTGTCGATGCAGGACGGCAAGACGCTGCTCGTCGCGGCCGACGTCTCCGGCAAGGGCCTGCCCGCGTCGCTGGTGTCGTTGAGTTTGCACAGCGTCGTGCACACCTGCATTTCAAACGGCATCGGCATGCTCGACATGATGGCGACGCTCAATGGCCACCTTTGCTCGTACACCGAAGACGGCGCATTCGTTACGCTCGCCTGCGTCGCGATCGACACGAAGACCGGCGAGCTATGGTGCGTCAACGCCGGGCACCTGCCGCCAGTCATCATCGACGCCGACGGCACGCGCCGCCCGCTGCAGATGAGCAAGCACTTCCCACTCGGCCTGCAGGAGATGGAGTTCGACTTTGACACCGACCGACTCGAGCCCGGCCAACTGCTGGCCATGTACACCGACGGCCTGACCGAAGTGCCCGGCGGCGACGGCAAACTCATCGGCGTCGAGGGCCTGGGCGCCGAACTGTCGCAGGTCTATCGCACAGCCGACGGCGCGACCTGCCAAGGCTTGGCCGACCGCGTCACCGAATGGCTCGACGAATTGGAAGGCGGCAGCCTGCGGCGCGACGACCGGTCGCTGTTGTTGGCGCAGCGGCGGGGTTGATTGTCTGTCGTCATCCGACGCACTTGCGACATCGGCGTGAAACCGTTGTCATATCCCCATGACAACCACGCAAACCGATCGCAAAGTCCTGCTCACCCTGCTGGCTCACCCCGACGACGCGGAGTTTCTCTGCGGCGGCACGCTGTTGCGGCTGGCCGACGAGGGCTGGCAGATGCACGTCGCCACCATGACGCCCGGCGACTGCGGCACCATGACCGACACCCGCTGGGGCATCAGCGCGACGCGCACCGCCGAGGGTAAAGCCGCGGCCGACAAACTCGGCGCGATATACCACTGCCTCGACGAACGTGACATCTACGTCTGCTACGACAAGCCAACGCTGCGCAAGGCCGTCGACCTGTTCCGACAGGTTGCGCCGACGCTCGTCTTCACACACGCGCCGCGCGACTACATGATGGACCACGAAATGACCAGCGCCGTCGCCCGCGCCGCCAGCTTCGGCTACGGGGCGCCCAACGCCTCCACCCACCCGCTCATCGAGGGGTCGTGCGTCCCGACGCTCTACTACTGCGACCCGCTGGAAGGCACCGATCCGTTGGGCCACCGTGTCGAACCGACGACGATCATCGACATCTCCGACCAGATCGACGCCAAGGCCGACCTGCTCGCCTGCCACGCGTCGCAGCGCGAATGGCTGCGCGCCCACCACGGCATGGACGAGTACCTCGAATCCATGAAACGCCAATCCCGCATGCGCGGCGACCAGGCCAATGTCGCCTTTGCCGAAGCCTTCACCCAACACCGCGGCCACCCCTACCCCACACACGACCTGCTCGGTGAGTTGTTTGGGAACCTCAAGTCGTGAGCGATACAGGTCGTCCCGCCAAGCAGGCCCGACCCGCTAGTCCGACTTCGTCACTCGCAATTCGCTATTCGTAACTCGACACTCGATCCCATATGTCCAACCCTATCCTCACACGCATGCTCGACCGGCTGTTCGCCGCGATGGTTAACGGCCCAAGCCTCAACTGTCGGCCGCACTCCAGCAGGCAGCGCGTCGACTTGGCACACCTCGACCGTCTGGACGACCTGCCGCCGTCTCGTCTGCTGCTCGACCTGCTGGGCGATGACCGCCGCGTGCGCGTCGCCGCCAAGGTCGAGCCGCCGCCGGACCTACCGTCGCCCTGGGGCCGAAAGAAGAACGACGCGCCCCCGGAAGAGGCGGAGGCCGACGATGACAACGGTGACACGCCCGCGTCACCGGTTGACAACAAACCCAAAGAAGACCCACAACTGCGCAAATGGCAGCGACAGAAGTCGCTCATGACCAAACTGCGCGTCCTCAGCAGCGACGCGCGCACCTATGAACAAGACACGGGTGTCCACGCGCTGAACATCGGCTACCCCCTGCTCGCCCTGCCGCCCGGTACGATGGGCGGCCAACGGCGCATCGTCGCGCCGGTCGCGTTTATCCCCGTCGACCTGACGGTCAACACCGGCCACCGCGCAGGCCTCGAACTGACCTGCCGCGGCGAGGGCGCCGACCTCGTCGTCCCCAACGACGCGTTGCTCGCATGGGTCGAACGACAAACCGGCAAGCCGCCCGTCGAACTCTTCGCCGACGAGGAAGGCGTCGACCCGTGGCGTGAGATCCGCGAACTGGTCGAGTACGTCGCCGGCTTGCTCGACCTGCAACCGACGTCGCTGTGTTCGCCGATCACACCCGCCGCTTGCGGCTTAGCGCCCGCACCCAAAGCAGACGACCTGAGCGAGGCGACCATCATCCCCGCGGCCGTGCTCGGGCTGTTCCCCTCGTCGAAGCAAGGCCTCGTCCGCGACACGCAGGCCATGCTCGAAGGCGACGCAACCGACGGCCCCGTCGGCGCGTTCATCGACGTCAGCGTCAATCTCGACATCGTCGACGACGACCCGCTATCCGACGATGTGGAAGTCGAACGTTCCGCGCGCATCTTCACCGAAGAACGCCTCGTCGCGCAGGCCGACCCCTGCCAGTCGCGCGCCGTCCAACACGCCCGCGAAAACGCCGGGCTGGTCATCCACGGCCCGCCGGGCACGGGCAAGAGCCAGACGATCACCAACATCATCGGCGACCACCTCGCCCGCGGGCAGCGCGTCCTGTTCGTCTGCGACAAGCGGACCGCGCTCGATGTCGTGGCCAATCGGCTCGAACACCTCGGCCTCGGCGACCTGTGCGCGCTGGTGCACGACCCCCAACGCGACCAGCGCGACCTTTACATGGCCGTCCGCGCTCAACTCGACGATTTGGCCGACGTCAACCCGCCACGCAACCCCTGGCCGAAGCTCGAACGCATCGACGAGGAACTCCAGCGCATCCACGCAGAGCTGACCGACATCCACACCGGGCTGATGGGCGACGACGGCGACGGCGACGGCCTGAGCTTTCATGAGTTGGTTGGCCAATGGCTGGGCATCCACAGCGACGAGTCGGTCGACCTCGGCGACGACGCGGGCATCGACCTCTTCGACCAGCATCACCAGGCCATCGAGGTCGCCCTTCAACGCGGACGCAAGGTCGAATACCCGACCAATCGTTGGGCGCGCTGCGCGGGCATCACACTCGAACAATACCTCGCTCGACCGATCGACGAAGTCAGACGCTCGCTCGCCTCGTGTAGCGAAGACGCGCGCGGCGCGGACGCGACTTTGCACGACAACATCCCACCGTTCGCGCCCGATCGGCCGCTCGACGAACAGGCCACGCAACGTTCGGATCTGGCTGATCGACTCGAGGCGGCGGAGCGCGTCACCGAACCGGTTGCCCGCCGCTGTCTCGATTGGCCCAGTGAATCGATCCAACGCCACAGGCAAGCCATACACGGCGTGGCCGACCACCTTGAAACGCTGCGTCAATGCCCGCTCGACCGCGAACTGATGCTCGCCATGCGCGACCAGTTGCCGTCGCCCGCGACGATCAACACGCACCTGGCAGACCTCACCGCCTACGAGCGGGCCGCCACGAAGTGGTACGCCTTCCTGCTGTTCGGCCTAAAAGGACGCGTCAAGCGCATCCTCCTCCCATTCGGCCTGACACTTTCGCCCGGGTCGGCCAAGCGCGTGCAGACGTTCCTGATCGGGCTGCGCGCCCGCATCGTGTTGTCCGATCTCTACGACACGCTCACCGCCAACCCGCAACCGGGCGGCCCAGCCGGCGACGAGTTACTCGACCAAACGCTGACCGAGCACCGCGTCGCCCTCGACATCCTGCACATGCGCGAGGGCGCGCCCGACCTGGCAGAAGCCATCAACACCGTCCTGCTTGACGCCGACCAACGCGCGGCGTTAATCGACGGCCTCCGCCGCAGCGGCCCGCGCGCGACCGCGTTGGCCACGCTCGAAACCAATCTCAAGCAGGTCGACCTGTTCGCCGACGATTGGCTCGCCGCCGCCAGCGCCGGCTTGCGCGGCGGCCGACGCGCGACCGAAAACCTCGCCCTGCTCGAAGAGCAGTTCGACACGCTTGAAGACGTGCTACGCATCGACGACACCGTCACGTCGCTCCCCACAGGCATGCAGGCCGCGCTGCGCGATCGCCTGCGCGCAGGCGTCCTACCGGATAGCGCTCTTGACACGATCCGCAAAGCAGCGCTCTACGTCGAAATCCAACGACGACTGGCTGAACGCCCCGACCTGGCCCGACTCGACGGCGACCATGTTCGTAACAGCTTCGACCGCTACCGTGAACTCGATCTTGAAAAACAGGGCGTCGTGCAACGCGCCATCCAGCACCACTGGCTCACCCGCCAACGCGAACGCCTGCTCGCGTCAACCGGTTCTCGCCTCAACAGCCTCGGCGCTGACACACGCCGTCGCCTATTCATCCGCGGCCGACGCGCCATGCGTCTGCGCCAGGTCATCCACGTCAGCCGAGACGTCGAACACGGCGACCCGCTATTCGACCTCCGCCCCGTCTGGATGTGCAGCCCCGAAACCGTGGCGCAGGTCTTTCCCAGAACGCCGCTGTTCGACGTCGTCATCTTCGACGAGGCTTCGCAGTGTCGCCTGGAAGAAGCGCTACCGGTGCTGACGCGCGCCAAGCGTGTCGTCATCGCGGGCGACCCGAAGCAGTTGCCGCCGACCCGATTTTTCGAGGCCGCCGTCGCCACCAGCGAAGACGACACGCTCGAAACCGATCAAGACCTATTCGAGGCGCAGCAAGGCGAGGTCGAAGACCTGCTCGCCGCGGCGCTCAACCTCGAAATCCAGGAAAGCTACCTCGACGTGCACTACAGGTCGCAGAACGCCGACCTCATTGCGTTCAGCAACGAGAACTTCTACCACTCGCGGTTGCAGGCCCTTCCCGGCCACCCGTCGCACCGCGCGCGGTTCGCGCCACTGACGATGCACCGCGCCGACGGCGTCTACGAAGACCGTGCCAACGAGGTCGAGGCGACGCGCGTATGCGACCTCGTGCACGACCTGCTGCGGCGGGCCGACCCGCCCTCGATCGGCATCGCGTGTTTCAACCTGCCACAACGCGACCTGATCACGCAGATGCTGGATGACCGCGCGGCCGAAGACGCCGACTTCGCCGCGCGTCTGTCCAAAGCCCGCCAACGCCGCGGCGAAGGGTCGTTTGAAGGCCTGTTCGTCAAGAACCTCGAAAACGTCCAGGGCGATGAGCGCGACCACATCATCATCAGCACGACGTACGGGCCGGCGCCCAACGGCAAGTTCTACCGGCGGTTCGGCCCGCTCGGCCAGGCGGGCGGCGGGCGGCGTCTGAACGTCCTGGTCACCCGTGCCCGGCAGGAGGTCCACCTCGTCACGTCGATCCCGCGCGAGACCTATCACACGCTTAGCCCACTGCCCGAGGGCACCACGCCCGGCGGCGGTTGGCTGCTGTTGGCCTACCTCCGCTTCGCCGAGGAATTGGCCGACGCATACGAACAGAACCACCGCATCCTCAACGAGGCGCAGGCCGACAATGACACGCGCGTCAACGTCCTGCCCAGCGACGCGCCCTCGCCCGTCGCCGTCGGGCTAGGCCAATCCATCGCCCGCGCCCACGCCACGTCCAGCGACATCCACTGGGGCAACGACGGCTTCTGCATCGACGTCGCGTTGCACCACCCGACGCAGGCCGAGGAAGTGACCCTCGGCGTACTCTGCGACACCTGCCGATACCCGCGTGCGTTCGACCCCGTCGAGTGGGACGTCTTCCGCACCGGCCTGCTCGAATCCATGGGCTGGCAACTCCACCGCCTCTGGTCGCCCCACCTCGTTCGCGACCCGGACGGCTGCCTCAACCGCATCCGCAACGACGCGGAAGCGATGGTCGAGCAGGGCCAGGAACGCGCGTGAGGTTGACAACCGAAGCGTTGCGCGAGCTTGACCACGGATTGCACGGATGACACGGATGGTGTCAAGCAGCGCTGCCGCCGCATTGGCTCGTCAACAGCGGACACGAATTGCCCGTAGCGAACCTCTTTGCCCTCAGAAACCAAGTTGATCGTCTCGCCGTTCATCGTTTATCCGTGCTATCCGTGTCATCCGTGGTTCAACCCATTCCCAGTCTTTAGACACCCGCAGCCTCCAACATCTCCTTCGCCTGCTTCCGCGTCGTCGCGCTGACTTCCTGGCCGGCGAGCATCTCGGCCAACTCGGCGATCCGTGGTGCGCCGCTCAGGTGTTCAACCGTTGTTCGTGTCTGTTTGGACTTACCCTTGCCGGTGACCTGCTTCTTGATGTGCAGGTGACGGTCGGCGAAGGCGGCGATCTGCGGCAGGTGCGTGATGCACAGGACCTGCTGCTTCGCCCCGCCCCGTCGTGACAGCGCCCTCAGCTTCTGCCCGATCGTCGTGCCCATTCGCCCGCCGATGTTTGCGTCAATCTCGTCGAACACCAGCACGCTGATTCGGCCCGCGTCGGCAAACACCGACTTGATCGCGAGCATGATCCGCGACAACTCGCCGCCGCTGGCGACCTTCCGCAGCGGGCGAGCGGGTTGGCCCGGGTTCGCACGCACGAGCAACTCGACGCGGTCGAAGCCCGTCGCCGTCGCCGCCCCCTCGTCCGTTTCGACCTGCGCGACCAGCGTCGCCTCGGCCATGCCCAGGTCGCGCAGTTCCGCCTCGACGGCCGGTGTGATCGACTCGGCCGCGTCGCGTCGCGCGGCGCTGAGTCGGTGACCGATATCGGACAACTCCTCTTCAAGCTCCTCGATGCGCGACGACAGGTGCGCCACCGAATCGTCGTCGCCCACGAGTTGGTCGATCTGCTGCTGCAGCCAGTCGCGGTAAGCCAGCACGCGCGACACGGCGTCGTCCTCGTCGTCTTCGTCGAGAAACTCGGCCGCGGCAGCGACGTGCGACGCGTCGGCGAACTTGGCGATCAACCGGTTGAGCGTGTTGAGCCGATCCTCGACGCGGTCCAACTCGCCGGGGTCGCAATCAACCCGATCGACATATCTGCCCAACTCGAAGGACGCGTCCTGCAACGTCAGCGTCGCCGTGCGCACCTGCTCGGTCACGTCGTTCAGTCCGTCGTCGAGTTCCGTCAACGTCAACATGACCTGCGTCAAGGCGTGCAACCGTTCGAGCAGGTTGCCCTCGCTGTCCGCCAGGGCCGACGTCACCTGCTCCGCCTCGCGCCGCAAGCGAGCCGCGTTGCTCATGCGCGTGTGCCGCGCACGGTGCACGTCGTACTCACCCGCCACGAGCGCCGCCGCGTCGATCTCTTCCGCCTGGAAGCGGTACAGGTCGAGCTGTTGAACACGCAACGCACGCGACGCCTCCAATTCATCACGCCGCTTGCGCAGGTCGTTCATTTCGCGGAAGACCTCGCCAAACCCCTCGCGTTGGTCAGCCGACTCACCGAACGCGTCGATCAGCAGCAGTTGGTTCGACGGCTTGAGCAGGTGCTGGTGGTCGTGTTGGCCGTGGATATCGACCAGCAATTCGCCGGCCAATCGGGCCATCGCGGCCGTCACCGGCTGACCGTTGGCCGTGTAACCCGAACGACCCGACGCAAACAGCTTGCGCGTCAGCAGCAGGTCGCTGTCGCCGTCGGCCTCCGCCGGCAGGTCGAGCGCCGAGCGGACGTGTTCGGCCACGACGCTGTCGCTCAGGTCAAACAGGCCGGTTACGCGCCCCTCGTCCGCCCCTTCCCGCAACAGGTCGCCCGCACTACGCAGGCCGAGCAACACCTCAAACGCGCCGATGACCAGGCTCTTGCCCGCGCCGGTCATGCCCGTGAAGCAGTTCAGGCCGTCGCTCAACTCGACGCGAGCGTCTTCGATGACGGCCAGGTTCTGGATGTGCAGTTCGCGTAGCATCGGCGGCGTCAGTTCGTCACGGTCAATGGCACTTCGAAGGATTGCGACGTCGGCGAATCCTGCGTCGGCTCGCGCACGTCGCGAGCGGTGTCGTTCAGGAACGAGACGATCTTGTCATCGAAACCGGGCCACTGGGCCCGGAACGGGTTGAAGTGATTCGCGCCGCGGATGACGTGCGGCCGAGCGTCGTCGTCGGGCAGCGCGTCGGCCACACGCTGCGTGTGACGCGACCGGCTCAAATGTTTGTCGTGCTCGCCGACGGCCAACAGGACGGGGCAGGTCAACCGCCGCACGGCGTCGATGACGGCTGTCTCCCGCATCTCGAAGCCGAAATCGCGCGCCGCCCGCGCGTGACCGCGCAGCACCCACTTCTCGCACAGCCACGGGCCGTAGATCCGGTGATACGACCGCACAGCCTCGGCATAACTTGCGAACGGCGCGACGGCGACGACGCCTTGCACGCGCGGGTCGTCCGCCGCGTGCATCAAGACCGCGGCCGCGCCCAGGCTTAGGCCCATCGTCGCGACACCGCCGCGCAACCAGCCGCGCGACTCGACCTCGTCGACCACCGCCCGCACGTCGTGCTGTTCCCACACGCCAAACGTCGTGAACCGCCCGCCCGAATCGCCGTGACCCCGCTGGTCGAACAGGATCACGTCATGCCCCTCGCCCACCAGCAACTCGACCGTGCGCAGGTGACACTCCTTGACCTCCATCCAGCCGTGCGCGATGACGACCGTTGGCCGATCCGTCGGGTGTTTGGCTGCAAAGCGCACACACGCGAGCGTTGTCCCGTCGTGCGAAACGGCCTTGAACCGTTGGCCGTCGGTCCGATCCATGCGCCGCCGAATCCCACGCATCGCCCACGGGTGGAAGTAATACCGCGGGATGCACAGCGTGCCCTTGCCGATCAGCCGCGACAGGCCGTCCAGAAACCCGCTGCGCTCGCAAGGCACGTCGCGCATGACGCCGTCGTGCGAGTACTCAGGGTGCGCGTTGCCCGGTTCCAAGCCCGTTTTTCGATGCGGGTCGCTCGTCGTGCTCATCATCCCGCCTCCCGTTCGAGCACGGCCAACGACGCCTCCAGGTGCGCCGGGTCGCCGTCGTGCATGAGCGTGACCGGCGCGCTCATGGCAATCAACGCACGCCGGATCGACGCCAGCTTCGGCCAACCTTCGTTGACCGTCAGCCCGTATCCCTTGCGACCCTTGGCGATCGCGCTGCATACGCGGACGCCCGCTAACCGTTTCGGCCGAGCCCAGAACAGGTGCTCGAAATACACCGCGTCCTGCACCCAGTGCCCGCGGTGCACACGTGCGAAGTCGATCAACACGACCGGCCCGTTCGGCGGCGCGTCGCGCGTCAGCGCGTTCGCGTAATGCAGGTCGCCGTGACACCAGTCGTCAGTCGGCCGCGCGTCCCACGCAGCCAGCCACTTGTCGAGCTTCTTCTGAGTCTTCTTCAATGCCTTTGTCCATTGTTGCGCGTGTGGGAATCCGTCTCGTCGTACAGCCGAACGGGCCTGCTTGAGGATGGCCGACCAGTCCCGCCGCGGGGCGTCGCCTTCCAACTCGACCTTCGACGACGCGTCATAGAACCGCACAGCCGCGTCGACCAGTAGCTGGGCTTCCGCGCCGTCCCAAGCGCTCGACAGTGGGCCGTGCGGCAGTCGTTCCATGACAACCCACGCGATGTCGTATCCGCCCAGCGCCTCGCCGTCGGCGTATAACCGCGGCGCAAGCCCGTCGGCGTCCTGCAATCGGCGCAACCATGTTCGCTCGGTCGGCGGCACGGGCAGCTTGACCACCGCGTCGCGCTCGACGCCTTTGTCGTCGCGGATCGTCGCGTAGCCCGTGACGGCCCCGCCGCGCTGCCAATGGGTCCGGAACCAGTTGATGCCCGACAGCCGACCGCCGCACGCCTCGCGCAGCACCGGCTCCAACGCCGCGCCGAACGGTGCGCAGGTCGTTCCCCGCAACTCGTTGGTTGTGCCGTCGATACCCGCGTCGCGCGCCTCGGCCGCGACCCGCGCCATCGTCCCCCACATCCTGTCGGCTGACCGACTCGGCTCTGAAGCGTCCTGCGGCGGCGTTGCATCCGGCAAGCGACATGCTCCGTGCGGGCGATCGTTGGTCGGCCCAAGTCGCACACAGCGACCCGGCCCAGCCAACGCGTTCCAATCAACGTTAATCCTAACCCATCGGCGACGCAACAGTTCAATGTGAGTTCTCGCACAGCATGCGCCGCGTCTTCTCCGCGCCATCGAACGCATCGACCCAAACATTGGGAAGACGCGACAAACTTTTTCTCGCCACAACTCAACTTTCTGCGAGCTACGCGCAACCTGTGCGCCGCCGGGCGAATGATGGCTGGCTGGAGGCCGGATTCTCTCTCCGATATGTGGCGGAAAATGTTGTAAATAGATAATACAACAACTGTTACATCAGTCAGACCAAATGTCACCCTGATACGCCAAACCTTCTTCGCGGGCTGGCAATGGCGATCAGATGTCAGGCCAGTCACTGCCCTGACACCGCGCCCGCCACGACGTAAACCGTCGCCACGCCTTGCTAACGCGGGTTGATGATTGAAAAAGTGCTGCACCACATAGGGGCGAACGGTCACACCTCTGCGCACAACTACGACAGCGCATCGAAAATGCCGGCCAAAGGCGGAAACTACCCTTTGCGCTTCATTGCTGGGAACCATCGCAACCGGCCTGCTTCTCTGCCCAGTGCCGTGCTTCCACAGCGACGCACCATCGCCTTGTAGAAGCGGTCGGCCGACTTGGGGTCGCGGGCGGCGAGCCACATGCCGGCTTCCTGCAGCCAGGCGGCGAGTTGGTCGGTGTCGTCATTCATCAATTGCGCGGCTGACCATGCGTGGTCAGCCGCGGTGTATCGGTAATGCCATCGTCGCATCGGGTTCGGTCGGCTGGCGACCACGCGGCGCAATTCGTCGGTGGTCGGCCTGAGCACGGGGCTCTTGAGTCCGGCGCGCAGCGACGGTGATTGCGGGTCGTTGTCGCCGAACTGCCCGTCGTAAACCGCCTCATCCGGTTCGAGTTCAGTGCCAAGCAGTTCCATGCC
Source organism: Phycisphaeraceae bacterium (assembly GCA_028284155.1). Taxonomy (GTDB): domain Bacteria; phylum Planctomycetota; class Phycisphaerae; order Phycisphaerales; family Phycisphaeraceae; genus JANQSF01. The sequence goes on from JANQSF010000146.1 coordinate 14,232, forward strand.
GTTGGCCCGGGCGATGCGCGCGGCGGTCATGAACGACTGCGCACGCGCGGCGCGACTGCGCGACTTGTCATGCCCGGCGCGGATGGACGCGATGTAGGTGTCGAGCAGTTTGCGGCGTTCCGGGCTGAAGTAGGGGCGCGCTTCTTTCCACCGCCCGTTACGAGTCAGCCGACGGGCTAGCAGCTTTCGAAGGGCGTCGTCCTGCTCGACTTGCGGCAAGAAGCCGTCATTGCCCGACTGTGCAGCAGCGCCGGCTGGTCGTTTGCGGGCGTCAACGAAGGACTTGAGTTCATCGAGCGTGAGCACCTGGTCTGCGATATACGCGGCGTCTGTCCAGTACGCGCCGCTGTCCAGCAACAGTGTCAGTGCCTCGACGTATTGGCCACGCGTCAGTTGCAAGGCTCCCATCTCGGCGAGCATCTCGTCGCGCGGACAAAGCACGCCGTGGTGCGACGGATCATCGACACGGCCGTACCAATGACTGTCCGGCCAAACCTCATTAGCCGGCATGAGCTTGGCCGCTCGGCCCAGCACGGCCAGCGCTTCGTCGACCCGCCCTGCGCGCATCAGGAGTTTGGCGCGCACCCACAACGCGATAGGCTTGTGGTCGCCGGCCCGCCTGACCCACCTGGCCGCCGTGTCGTAGTCGGCCGCCTGGTACGCCAGCCAGGCCAATCGCTCAGCCCCGTCGATGTCGGCCTCCCCGCCAACCGACTCGATCGCATCGATCCATCGCCGCGCGACGGCCTGCTCCTGCTTGTCGTCGCCCCAAGACGCCCATCCCGTCGCGCCTTTCGAGAGCACGTAGGCTGTCACCACCTGCCGCGCCTGCTCGTTGGCTGCGCACCGCCGCAAGACGGTATCGCCCTGTCGAAGCACCTGCGCGGCGACCAACATGAGCGAGGCTGTCGCAGTTGTGTCGCCCGTCTGACGTTGTCTGACATACAACTCGATCGCGCGATCGAAACGACCTGCGTTGAGATGCGCCTTGCCTTCCCAGCCGTAACTCGCCGCCGCCAGCCCAAGCGAATCACGGAAACCGGCGCGGGCGAGCTTGCGGGCGTCGACGAAGTAACGGGCTGCTTCGTCCGCGTCGCTGCCCACGTACGATCGGCCGAGCATATACGCCGCCCAGACCGATCGGTACCGACGTTCCGCCGCCGGCCGCGCGAGCAAAGCGACCCACGCGCGGCGAGCGGCGGCAAGGTCGCCGCGGTGGTATGCGACGGCTCCGGTCAGGTAGTCGGCGAACTCGCCGGGCAGGCCTCCCGGCACGGGGTCGATCTTCAGACCTGCCAGCGGATCGTCCTTCGAGTTGTAACGCGTCCGATTCGCCGCAAACGCCTGCAACGCGCCGCGAAACTTCGCGTAGGCGGCAACCGTCCGCGCCGTTTGCGTCGAAACGGCACCGCGCTTGCGCAGCGCTTCGGCGAGTTCCGCCACGTCCGCGCCGGCCGTCTGGTGGTAAACCGAGCCGTCCCGCTTCGGCTGGTTCGCCTTCTCCACCGGCTTGTCGCGCAGCGGATTGCGGTCGAGTTCGTGCGTGAAGTCGGCGACGGGCGCACTGGTCAGCGTCGCCTCGCCGTCGAACAGGATCCGGTTCGGAAAGAACGGACCGCAGGCGAGCGCAACGACAGGCCCGAGCACCATCGCGATGAGGACCACTGACCAGGTCCGTCTGCGGCGGATGCGGCTTGCGCAGGTTTCATTCGGCGTTTTGGATTTCAACGGTGACCTCCGTGTCGCGGTCGAAACGTAGCCAGCCAATTGTTCGCGTGTTGCCGGGGCCGATCCGGCGAAGCCCCAGTTCCGTGGCCCGCGGTTGCAGCCAAGCGGCGTGGTGGCCGTCACGCTCAAGCACGTAGCCCATCGCCCCGTCGCCGGTGATGAATCGGCTGTCGGTCCAACTCAAATGCACGCGCTGACGGGCGGGTGCATCGCCATCGCCGGTGTTGGTCAGGTCGACCTCGACGAGGCCGGGCTCGACCGTTCGCACCACGCCGGCGGCCCGCCCGACGGGAACGCGCCCCTCCATCGCCGCCACCAGCGTCGGCCAACGCCAGTTCAGCGTGTCCGTCCGGACGGGCAACCTGTACCAGATCACACCTTCCATTAGCATCGGCCTGCTCGCCGTCCACGCATCAATGAGCGACGCCATCGCGGCCGGGTCGGCGTCGACACGCCGAACCGTCGCATCGGCAGGCCAATCGGGCGCGTCGCCGTCAGCCGACAGACCGATGTACTCGCCCGCCGCGTCGAACGCCACGAGGTAGCCATACGTCGGCAGCGCGACTCGGAACGGACGACCGAAACCGGCGGCCTGATCGACCCACACCCGCGTCCGAGCCGCATTGCAAAGCGTGAGGTCTTCGTCCGGCCCGCGCGGCCGCTCGATCGAATGGACCTGCAATACGAATGCATCGGCCGCGGCGACAAGTTGGCCGAACCCGCTGTGACTCATCCACGTCGGCAGCGTCGTGATCACGACCGGCGTCGGCGACACGGCCTCGGTGATCGCCACGACCCATTCGCGGTAGCCTGCCAGCTTGCTCGACGCGGCGTCGAAGTCGATCTGTAACTCGGCCAGCGTCACGCCCTGGTCGGCCGCTCGCACAACGATTGAACGGGCGACGTCACACAACTGCCGACCGACCGCGTCGTCGCCGGCAAACGGCCCGGCGTATGGGCCGATGCGCAACGCGGCGCCGACCTGTACGGCTTCACCGTTGGCTTGACGCTCACCGACCAGCGCCGCGAAATCAACCGGCACTTCGACCACGCGGGGGCGGCCGTCCGACCACTCGATTTCAGTGACCAGCGGGACGACCCTCCTGAAGGCGCCGGCGTGCTGATCGATCGCCGTCAGCACCGGGTCGTCCCAGCGTCGTTGCCAAACGTATGCGTCCTGCTCGAATGACCCGCTGGTGCGCTCGATTGGTGTCGGCCTGAACAGCCACCACGCCGCGCAAGCGATGGCAACCGCCGCGACAAACCACATGCACCAGGTCACACAACGTGAATGATTCACAAGCGATCATATCCGTCGCGTTGGCGGTTATCGAAGCGGGCGCTTGTGCTCTGGCGTCTTTGAACAGAGCCCCGTCCCTTGGGGAGAGGTCAATCGCGATTGCCGCTATGGAGCAGCACTGGTCCAGTGCGACACCACACGGGCCAAGGCCGTTGCAAAGTGGAGATCAAAGTGGATTGTGCGACGCGCTAAGCCGCATACGGCGGGGTGTTAGAGCCACTCGTCGGTCGCTTCTTCGACGTCGTCGAAGAGCGTGATCGCCGCGTCGAGTCGGGTGACCTTGAAGAGGAACTCGACGTTCGGCTGACAGCCCGCGACGCCGATTCGGCCGCGGACGTGTTCGAGGTCTTGCAGGAACGTGACCAGCGCGCCGATGCCGGCTGAGTCCATGAACGTCACACCGGACATGTCGATCACGAACAACGTGGCGTTGTCGTAGCGCATCCGTTCACCCAGCGCGTCGGTCAGTTCGGCCATGGATTGGCCGGTCAGGTGGTCGGCGCCGGGCTTGGCGACAACGAGGTTGCGCGTCTGGTCGAACTGTGTTTCCTGGGTGAGCATGGCGTGACCCGTCAGATTGGGTAAGTGCACGCCCTTTATATCGGCGACCCAACGATTTGAATGACATACAGCCCGCCTCGACTGATTTGTTGAATCGATTCGGCCGGCGTAATCGTTACAGTCGGTGTGATCGGGGGGGAAGGGGCAGAGAGGCACGAAGGCACGGAGACACTAAGGCACGAAGGGGTAGTTAATTGGGCGTGTACTTTGCGGCGTGTCCGCAGGTCCGCCTTCTGGCGTTTTGCAATCCGCCGGAAGGCGGCGCAACAGGCGCGCCATTGAACGGAGGCCGCACCGGGCGCGAACTCCGAACCCTTCGTGCCTCCGTGCCTTAGTGCCTTCGTGCCTTTGCTCCCCCCCGCCTCCGTGCCTTCCCTCCCCCTACTCATCCTTGAAGAAATCGCCCAACGCGTCGATCACGCTTCGGCCTGCTTGTTCGCTGACCAGGGCTTGGTGGCCGTTCTCGATCAGGGCCTTGGTTACGTCGGCGTGCTCGGTGAAATCGACCGGGCTCCAATCGCGGATGTCCACGTACGTGTTCTTGAACGTCATGTCGCTCTTGGGAACGACGACGGTGTCGTCCTGCCCGCGCACGATATGGTAGTTGAGCGCGAACAGACACAGGCCGGCCCCCACGGCCAGTGTGCTGATGAGTCCGATGAGCTTTCTCATGACGTGATGTCCTGGTATTGACCCAACCTTTGCGTCGACATTGTAGGGGTCAACGCGGCGGGGCTCGTGCCGTTTACGTCATGGCAGGAAGCGCAACGACTGCACGACGCCTTCGGTGAACCCGCCATCGGCCGGCACGGCGACGCGCGTGTCGAGGCAGTGCTTGCCCCAGCGCATCATGGCGAACGCGACGGCCTGCTGGCTAAGCATCGGCGCGTGCGTCGAACTGGTGACGCCGCCGATGACGTTGTTCCGGGGGGCGGTCGGCGCGGCGGTCGCGTCGTCGTCGGTCTGCTCATAGACAGGCGCGCCGGCCACGGGCAGGCGGTCGTCGTCGAAACGGATGCCCACGAGCACCTTCTTGGGGTGACCCAGCGCATGCATGCGGGCCACGATCTCCTGGCCGAGGTAGCAGCCCTTGGTCAGACTCACCGCCTCGTCGAACAGGTCGCCCGTCTCGGCAGGCAGCGTGTCAGGGCCGAAGTCGACGTGGTAGCGTGGTCGGCCGGCCTCG
>JANQSF010000159.1 GCA_028284155.1 Phycisphaeraceae bacterium
GTGCGTCACTTGTTGGCCACGACCGGCGCGTTCGGCATCAAGGCGGTCAACCCGGCCGGCGTCGCGCGCTGGCGACGCAACGCGCAGCACGACCGGATCGACTCAATCGACGATGCCGTGGGCGACACGCGTGTCTCGCCGCGTGCGTTGCTCGAACTGTTCACCGAAGCACAGGACGCGTTCGACCTGCCGCACGCGACGCACATCCACGGGCCGCAGCTTGGCGAGCCGGGCGCGATCGACATCACGCTCAATTTGTGTCGGGCATTGAACGGGCGGCGTTTTCACCTGGCTCACTTGCAGTATTACGCCTACGGCAAGACGGATAAGGGCGGCTTCGTCAGCGCGGTCGAGCCGTTGTGTGAGCGGTTGCGCGAGCAGCGTGACGCGACGTTCGACCTCGGGCTGGTCGCGTTCGGGCCGGCCTTTACCGCCACGGCCGACCTGCCGTTGGAGTTCAACCTGTACCGCTCTGCCGGCTCGCCGCTTCGGCCGGCCTACTTCTGCGAGTCGGGCAACGAGGACTGTTTCGGCGTCATGCCGCTCGTGCACGAGTCGGGTAACCCTGTCCACGCCATGCAGTGGGCTGTCGGGCTCGAACTCGCTTTGACCATGGACGACCCCTGGCGGTGCGCGATGTCGATCGACCACCCCAACGGCGGGTCGTTTACGAACTACCCACAGCTCATCGCGCAACTTATGAGCAAACCGATGCGCGACGAGCGGTTGCGTGCCTGTCACCAACACGCGACCGACCGCACGGGTTTGGCGTCGATCACGCGCGAGCTGTCGTTGTACGAGGTCGCGATCATGACGCGCGCCGCGCCGGCCCGCGCGCTTGGCTTGACGCGCAAGGGTCACCTTGGGCCGGGTGCTGACGGCGACGTGACGATCTACAACGACGACACAGCCGACCCCCGCGCAATGTTCGAGCGGCCGCAGTGGGTGATCAAGGGGGGGCGGGTGATCGTCAACGAGGGCATGGTGCTCGACACGCCGCGCGGCGCGCGGCTGCGAGCCGACGTGGACGACGACGAACGCGGCGCGTCGGCCGTCGGCGACTGGCGTGCGTCGCACGGGCTGGACGGCGCGGCGAGCGGGTTGCACGCGTCGGAGGTGGCGGGGATGACGGCGGTGGGTCGGGGTGAGTGATGGGTTTGGAACCACAGATGGACACAGAATGACACAGATGGAGGAAGAGCGTGATGTGGTGTGCAGGAGTTGATGGATGTAGTTGATCCGGGTCTTCGGAAAGACCCGGCTTCAGGTGATTTGGGGGTCAGGCGTGTTTGGTGATGTTTGGGAGCACTGCCGGAAGGCGGTCCTGCGGGCCAGCCGCTAAACGGACTGACCTGTGACGCAAGGGGTCGTTCGCGCCGACTCCGATTTGCTGCTTTACTGTTTTCCTGCTTTGCTGCTTTGCTGCTTTTCTGCTTTCCATCTGTGTCCATCCGTGTTCATCTGTGGTTTCATTCCCCTGCTTGACATGCGCCATAAACTTCACCCATGACCACGACGGCTACGGAACACGTCGCGCAGATCAAGCGGGTGGAGAAGGTCTATCAAAAAAGCAAGTCTGCGCCGCCGGTGTACGCGTTGCGCGGAGTGGACGTCGACTTCCCGCGCGGGCAGTACGTGGCGATCATGGGGCCTTCCGGCAGCGGCAAGAGCACGCTGATGAACATCGTCGGCTGCCTCGATCGGCCGACCAGCGGGCAGTACCTGCTGGAAGGTCGTGACGTGGCGACGATGGACGACACGGAACTGAGCCGGGTGCGCGGCGTGCATATCGGCTTCGTGTTTCAGGCTTTCAACCTGATCCCGCAACTGACCGTGCTGGAGAACACGCAGGTGCCCTTGTTTTATCAGGGCACGCCGGGCAAGGAACGACGCGAGCGTGCGGCTGAGGCTTTGTCGCGCGTGCAGTTGGCTGACCGGATGGACCACCGCCCTGCCGAGTTGAGCGGCGGGCAGATGCAGCGCGTCGCGATCGCGCGGGCGTTGATCAATCGGCCGAGCCTGTTGTTGGCTGACGAGCCGACGGGCAACCTCGACTCGGCGACGGGCGAGTCGATCCTGGCGTTGTTCGATGAACTGCACGCCGAGGGGCTGACCATCATCATGGTCACGCACGACGACGAGGTGTCGCAGCGGTGTCAGCGCGTCGTGCGATTGAAGGACGGGGCGATCGATCGGGATGAGTTGCAGCAAGCGCCTCGATGATGGGAACGGACACGCGCTAAGCCGCAAGCGGCGGACGGGTCAGCTTGCTTTTCGTTTGGGGCGGGGTGCGAAGACACGGACGCAGTTCCGACCCGCTTTCTTGGCGGCGTAGACGCCCTTGTCGGCGGCCTTCACGACCTGTTCAGCCGCGTTAAAGAACGAACCGTCGTCGGTCGCCGCACCGATGCTCGCCGTGATGCGCAGCGTCTCGCCTTCGTCGCTGGTGACCTCGACCTCGTGAATGAGTCTTCGGGTCTGTTCGGCGATGCGGGCGCCTTCCTGGCGGCCTGTACCGGGCAGGATGACGGCAAACTCCTCGCCGCCGTATCGGGCGACCAGCGCGTCCTTGGGCATTTCCTCTTTGAGCGTCTTGGCGAGCGCGATCAACACGCGGTCGCCGACCTGGTGGCCGTACGTGTCGTTGAACTTCTTGAAGTGGTCGGCGTCGAAGAAGACGATCGTCCAAGGCCCTTCGCCGTTGCGCGTCGCTTCAAACCGTTCCTGGATCACGTCGTTGAAGTGCCCGCGGTTGGCCGCGCCGGTCAGTGAGTCGGTCGTCGCCTTCTTGGCGAGTTGCTCGTTGCGCAGCTTCAGTTCGTTGGTCTGTTGCTGATTCTGGAGGCTGAGTTGAAGCATCGCCTCGTTGGCACGGGCGAGGATGTCGTCGGCGTTGCCCAACTCGCCGGTCGGCAGGTCGAACAGGCGGCGCATCTCGACCGTGCTCTTGTGGACTTCGGCCAGCATGGGCTCGGCGGCCTCGCGCGACAGGCTGAACCACTGTTCAGCCAATTTGTAGAATCGCTCGAGCGACTCGCCGGGCGCGTCGCTGATAAAGACCTCGGCGACCGCGCTGCCCAGCGCGACGCAACGCACGACGGGCGCGACCTCATCGGGGGCCTCGTCCGGCTTGTGGTGATGTTGGATCGGCGCTCGGAGGATCGGCGGCAGGTTCCAGCTCTCGGCCAACGCCGCGCCGACCTGCGTGTGGTCGAGGTCGAATCGCTCGGCTTCGACCACGACCATTCGCTCGGGCGACTGCTGCACGGAGGCGATTGCCTCTTCGTACTCCCCGTCCAAGGCCTGCGCCATCGCCAACACGCCCAGGTCGTGAAGCAGGCCGCCGAGGAACGACTCTTCGTGCTGAACCACACCGACACGGTTGGCTAACAGCTTGGCGGCCGAGGCGGTATACAGGCTTCGCTTCCAGAACAGGAAGTGGTCGAAGCCTTCGCTTTCCGGCAACTTGAGGTTGGTGATCAGGCTAAACCCAAGCGCCAACGTCTTGACACTGTTGAGCCCGAGCACGACCAGCGCGTGGCTGATCGTGCTGATCGTCTGCGATTGGCCGTAGAAGCTGGAGTTGACCGTCTTGAGGATCTTGCCCGACAGGGCCGGGTCCATCTGGATGGTCTGCGCAATCTGTTTGATGTTGACGTCGTGCTGTTGCACGAGGTCGATCACTTCGAGCGCGATGGTCGGCAAGCTCGGAAGGCGCGGCGACGCCATCACGCGTTCGAGGAGGTCCTTGTTCATGTTGTCCGCACTACCCGAAGAAGATCGTTCCACCCCGTGAAGCCGAACGCCAAGACGCTCAGCCCCACCCGCGACCCCGGCAGGCTGTTACCGTCCTCGACCGACCTCCCGGAATCGGCCACGGCAACCCCGACAACAAGGTCTATCGGTATCAGGAGAGACCCACTTGACGAGAGTCATCCACGAATTGGACGACGTGGTGTAGGCGGTTTGACTGGTCCTTGCAGACCGAATAACCGTCGGACGCGACCGCGACCGCGACCGCGACCAATGGCCTCGACTCTATGCAACTGAATAGATGAACAGTTTTCGGAATCTTGGCAGCCGGTTTATCAAACGGACGCGTCCTTGACCCGCTCGATATCCGCGCCAAGGTCCTGCAAGGCGGATTCGATGCGCTCGTAGCCGCGGTCGATGTGGTACACACGGTTGACCGTCGTCGTCCCGCGCGCGGCGAGACCCGCCAGGACCAAACCGGCCGAGGCTCGCAGGTCGCTGGCCATGACCGGCGCGCCGGTCAGTTCGCGCACGCCGGTGATCAGCACCGTCGGGCCGTTTCGGATCAGGTTCGCGCCCATGCGCAGCAACTCCGCGACGTGCTGATAACGGTCGGGGAAGACCTTCTCAGTGATGATCGAGTTCCCATCGGCGTGCGCGACCAGCGCCATGAGCTGGGCCTGCAAGTCGGTCGGAAAGCCGGGGTGGGGCTGCGTTGTGACCTG
>JANQSF010000161.1 GCA_028284155.1 Phycisphaeraceae bacterium
CGCGACCAATACGGCGTGGATCGCACCGATCGCCAGCGCGAACCGCTGCCCGTAGCAGATCGCCAGAACGGTGGCAGTCAGCAACGTCGGGAACACCGCCGCCATGACCAGGAATGCCGGTCCCAACCCGCCCAGCGCCACCGCGATGACCTGCCCGCCGATTACAAGCGCAGTCAGCGCCAGCCCGCGCATCGGGTTGCTGCACACGCGCGGCATGTACGCCGCGATGTAGCACCACAGGCCCACGGCGATCAGCGTGATCAACCCGAACCGCCCCACCGTGCCGGCCAACCAATGCCAGCCGAACCGCGCCTTGGCAGACACCTCGAATACGCGCTGCTCCTCGCGGATCACGTCGAGGTCCAGCCGCGTCAGCACGTGCCCTGCCGAGACAAGCACCTGGTTCGGCTGATAGGTCATCGTCTCATCCGGCGTGTTTTCGCGCGCCTCCTCCCGCCGCCGTTCCGTCGCGACCGTGTCGATTTCGTACGTCCACTCCAGGTCGCGCATCGCCGCGGCGATGATGGTCGGCCGAAGCGGCGCGGGGAACGCGTCCACCATGCTCTGCAACCGCAGCTCAACACGCTTCGCGTCTTCCGTGCTCAGCAGCACGTTGTACGGCAGCTCCGTTTCTTTCGACAGTTCGGTGTCGTTCAGCAGGATGAATAATGACCGCCCGCCGTCCGGATCGCGCAACGCCGAGATTCGGCCGGGCTTGAGGATCGCCGTCGCGCGGAAGCCTTTGAAGAAGCCCTCGACGGCCTGCGTCCACTTCGGATCGACCTTGCCGTCAACGACCAGCTTGCGCAACTCGGCGAAGCCGGCCGCGTCGAGCCGCATCGCCAGACGCTCTTCTTCGCGCACCTGCTCCACCGACTCGATGTTCTTGTCCGCCGCAAGTTTGATCAGCGAGTCCAGCCGTTGGCGTACGCTGTTGAAGTACTCGGTGTTCGGCACATACACGGCCGGCTGACTCTGATACGCGACCTCGCGCTTGGCCCGCGTCTTCTCCAGGTCGACCGCCTGGAACCGCACGCGCGCGACGATCGGCTCGCTCACCAGTTGATCGACCTTGTACCTCGCCGCCCCGCCGACAAACACAGCCAACAACCCGCCGCACAACGCAGCGGTTGCCGCCCAGACCACCGGCCAGGACAGCCGGTGCTCGCGCAACGCCTGCCACGACAACGGCGAGCGTCGGCCGAACTGGCGCTGCAACTCGCGCCGGCGAGGCGATTTGGTCTTACTGGTCGCCATGGGTCACAGGGGGAATCGGGAGGACGCAGCCACGAGCCACGCTGCAACCATGATCGGTCCATCCCGAGGGGAGCGGTTAGCTGAAGGCCCAACCGAACGGGGCAACGAACGGACCCCGCTCAGAAGCCGCGGATTATAGGGCCTTCCACACTCGATTCAGGCAGTCAGCCCAAGACATGCCACCGAAAACACCCGTCATCCCAACGGGCCAACTACCGCGTAACCAACCCAGATTCAGCAGTTTACGACTATGAACAGTCCACCGATAGACGCCGCCGATCTGACGGGCATTGCCACCAGAGACGAGGACCTCACCCCCATCTTCCTCTCATTTTCAGGACGCATGATGCGATATGAAATGCCTCGAATACACCCGCCAGGATTCGAACCTGGAACCTTCGGTTCCGTAGACCGACGCTCTATCCAATTGAGCTACGGGTGCTTGACCAATTGTCGGCCCCCATTGTAGACCGATGGCTAGGGGATTCAAGCGAATCAGCGCCTCGGCGTCGGAGGCGTCCTCAGACCGGCGTGATGATAAACCGCCCCGTCGTGTCGGTCGTCACGTCAATCCGATCGCCGTCCACGCGGATGTTGCCCGTAAACGCCGGCGCTTGGAAGACGACGTCGTCGCTGGTCGGGGCCGGGCCGATGGTCACATTTCGGATCGCCGCGTCGGCGCCGGGGATGAACATGTCGTCGCCGTTGTCGAAGATGCCGTCTACCGAATCGACCCCGGCGTAGACCTGCGTCCCGCCCGTCACCGCGCCGCCGACGCGCAAGGTGTTGATCACATGCGGCCCGCCGCCCGGTCCGGGCGCCGTGATGATCCGTGCGCCGGTCATCGTCGTCTTGATGTTGACGTTGTTGAAACTGTTCGCCGCCGCGAGCCCGTCGAAGAACGACTTGCTCGTCAGCCCGCGCACGTCGCCAGAGAAGACGGCGTGGAACGCCGCCGCCACCGCGCCAAACGTCAGGTTGCCGGTCGAGCCGTTCACGTCCCAGTTGCCGGTCGCCTCGTCGCGGATTGATGCGCCGTTCAGCGCGCTGCGAGCCGTGCTCGTGCCGTTGGCATTGACGGTGACGTTCACACCCGAGTCGCCCGGCGTGTCACTGCGCCGGTCGCCGTTGACCTTGAAGTTGCGGACGTCTTCGAACACCGCCTCGCCGTCCATCCAGCGTACAGCCTGCACGTTACCCGTCGAGCCGGCCGACACATTGGCTGTGCTGCCCGGGCCAACGTCGCCGAGCTTGAGGTTCTTCACCGCGCCCGTAAACGCCAGGTCCAGTTCATCGATTACACCGCGCAGGTCGATGATCGATGCCGATCCGGTCGCGTTGACCTCCAGATCGTTCGACCCACCGTCGGCTTTGAGCTGACCGATCACGTCGCGCACGCGCGGGTTACTCGAGCCGGTCGCGTTGATGACCACGTCGTCGATCACGCCCGTCGAGCCCGTCCGCGTGTTGCGTCGGGCCTGCAGTTGCTTAATCGAGTCCACGTTCCACGCCCGGCCCGGGCTGATGCCCGTGATGTCGTTCGCCTGGATCGACCCGAAGTCGCCGCCGTCGATCTCGACCTCGAGCATGTCGCCGGCCTTGATACGTGTCGCGCCGTCGTCGAAGATGAACCACGCGTCGGTCACGTTGTCGCGGAAGTTCAGGCTGCCCACCGGGCCGTTCACGTCGAACACCACCCCGTCCACCGGCCCGGCGAAGTTCGAATTGCCCAGGATAAACCGCGCGCCGTCCGACCCGTCCAGGTCGAGGCTCGCCTGGAACATGCCGGGGTCGTTCGTGCCCCGGTCGCCCTTGATGTTGATCTTGCCGACCGACGGCCCCTCGACGCGGTCCTTCACCGTCGTCGGGTTTGTGTCGATCCACGACGACGCGGTAATCGACTTGATCGTGATCAGCGACGTGATAATCAGGTCGGTCACCTTCTTGAACACGAACGTCACGCTGTCGCGTTCGTCGGCCCCGTCGTCGCCGATGAAGATGTTGTGGTCGTCAGCCACGTCGTTGAACCTGACCTGCTTGGCCGGCCCGGTCGTCGTCAGGTCGCCCAACAGGTCAACCTTGTCGAGTTTGACCTGATTGATCGCGCCGTCAATCTCGACGTCGCCGACGCGCGTGATGCCCGTGCCGCCGCGCACGGTGACGCTCAGTGAATCGCGATCATTTGAACCCGTGACGACGTACGCCAGCGCGTCGCCGACGCCGTCGGCCGTCATGCGCACGCCCAGCTCGCCGTCGCCGCGGTACGAGACAGTCACCTCGTTGTTTTCAGAGTCCATATAGGTCACCCGCCCACGGTCGTCAGCCGGGACGATGATCACGCCGTCGGCAATCGTCACCGTGGCCGTGTCCGGTGCACCCACGACATAGTCGCCGGCCAACACGGTCAGCGTGACCGTCTCGTCGCCCTCGGTCAGGTCGTCGGTCACGGGGTTGACCTCGACATCGATGAACGACTCGTTGGCGGGGATGACGACCTGCTGCGGCAGCGCGGCGAAGTCGTCACTGGCTGTGGCCGTGCCGCCGGTCATGAGGTTGATTGTCATCGGGTCGGTCGTCGGGCCGGTGCGCGTCAAGCGGAATCGGCCGCCGTCCGGCCCGGTCTCCGCCGCGTCCGGGTCGGGCGCGGTGACGAGCACGGTCGGCGTCGTGTTGCCGAAGTTCAGGTCGGTGATCGCCTGGCCTTCAGTGACGACGACGCTGTGCGCGCCCGGCAGGCCTTCGCCCGGGTCGCGGGTAAAGACGACGAGTGAATCCTCTGTCGTCCCGATGGCGTACACGCCCGTGCCGTCCGGCGTAATCGCGACCGAGTCGACGGACGACGCGAGGCCGTCGACGCCGCCTTCGTTGTCGCGCAGCGTCTGCGCCAGCGTCATGCTGCCCGTCTCACGGTCGAATTGAAGCATTGACACCGCGCTGGCACTGCTGGCTGAGACGTAGAGGTTAAACCCGTCCGGGCTGAACACGACCTCGGTGTTCCCGTTGAGCGAGTCATTGATGCGCGTCAACTCTTCGATGAAGGTGAGCTGACCCGTGCTGGGGTCGCGGGTGAACGACGCGAGGTTGCGGAAGCTCGACCCGCCGACGACCACGTGGTTGCCGTTCGGGCTGACTGCGACCGACAGCGGGTTGTCCAGCGTCTCGATGCCCGTGCCGCCTTCGCTCAGCGCCTCGACGAGCGTCAACTCGCCGGTGATATCGTTGCGACTGAAAACAGTGATCGCGTCGTCGCCGCTGACGGCGTAAACATGGTCGCCGTCGGGGCTGATCGAGATGCTGCGGATTCGGTCGAGCGTCTCAACGCCGTTGACGCCGTCCTCGACAATCTCGACAAAAGTGAGTTCGCCCGTGCCCGCGTCGCGGTCGAAGACGGCGATGCCGTCGTCCGACTCGCTGGCGACGTACACGTGCGCGCCGTCGGGGCTGATGCGCACCTTGCGGCCCGCGCCCAGGCCGGTCACGCCTCCGACGTTCTGCGTGAGCGTCTGCACCAGCGTCAGCTCACCGGTGACGGTGTCTCGGCTGAAGATCGCCATCTCACCGAACGCGGTGACATACGCGTGCAAACCGTCGGGGCTGACCGCCACGGCCTGCGCACTGTTCAACCCATCGATGCCGTTCTCGCCGTCGCGCAAGACCTGCACGAACGTCAACTCGTTCGTCAGCGGGTCGCGTGCGTACGTCGCGACGGAGTCTTCGCCGGTGGACGCGACATAGACGAACGCGCCGTCCGGGCTGATGGCAAGGTCCTGTGGGATCGACAAACCGTCGTCGCCGCCATCGCCGTCCTGGAAGGTTTGGATGATCTGCGGCGAGTCACCGGTGTCGGAATAAACCGTGAGCTTGTCGCTGGTATGGGGCAGATAGAACGCGTCGCCGGTGCCGGCGGCGATACCGAGCGCCAGGTCGGCGTCGTCCGCGAAGTCGATTGTTTCGTCGAACGTCAACTCGCCGGTGACCGGGTCGATGTCGAAGACGGAGAATCCGTCGAAGAAGTGCGCGGCGTACAGGCGCGTGCCGTCGGCGCTGATCGCGCCCTCCTGCGACGAAAACGCTGCGTCGAGCGACTGCTCGAGCGTCAGCGAACCTGTAGCCGGGTCGCGCGAGAAGACGGCGTGCCGCGGGTTGAGCTCGCCGATGATGTACAGGAACTCACCACTGCCGCCGAACACCATGTTGTTCGGCCGATCGAGCACGTCGATCCCATTCTCGCCCTGTCGCAGCACTTCCTGGAAGGTCAACGCGCCCGTCTGTGCGTCGCGTTGATAGATGGTCAACGCGCCGGCCTGCTCGTCGTTCAAGACGTACACGTGCGCGCCGTCGCCGCTGACGGCGACGGCCGACACGATCGTGAGGTCGGTGATCCCATTTTCGCCGTCGCGCAACACCTGCGAAACAGTCAGGCGACCCTGATCGGCGTCGTCGCGTGACAACACCGCCAACTTGTCGGAGGCCGACGCCGCGACGTAAAGGTGCTCGCCGTCCGGGCTCATCGCGACGGCGCTGACGTTGTCGAAGTCGTTGCCGTCGATGTCCGTCAGTTCCTGCACGAACGTCAACTCGCCCGTGCCCGCGTCGCGCTCGAAGACGACGACACTGAGCGGCAAAAACGTCGGCTGAGTGCCGAAGGCGTAAACGTTCGCGCCGTCCGGGCTGATCAAGAGTCGGAACGAGCCGTCCAATCCGGTCACGCCGTCCACATTGTCGCGGACGACCTGGATCTGCGTGAGCAGTTCGGTCTGATCGTCGCGTTCGAACACGGCGACCGAGTCGTTGTTCGTGCCCGCGACGTAGACGTGCGCCCCGTCCGGGCTGGTCACAACATCGACCGGCCGATTCAGACCATCGATCCCGCCGCGGCCGTCGAACACCTGCTCGACAAACGTCAACTCGCCGGCCGGGTTGAATTCGGTTGACGGCGCGGTCTGCGAGAAGTCGACCGGCGTGACCTGCCGAACGCGGAACAGGCCGGGCACGACGCCGTTGAACAGGTAGCCACCGTTCGCGTCGGTCACCA
>JANQSF010000031.1 GCA_028284155.1 Phycisphaeraceae bacterium
ACTCCCAGCCCTTGCGGTATTCGCGCGAGAGGTACTGTTTGCCCTTCTCCGCGCCGGGGCCGCTTAAGCGCATGGTCGGCGCGTCCCACTCGATCGCGCCGCCGCCGCGGTACGCGACGTTGCCCAGCAGGACGCATTCGGTCAGCGGGCCGGCGTAGGCGAAGTTGCACAGCGGGCGCGTCGGTTCGTTCGCTTTGCACGCCTCGATCCATTCGCGGTGATGGCCGATCGACTTGGGGATCGTCGGCTCGGGGCGTTGGAAGTCGCGGAACTTGTCCTGCGGCAGCAGGTGGTGCTTGCCGTAGTCGGCGATCAGCGAGCCTTCGCTACCGACGAAGATGTTGCCCGCGTTGTATCTCGACGGCGGGTTGAGCTGCGCCAGCAGCGGCGGACGCTTCGCGCCGTGGTACCACGTCAGCTTGACCGTCGAAGCGCGGTAGCTGTTGCCCTCGATCCCGAATTCGTAATCGACGATGTTCCACTGCCCCGGCCCCTCGGGGTGTACGGGCGGTCCTTGCGCGACGACCTTGCCCGGGTGGCGGATGCCCAGCGCCCAGAACGGCAGGTCCACGTGGTGGCAGGCCATGTCAGCCAGCGCACCGCCGCCGAAGTCCCACCAGCCACGCCAGTGGAACGGGTGGTAGGCCGGGTGGTAAGGCCGCATCGGCGCGCCGCCGATCCACTGGTCCCAGTCGAGGTACTTCGGCACAGGAGGCATGGCGGTCGGTCGGTTACCGCCGTGGTACGACGTGGGCACCCACGTGTGCACGTGTTCGACCTTGCCGATCGCGCCGGCCCGGATCAATTCGACGACCCGTCGGTAGTTGTTGCCCGCGTGGATCTGCGTGCCCATCTGCGTCACGACCTTGTTGGCCGCCGCCTCCCGCGCGACCATGCGTGCTTCATAGACGTTGTGCGTCAGTGGCTTCTCGCAGTAAACGTGTTTGTGCTCGCGGATCGCGCGGACCGTCGCCTGTGCGTGCATGTGATCCGGCGTCGCGACGCACACGGCGTCGATCTGGTTGTGCATCTTGTCCAGCATCTTGCGGAAGTCGCTGAACGTCGCCGCGTCCGGCGCATGCCGCGACTTGGCCTTGTCCAGGCTGCGCGAGTCAACGTCGCACAGCGCGAAGATCCGCTCTCCTTTGACGCCCTGCAAATCCGACTCGCCCCGCCCGCCCACACCGATGCACGCGACTTGCAGCTTGTCATTCGCGCCGAGCACCTTGTTGGTGATCATCGGCGAGGACAACGCCGCATAACCCGCGACGCCGCCGGCGGCGTGCTTGAGAAACGTTCGGCGGCTTGGCGTTCGGCGGTCTGTGCGGTCGATCGGCATGGCGGTTTCGCTCCGGGGCGTGACGGGTCCGTGGGGCGCACCGCTATTGTACCGGATCATGTCAGATCGACTGTCGCGTTCATGTTGTGACAAGTGATTCAGTTGCTCGGCCATGCAACCGGCTTCCCGCTAAGCCAGCAACTCCCCCAACGGCCCCGGCCGATCGACTTCTTTCGTCGCGCCCTCGAGGTTGAAGTGATTCCGCGGCGCGCCCGCGGCGTGCAGCAGCGTGCAGTACAACGCGTTGATCGTCCGGTTGCCCGCCGCGCCGAAGGCTGGGTACTCGATGAACCGCCCCGCGCGCAGGCGACCGCCCGCGTTGCCGATCAAAACGAACGGCCACTCGACACCGCTGGAGTGGTGCGTCTCCGCCGAGTCGGACGTGAAGACGATCGTCGTGTTGTCCATGAGCGTGCCGTCGCCTTCGGGGATCGATTCGAGTTGTTTGACCAGCGCGGCGATCATGGCCATGTGCTGTCGACGTAGCATCGTGTAGAGCGCGCGGTAGTCGCGGTCGCCCTCGCCTGTGCGGTGACCGAGCTGGTGCAGGCTGATATTCATGCCCATGCCTCGGCGATAGCCGTTCGGCGAGCACAGGCCGGAGCAGATCGTCACGACGTTTGTCAGCCCGCTGATCAACGCCGCGCCGGCCAACTCGAACTGCGCCTCGAGCCGGTGCTTGTCGTTGGCGGCGTCGTACTTGTCGGTCAATTGCGGCGCGTGGGCGCGCAGGCCGTCCGATCGCGCGGCCAACTCGCGCTGACGGGCACTCATCGATTCGAACGCGTTGAGGTAGTGGTCGAACTTGTCACGCTGCTGGCCGGCCAATACGCCGCGCACCCGGCGGACATCGGTGCGCATGAAGTCGAGCAGGTTCGACCGCGCGTCAAAGTCCTTGCGGGCGTTGCCCTCAGCCACGCTGCCGAACAGTTGACGGTACGCGATCTGCGGGTTGCACTGCGTCGCGATCGGCTGGTTCGGCCCCGAGGCCGAGCAGATATACACCGTGCCGACCGAGTTGTCCTCCGCCGAATTCAGCCCCAGCCCGACCATCGGGAACACGCCGGGGTTCGCCTTCGCCAAGGCCGCGTCGATCGACTCAGCCAACGGCCGCGACGCCTTGTGCGTGCCGGCCAGCGCCGCGTACTGCCCGCTGTGAAACGGCTTGCAGTGCTTGCCGTTCAGCCGTTGCAGGATCGTCACCCGTTGTTTGTGCGGCGTCAGCGGCGCAAGATCATCCGGCAGGTCGTGTTCAGCCAACGGCAGGTCGATCACACGGTCTGGGCCGACCTTGTCGCGCGCGATCGTCGTTGGTTGCGCGCCCCACGGTTGAAACCCGTTGCTTTGCAGGACGAACACGAACCGTTGTGGCGGCGCGTCGCCCGCTTCCTCCGCCGCAAGCCGTTGTGTCACAGCCGGCAGCACGACACTGCCGGCCCCAAGCGAAACGCCCTTGAGCATGTTGCGTCGGGTCAGGTCGTTCATGGTTGGGCTCCCGTGGTGGGCGTGTAGGTTTCGAGGCGGGCCGCGCGCGGCTCGACGCGCATCGGCTTGCGGTAGATGAATGCGTCGGACGTCAGCAGCGACGCGAGCAACGCCTTGAAGCTACCGCCGCTTTCGACGTACGCCTCGTCCGCCGCGATCAGCGTCGCCGCGTCGCCCGGCGTTTCATTTCGGCCGAGGTAATACCGGAAGACATGCCGGACAAAGACCTGCCGAACGCGCGGCGAGTCAGCCAACTTGTGCATCAGGTCGATGGCGCTCGTGACGTCAACATCGAGTCGGTCGTCGCCGCTGCGCGTGATCGCGCCTCGGGTGTCCACCGGTTTGCCCAACTCCGACTCGCGGAATCGGCCGAAGTGGTCGTACATCTCGAACGGCAGGCCGAGCGGGTCCATGCGCTCGTGGCACTTCCAGCAGAACGCTTCGCGGGTGACGCGCATCTTCTGACGCAGCGTCAGCGTGTCGTCGTCCGGCAGTTGCGCCTCGACGGTGATCGGCGTGTCGGGGATCGTCCCGCCCAACAGGCGGTCGCGAATCCACTTGCCCCGGTGGATCGCGTGGTTCTCGAAGTTGGTTGAGTGCGCGATCAGCCAACTCGGCTGCGTCAGGATGCCCGCCCGCTGCGACCGGTTCAGCGACAGCGGCATGTCTTCAGACCACGCGTCGGGGTCGAAGTTGTAGTGCTCGAACATCCGATTCCGCTTGTCGGCGAACGGCGTGTGCGCTCCCGGTCGTCCTTCGCGCTTCGCCCGGGCAGCCAACTTGTCCTTGCCCTGCTGCCAGTAGCGCATCCACGAGCCGGAGGACATGTACGTCTTGTCCGTCGTGAGCAACTCGCGCAGCACGTTCTTGTCGTTCTCCAGAATGTGCAGGATCAACAGGTCGGTGTCCGCCACGAGCGAGTCGGGCGAGTAGTTGCCGCCGAGCCGGGCCTTGCGTCGCGTCGCCTGGTCCTTGAAGACCTGCGGCGCCCGCGTGTAGCCGAAGTACTCCTGGAAAAAGCGGAGCAGGTTCGGCTTTGCGATCTCCGTGTCGTTCAGGATGCGCTCGACGTGCGAGCGGACCTGCGCCGCTGTGTTCAACTTGCCCGAGCGCGCCGCGTCGAGCAGCGCGTCGTCCGGGCCCTTGTCCGTCAACGCGTAGGCGATCGCGTACGCCAACTCGGAAGGCGCAAGCCGAACGCGCCCGTGCTCGTCCGGGTCGCCCACGCCAAGCTCGAAACGGAACACCGCCTCGGGGTGCATCAGCAACGCGGCCAGCGTCGTTTCCAATCCCTGCTTTCGACCGAGTTGCGACACGTTCTTGTTCAGGAACGCCGTGTACGTCGCCAACTCCTCGTCGCGCGGCGTGCGTCGCAAGATCTGTTCGAACCCCGCGTGGATCACGCCGCGCGCCGCGTCTTGCGACACCTCGCCCGAGCCGCGGATGAACCGGGAAAAGACCTGCGACTCGCGCCCGTGCGGCCCGCGCTTCTGGCTCATCAGGCCGGCCGTGCGCATCGCGTTGTTGATCAGCAACTCGGTCTCGGCTTCGCCGATCCAGTACAGGTCGGCGTAGTCCTTGATCCCCAGGCCCGACACACCCCAAGGCGTCGAGAACAACGCCCGCCTGGCGCTGAACCGCTTGCGGAACGGCTGCCTCGCAGCGTGCTCGATGAACGATTCGTAGATGGACGGCCGAACCCGCCAGATCCGCGCCGGCGTCGCGGGGACTAAGGTGGGCGACGCGCGCTTCGGCGAAAACAACACGTCGTGATCGACGAGATTGCCCCCGTCCGGGTCGAGTCGTTGTAACGGAGGCGTCGCTTTCTCCGCCGCGGTGAGCCGATCGTGAATCCACGACTTGACCCGCTTGACCGACTCAGCATTCGGCCGCGGCTCGTCTTCGGGCGGCATCTCCCCTTTGTCCAGTTGTACGAGCACCGCCTGCCAAACCTCCACGTCGGCCGGCCCAAACTTGTCCGTGATCTTCTGCAGGCTCAGCTTGGCCTTCGGACGGTTCGCGCCGTGGCAACGCACACAGTGCGCCTTGATGAACGGCGCAACGACGTCGTTGAATGACGTATCCGCGCGGGGGGCCTCGGTGGCTTCCATAGCGGTCGCAGCCGAAGCAGATGCCAATGACACGGCGAGCAGTACGACACAAAGCCCGACTGGCATTCCCCACTTGTGCCATAACAAAAGGAGGCGGCGTCCTGCCGGACGGGCCTGCTCAAGCGCCGCAGTGGCTTGGCGCTGCGCTTCAACGGAACGGCTACGCCGTGAAGACCACCGAAGTTGGGGGACGCTCGCCGCCGCTCCCCCAAACCCCCTCAGCTCCCCCGCGGAAGGGCGGGCCGAACTATTTGGACCGGTTGCGCACCCCGACTTCCGGTGGCGGCCGGGGGTTTGGGGCTGGCCGCGGAAGGCCCCAATCGGCCGAGCCTGCGACGTTCGCGCCGAAGGGGTGGTCATCGAGGCCGACACACAGCCACCATCGGGCGCATATGCCGAGCCACTCTGGCGA
This sequence comes from Phycisphaeraceae bacterium, assembly GCA_028284155.1. Classification (GTDB taxonomy): domain Bacteria; phylum Planctomycetota; class Phycisphaerae; order Phycisphaerales; family Phycisphaeraceae; genus JANQSF01. Next base: position 5,348 of record JANQSF010000031.1, read on the forward strand.
TTGAAGAGGCCCGCACGGCGAGTGCATCGCCATCCGGATTGCCGCAAGTCGAAAGTGAAGTTGATGAAGCTTGAGACCGCGCGTAGCACGCGCTTCGCCGCACGCCCCGCGGTCGTGCTGTGGCGCGCCAAGCCTTTGCCACAGCCACCCCGCGCACCACGTTGTTCGCACCATGATTGTGACATCTCGCCGTGCTCCCGTTGGGTCACTTGCGGGTCATGCGCTCGCCCTGTCGGGCGATCACGTCTTCCAGTTCGTCCGGGTCGAGCCGGATCGCCATTTCGCGCAGGGCGTTCAGGACGATGTCCATGTGCTGCGGCGCGACCGCTTCTTCGAGTCGGCGGCGGAGGTAGTCGGCGCTGTCCCACAGCACGCGCTGCTGCTCTCGGCCGGCGTCCGTCAGGTGTAACGCCCAAGCCCGCCCGTCGTCCGGGTGCAGGCGGCGTTCGACCAGCCCCTTCTCGTCGAGCAGGTCGATCATCTTGTTGATCGTGCGCTTGTCCGAGGCCAACCGCTGAACCAGCGTCTGCTGCGTGATGCCGTCCTCTTCAGCCAACACGGTGAGCACCGCGTATTGGTCGGCCGTGGCGTCGAAGTGCCGAAAGTGCCGGTTCGCGCTGCGGTGCAGGTGCAGGTAAGCCGACCGCAACCGGATGGCCAGAGTCTGGTGAAACGCCATGACGGATCGCCTCGGTGGGGATGGTAGCCATGCCCACTATATCAAACGCGGGCGGGGCGGGGTTATTGCGGCCGACTGCCGAGGCTGGCGATCTCGGCCGCGGATTGAGGGGTTGGGGGTTTGGGAATCTTGCTCACTCGCCCGCATCGGGGACGGTGAACCCAGTATCAAACGGGTTCAACTCCTGCCAGCCGAGTGACGTGAACCGATCGTCCGCGGCGATGATCTGATCGATACCGTCCGCCACGTAGTCGACAGCCTGGCGGACGGTCGCGTCGGATTGACGGCGGAACAGCTTCCGGATCGGGTCGAGATGAATGAGCCAGTGGTTCGTGGTTTCGAACCATGCGTACGTCAGCAAAGCGACCCTGACCTCGGGTTCCCCAATCCGTAGGCTTGAATACCAGCCGCCCCAGTCTTCCATGCACGGGCCGAGGTCATCCCGTACATCGTTCAGCGGGAGAAGGCGCGCATAGAGCCAACCGGCGCAGTCGCCGCCGACGAACCACTGGTCGATCTGGTCGTCCGCCTGCTTCCACAGGAACAGGTCGGTGTGGAAGATGATGAAGTTGCGATCGTTCTCAGCCATGACGGTCAGTTCGCGTCCGGCGTCACAACACCTGCGGCTTCGCTTTGGCCGTGTGATGGCACCCGGTTGTCTATCGAGTCAAGCCTAAGTTACGGACCGTCCACGATGACCGGACCCATCCCAACGAATTGCACCCGGGCCAGTCAACTTCTGGGTTTGGTTAGCCCGGGCTCATCGTTCAACGTAGTTCAATGTTTCATCGTCATCCTTCGCAAATCTTTCGTCCCATTCAGTGTTCACGCCAGTTCCCACATACCAGAGAGTTACGTCGCTCCCATTGGGAATCGTAACGAGACAAAGCGCATTCTGGTAGTTTCTACCATGGAGACCTGTGGTTTTCTGCTCGTCGATGCACGCTTGGAGAGTCCGGTTATCCATCGCGGGCAGATGTTTCAAGACGGCGCGAATTCGTTCACGCGCCTCTTCGCCATAATCTCCGTTGCTCAGGTGGACGCAGACTCCGAGCTCTCCATCGTCGAGTTGCACCTCGGCAGTCTTCCAGCCATCCGTCGAGAAAACGGCCGCCGATTCGAATTCGTGTAGAAGTTGATCGGACGAAAACCGGTCAAGTTTCGGTGGCCACGAGTCGTGCATAGTCTGCGCTACCAATGATTGGACTGAGGGAGTAAACGACAAGGTTTTAGTGTTGAGCAGACCGCCAAGTCCCCATATCCGTAAGAAGCGGTCGCTATAGCCGTCTGGCGACTCTCGGTTCAGAGTACCGAAGGACGAGTTGGAACGCATGGGGTAAGAAGGGCTCGCGGTGTGTTGGTCGGTTTTGGGATGGTCGCAGCGGGTTTATGAACACGACTGTCTGACCCGACGAGCCGATGTCTGACGCAAGTCGATCTCCTTTTGCCCTCCGCGCATCGATCCCACCTCTCAATTGGCTTGATCCACACAGAAAAAAGGGGGTGATGCGCTGGGAGCGGCGTTTAGATTCAGGTACGTGCGCACAAGGTGTGTGCGTTGTCTCCTGTGGGTGCGATGTCGCGCCCGATCTGCGCCCAGGTGGCGTGTCCCGCCATTTGGGGTGTCGGGCCGGTGTCGGACCCGACACGGGGCGATTTCACAAGAGGTCTATGCAAGTGTTGGCCAAGCAACGCAATACGACAGTCATCCGCCTGAAACGCTCGAGTTCGAGCGTGTCAGGGTGTCATCGCCGCGACTGGTCGACAGGTATCGACCTGCCAACGACTTGCGCGACAAATGCGTCGATTGGGGGAGGGGGGAGGGCGGGTTGTTGTGTCGGGGTTGGGGCGACGGCGTCGAAGCGTGGCTCACTTGCCGGTCGCTTTGCGGAGCATTTCGAGGACGGCGTCGTTGATCTCGCCGCGGTCGATCTCGGGGCGGGTGTTGTCGCCGGGCTTGCGGACGTAGAGGTAGAACCGGCCCTGCACGGCGAGGCTTTGCACCATGGTCAGGTTCCGCGCGACGTCGGGGCGGACGATGATGCTGATCGCGTCGAACGAGCGGATCTGCCGGGTGCGCGATCGGCTGGACGATTCGCTTTCGAACGCGGCGTCGGCATCGACGACGTGGCGGTCGAGCGCGACGACCTTGACGCGTTCCATAATGGGCATGATGACGGGGATCGCGCCGCCGACCTGGAAGCCGGCCGAGATGTCCACGACCATGCCCGGCTGCAGGTTGCCGGGTTGGATCTCGTTGTGCAGCGGCAGGGCGACGAGGACCATGCCCTCCTCGACCATGGTGTCGGTGCGCGAGCCGCCGGGCGTTTCGAAGAGGTAGTAGCTGAGGATCGTGTTGACGGGCGCGGGTCGTGCGTAGCTGGCCTTGTCGGCGATGCGCTGCTCGATCTTGTCCGGCTCGATGGCGCGGAGGCCGAACTCGCCGAAGATGGCGTCGGCGAACTGCTCGGGCACCTTGACGATGTCGTAGTCGCGGGGCGAGAGGCGTTGGCCGGGCCGCACGGCGTTTTTGAGCACGGCGACGTCGACGGACTGCGTCTCGTTCTGCTTCTTGACCCAGGAGATGTAGAGCAGATTGATCAGCGCGGCGACGCCGGCGAACATCAGCGCGACGGCGATGAGTTTTCCGCCGCTGAGCGGCCCGGTCGATTCAGCCATGGTCAACAAACTCCGGCAAGGCGGGGAGCAGTCAGTCCGACTTGGGTCGCTGCAACCATAGCAGGACATGGACCGATCCACCACGCTCGGCCTTCAGGCGGACGGTCAGTGTCGACTGTGCACCGGGCAGGTCGTCGGCGACGCGGCGGGCGTAGAGGCGGTGGAGTCGGCCGGTTTGGGGGGTGTGCGACGTCGAGCCGACCGACTGGAAGCCGGCGTCGCGGGCGGCCTGGTCGTAGTGGTCGGCCACAGTTTCGAGCGTCGCATCGGGTACACGGCGGGTGGCGATGTGTTCGACGTAGCCGGCGGCCTGGCGGGTCAGGCCGGTCAGTTGGTCGGCGTGGGGCGGCAGCGGCAGGTCGGCCGGCTCGCCGGTCAGTGGCTGGTCGTTCGGGTGGACGTGGACAAGGCTGCCTGGGCCGGGCACGAGTTGGCCGACCGGGCCCTTGCCCATGGGCAGGGACATGGGCAGGTCACGTGCGTCGTGGCGCGGCTTGGTGTTGTCTTCGTCAGTTTCGGCCGCGTTGGTTCGCAGGGCCATTGTGTCGTGCTGCGTGGTCGGCAGGTCAACCGTGCCGGGCCACCACAGCGACCACGTGGCGACGGCGAGGACGGCGCACGTCACGGCGAGCGCGGCGACGAACATGGCGCGGCGTTGGCGGGGGGTGGGTGAAGTTGGCTTGGTGTGCTCGTTCAAATCGGGGTTGGTGTTGCTGGGTGCCTGTGAATAAGCGAAGCGTTTCACAGGGTCGAGTTGCCAACGCCGTGAAACGCTTCGCTTATTCACAGCCACCCGACAGGTATGACTCGATGGCCCGGCAGATGACTAATCACGTGTTTGACAGGTCACTGCCCGAACGGATCGGTCCACACTGTCGGCCCACGGTAACCGGGTTCGGCCAGGTACATGCGGCGGAGCGCGGCGGCCAGGCCGTTGTCGCGGTCCTGGAGGGTTTGCAGGTCAAGGTCGAAGCCGTCGTAAAAGACGTCGCGGAGCGGGCCGAGCATCGACTCGCCGCCGCGGGCCGGCTCCCACTCGCCACGGCTGGTCTGCCGCCAGCGGTTGGCGAAGCGCCAGTCGCCGGCCACCTTGGTGTGGCGGTGACGCACCGACCCCTCGAAGCCACGGAGCATGCGGATCGGCTGGTCGTGGTTGACGGTGAAACGGACGGTTCGGCCGCGGGGGAACTGGTTGGCGACGTCGGTCGCCAGCGCGCCGGCGTCGGCCGAGCGCGCATTCGTTTCTTCAATGAGTGCGTCGGCCGCTTGGGGCGGGAACCAGCCGTTGGCGTCGTAGCCGATGCCGTCGGCGTTTTCGTTGAAGAACGTCTGGTTCATGAGCACGTGGCCGTGCGTGACCTGCGGGTGCGGGCCGGGCGCGTTGACCGACGCCTGCCGCCAAGCCTCGTATCGGCCCATGACCTGCGCGTGCTGCACGCGGACCATGCCTCGGCCAAAGAACATCAGCAGGACGAAGATGAGGATCAGGAACGGGCAGACGAGGACCATCTCGGTCATGGCCGTGCCGCGACGACGGGCCATGTTCGACTTTGGACTTTCGACTTTCGATTTGTCTTGTCGCGGGTAGGTCATCTGTATGGGTTCGCGCTAAGCCGCATGTGGCTGGGGTGGGTCCGTTTTTTCACATCAAAGGTTTCAGTCGTCGCTTCTGACATCGAACATCGCCGATCGCACATCGAACATCAGTGCGACAGCATTACCTCCGCGAGGCCTTCGACGCTCTTGAAGTATTCCAGCAGGTCGTCGTACTCGTTGGGGTCAACGGACTGGACGAGGCCGACGTCGGCGGTGTCGTCTTCCATCTTGTCCACCCATCGCGAGAAGTCGTCGATGGGCTGGAGTTGGCTGTACCACTGCTGCGTCCACAGGTCCCACGAGTGGTTGTTGAAGACGTGGGCCTGGGCGATGGCGACGTTGTTGGGGTACGGCTTGCCGCCGCGGAAGCGGCTTGGCCAGGCGATGGCGTTGTCGCGTCGGCGGGCGACGGCCAGGTATGTCATGTGTTCGCGGCGGGAGTCGTCGGTGTATTCGACGACGTTGCGGTCCAGGTCGATCGGTGCGGGCAGGTCGTCGCGTGAGTCGAAGTTGTACGGGCTGGGCACGTCGATCTCTTCGCCGACGTTGACGCCGACGAACATGAACTCGTCGATGCGGTACACGTCCACGGGGATCGGGTTGCCCTCGGCGTCCTGTGTGTTTTCGATGCCCAAGTCCGGGTCGTCGTACACCTGGTACGACCACTCATCGGACCAGATGTGGTCGGCGATCTTCGGGGCGTTCCATGTGCGCGGGTCGACCCAGTTGCGCAGAAGGCGGAGGCGGGCGCGGTGTTCGTGGTCGTGGTGCCAACTGGAGATGTACGCCCACGTGCCGGGCGTCATGAATCGGCCGTCGCTGCGCGGGTACAGGCTCTTGATCTCGACGGCGATGAACGCGGTCTCCTTAATCTTGCGCGTCTCGCCCGCCGGGTTGGCGACGTCGCCGTCGGCGATGGCGGTCGCCTCGTCGAAGTCGGTGACCCAGTCGGGGTCGATGACCTGCCGGATCGGTCCGCCGGGGGCGGGCCAGAGGTACGACATCTTGATATCGCTGATCGTGTGGTGGTGTCGGCTGAATCGCGCGTGATGGAGGTTGTGCTCGTGCCAGTCACCAATGAAACGCTTCATCCACGAGTACGGGCCGTACACGGAGTAGTGCGTCGGCTCGGTCTCGCCGGTGCGGATGAATCGTCGGTTGCTCGGCCGACCGCCGCCGGAGTTCGCGCCCGCACCGATCGGCACGTTGCCGCGGCCGCCTGCCGCGACGGTCGGGCGGGGGCGCGACTCGCCGACCCAGTAGCCGTCGATCTGTCGGCCGTGCAGACGACGCCAGCCGTAGAGCACGTCGTAGGGCCCGCGGTTGGTCTCTTCGTCGTCCGTGCCAACGGGCAGCAGGCCGAAGCGGACGGGTCGTTCGAAGTCGTCGAACGAGCCGCGCTGCCAGGGCAGGTCGGGCGAGACGGGGAGCATGAGCGCGGCCGAGGCTGCCGTGCGGTCGGTCAGGTTGACCTCGCCGCCGCGGATGGCGTTGAGTTGCGCGAGTTGGCCGACGTTCTCCATCGTCGCCTGGCTGAACTCGTCCATCGCGTGCATCGCTTCCCACAGGTGGCCGTGCCCGCCGGGCGCGTTGTAGTGGGTCATCTGGTGCACGGGGTGCTGGAGGAAGAACGCGTTCATCTCGCCCAGCACGCGCAGCTCTTCGGTCACCTCGTCGTGCATCTGGCTCAGCGCGTCCTGCACCCACGGGTCTTGCGCGGCGGCCTGCGCGTTTTCGATGCCTTCCATCAGCGCGGTCTGATCCTCGAAGCTGAACCGCGTGGCCATCGGCATCGCGTCGAGGATGTTGACGAACGAGATCAGCCGGGTCGTCGCGACGTTGTTCATCGCGACGGTATTGAGCGAACGCGCGACCCACGCGGAGCCAGCCGCGGCCGAGGCGTCGGCCGCGTGTTGCGCGACGACGCGGCGGTTGGTCTGCACGCCGATGTTCAGGACGAACATGACCAGCGCACCGAGCAGCAGCGCGCCGAGCAGGGCGATGACCATGACGACGCCGTGAGGTGCGCGCGACCGTAATCGGGTGTTGGTGTCAAACATGATCGATCTCAACCCACATTCACGGCGTGACCGTCTTCTTCTCGCCCAACTCGATCAGGACGAGGTTCAACAAGTCCTGTGCTTCCTCGGTCTGCTTAGCACGCAAAGCGGTTTCGAGCATACCGCGTGCGGCTTTGTAGTTGCGCGACTCCATGTCGCGACGTGCCTGCGCGACGAGGCTTTCGTATTCGGTGTCGTTCAGCCGCTGGTTGATCTCTTTGGTGGCCTGGATCTTGCGGGCGTTGCGGTACTCGACGATCGCACGCCCCAATTCGCCTTGTTTACGCAGGGCGTCGCCGCGGTCGCGGATGGTGATGTAGGCCTTCCACGTCTCAGCCGCCTGCTTGAGCGCGGCGGCCCTGCTGTTGTTCGGGTCAAGCGCCTCGACACGGGCGAGGGCTTCGAACGACTTGTCGAACTCGCCGGCTCGCAGGTGGCGTTCGGCGTCGGCCAGCGCGATGAAGACGTTGGCCTGATCAATCTTCGCCTGGATCTCCGGCCCCGCGCCCAGCGACTGCGCCTTCTTGTAGTGCGCGATCGCTGTCGGGTAGTTCTCCGCCGCGAACGCGCCGTCGCCGGAGTTGATATACGACTGCAACTCCGAGAGTTTTTCGATCCGCGCGATGGCGAGTCGGGCGTCGTCGTTCTCGGCAAAGGTGCGGGCCTCTTTGTATTTGGCGACGGCCGCGGTCGGGTTGCCGCCGTCTTCCAACGCCTTGCCTGCGAGGTACGCTTGTCGGCTGCGCAGCAGGTTGATCTGCTGGTCATAGGTCGGGTCGTCGCGCAGCTCTTTGAGCTTCTGATACGCGGCGATCGTTTGCGGGATGGCCGAGTCGCCCTGCGCTTTGAGTCGGCCGGCCGCGGCGGTGGCCGCGGCGAAGGTCACGTCGTCCTGCAACTGCGCGAGCATGTCTTCCAGGCGGTGGTCGCTGTACTTGGTCAGCGCTTCCTTGAGCACGGCGATCGCCCGCGCCCGGCGGGTCGCCAGCGGCAGCGGCGGCTCGCGTTCGGCTTCCAGTTCGGCCTTGGCGGCGGCGAGTTCAGCCAGGATCGCGCGCTGACGACGCAACTGTTCGATCCGCGCGCCGAGGTCGCGGATGCGCTCGGTCTCGTCCGGTTTGAGCTGCGCGGTTCGCTCCAGCCGGTAGAGCTTGTCGCGTGCGAAGCGGTAGTCACCCTTGTCCACTTGTTCTTGTGCCGCGGAAAAACCGAGGTCGAATGCCTGGCGGTGCGTGATGTCTTTCTCCAGCGCGTAGACCTGCTCGCGCGGGATGACACCCTCGTCGTCCGCCGCCTTGAGCGCGGCCAGCGCGTCCTGGTAACGGCGGCCCTGGTAGTGCAGGTTGGCTGCGGCGAAGTTGATGCCAGCCGTCGCTTCGGCGCTGTACTTCGGATGGTCGGGCACGAGGTCCTGCAATTCCTGCCAGTGTTTGCGCGACGTCATCCAGCGTTGCTCTTTGTGAGCCTTCGAAGCCTTGCCGCGGATGTCGGTCGCCTTTTGCATCAACGCCTGTTCTTCGGCCTTCTTCGTGTTGGCGTCTGTGAGCGCGGAGATCGCAAAGAACGAGATGCCGAACATGACCATCGCCGCGGCCGAGAAGATCAAGACCTTGACCGCCGGGTTCATGCCCTTGCGTGTCGGCAGAGCGGCGGTTTTCTCAGCCGGCGCGATCGGTGCTTGCGAGCCTCCGGGCACGCCGGCGGCGACAGGTCGCCCGGCGGCCGGCGCGGCCGACTTACCGGAAAAGTGTCGCTTGATCGCGGCGAGCAACTCCTGGGCCGAGGCGATGCGCTTGCCCGGGTCTTTCTCCATCATGCGCGCGACGAGTTCAGCCAGCGTCGGCGGGATGTCGCTGTTGCGCTCGTTGAGCGCGGGCGCGTTGACGCGCTCGTTCGTGTGCCACTTCATCCAACGCAACGCCTGGTTGCGCTGGTCGCGGAGGACGACCTTGAACGCGTCCTTAAAGTCCGGCCGACCGGCCAGCATCTCGTACGCGATCATGCCAAGTGCATAAATGTCAGCCCGCGCATCGACCTGTTCTTCGCGGAACAGTTCGGGCGCCATGTAGCGGACCGAGCCGGCCGAGGGCGCGCCCTGCTCGCTCATCACCGCGGCGAGGCCGAAGTCGCAGACTTTCAGCCCGCCGTCGGTCGGCAGCAGGATGTTCGAGGGCTTGAGGTCGCGGTGGACGATGCCGTGCTTGTGGATCTCGTCGAGCGCCACGGCCGTCGCCGCGACGATCCCCAACGCCTGCCGCGACTCGATCGGTCCTGCATTCTGCTCGAGCAGTTGTTCGAGCGACTGACCATCGACGAACTCCATGATCAGGAACAGCCCGCGCTGCTCCTCGATCACGTCGATCACTTTGACCAGGTGTTTGTGGTTGCCGGCCACGCGCTTCTGCAGCGTCGCCTCCTGGCGGAACCGTTCGCGGAAGTCTTCCTCGTCGCGGCCTGCGCCGGCCGCGTCGGGCGTGACCTGCTTGATCGCGACGTACTGATCCAGCAGGCCGTCGTAGCCCTTCCAGACGATGGACATGCCGCCGGCGCCGATCTGTTCGAGCACGTCGTACTTGTCGAGTTTGTCACCGGGCTTCAGGCCGGTCGAGAGAGCCGGGTTGGCGGGGTTTGCGCTCATGGGCGGGAATCTGAGGTTCGAAACGGTCGGTCAGGGCACGAGGAGATTGTCCGGATCGTTCGGGTTGACTGCCGGGTTGTTCGGCTGCGCCCCGCGCGGGGTCGCGCGCGGGATGTCGGGCCGGGGCGGCAGCGGGGCCGGTACGCCTTCGTTGGTCAGCGTGTACTGGGCGGTGACGCGCGTCGCGGTTTCGCCGCTGTCGGCGAAGACGTGCTTGGCGATTGGGACGTTCAATGCCAGGTCGTGTTCGACGCGCACGGTGATCGGGTCCTTCGGGCCGAACTCGCCCGTGCCGCGGGGCAGGTCGATGAACTCGACGTAGTCCCAGTCGATGACCGTCGTCCGCCGCAGCGTGACCTCGGTGTTGGCGTCGGCGTAAGCGAAACGCGCGTCGGCGTGCGTGTCGACCCAGCGCGGCGAGGATGCGCCGTACTGGCTGTAATACTGATGCAACGGCCCGGCCAACCCGCCCGCGTCACCGCCTCCGCCGCCGGAACGGCCCGCGGCCGGCAACAGCGCGACCACAGCCGCGCGGCGGATTGCCTCATGCTTTTCGAGGTCGACCTCGTTGGCGGGCGCGCCGCCTTGCTCTGTCATGTCAGCGCCGACGTAGACCACGGCGGCGCGGGTCGCGGCGAACGCGGCGTAGTGGACGTAGATGTTGCCCGCCATGACGAACGTGGTTTGCGTCAGCAGCAGGGCGAAGGCCAACAGGATCGGCACGACCAACGTGAACTCGATCATGGACGCGCCGGATTCGTCGCGCAGCACGGCCGAGGCGGATCTGGCCGTGGCGCGTTGAGCGCGGGCTTTTCGACCCAATTGCCAGAGCAGGGCCGCGCAGACCGACACGCCCACGACGCAGATCAGGCCGATCCACGCGCAGCGCACCGCAAGATCACTGGTCAGCGCGTTGGCAAGCCAGTCATTCGCAGACGCGATCGTCGGCGTCGCAGCGGTCATGCGTGGGTCCGTGTTGTGGGGCGTCGCAGGTCAACCACGCCTGCGGGCCCCGAGTCGGTGGGTAAACGTATTGTATCCAAGGGTCGTGTCCGATTCATCTTACAGAGTTGTTATCGGCCTGTTCGGTGTCCGGGTTTGCACGGCGGGATGGCTGAGGCAGAGGCTTGGCGTGCCCCGGCATATTGTCCTGGCACGATCGGCTCACCGGGCCTGTCGCACGTCGAGCCTTGGCCACAGGCACTCTCACCACTCGAAACGACCGCGCGTTATGTGACCGAGTTCCACGGCATCGGCACGCCGAGCAGGTGCTCCAGCCCGGCCAGCACGCCGCCGACCAGGAAGCCGACCGCCAGCGGGATGCGCGGGCTGTCGTCGGGCATCGACGACTTGGCCCGCAGCAGGACGTTCAGCGCGGCTGTGTAGACCCGGCCCATCGTCTGTTTGACCAGCTTGCGGCGGAGCATGACGAACACCGAAAGCAATGCCGCGACGAGGAAGCCGGCGAACACGGCCATCAGGATGCACTGCCAATTCGCGAAGATCGCACCCACGGCCGTGACCAGTTTCACGTCGCCGAACCCCAGTCCGCCCAGCCCGAAGATGATCGCGCACGGCACGAACCCGACCGCGGCCGAGAGCAACGCCGGGCTGACCGTGTGCCAGACGGCCATGTCTTCGGTCGCGACGGGCGGGTCGGTGAAGCCGACGATCAACCAAAAAACAAACCCCGCGACGAACGCGGGGTAGGTCAAAACGTTTGGGATCTTCTGCGTGCGGACATCGGTGATCGACGCGATCAGCAGCACGAGCGTGGCCGCGCTGAAAGCGACGACCATCGACCAGTGCGGCGTCGGCGTAGTCGAGGCGGCCGAGTCGGCGCTGCCGGTCTGTGCCAGAATCGACAAGGCCAACAGCGGCGACGACGCACTCAACAACGGCCGACCTCCGGATCAGAACGGGTCGCCGTCCGACTGGTAGTCGTCCGTGTCGCCACGCACATCTCCCCAGAGGTCGCTGAGCCACTCGGTGATCTCTTGACGGAAGAAGATCAGGATGCCCAGCAGCGGCAGGACGATCGCGCCGATGAGCAGGATCTTCTCAAAACCTTCGGCGCCCTGCTCGTCGCGGTGCAGCGCGACCAGAGTCTCTTTCATTTTCTGCCAATTCGACTTCATCATGTGCCCTCGGGTGGGTGGGTTGTTCTCGATCATCTAGCCGCGTCGCTTGCGACGCGATTCCGGTGGGGCGCTCCCGCGCGAAGCGCGTCGCAAGCGACGCGGCTAAATGGGGGCGGTGGGGGACCGCCTTCACGGGAACGGGAAACTATTGAACGTCGTCATCATGCGGTAATGCCCCAGCAACACGGCCAAGGCGAGTTTGAGGACGAAGTAGGCGGGGATGGCGATGCCGCCCAGCAGCAGCGCCCATTCCAGGGCAACCGCGCCGCGCTCGCCCTGGGTATCACGCTCCGCCGGGTCATACACCTCATCGGGCGTTGCGGGTTGCGTGTTCGGTACGTCGTCTGGCATACGTTTATTATCGCCCGTTCAGGCCGACGGTTCAAATATCGGCGCGGTAAGTTCCGTCACATCCTGACGTTCCGTCGTCCTGAGCGTGTCCGCACAGGCAGAACGCTCGCCCGTCCAGGTCAATTGCATCGCCTTGCCTTCCGGATCCTCCGGGTCGGGCTGAAGCGTAAACAGGTCGCGCAGGGCGTATCGGCCGTCGTCGGTCATCGGCAGCACCTCGGAAATCTGCACGACCCGCCGCGTCCCGCCGACGTGGCGGCTGGCCTGCACCATCACGTCCAGCGCCGACGACACCTGCGACCGCAGCGCGTGCAGCGGCAGGTCGACCTTGCTCATCAGCGCCATCGTCTCGAGCCGGTTCAGCGCGTCGTACGGGTTGTTCGCGTGCAGCGTGCCCATCGACCCGCCGTGGCCGGACGTCATCGCCTGGATCATGTCCAACGCCTCTCCGCCGCGCACCTCGCCGATGATGATGCGGTCGGGCCGCAAACGCAGCGACGAACGGAACAGTTCGCGGATACCCACGCCGCCTCGGCCGAACCGGTCAGGGCGTTGCGCTTCCATCGAGATGACATGGTCCTGCTGGAGTTGCAACTCAGCCGAGTCTTCGATGACGACGATGCGCTCGCCCGTGGGGATGTAGGCAGACAGCGCGTTGAGCAGCGAGGTCTTGCCGGAACTGGTGCCGCCCGCGACGAGCATGTTGCGCTCGGCCCGGATCATGATCTTGAGGAATTCGGCGGCCTGCGGCGAGAGCGAGCCGAGTTGGATGAGCCAATCGACGTCCAACATCATCTTGTTGAACTTGCGGATGGTCATTACCGTGCCGTGCCGGGCGCACGGCTCTTTGGCGACGTGCACACGCGAGCCGTCCGGCAGCCGCGAGTCGATCAGCACCTGCTCACCGGACAGCGTCTTGCCCGTGAATTGCAGGATGTTGTTGACCGCCGCCTCGTAGACCTCCTGGTCGGGGAAGACCGCGTCGGTCCGCTCGAGCTTGCCGTCGCGCTCGATGTAGATCTCGTTGGCGTGATTGACCATCACCTCGCTCACCCGCGAGTCGTCGAGGTACGACTTGATCGGCGCGAGGTAGTGATCGACGGTGGTCTGGAAGATGGTCAGGCGGTCGGTCATATGGGAGAAGGCACGGAGGGACGAAGGCACGCAGGTACGAAGGGTAGGCACGCGACGACCGCGATCGTCATCGTAATCGTAATCGATCGGAGAAGGTTGGCGTGGGCCGCACGGGTCTAACGCCCGCCGACGGCTGTCGGCGGGCTTTGGCCGTGGTCGGGACGCCGTTCAGCGTGGTCCGCTGATATGTTGAACAGTCGGGGCGATCAACTGGCCATGGCCAATCGCTGTCGCTCGTTGAACCGCACGGCGACGTGCTGGTTGCCGTCGAAACCGACGCTGCGCAGGACGGTCGCCTCGTGCATGTCTTTGGAGGGGATGACCGTCTGGTTCCAACCCCATGCGACGCCGACGCGCACGCGCTCGCCAGGCTCGAGTCGGCCGGGGCCGGTCACGACGAGCGCCATGCCGCCGCTTGAGACGTCGCGCAATTGGCCGGCGTGGTACTTGCCAGTCAGAACGGACTGCACCTTCAGCGGTCGGTCGATGCTGTGTCGTGCGTCGCGGCGACGTTCTTCGGTGGGCATGGGGGCGGTCCTGGGTGGCTCGGTCGGCCGAGAGGCCGAGGGCCGGCCGACTGGCGGGCATGCTTGTAGCGCTATCGGCGCGGAAGTGGAGGGGGTTGAGGCCTTGCGTCACCCATCCAGAACGACGCAATGCTGCTTTGTATTAGCGATTCTTCGATTAGGTCGGCCTATTCCGATTGGCGAATCAGGCTTGCATGTTGATTGTGTGTCTGCGGGTGACTTGGCCATCTCGACCGCCTACGATTCGGCGGTTGGATCGGAGACCGGTGGGTTTTGCAGAGCTTCTTTCCAACCCGTGCGACGGAGCCAGGATCGATGTCTCGCGGGTCGTCTGGGGGTTCGTCCGCTTGAATTCGGGGCGCTTCGCGTCGGTTATCGGCCGTGGAATCACTCGAACCCACGTCAACCGAATGGTGGAACCCATATGTACAGCCGTCTCGACGCCGACGTGTTCCTGAAGCTGGTCATGCCGGCATTGAAGACAGGGGACGCGCGGGCGTTGGCGGAACTGGTGACCGCCCGGTGGACACCCTCACAACTTGGCCCAATGCTCCGAGACCCCGACGTCGACGTGCGGCGGGTCGCCGCGGTGACACTGGGGCTGGTCGGCAGTATGGAGGTCGTCCCGCCGCTGCTCGACGCCCTGCGTGACCACGACGAACAGGTCAACCAGATGGCGGAGCACGGCCTGTGGTCAATCTGGTTCAGAGCCTGCACCGACGCCGCGGCCAAGCCTTTCAAGCAGGGCGTCAGCCTGCTGGTCGAAGAGGATTACGCGGCGGCGCTGGTCCACTTCAAAAGGGCCATCCGCCTCGACCCGAACTTCGCCGAAGCTTACAACCAGTGCGCCATCGCGCACTTTTTTCTTGCGCAGTACGAAGACTCGCTCTACGCCTGCTCGACCGCGGTGAAGCGCGTGCACGGCCACTTCGGCGCGATCGCCAACATGGGCCACAGCTACACGCAGATGGGCGAACTCGCCAAGGCGTTACGCTGCTACCGAAAAGCCCTGCGCATCAACCCACGCATGACTGCCATCGAATCCGCCATCGAACGACTCGAACAACGTTACCAGGACGTCAACGACGAGTCGGGTGAATACCTGGCGGAATATGAGCCGGTGTGAGTTTCGCGATCGTCACCCCTTCTTCCCCGCGCCTTTCACCTTCAGCCCCGTCTCCTTCGCCCATTTGAACCACGCGTCGCTCATCGCCTGCACGCGGTCGGGGTGCTTGGCTGACAGGTCGTGGGTTTCCGTGCGGTCTTGGGACAGGTCGTACAGTTCCCATCGTTTGGTGCTTCTGTCCCACGCGAGCTTCCAGTCGCCCATGCGGATCGCGCGGTTGCCCGCCCATTCCCAGGCCAACATGTCTCTCCCCCGGAATGCCTGCTCGCCGTCGGCCTGCTGCTTGAACACGTCGACCAGGCTTCTCCCCTCGACGGGCAGGATGTCGTGGCCGTTGTATTGCTTCGGGTAGGTCGCGCCCGCCAGGTCGCACAACGTCGGCATGATGTCGATGATGTGGCCGACGCTTTCGGTGTTGATCGTGTTCGGCTTGACGTGTTTGGGCCAACGGACGATGAACGGTGTGTTGATCCCGCCCTCGTGCACCCATTGCTTGTACCGCTTGAACGGCGCGTTCTGTGCCCAGCCCCACGCGGGGCCGACGGCGACGTAGTCGTTGGCCGGGCCGGGGTCGCGCTTGCTCGGGTCGCGCCCGCCGGGCTCCTCGGCGCAGCCGCCGTTGTCGGACAGGAACATGACGATCGTGTTGTCCGCCACGCCCATCTCGTCCAGCGTTTTCATAAGTCGGCCGATGTTCTGATCCATCGAGTCGATCATCGCCGCATAGACGGCCATGCGGTGGTCTTCGAAGTCGTGGTCCGCGCCGGCCCAGTTGTAGGAACGCGCGTCGGTGTCCGAGAGTGGGTAGCGCTTTTTGTCGATCAAGCCCATCTCGAGTTGGCGTGCATACCGCTGCTTGCGCATCGCCTCCCAGCCCATCTTGTACTTGCCGCGGTACTTGGCGATGTCGCTCGGCTTGGCGTGCAGCGGGTAGTGTGGGGCCGTGTAGCAGACGTGCAGCAGAAACGGCTTGCCCTCTTTGTGGAAGCCCTTGATCGTTTCGATGGCGTGGTCGGTGAACGCGTCGGTCGTGTAGTAACCGTCAGGGAACTCGGTGATGCGCTGGTCATTTTGGCCGAAGTAGCGGACGCGGCCACCCTTGTACGACGGGTCGGGTTGCGACGGGTTGAAGAAGTTGCAGCAGCCGTCGAGCAGGCCGTAATAGGCGTCGAAACCGCGCTTGTAGGGGTGCGTCGTGTCGCCGCGACCCAAGTGCCACTTGCCGCTCAAGGCTGTGCGGTAGCCGGCCGAGCGCAGCACCTCGCCGATCGTGACCATGTTCGTCTTCAGCAGCCCGCCGCTTCGGCGCGGGTACAGCCCCGTGACGAGTGACGCCCGCGTCGTCGTGCACTTGGCGTTGTTGTAGAACTGCGTGAACCGCACGCCCTGCGCCGCGAGCTTGTCGAGGTTCGGCGTTTTCACCTCGCCGCCGTAGCAGCCGATGTCCGACCAGCCCATGTCGTCGCACATGATGAGCACGATGTTGGGTCGATTGTCGGCCGCACGCGCCGATGGGATCGAAAGGATAAGTAGAACACAAAGCGCGAAGGCAAACAGCGCGTGGACTGACAGGCGATTCGTCATGTCAAAACTCCGGTTGGATGGCGGATGAGTCGCCGTTGCACCTTTCATTCTAATGTGGATTAGGCATGTTGATGACGGTTGCCACTGGCGGCTTGCCCGCCAGTGCTTGCTGTGTAGGACAAACACACTGGCGGGCAAGCCGCCAGTGGCACACGATTAAATGCTCCTTCCGTCGTGAACACGCTCAATCCGGTGCGGGTCAGCCCACATCCCCGCCGTCGCCCGACATGAACCGGTGCATGAGATCGACTCGGCCGGACACGCCGAAGTGGGTGTAGATGTCTTTGATGTAGTCGCCGACGGTGTGGATCGAGAGGCCAAGATCGTGGGCGATGCTCTTGCGCGTTCGGCCGACCATCAGCATGACGAGCACCGGCCGAAGTCGTGGGGCCAGGTGCTGCGTGCCGTCGCCGCGATCCTGGGGCACGGCCTCATGGTGGAGCCAGGCGACCTCGGCGGCGATGATGTGGGCGATCCGCGCATCGCGCGGGCTGAACGCCGGCCGACCCCAGAGCCGGTGCAGGCCGATGCCGCTCCAGACGCCGGTCTCCGGCTCGACGGGGTAGATCGAAAAAATGCAGTCGTCGATCCAGCCTTGCCGGTAGGTCTTGGTGTGCGGGTCGTCGTACCACGGGCCGTCCTCGACCATCTGCGCACGCCGTCTCGTGAAGTGTTGGCCGGCTTCCTGCATCGCCGCGACGTGGGCGTTCTCGGGCTGCGGGTTCTTGGTGTCGGTCGCCGCGGCTGCGATGCGCGCGATGTCTTGCTCCGGAAAGTTGTGGATCCAGTTCATCGTCATGTAGTTGCCGTCCGGCTCGCACCGCCGGAAGATGCTCCAGATCCAGCGGTCAGCATCGATCAGGTCCGCCAAGCCGTTGGCCAGCGTGCGCCGTTTGACCGTTAGATCACCGGCCACACCCGCCACGTCACCAACCAGGCGGACCATGGCGCGCACGTCGTCTTCGCTCAGATTGGGGCTTGGGGCGTTTGGGTCGGACATTTCGTATGACAAGATAGTAACAACGGTTTTGGGGTTGTGTCGGGCGGGCCGGCGCGTGTAACCGCCCGCGGACGTGAGAATCGTCCGTGCATACCCGCGGTTCGGGGGATTGCAGTTTCAAAGACTCGGGCTAGTCTCTCTAACACGTCGTTAATGACGCGGTACGTGTCAATCCGCAATCGGTCGGCCGACATCTTTCCGGGGTGTCGGCCGATTTTTTCTTGGTTCGTCCAGGCGTGGTGGTTATCATGCCGTCACATGCAGACCACTGCCTGAACAAGTTGAGCCGGCTCCACGATTCGTCGTGAGTCTGACGCGAGCGCGCGGGTGATGACGCGCGCTTGATCCTGTGGCGTTCCATGCCACGTCTGTCGGCTTGACTCCTTCCCTCTCATCTTTGTGTGTGAATGAGACATCGCCGACCGTCGCGTGCGCGACGGTCGGCTGAGCAAGGCAGGGTTTCCGATTGTCACGTAAGAGTCGTTCCGAACGTTCAGGCTTCCAGTGTGTGCGTTGCGGTCAGCGGGTCGAGTCCCGCTCAGCCGGCACGCGTCACCGCAACCACTGCCCATATTGTCTGTGGTCCCGCCACCTCGACCACGAGCCAGGCGATCGCGGGTCGCACTGCCGCGCGCCGATGGCGCCGATCGGGATCGAGGTGCGCGCCGACGGCGAATGGGCCATCATCCACCGCTGCACGCGCTGCCGGGCCATCCGCACCAACCGCATCGCGGGTGACGACCAGGAACTGGCGCTGCTCCAACTAGCCCTGCGCCCGCTGGCGAACCCGCCGTTTCCGTTGGACCACCTGCCGGTGGAGGGGCGGTGAATCTGTGAATGCAAACTACTACGGGGTGCCATCACACGGCCAAGGCGCAGCCGCCGGCAGTGTGATGCCGGACGCGAATCGGGGTTCGATTGCACAGAGCCATCCTACGTCAAGCGCCACCGCTCAGCGGTTTGACCATCCGAAAATGAGGCCCCGCACGCGGTACGTCGAATTCTTCAGATACGACGTTCCACCCGAAACGCTCATAAAACCCCACGGCCGGCCCGCGCGCGTTGCACCAGATGATGTCGCAGTCCGCCTCTGTCACCACGTATTGCTCGACGTGTTCGAGCAGTCGTCCGCCGACGCCCCGGCCGCGCACGTCGGGCGTCGTCGCCATGCCGCGCAGTTGCCACGCGGGATCCCCTTCCCAATCGCCGGTTTTCAGCGTCGCGCACCCGACGTGCCGATCGCCGAGGTATGCCCCGAAGTGCGTCGTCTGCGCGTCGTCGTCGCCAGGGAACTGCGCCTCCTCGCGCGGCCAACCGTCCAGCACGGCCAGTAGCAATTCGTAACGCAGGTCGAGCGTTTGCTCGAGTGGAGCGGGGCGAATGACGAGTGCGTCGGCGTCGGACATGCCCGCAGTTTACGCTGTCCTGGGCATTGTCGAATCTCGATCTGCGTCCCTCTTGTAGAATGTGCTTTTCCACCCGTTCCAGTCGAGGCAAGTCATCGTGATCCAGCAATCGATCCGTACCGTCGCGCTCTGCATCGCAACGTGTCTGGCAACCGCCGCGTCGGCTGACAGTTGGCCGCAGTGGCGCGGCCCCGGCGGTCAGGGCCACGCTCACGCGAAGGGACTGCCCGCGACGTGGGGCGAGTCGAACAACGTCGCGTGGAAGACGCCGATCCCCGGCCGCGGCCATTCGTCGCCTGTCGTCGCCGGCGACCACATCTGGCTGACCACGGCCGACGACCGTAAGGGCTCAGCGGCGTACACCGCGGAGCGGGCGAAGACGAACACCGGCGGCCAGCCGCTGATCATTTCCAGCGCCGTCAAGCTGCGCGCGATCTGCATCCACAAGCAGACGGGCAAGCTGCTGCACGACATCACGCTGTTCGACCTCCGCGACCCGCAGTGGGTGCATAGGGACAACAGCTACGCCTCACCCACGCCCGTGCTCGAAGACGGCAAACTCTATTGTCACTTCGGTTCGCTGGGCACAGCCTGCCTCGACACCAAGTCCGGCGAGGTCGTTTGGCGGAACAGCAAACTCGTCGTCATGCACGAGAACGGCCCGGGTTCGACGCCCGTGCTTTACAAGGACAAGCTCATCTTGCACCTGGACGGCAGCGACGACCAGTACATCGCCGCGCTCGACAAGACCACCGGCAAAGTCGCGTGGAAGACCAAACGGTCGGGCGAGCTGCACAGCAACCCGCAACTGCGCAAGGCCTACGCGACGCCGCTCGTCGTCGATATCCACGGCCGACCGACGCTCGTCTCACCCGCAGCCGACTGGGTGTACGGCTACGACCCGATGTCTGGCAAGGAACTGTGGAAGCTCAACTACGGCGCGCTCGGTTTCTCGAACGTGCCCCGACCCGTGACCGGCCACGGCATGGTCTACGTCGTGACCTGCTTCATGCGCAGCCAGTTGTTGGCTGTGCGATTCGAGAAGACCAGCGCGGGCGTCAAGCCGAAGATCGCATGGCAGTTCGGCCGACAGGTCCCGCGCATGGCCTCGCCGCTGGTCGTTGGCAATGAGATCTACATCGTCAGCGACACCGGCACACTGACCTGCCTCGACGCCCGGACCGGCGACGTGCACTACGCCGAACGCCTGGGCGGCAAGTACTCAGCCTCACCCCTGTACGCCGACGGCCGGGTCTACCTGTTCAGCCGAGAGGGCCTGACCACCGTGCTCAAGCCCGGTGACGACTTGGACATCATCGCGACGAACAAACTCGACGGCGGCTTCTTCGCCTCGCCCGCGGTGATCGACGGCGCACTGATCCTGCGGACGGACAAGGCGTTGTATCGGATTAATGGGTCGAGCAAGAGGTAGAGACACGCGACAGTCAAATGCGACGCCGCACGAATCGTAATCGTGCTCGTAATCGTCATCGGCAGCTTCCCTGAGTCGATTACCATTGCGGACACGACGTGAACAGTCAGTCTTGGCTGCGCGGCTCATCCGAATCCAACGATCCGCCTCGACTCATTCCACACCTGCGCGATGAACGGCCAAACCGCGCCGCGCCCGTCGTGCGCGTAGGCGACGACCATCCCGTGCGTCACGATCGTCGCCGTCGGTAGAAACATGAACGCGAACGGTCGGCCGACCTTCTTCAGGTCGGTCTGCCCGCCGTGTGTCTCGCGCATGGTCGACCAGATGTGGTATCCCAGTGTCACGCCGAGCAACGGGTCGATCCACGCGCCCCACCGGTCGGGCAGAAAGACGAACACGATCAGCAGCATCAGCGACGCCGTTGGGAAGAAGTACGGCGAGATGGTGATCAGCCAATTGCCTTTGCCGTAGTACCTGATGTGCCCGCCCCGTGACCATGTCGCGCGGAGTTCGACGACGCGATGAAACGTCGCCCAGGCGAAGATCGCGTGGGTGAACTCGTGCTCGAACGTGGACAGCCAGGACGATTTCCACTTACGGAACAGGCCCCACCACAGGACAGTGTATAGGCCGAAGCCGATGAGGAACGCCAACGACGGGCCCAGGTGTTTGACGATCTCGGCAAGCAGTTGGATCGACGTGATCAGCGTACCCGGCAGCAGCACGACGCACATCACGGCGACCGGCCACTTCAGCAACCCGATAAACCCGTCAACAAATCGCTGGAACGACGCGATGTATTGACTGAGTTTGCGTTTGGGCATGGGCGAAAGGTTGACGTGCGGGAAACGGCTAACTGTTCAGCAACGTCCTGACTTCCTGCGCGACCGGCACGTCGTTGTCGCCGCGCAGTCGGTCGGCCTCGCGGTTCAGTTTGACCTCGCCGCCCACGATCGTCGTGATCGCTCGGCTGGTCACCTTCCACCCGTCGAACGGGCAGTTGCGGCTCTTGCTGGCGAAGTCGTTCACGTCGATCGTCCACGTCTGTTTCGGGTCGATGATCGTGACGTCCGCGTCGGCCCCGGGTGCGAGGTGACCCTTGGTTTTTTCCAGCCCGACCAGCGCGGCCGGTTGACTGGTCATCATCGCCAGCATGGCAGGCCAATTGATTGTCTCCGTCTCGACCAACGCCATCGCGTAGAGCGGCAGCGCGCAGTCGAGGCCGATGATGCCGTACGGGGCGTGCGCGAACTCGCGCTCTTTTTCCTCGGCTGTGTGCGGCGCGTGGTCGGTGGCCAGGACGGTGATCGTCCCGTCGGCGATGCCCGCGCGGATCGCCTCGATGTCGCGCCGCTGGCGCAGCGGCGGGTTCATCTTCGCGTTCGTGTCGTACTCGGCGCACGCGTCCTCGGTTAGCAGCAGGTGGTGCGGGCTGGCCTCGGCCGTGATGTGCGCCCGCCCAAACAGGTCGGCCCGCGATTGTCGGATCAACTCGACGCTGCCGCCGGACGACAGGTGCTGCACGTGGTATCGGCAGTTGTAGTTCTGCCCGCGGTTGAGCTGGATGTCGCGCTGGATGACCAGCTCTTCGGCGACGCGCGGCCAACCGGCCAGGCCGAGCTTCGTCGCCAGCGCACCGGCGTTCATCACGCCGCCGCCCAGATCGGGGTCCTCG
>JANQSF010000033.1 GCA_028284155.1 Phycisphaeraceae bacterium
AGGCGATCCTGCTCACGTTGGCGGGCCAACTCGACGAGGCGATGGCGGCGTGTCACACGCCCGGGTGGTCGCAGCAGCCCCCCGAATTGCGGCTGCGCGAGGCACGCATCGAAACCCAACGCGGTCGGCATGAGCACGCGATCCGCATGGTCGAGCAGGTCGTGGCCGACGACCCCAACTTCTACGAGGGCTGGCAACTGCTGGCCGACTGGTACATCGCGACCAGCCGGCTGGACGACTTCGAGCGGGCGGCCGACCAGTTGGTGCGCATCGCGCCCAACACCGCGGCCCCGCTGGTGTACCTGGGCGAGGCGATGCGCCGGGCCAAGCGTTTCAAAGAGGCTCGCAGCGCGTTCCGCAGGGCGCTTCGGATCGAGCCGGACAACATCCACGCGGCGACTTCCCTGGCTGAGTTGTACATGGACGACCAACGTTACGACAAAGCCAGCGCGATCCTGACCGACGTCCGTCGTCGGGCGCCGCTCGACCCGCACGCGGTGTCCTGCCAGGTCCAGCTCGCCGTGGCGCTGGAAGACTTCAGCAACGCCCTGAGTTGTTTCAGGGTTCTCTGCGGCGACCCGCACGCCGAGGGAGAGCCGATCAACCGCGCGTACGAGCAGTTGCGCGAGTCGAAGGTTTCAGAAGCGATGAGCTTCATCTTGGAAGAGACGATCGAAAAGGACAAGATCAACCCAGATCTCGGGGCGTTATGGGTCTATGACGGCGCGTTTCGGCAACAGTCGCTCCACGGTGCGCCCAAGCGCCTGGCGCGTTGTTTCCGGCACGATGAAGTCGGCGACCGTGCAGCCCAGACGTTCCTCAGCCTTGTGTTGGAGACGCACTCGTTCCGAGAGCTTCGCATCGTGATGGATCAGCATGAACACCGACTCCGCCGCAATGTCGCCACGTGGGGCGCGGTCGGACAGGCTTTGGCGGAGATACCGGATCACGCGGGCGCCGTGCAGTGGCTTTCAGACTGGGAGTCGCGCAACGACGTCGAGCCGTGGGCGCTATTGCAGTTGAGTGTGTCATTACGCGAACTCGGTCAGACCGACGAAGCGTACCGTGTGATCTGGATCGGTCTGCAACTGCCGCCGGACGGTTCAACGGAGTCGTTGCGTTTCTGGGCCGCGGTGGACCTGGCGATCGACGGTGACGCGGACGCGGCGATCGAGCAGTTGAGCTACATCGACTTTGATTCGCTGGACGATCTATACAAATGCCTGTTTTGTTTGGCCGACGCGATGGTCGCCATTCGACGCGCCCGCGGCGAGCCGGCGGGTTTTCGACACGCCAAGCAGGCCTTGCAGGAGACGGCCACTAAGTACCCCTGGCTGTTTAAACTGCGGCAGACGCACTGGGTCTATCAACATGCCACCGAGCGGATCTCGCAGGATGCGGGCGGGGTTGGGGCAGCTATCTGGAAGCGGTTCGCCAAACGACGAAAAGCCTAGCCGGCCGCGCTTTGGTGTGCTCGTTGTCACGGGCCCGGTACGATCGGGTCGTGACAGGTTCAATGCACAAACCGTTTGGTGGTCTTGGGGCCGCCATGCGCACCCATTGGCGGCTCAAACTGACGATGACCGCGACCCTGGCTGTCCTCCTGAACATCTCCTACTTCGTCCTGCACTTCGCGTCGCCGTTCGACGCGCGGGCGTTGCCGCTGACGCGGGTGGACGACTGGGCCGGGTTCGCGCCGGCGTGGGCGTGGGTGTACGTCACGCTCTACCTGGCGTTGGTTGTCATACCGTGGTTGGCGATGCGTCGTGTTCACATCCGTTTGTTTGCGCGCGGCGTCGTTTGGATGGTCGTCGCCTCGGGCTTGGTCTTTTTCCTGTACCCCGTAGCCGGGCCGCGGCCGCAGGGCGTTTCAGGCGGTGTCTTGTACGACCTGCTGGTGACGGTCGATCCGCCGACGAACGCGATGCCATCGATGCACATTGCGCTGGCGACCTTTCTGATCGCGTTCGCGGGGCGAGCCGTGATTCGGCGCAGGCCGCGGCTAGGCCGAAGGTTGACGATCGCGGCGCTATGGGGCTGGGTCGCGGTGTTGGCATGGTCGACGATGGCAACGAAGCAGCACTACTTCGTCGACGTCGTCGCCGGCTTTCTGCTCGGCCTGGCGGTTCACGTCGGTATGAGGCGTTGGCGGCGTCGCGTTATCATGTCGCCATGAAGACAACCCACATCAACCGTTCGATTGCCTCGACGCTGGCGGCATTGATCCTGTTAAGCCTTGGCGCGGCCCATTCATTGGCCGACCAGACGACAGGCCGACGCCTGCTCATCGCCGACTACGGGAAGAAGCGCATCGCCATCGTCGGGGCTGACGGCAAGACGCAGTGGGAACACAAGATCGGCCCGATCCACGACCTGCACTTGTTGGACAACGGCAACGTCCTGTTTCAATTGTCTTGGACGCGCATCGTCGAAGTCGACCCGAAGACGGACAAGATCGTCTGGGAATACGACTCGGCCAAGCGGAACGGTAACGCGGGCAAGCGTGTCGAGGTCCACGCGTTTCAACGGCTCGACAACGGGCTGACCATGATCGCCGAGTCGGGCCCGTCGCGGATCATCGAGGTCGACAAGGCCGGCAAGATCAAACATCAGATCAAACTGCAAGTGAGCAAGCCGCACCCACACCGCGACACACGGCTTGCTCGCAAACTCGACAACGGCCACTACCTCGTCGCACACGAGGGTGACGGCGTCGTCAAGGAATACGACGCGGCCGGCAAGATCGTGTGGGAATACGCCGTGCCGTTGTTCGGCAAGAAGCGGAAGGGCGGGCACGGCTTGGACGCGTTCGGCAACGCGTGCTTTGCCGCGGTCCGTTTGCCCAACGGCAACACGTTGATCGCGACCGGCAACGGCCACAGCGTGATCGAAGTGACGCCGAAGAAGAAGGTCGTTTGGAAGCTCGATCAGAACGACCTGAAGGGGATTCAACTCGCGTGGGTCACGACGTTACAGGTGTTGCCCAATGGCAACCTGGTCGTCGGCAATTGTCACGCGGGCCCCAAGAATCCGCAGTTGGTCGAGATCACGCGCGACAAGCAGGTCGTCTGGCAATTCCGCGACTTCGACCGGTTCGGCAACGCCGTGTCGAACTCACAGGTGCTCGACGTGAAAGACACGATCCGCTGATCGGCAGGTCGTCAGTGCGTCAATTGGACTTGGCCGGCGCTTTGGGTTTGCGTGGCCGTTTGAATCCGGGGTATTTCGGCGCGCCACCGAGGTAGGGGAACTTGTCGAACACGTCGCCTTTGCCATGCGCTCGGGGGTCGCCGCTGGCCTTGAGTTCTGCTTCGAGCTGCGCGGCCAGGTCGGCTTTGACCTTGGCGTACTTGGCGTCTTTTGCGACGTTGTTGATCTGCCCCGGGTCTTTGCTCAGGTCGTAGAGTTCCACGGCCGGCCGCTTGGCGAAACACAGGTCGTACATCCTGCGGTGGGTCGCGTCTTTGTCTTTGTTCTCGACGATGTAGGTCTTCGTCGGGCCGTTGTCGGTGTCGGCGAACCACGCGCCGGGAACGGCGGCCTTGTCGTAGTGGGGTGTGCCGTTCGGCCAACGATTCGGCTTGTAGTTGCGGATATAAAGGTATCGGTCGTTGCGGATCGCACGTCCGGGGTAGCCGCCCATGTCGGGCGCTTCCTGCGACGGGACGTGCCGTTCCTTGCCGAAGATGACGTGTTCGCGTGTGTTGGTGACTCGGCCTGACTTAGCGCTGGCGAAGATCGGCATCAGGCTTCGGCCGGTCATGTCTTCGGGAACGTCGACACCGGCCGCTTCGAGGAAGGTCGGGGCGAGGTCGCAGAGACTGACGAAGTCGGTCACGTCGCGATTGCCCTTGATCTTGGCCGGCCACATGACGACCAGCGGCACGCGTGCTCCGTCGTCGTACAGGTTGCTTTTACAGCGTGGGAAGGGCATGCCGTGGTCTGAGGTCATCACGACGATGGTGTTTTCCAATACGCCCGCGTCTTCGAGCGACTTGAGCGCCGCGGCGACGAGCGCATCGAACCGCTGCACCTCGACGTAGTAGTCGGCCACGTCGCCGCGCACGGCGGCCGAGTCGGGGAAGCAAGCGGGTAGCTTGATCTTCGACAGGTCCATGCCGGCCTGCTTGCCGGAGCCGAGTTTGAACGGGCGGTGTGGGTCGCTGGTGCCGAGCCAGTAGACGAACGGTTTGTCCTTGTCGCGCTGCGACATGAACTGCTGAAAGTTGCGGTAGCGTTTGCCGGCGATGTCGCGTTTGGGCGTCTGCGTTCGGCCTGGTCCCCAGCCCTTGCCGCTGAGGCCGGTGACGTAGCCGGCCTTGGCGAGTAGTTCAGGGTAGGTCGCCAGCCGATCGGGGAAGACGCTCCACAGGTTGCCCGCGCCGCCGAGCCGCCAGTGGTATTGCCCTGTCAGAATCGCGCCGCGCGAAGGCGTGCAGGAGGGCGACGAGATGAAGCCGTGGCGAAATAGGATGCCTTTCTTGGCGATGCGGTCGAAGGCCGGCGTCTTGACGACCGGGTCGCCGAGCGCCGAGGCGTGCGGGAATCCCCAGTCGTCGGCGATGGCGAAGACGATGTTGGGGCGGTCGTCGGCCAACACGGCCGAGCCGGGCAGGGCGGTCAGGAACGCCGTGGTGATGAGCAAGAGGGCCAGGGCACGTCGGCGAACCGGGCATGCGGACAGGGCGGCTTGCGGTTGAGGCATTTCGTTGTGCTCCGTTGATTCTGTGTACCGCCGGGTTGGGTTGCGGCGGGTTGCGGAACGTGCATGATATCGCATCGTTCGGCCGACCCGCGCTAAGCCGCAAGCGGCCGGAGGGACTCATCTTCATTGAGGAACAGACGACCCATGGTTGAACAGCAGGACTCACAATTGACTGATGGAGGACCGACCCGTTTGCGTGTGACGCGGGATCACGGTGTCCACGTGATGCGGTTCAACGAACCGCGACTCGACGGCACGGCCTGCCGGGAGATGTACGAGCAGGCGGTTGAGATCACCGGCGGCAACGGGGCGCGGCTGCTGATCGATTTCAACGGCGTCGAGCATATCAACTCCGGCGCGATGGGCATGCTGGTGACGATCAAGAAACGCTGCCTCAGCGACGGGGCGCAGTGTCACGTCGTCGTGCCGGACGACCGGCAGCGTGAGATGTTCCACGTCATGAACCTGCAACTCGTGCTGAACCTGTTCGAGTCGAACGATGACGCGTTGCGCAAGTTCAAGCCGCCGGCGATTCAGTGACGGCCGCGACGCGACCGTCACCGTTTAGCGCAGCCGCTTGCGGCGTGTTGCGCTGTGGTGTTATCCGCACTGGACGCGCGGAGCAAGCTCCGCGGCTAAACATGTGCCGTGTGGTTGTAGTTGATTGAATGAGTTTGCGTCGTGATTTAGGACGACGCGGCGGTTTGTTCGGCACCCTCGCCGTCGCCCTCCGCAGACGCCTCGCCCTCCCCGCCTTCGCCTTCTTCGCCGGACTCTTCTTCTTCTTCTTCCTCAGCCGGCTTGTCGGACACGACCCAGAGTTTGATCTCGGTCTTGAGGTCCTGGGCGAGGACGATCGGGATGGGGTAGCTGTCCAGGCGTTTGATCTGCTCGCCGATGCGGACGTGGCGGTCTTCGACGGCGAAGCCCTCGGCCTGTAGCGCCTCGGCGATGTCGTGTTGGCTGACGCCGCCGAACAAGACGCCCTGTTCGTTGGCTGAGCGTTCCATGGTCAGCTCGAACTCGTGGAGTTTCTCAATCATTTGCTCCTGGCTGGCGCGGATACGGGCCATTTCCTTCTGCACCTCTTCGCGGCGCTTCTGGAGAGCCTTGATCGCCTCTTCGCTCGGCTCGGTCGCCAAGCCACGGGGCAGGAGGTAGTTGCGGGCGTATCCGGCCTTGACATCGACGACGTCGCCGACGATGCCCAGGTTGTCCACGTTTTCGGTCAGAAGCAGGTTGAATGTCTTGGCCACGGTGCTGTCCTTCGTACAGTGCGCCCTGTTGTTCGGTGGCTCTTGCGTGAGGACCACTTCCGGGGGCGGGGGAAGTTAGGCGTCGGCCCGCGTGCGACGTGCTCGCGGCGGTACACCAGCAGGTTGTTCATATGTCCGCGCGTGCGGCGGACGATGTGTGATCAGAATGGGATGTCGTCATCTCCAACGGGTTGGTGCGGGGCGTCGTTGGGCGGCGGGGCCTGTTGTGATCGTCCACCCCCGGAAGGACCCCCGCCCCCGGAGGACGAGCCGCGGTTGTAATCACCGCCACCACCGCCGCCGCCTTCGCCACCGCGCGAGTCGATGAACTCGAAGCTCTCGACCACGACCTTCAGCTTCGAGCGGTTGTTGCCTTCTTTGTCCTGCCACTGGTCGAGTTTGAGTCGGCCTTCGACGTAGAGCGGTCGGCCTTTGCGCAGGTACTGGTTGATGACCTCGGCGGTGCGACCCCACGCTTCGCAGTCGACGAAGGTTGTCTCTTCCTGCATCTCGCTGTTCTGGTTCCGCCACTTGCGGTTCACCGCCAGGCCGATGTTGGCCACCGGCGTGTTGTTCGGCGTGTAGCGCAGCTCGGGGTCGCGCGTCAGGTTGCCCATCAACATGACTTTGTTCAGGTTCGGCATGAGCGGGCGCTCCCCAGATCGGTACGGGGCGGTCGACTGGCCGCGGCGTTATCGACGCGGCTGACGCGTGGGTCCTATTCCTGCGGCTTGTCTTCGGCGGTGTCGTCACCGGCTGGCTCGGCTGGCGCTTCTTCGACGGGCGCCGCGGCTTCGGCCGGCGCGGCGGTTTCGTCGGCGGGTGCCTCGGCCTCGCCGGAGTCGGCGGCTTCGGCTTCACGCAGCTTGACCTCGGCGCGGGCGTCGTCGGCGGCTTTGAGTTCGAGGCTCATCTCGGCCTCGCCCATATGCTCAGCCTTGGTCATCATCGTGCGCGTGATGCGCTCGGACAGGTTGCAGTCGCGGTCGATCTGCGTCAACGCCGTGTTCGAGCAGCGGAAGTACGAGATCAGGTACGTCCCGCGCTTCTGGTTCTTGATCGCGTAAGCGAGCTTGCGGTCTTCCCACTTGCGCAGGGTGACAATCTCACACTCGGCCTTGTCAAGAATCTCGCGGACGTGCTCGATCGCGCTGCCCAGATCGGACGCGGCTCCGGGGGTGAGCAGGAACAGGCCTTCGTACAGACGATCGGTCGCGGTGGCGGTTGCCATCGGAAGGGCTCCTCGGCCGTCCGGTGGTCGAGGCCGCCTTCCGTAGGTCGGCCCCCGACGCCGGACCCGCCACCAACGCGGTGCGGGCCGGACGGCTCTGCAAGGGAAGCGGGATGATAGTCGGGGGGCGGTGGGGGAGCAAGGGTGTTTGGGGGAGAGGGGGCAGGGGAAATGAGACAGGGGTCAGGAGGCAGCGATCCATTAGGAACAAGCCGGGTCTTTCCGAAGGCCCGGATCCGAACACCTGGAGACGTCCCGATCCGGGGCTTCGGAAAGACCCGGCTTATCACCGTGATTGCACCCCGCGCAACTTGACTTGCGACCTTCGACTTTCGACCCGCGACTACTGCCCCTCCAACGTCAACACCTGCTCCTCCGCGTGGTAGCTCGACCGCACGAGCGGGCCCGACTCGACGTGCCGGAATCCGAGCGATTCGCCGGTCGTTTTGAACGATTCAAACTGCTCCGGCGTCACCCACCGATCGATCGGCAGATGGTCGCGCGTCGGTTGCAGATACTGTCCGATCGTCAGGATGTCGCACGGCCCTCCAGCCCCTTCGTGCCTCCGTGCCTCCGTGCCTTCGTGCCTTTGCTCACCCTCGCCGGGGTCGCCGAAGCGACGCGCGCCGGTTCGTTCCACGACATCCCGCATCAACTCGACAACCTCGTCGTCCGTCTCGCCGATGCCGACCATGATCCCCGTCTTGGTCGTCAGCCCGGCCGCTTTCGAGCGGCGGAGCAGCTCGATCGATCGGTCGTACTTCGCCTGTGGCCTGACAAGTGAATAGAGACGCGGGACGGTCTCAAGATTGTGATTGAGAATCTCAGGCCGTTCGTTGAAGATGATGTCGGCCGCGTCCCAATCGCCGCACAGGTCGGGGATGAGCACCTCGACACTTGTGCCCGGGCTTTGCCGGCGGACCTGTCGGATCGTCTCGACCCAGATCGACGCGCCGCCGTCGGGCAGTTCGTCGCGGTTGACGCTGGTGATGACGATGTGTTTGAGTCGCAGCAGCGCGGCCGCTTCACCGACACGTCGTGGCTCGTCGAGGTCGAGTGTCGGTGGTCGGCCGGTCTTGATGTGGCAGAAGCCGCACGACCGTGTGCAGGTGTCGCCGAGGATCATGAGCGTGGCCGTGCCGCGCGACCAGCATTCGCCCAGGTTCGGGCATTTGGCCGACTCGCAGACCGTGTGCAGGCCGTGCTCGTCCATGATGCCGCGCAGGCGCATGTAGCCGTCGCCGCCGGGCAGGCGGGATCGCAGCCAACGCGGCTTTCGGCCGACGCTCGGCTGCGACGGGGCGTTGTCGAGGATCTGGTCGTCGAGCGAAATCATGTGGTCAAGTGTAGGTGAAAGCCCATCGGAGCAAGGATCCGGAGAGATATCGGCCGTCCGCGAACCGTATCAAGCCGATGGTGCATCCTATTCTGAGCCGATACCATACCTTGTGATGATTGCACGCATTGGCATTCTGATCGCCGCCGCCGGACTGCTGGCCGGGTGCGCCCCAGCCTCGGAAGAGGGTGGATTCGACTCGGCCAACCCCGCCGCGCAGCTTTACGCCATCCGCGACGCCGGCGTGTCGCGCGATCGGACGAAGATTCCTGCCCTGATCGAGCAGTTGGAAAGCGACGACCCCGCCGTTCGGTTGCTTTCGATCCAGGCCTTGGAACGGATTACGGGCACGCGGCTTGGCTACAACTACTTCGCCCCGTCGCACGAACGAGCCAAGGCTGTGCAAGGCTGGGTCGAGGCCTATGAAAGCGGCCGGTTCGACAAGCCTACGAGCGGGTCGTCCGGCGGCAAGGCCGCACGGAAGCCGTAGGTTGACGGGAGAGACGTTTGATGCAGGACAACGCCCCGTTCGCCATCCAGATCGCCAGCCAGCCGCGCCTGCTGTGCGCGGTGCGCGATGCCGTCGAACGGTTGGCCGGCCAATGGGGGCTGGCGGGTGAAGACGCGGGGCGTGTTGTGTTAGCTGTGGACGAGGCACTGGCGAATGTCATCCGACACGGGTATCGTGGTCAGGAGGATCGGCCGATCTGGCTCAAGCTTTGGCCGATCCAGCAGGGCGACCGTCGCGGCATCCGCGTCGTGATCGAAGACGAGTGCGAGCCGGTCGACCCCGCGACGATCAAGGGCCGCGACCTGGACGAGATTCGGCCGGGCGGGCTCGGGACCCACATCATGCGTAAAGCGATGGACCGGGTCGAGTACAGCCGTCGGGTCGATCAGGCGGGCATGCGGGTCGAAATGGAAAAGCTCAACAGCCCGGCCGAGGCGCCGGCTCAAAAGGGATAGCGGGCATGGCCGACACCGGCGACATCATCTGCGGAACGGAATCGATCAGCGACGGCGTGGTCATCCGCGTCTCCGGCGACATCGACTTCAGCCGATCGCCCCAGTTGCGCGAAGGCCTGTTGGGCGCGATCAACGATGGGCCGGCCCGCCTGGTCATCGACCTGAACGACGTGCCGTACATGGATTCGAGCGGTCTGGCATCGCTGGTCGAGGTGTTCAAAGCCCAGAACGCCGCGGGCGGCAAACTCGTGCTCTGCAACCTGCAATCCAAGGTGCGCGGCATCTTCGAGATCGCCAAGCTCGACCAGATCTTCAAGATCGCCGACGACGTCGAGCAGGCGACGACGGTGTGACATCTATTTGCATTGCAGTTTCTTCAGCCCCGGCTTTTGGCCGGAGACGGTTTTTTGTAATCACACAGTTTGTGACGGGTTGGTCCCCGGGCGAAGCCCGGGGCTGAAGGGAGCGGGTCATTTGTTGCTTTACTGGGTCGGCGAATTGACAAATCGCCTCGTTCCGCCGACAACACCCCGCCATGGCCAAGAAGACCGACACGTCGACGCCTGAACCGCCGGCCAAGCCGAAGGAGCCGGCCGCGCCCATTCGCGCGCTGGACATGGTCGGCCGACCGGTGCTCGGTTTTCTTGACTACGTTGGTGGGCTGTCGCGTCTGGTCATGCAGACGTTCGTCTGGATGTGGCGGAGCTTCGTCCTGCGCAAGGTCCGGTTCGGCCGGTTCGCCTTTTATGCGCAGGTCGTTCGATTGGGGGTCAAGTCGGTCGCCGTGGTGAGCCTGGTGTCGGGCTGCATCGGCCTGATCCTAGCCCTGCAAATGGCGCCGCCGTTAGATGACTTTGGGCAGACGGCCCGCGTGGCGACCATCATCGCCATCGCCGTTGTGCGCGAGCTTGGCCCGCTGATCAGCGCGGTTGTACTGACTGGATTCGCCGGTGCGTCGATCGCCGCTGAACTGGGCACGATGGTCGTCGGGGAAGAGGTCGAGGCGTTACGGGCGCACGCGCTGAACCCGGTGCGTTTTCTCGTCCTGCCGCGCATGCTCGCGACCGTGCTTTCGTTGCTGGTCGTCTGCGCGGTGGGCGAATTGGTCGCCATCGGCGCGGGCTGGGCGATCGGGACGACCGTGTTCGACATCCCCAGCGACATTTACATCGACCTGACCATCGAGGCGATCGACCTGACCGACTTCGCGACGGGCATGTTCAAGGCCGGCGTATTCGGCATGATCATCGCCGCCATCGCCTGCTACAACGGCCTGAACGTCACCGGCGGCGCGGCCGGCGTCGGCAAAGCGACGACACGCACTGTCGTTCACTCGGTCGAAGCGATCATCTACGCCGACCTTGTGTTCACCGCGATCTTCTACAAGCTGGGTTGGACGTGATTCGCGAAAGCCGCTTGCGGCTTAGCGCTTCGCCGCAGCCTTCTTACGACCAGTCTTCTTCCTCGCGGCCTTCTTTTTCTTCCCCTTCGTCGATCGCTTCTTCACCCCAACCGCTGCCGTGATCTTCTTCGCCGCGTCGGTCAGGTCGGTCGCGGTTTGCAGCGTCGGCAGGTTCTTCTTGGCCTTATCGAGCAGCTTGCGGGCGATCTGCACGTTCGTGCCCTCGAGTCGCACGACCAGCGGGACGGTGAAGCCGATCTGCTTGGCCGCGGCGATGATCGCGCGGGCGATCGTGTCGCACTTGGCGATGCCGCCGAAGATGTTCACCAGCACGCCCTTGACGGCTTTGTCTTCGAGGATGATACGGAACGCCTCGGTGACGGCCTCTTCGGTCGCGCTGCCGCCGACGTCGAGGAAGTTGGCAGGCTCGGCGCCGTGCAGTTTGATCAGGTCCATCGTCGCCATGGCCAGGCCCGCGCCGTTGACCAGGCAGCCGATGTTGCCGTCGAGGTTGACATACGACAGGCCGTGCTTCTTGGCCCGCACCTCGGCTGGGTCTTCTTCCGTCGGGTCGTGCATGGCTTGCACATCCTTGTGGCGGAACAGCGCGTTGTCGTCGAAGGTGACCTTCGCGTCGATGGCCAACACCTCGCCGTTGGGCAAGCCCTTGCGCTTCGGCGTCACGATCAGCGGGTTGATCTCGGCCAGGCTTGCGTCGCTCCTGATGAACAGGTTGCAGAGCTTGACCATGATGCTCGCGGCCTGCTTGATCTGCTCGCCCTTGAAGCCCAGTGCATACGCGACCTTGCGGGCTTGGTAGCCGTTCAGCCCGGTGGCGGGGTCAACCGGCTCCCGGATGATCGCGTCCGGGTTGTCCTGCGCGACCTGCTCGATCTCAACGCCGCCTTCGGCGCTGGCGATGAGCACGGGGCAGTGGTTGACGCGGTCGATCGCCAGGCCGAGGTAGTACTCCTTGGCGATGTCGACGCCCGCCGCTACTAGCAGCTTGTTGACGGGCACGCCCTCCGGCCCGGTCTGGTGCGTGACCAGCGGCTTGCTGAGGATCTTCTTGGCCACGCGCTTGGCCTCGGCTGCGCTCTTGACCAGTTTGACGCCGCCGCCCTTGCCGCGGCCGCCGGCGTGGACCTGCGCTTTGACCACGGCCAGCGTCGCGCCGTGCTCGTCGGCCAGGGTCTGATAAGCCTCGGCCGCGCCGTCCGCGTCGTCGACCACGATGGCCGGCGGGACGGGGATGCCGAACGAAACGAGCAGGTCGCGGGCCTGGTATTCGTGAATCTTCATGGTCGGAGCGTCCGAAAGGCGTTGGGAAGGTCACGGGGAACTCCCTCTCCCTTTGGGAGAGGGCTGGGGTGAGGGTTCTGCGCGGTGAACGACCCACGTTGAGCTGTATCACGGCCGCGCCGAGCCCTCGCCCGGCGGCGAGGCCGCCGACCTCTACCAAAGGGAGAGGTTGTTCAGCGAGGTCACGGATCATATCGACGGGTCGCCGGCCGTCCAAACCCGGCAATCCCAGCCTGCGTATGATCTGCTTGAAAGCATTGGCCATGAGGTTGCGACCAACCGATAATCCCACCATGACCCGCTCGGCCCGATCCAACTCGACGCACACGATGACGCGCGGCATCGCTGCCGCCGTGCTCGGCGTTGCGGTCGTGGCGTCGATGGGTGCGGTGGTCGCGCCGCCCGGCGCAATGGCGCGGGCCGACGCGACGCTGGGTCGGCAGGCCGAGGCCACCAAGCTCGACCGCAGGACCGTTGAACAGTTCCTGGCTGAGTTGGCCGAGACGACCAAGCCCAACGGCCAACGGGCGACGACCAGCCCGAACGCGACCTTCACCGCACGACCTGTCGGCCTCGCGTCGCTCTGGCACGGCCGACTGACCGACCTGGCGCTCGATACGTTGGGCGACGCCCCGCCCGCCGCGCCGATCCGTGAACACTTGGGCGACCTCTCTCCGCCTCGCGCCTGACGATCCGAATCGATTCAGATCTGCACCCGACGCGCGGCCTGCGCCGCCGTCCACGATCGTCAACCCAATCTCCAAACATCATCCAGCGATCACGCGACCCTTTGCAGGGCGCTGCTGGCTTATCCGAAAGGCGACGTCATGCCTGCTGACAAGCTTGCGACCATGTTCACGAAGGTGTTCGGCTCACGCAACGAACGCATCGTCAAGTCCTACCGAAAGCGCGCCGACGAGGTCACCGCGCTCGAGTCAACCGTCAGGCCGTTAGCCGACGGCGAGCTGCGCGCCCGGACGGCCGAGTTCAAGCAACGCATCGCCGACGGCGAGAAGGTCACCGCGTTGCTGCCCGAGATCCTCGCCACAGCGCGCGAGGTCATGGATCGCGCCGTCGGTATCCGCAACATCCTCAACCCCGAGTTCCGTGACGAGTTCAAAGCCGATGAGCTGCCCGACAATCTGCGCAAGACATACGAACGTCTCCTGGAAAAGGCTGAGGACCTCGACCCGGTCGCCGAACCGGGTCACATGTTGCCCGTGCCCGGCTGGATGCAGGTCGAGATCCCGGTCGACCTGTATGAGGCGGTGCGCGAGATCTACCCGCGCAGCCGACCGCCGTTCCGCACCCGGCCGTTCGACGTGCAACTGATCGGCGGCACGGTGCTCAGTGAAGGCCGAATCGCCGAAATGAAAACGGGCGAGGGCAAGACGATCGTCGCGCCGCTGGCGTGCTACGTCGCCTGCTGCGAAGGCCTGCAATGCCACGTCGTGACCGTCAACGACTACCTCGTGCAGCGCGACCGTGACTGGGTCTTCCCGTTCCACTATTGGCTTGGTTTCACCGTCGGCGCGATCCACCCGACGCACATGCTCGAAGAGACCGCAAAGTCTATGGACCCGATGCTCGTCGAGAAGAAGCTCGGGCCGAACGCCAACCCGGCGACGGCGCGCGGCGCGTACGAGGCGGCCGGTGTCCTCAAGGCCGAGATGTACGGCTGCAACATCGTCTACGGCACGAACAGCGAATTCGGCTTCGACTACCTGCGCGACAATATGAAGTTGAGCGTCGAGGAGCAGGTCCAGCGGAAGCGGGACTTCTGCATCATCGACGAGGTCGACTCAATCCTGATTGACGAGGCACGCACGCCGCTGATCATTTCCGGACAGGCGCACGACGACGCGCCGCGATACGAGGTGGCCGACAACGTCGCCCGTCACCTCATGCAGATGCAGCGCGACTGGGACGCGGCGGACCAGCGGTTCCAACAAGCGCAGATGCGCGCCAAGGGGCTGGAAGGCGACATCCGCAACACGTCGGACAAGGCGCAGATTACATCGATGCGCGACGAGTTGAAACGACTCAAGGAAATCGACCTGCCGCGGCTGGAAGCCGAGCGCGATGAGTACACGCAGTACTTCGAGGTCGAACGCGAGCGTAAGGCCGCGCACCTGACGCACGAGGGCGTCGCCGAGGCTCAAAAGAAGGCCGGCCTCGGATCGTTCTATCACGGCAACAACATCGACATGCCGCACCTGCTCGAAAACGCCCTGCGCGCCCACGCCGTTTACAAACGGGACAAGGAGTACGTGGTCGAGGGCGACGAGGTGATCATCGTCGATGAGAACACCGGCCGAAAGATGATCGGCCGACAGTGGTCGGACGGCCTGCACCAGGCGGTTGAAGCGAAGGAACGCGTCAAGATCAAGGAAGAGACGCAGACGTTGGCCACCGTCACGATCCAGAACTTCTTCAAGCTCTATCAGCGGTTGGCCGGCATGACCGGCACGGCCTTGACCGAGGCGACCGAGTTCAACGAGATCTACAAGCTCGACGTCGTGAGCATCCCGACCAACGTGCCCGTCGTGCGCAAGGACCACAACGACCTGATCTTCCTGGGCGAGAAGGACAAGTGGGGCGCGATCCTCGACGAGATCAAGCGGATGCACGACGTCGGCCGACCGGTGCTGGTCGGCACGACCAGCGTCGAGACGTCGGAGATGGTCTCCGAGAAGCTGACCAAGCGGCATGGCATTAAGCATGAGGTGCTCAACGCGAAGCAGCACGAGCGCGAGGCCGACATCGTCACGCACGCGGGCGAGTTGGGCGCGGTGGTGATCGCGACGAATATGGCCGGCCGTGGCACGGACATCAAGCTCGCCACGATCGACCGGGCGGAGTTGGTGCGTCACTGGCAGACGCGCAACCTGCTGCCGAAGCAGGCCAAGGCGACCATGGACGACGTCGAGCTGGTCACGCTGGCGTACAAGCACCTGGCCGGGCGCGAGTTCGGCCTCAACAAGAACGACCTGGACGACATGACCGGCGACGAGGCCCGCCTGCGCATGATGCGGCACTGGTGCATCCACGAAGCGTGGGTCAAGCCGGAGAAGGCGCAGACGTGGTCGGAAGAGCAGTGTGAGTCAACGCTGGACAACGTGCCCGACTTCTTCCTTCACCGGCTTCAGATCTGGACGCATATCGAAGACATGGGTGGCCTGCACATCGTCGGCACCGAGCGTCACGAAGCCCGCCGCATCGACAACCAGCTCCGCGGGCGGGCCGGCCGACAGGGCGACAAGGGTTCTAGCCGGTTCTTCATCAGCCTCGAAGACGACCTGATGAAGATCTTCGCGAACAAGACGGTGATGAACATGCTCGGCAAGCTGGGCATGAAAGACGGCGCGCCGATCGAGCACGGCATGGTGACCAAGAGCATCGAGCGCGCCCAGCGCAAGGTCGAAGAACGGAACTACGAGATCCGCAAGAGCCTGCTCGAATACGACGAGGCGATGGAGCACCAGCGCAAGGGCTTTTATACGGTGCGGCAGGAGGTGCTCGAAGGCCGCAACATCGACCGCATCATCTTCGACTACATCGAGGCGGCGGTGGGCGACGCCGTCGACCTGTACCTGGCCAAGGACTACGTGCCGACGCAGATCGCCGAGTGGTGCCGCGTCTCGCTCGACGTGAGCGTCGACCCGGCCAAGCTGCGGGCTGACGACATGAACAGTCTGCAATCGACGATCCTGAGCGAGGCCCGCGCCGACGCGGCGTCGAACATCGAGGTCTCCATCGGCGAGTACGCGTCGGACGACATGCCGCCGGAGGAGTGGGACACGCGTTCGCTGAGTCAGTGGGCGATGAGCCGGTACAGCGTCGACCTGAAACAGAATCAGATCCGGCGCATGAACGTCGAAGAGATCCGCCAGAAGCTGACCGAGGCGGCGCATGCGCAGATCGATAAGTCCGACCTGTCCGAGGTCGCCAAGTTCCTCGACACGCAGTACGCGGAGGCGCAGTTGGCCGACTGGGCCACCAACCAGTTCGACCTAAAGATAACGGCCGACGAGTTGGACGGCATGAGCGGTGAGCGTGCGTACGACCACATTCTCGAACGCGCGCGAGAAGCCTATCACCGCCGCGAGATCGAGTACCCGGTCGACTTCATCCTCGACACGGCGTTCAAGACGGTCGCCGCGCAGCCGGAGGCGATGCAACATGTGGCCGAGCAGTTGGCCGGCTGGGCGAACCGTCACTACGACCTGGATTGGGACGCCGAAACCGTCGGCACGATGGAGCCGAGCGAGCTGCGCGAGAAGCTGGTCGCCGCCAGCGAATCCTGGGTCGAGAGCGACAAGCTGGACACACTGGTCGACGCGAAGCTCGCCCAGACGCAGGACGTGGAAGCGTTGACGCAGTGGGCCAACGAGCGCTTCGCCGCCGGTTTGGATGACGACGCGTTGGCCGACAAGGCATCGCATCGCGACGCGTTGCTCGACGCCGGCCGACAGTTCCTGCGACGTGAGCTGACGCAACTCGAACGGTTTGTCCTGTTGCAGATCCTCGACCAGGCGTGGAAGGACCACCTGTACGCGATGGACCAGTTGAAAGACTCGGTCAACCTGCGCAGCTACGCCGAAAAGGACCCGCGGATCGAGTACAAGCGCGAGGGCGGTCGGCTGTTCACCGAGATGCAGCGCGTCGTGCGCGACAAGGTGACGGGCTTGATCTTCCGCGCCCAACTCACAGCCGACGTCGAGGTGCGCAACGTGTACAACGAGACCGAGGCCCAGCACGACGAAGCGGGCAGTCTGGTGAAATCGGCGGCGAAGCAGAGTGCGCGCGGCACGGCCGAGCAGCAGGCCGACATCGACGCGGCCGACCGTGCCGGCGGCGGGGGTGTCGATGTGGACCGTTTCGCTTCGCGCAAGCAACGCCGGGCCGCCGCGGCCGCGGCGGGCGGCGGCGGCAAGAAGCGGAGCGGCGGCAAGCGGCGTCGGCGGTAAGACCCGCCGCGCCGCGGCCTGCGACACGTTGCGTGATTCGCACGCTATAGTGGCCGGTCCAACACTCCGTGAGCGTCGAGATGAAACGTTTCACCCGCCGTCTGATCGCCGTGATCCTGGGCCTCTGCCTCGGCTGGTACGCCGCCGCCGAGGGCCCGACGTGGTTCAACCCCGAGCCGGGCTATGCGCACGGCGATCACCCCACGCCGGCTGAAGGCGGCGAGACGTCGGCCAAGGAGGGCGACGCCAAAGGCCACGGCTCGGCCGACCACCTCGTGCCCGAGCGGGAAGACGCGTCGTTCATGGGCATGGTGCTTTGGATCGGCGTCGCACTGGTCGCGTCGGCGGTTGTCGTGGGTGTGTTCTTACGCGCACTCGGCGAAGAAGACCCGGGCGTTCAGGCCAGCGCCGACGACGCGCGTGAGGCGCATCACGACGACCACGGTCACGACAACGATCACGGTCACGGCGAAGAAAAGGGCGACAGTCATTGACGTTGGCTGATCAACCTACTTGGCCGGTACAACCGGCGCGACGAATCCTTTCGGCGCTTCCAAACCCGCGTCGCGCAGCAGCCTGTTCCAGTCGTATTGGCAGTAGATCATCGTTCCCGCGATGACCCCGATCGGCAGCACGAGCAGGCCGACGAACGGGATCATGAAAAGCAATTCCATCGCGACGCCCAGGCCGAGGATCTGCCACCGGCGTGACCTGAGCACGACCTTCTTGTGGTGGTTGCGCAGGTCGTTTCGGCTCATGGCCGTGTCGAGGAAACCGACGCCGCCGAACCACGCCGTCACGAGAAACAGCGGCACGAAGCCGACCACGGGGACGAGCAGAAACGGCAGGGCGAGCACGGTCCAGAAGACCTGTCGGATCAGGATGCCGATCGCGTCGCGGATGCTCCACAGCATCGTCGAGAATTCGTAGCCGATCGACGTCGGACTGGGCGCTGCCGGGTTCGTGAGTCGGAACTCCGTGCGGTGCGAGAGCACGTCGTTGAACGGCGTGGCGATGACCATACCGACGGTTGTGAAGGTGAAGTAGCTGATCACCAGCACCGCCGGCACGAACACGACCCACTTGAGCGCGTCGAACGACTTGGTCAGCACGTTCCCGAGCCAGACGGCGAACGCGCTGTCGGAGTTGAAGTCGAATGTCGGTTCCCAGACGGTGAGCAGGTAAATGGCCAGCGCGATGACCAGTCCGTAGACGATGAAGTTGGCGAGCAGCGGCATGACCGCCCAACGCTTGATGCCCCGGTGCGCCAGCAGGAAACCCGTCGCGGGCAGTGGCAGCATGAAGCCCGCCACGAGGCCGGGCGTTCGTGCGGCGCGGATCGGTGGGGTGTTGGAATCGGTGGGAGTCATCGATCTCGATGATGAAGTGCGATAAACATTGATCCGCGTGGCCGCTGGTCGTCGTTCCGGCGGCATGCTTCCGGGGGCGTCATTCCGGGGGCGACGATACGATACCGTCACTCGACCCACCTCGCTGAACGGATCGTCCTATGAGTCAAGATGCCGCGGAACGACTGTCGCACGCTGAACTGCTGAAGCTGAAGGGTTGGAACACGCCGACGATCTACAACGGCTGGGAACAGATCACACAGCACGACCCCGCGCGTGTCGGCATCAACCCGCAGGAGTCGCGGGATTTCATGCCGCAAATGGGGCCGATGGTCGGCTACGCGGTGACGCTCGTCGTCGAACCGAGCAACGCCTCGCACAAGAAGGTCGCTCATGCCTGGAGCGACTGGCGCAAGTATGCTGCACACGCTGAGCCGGGCTTGCCAAAGATCGTCGTCGTGCAGGACCTGGACAAGCCGGACACCTGCGGGTCGTTCTGGGGAGAGGTCAACGCGAACACACACCGGGCGCTCGGCTGCGTCGGTACGATCACGGACGGCGCGGTACGGGACCTGGACGAGATGACCAACGCCGGCTTCAAAGCGATCGCGCGTCGCCTGTGTGTCGGCCACGCGCACGTCACGCCGGTGCGGTGGGGCGAGCCGGTCGAGGTGTTCGGCCGCGTCGTCGAGCCGGGGCAACTCATCCACGCCGACAAGCACGGATTCCTGGCCGTGCCGCGCGAGGACGAGGCCGGCCTGCTCGACGCGGCCAAGTTCATGGACGACAACGAGTGCAACACGGTGATCGCGGCGGCGCGCAACGCGGCCGGTTTGACCACCGACGCGCTGCTCGCCCAGCTCGATGAAGCGGGTACGGCCTTCACCGAGGCGGCCAAGCAACGTTTCGGCCGCGAGGGTGAGTGGTAAGGCGGCCGACAATGCCGACGTAGGGTGGGCCAAGGCTCGGCGCGGCCCACCACTTGGCGTTTGAATGCAACGTTGGTGCCAAGTCGTCATTCGTATACCGGAAGGTGGGCCGCGCAAAGCCTTGGCCCACCCTACCTCAAGCACTTCGGGCGACGCCTAGAGTTAAGTCAACCATGCTCCGCTTCCCCTGCCCCCAATGCCGCAAGACCATCGCCGCGCCACCCAACTTCGCGGGTCGGCAGGTTCAGTGTCCGCTTTGCGAATCGGTTGTCCCCGTTCCGATGCCAGCTCAACAGGCCGCGCCCGTACAGCCCGTTGCGCGACCGACCACAACTACGCCTTCTCGCTTCGCACCCAAGCGTCGCAACAACTCGCTCGGTGTTTTCATCGGCATCGGCGTGCTGTGCGTCGTGTTCCTGAGCATCCTCATCAGCGCACTCGTTTATTACAACGACAAGCAGCCCGCAGCCAACACGAACAAAAACAACACCGGCGGAGACGACAAACGTCAAGCCGCCAGCAAGCCGCCCATTCCGCCGAGTCAGCCCGCGAACGTTGACGACAACCCCAACGCCGAGGTCCGTGTCGGTGGCGACGGCGACCAACCGCTTGGCCCGTCGATCACGTCAAGCCTGATCGAAGGCAAGGTCCCGCAAGGCCGCGCCGAGAAGCAGACCCG
The DNA here is from genome assembly GCA_028284155.1 of Phycisphaeraceae bacterium. Taxonomy (GTDB): domain Bacteria; phylum Planctomycetota; class Phycisphaerae; order Phycisphaerales; family Phycisphaeraceae; genus JANQSF01. Next base: position 20,126 of record JANQSF010000033.1, read on the forward strand.
TGTGCCCGGTTTCTCGACTTCGTTTGACCAGTTCGACGAGGTGACGACAATCACATCGAGGCCGCCGGCCGCGCTGAGCAAAACGCAGGGCGACGAACCGGGCCAATTGTTGTTCGGTCTGTCAGCCAGCTACGACGGCAAGGACGCGCCGGCCAGCGCCGACGACGCCACCGTCATGATCGAAATCTTTGCCGTCGGTACGACCTGGCAGAACGACGACCCCAGCCCGCAGACCGACATGGTGCTCGTCGGGCCGGGCGGGATGTTCGAGATCTCCGTCGAAGAGAAGGAAGAGGTCGTCGGCATCGCCTCGGGGCCGACGGTTCGCCTGCGATACAAGGCGACGCCGAAACTGCTCGAAGCCCTGGCCCGTGGCGGAACGCCGACACTCATGCTGCACGGCCAGCACTACGCCGTGTCGACAGCACACGCTTCGATGGGCAAACGGTTGGCTGAATTCCTGAAGTCCGGCGGGTAGGCGAGGTAGTCCGCCCCGCATGGCCGATCGGTCGCGTGTCGCTACAGTTACGGCCATGACCGAGGTCGCCCCGATCAGCACCGCCCGATACGCCCAGTCGCAAGCCGCGTTTGAACGCGCTCGGCGAACGCTTGTCGGCGGCGTCAACTCGCCCGTCCGGGCTTATAAGTCGGTCGGCCGCGACCCGATCCACATCGCGTCAGGCACGGGCCCACGCGTGACGGATATCGATGGGAACACGTACATCGACTACGTCGCGTCGTATGGCCCGCTGATTTTGGGCCACGCTTATCCGCCCGTGATCGACGCCGTCATCGAAGCCGCGCGCGGGGGGACCAGCTTTGGCATGCCCAGCGAGCGCGAAACGCAACTTGCCGAACTGGTCGTCGAGGCCGTGCCGTCCGTCGAGGTTGTCCGCTTCGTCAACAGCGGGACCGAGGCGACGATGAGCGCGATCCGCCTGGCCCGCGCGGCGACGGGTCGTTCGGCGATCGTCAAGTGCACGGGTTGTTATCACGGCCACAACGACGGCCTGCTCGTGCAGGCCGGCAGCGGCGCGACGACGCTGGGCACGCCAAGCTCGCCCGGTGTGCCCGCCTCGATCACAGACAGCACGTTACTCGTCCCATTCAACGACCTGAACGCGATGCGTGACGCGTTTGCGCAACACGCTCAACAGATCGCCGCGATCATCATCGAGCCGATCGCCGGCAACATGGGCTGTGTCCCGCCGGCTGAAGGCTACCTGCAAGGGCTGCGCGACCTGTGTGACGAACACGGCGCGCTGCTGATCTTTGACGAGGTCATGACCGGTTTCCGCGTCGCGTTTGGCTGTGCGCAGGCGCTCTACAACGTCACACCCGATCTGACCTGCCTCGGCAAGGTCGTCGGCGGCGGGCTGCCGTGCGCCGCGTATGGCGGTCGGGAAGACCTGATGCGTCAGGTCGCACCGGACGGCCCGGTGTACCAGGCCGGCACGCTCAGCGGCAATCCGTTGGCCATGGCCGCGGGCATCGCGACGCTGACAGCGCTGCGCGACGGCGACGTGTACGGCCGACTTGAAGCGTCCTCCGCCCAACTGGCGGACGGCCTGTCACAGGCCGCGGCCGACGCGGGCGTCGCGTTGCAGGTCTCGCGCGTCGGCTCGATGGTTTGTCCGTTCTTTACCGACTCGCCGGTGACCAACTACGCACAGGCGACGCAATGCGACACCGAACTGTTCGCGTCGTTCTTCAGGTCGATGCTCGACGCGGGCGTCGTCCTGCCGCCGAGCCAGTACGAGACGTGGTTCGTCTCGGCCGCACACGACTCGTCGTGTATCGACGCCACCATTGACGCCGCCCGAATCGCCTTCGCTTCCTTACGTTAATCCGAGCCTTGCCATGACAGCGCTGACCGCTGAACCGACCAACCCCGCGACCCGCATGTTTTCCATCCTCGCCGCCGACAAACTCGCCCAAGAGGGCCTCGACTTCATCGCGTCGCAAGACGACGCGACGCTTGTCAACAAGCCCGGCCTCAGTGAAGACGAATTGGCCCAGATCGTTGGCGAACACGACGGCATGATCGTGCGCAGCGGCGTGCAGGTCACCGCCAAGGTGCTCGAGAACCCGGGACGATTGAAGGTCATCGCCCGCGCGGGCGTCGGTGTCGACAATATCGACCTCGACGCGGCCACGGCCAAGGGCATACTCGTGATGAACACGGCTGCTGCTAACACAATTTCGACGGCTGAGCACGCGTTCGCGCTGATGATCGGCCTGGCGCGCAACCTAGGACCCGCCTATCGCGCGATGGCGGAGGGTCGATGGGACCGTTCGACGTTCACTGGGCGGCAGCTTTGCGGTAAGACGTTGGGCGTCGTCGGGTTCGGCAGAATCGGTCAGTGCGTCGCCGAGCGCGCGTTGGCGTTCGATATGAACGTCGTCGCCTACGACCCGTTTATCAATGCCGACACGATGTTCGACGGCCGGGTCAAGATGTACCCTGAATTCGAGGACATCCTCCCGCACGCCGACATCTTGACATTCCATGTGCCGATGAATGATCAGACGCGCGGCATGCTCAACGCGCGAACGTTCGCAAAGTGCCGCAAGGGTGTCATGGTCGTCAACGCGGCGCGTGGCGGGGTGATCGATGAAGATGACCTGTTGGAAGCGATCGAGTCGGGTCAGTGCGGCGGGGCGGGGATCGACGTGTACCCGACCGAGCCGCCGCCGGAAGACAGCAAGCTGCGCAACCACCCGCGCGTGCTGACGACGCCGCACCTGGGCGCCAGCACGGTCGAAGCGCAGCAGGCCGTCAGTGTCAGCGCTGCCGAGCAGGTCTTTCAATACCTGCGCGGCGAGGGCATCACCGGCGCGGTGAACGCGGGCAACCTGCGTGTCGACCTGTCGCCGATCCAGGCGTCATACAACGACCTGGCCCATCGCATGGCCCAACTGATCAGCCCGATGATCACGCGCGGCATCGAGTGCGTCACGATCGACGTGCGCGGCGACGAACTGGCCAGCGCGGCCGGCACGATCGAGCGCACTGCGCTCGTGTCGTTGCTGAACGACCACCTGTCCGACCCGGTGAACATCATCAACGTCAAGAACGTGGCCGACTCGCGCGGCATCCGCTCGCGAACCGCCATCGACGACGACGACAAGGCCGGCACGCAGCTCATCATCGAGGTGCAGGGCCCGCCCGACGCCGTGGACGACCAGACACAGCCGGGCGACCGCACACGGCGGATCGTCGGCCGAATCTACGACGACCTGCGGCCGCGGGTCATCGAGATCAACGGCTACTCGATGGACATGATCCCGGCCGGCCACATGGTGCTCATTCAGAACGACGACCGCCCGGGCATGATCGGCGCGGCGGGCAATACGTTCGGCGAGGCGCAGGTCAACATCGCCGACATGGCGATCAGCCGACGCCGCGAGACCGCCCTCATGCTGCTCAAGATCGACGCCGAAGCGCCGGGCGATCTGTTCGACAAACTGCGCGCCGTCGCCGGCATCCGCAAGGTCTGCGCGGTCAAACTCGCCGACGAAACGGTGTAGCGCTTGCTCATTTAGCCGCGTCGCTTGCGACGCGCCTCCGTCGTGCATTGTCAATCAAAGGTTCGGCGTCGCGGTGAGGACGACGTGCGGCGTGCCTGTGAATAAGCGAAGCGTTTCACAGAATCGGACGTCCACTCCGTGAAACGCTTCGCTTATTCACAGCCACCCATACGCAGCACCAGACTTGTAACGACGCGATCAAGGCTCCGGCCCCGGGTCGACGAACACGTCGTTCCGGTCGTCGCGCAGGTCGTCGAAACCGCTGCCACCGATCAATTGGTCGAAGCCCGGCCCGCCGATGAGTTGATCGTCGCCGTCGTCACCGAAAAGCACATCGTCGCCGCTCGAACCGTTCAGCGTGTCGTTGCCGGGGCCGCCGACGAAGGTCTCGCTGGCCCGTGAGCCGCGAACGTTGTCGGGGCCGATCGACCCGATGAACGTGAAGATGTCGCGTAGTTGGTCGATCGCTTTGGTCGTCAGATTGCGGATCGACCCACGCAGGCCGATGCTGCCGCGCACGCCGTCGACGTTCGCCGGGTTGGAGTAGTCGACGGTGTTGTTGCCCGCGCCGCCCTCGATCCGGTTCCGTCCGCCGCCGCCGAAGAACAGGTCGTCGCCGCTGCCGCCCATCAGTACGTCGTTGCCGCCGCCACCCACGAGCGTGTCGTCGCTGCCGCTGCCGTCGAGCGTCACGCCGTGCGTCGTCACGGCCGAGGCGTCGAGAAAGTCCTGGTTGTTCCCGCCGTCGATGGTCAGTTTGAGTCGGCGCTGCGGCAGGGCGTCCAGGTCGAAAATGCGCACCGTGTCCTGGCCGTTGGCCGCGTCGATCTCGATGTCTTCCGCGTCGGCGATCTGAATCGTGAAGAAGTTGGCGTCGATGCGCGACAGGTGCGCCCGGCCGTCGACGGCTCGTATCTCCAAGAACTCGTCGTCGCCACCGGTCGTGATGCGGATGTCGTCGTTGCCGCCGCCGCCGTCGAGCAGGCCGTCGGACGTGCCGGTCCACGTCAGGCGGTCGTTGCCCTGCTCGCCGCTGAGCGTGTCGTTCTCGCCGCCGTCGGTCAGGATGTCGTTACCCGCGCCGCCGATGAGCGTATCGGTGCCGTCGTCGCCGCGCAGCGCGTCCGTGCCGCCGCGGCCGTCGATCCGGTCGTTGCCCGCGCCGCCCTGGATGTTGTCGCGGCCGGCCGAGCCGGTGATGTCGTCGTCGAACGGCGACCCGATCACCGTCTCGAACGAGCGGATCGTCGCGTCGAGGTTGCTGTTGGTCGCCGTCCGCCGTTGCAGGTCGATCGTGACGCCTTCGCCGCCGGTCAGGTTTTCGAAAGTGAGCGTGTCGCCCCGGCCGCCGCCGCCGTCGAGGATGTCGTTGCCGAACGACGCGGCGACCACGTCGTTGCCGCCGCCGGAGCGGACCGTGTCGTCGCCGTCGCCGCCGTCGAGGAAGTCGCTGCCCCCCGCCGCGGTCAACAGGTCGTTGCCCGGGCCGCCGATGAGGCTGTCGGACTGACGTCGCGCGCCGCCGGCGCGGATCACGTCGTTGCCGGACCCGCCGTCCATGAAGTCGTTGTCACGGGCGCCGATCAGTAGGTCGTCGTCCGGCCCGCCGGCGAGCGTGTCGTTGCCAAGTCCGGCGCGCAGCGTGTCGTTGCCCGCGCCGCCGTCGAGAAAGTTGTTGCCGTTGCCCCCGTTGATATTGTCGTCGCCGTCGCCACCCTGGTAGGTGTCCTGGCTGAAGAAGTTGTTGCCCTGGATCGTGTCGTCGCCAGGTCCTGCGTCAATAAAGTTGCCGCTGGATCGCGCGACGATGTGCCGGTCGTTGCCCGGGCCGCCGAACTGCTGGTCGATGCCGGTCGTGCTCTGCAGCATGTCGTTGCCGTCGCCGCCGTCGAGTTGCGAGAAGCCCGCGCCGGCCACGATCCGGTCGTTGCCGTCGTCGCCGATCAACGTGTCATTGCCGCCATTGCCTTGGATGATGTCGTTGCCGCCAAGGCCGTTCAGGAAGTTATTGAACTCGTCGCCGATGAGCGTGTCGTTCTGCGGGCTGCCGAAGATGTTGTTGACCTCGGCGGGCAACTGCGACGCGACCGTGCCGACCCGCAGCGTCCGCGCGCGGAAGTTGGCGTGCACCGACTCGGTGCTGCCGGAGAAGTCGTACACATCGCCGATCTGAATGAGATTGCCGCCCGACCCGCCGAGCACGCGCTCGATGCTGGTCACTCCGCCCGTGTTGCTGGCCGTGCCGTCGCCGTTGACCCCTGCCGCTTCGACGGGAGTCGTGAACAAGGACAGGTCCAACACGTCGAACCCGTCGCCGCCGTTGAAGGTGCCGTTGCCGAGCGAGCCGCCCTCGTTGACGACGACGATGTCGCCGCCGGCCTCGCCGTTGACGGTCACGTCGGGCGACCCGGTATCGGTCAGGTCGGCGATGCTGACGCTGTCGAATCCGTTACCGGCGTTGACGACGATCGAATTGACGCCTCCAAAGGGCGTTCCGTCTTCGACGTCGGGCACGCCGTTGAGCAGGATCTCTCCGGTATCCGCGTCGGCCCCGATTGCGATGACATCGTCCGCGTCGGAGCCGGTGATTTCGAGCACGCCATCGACGACGGAGGCCGACAGCAGCACACGCGGCTCAAGCGATTCGAGCAGCGGGCGACGGACCTCGCGCCGGCGGGGACGCGGCTTGCGTCGGGGTCGGCGGATGCGGAAACCGAAGATCATGGCTCGCTTTCTCCCACGCGGAAAGACCATCCATACGGGGCCGCGTGACGGGGGGTTCGGCCGGTCAAGCGTAGGGGCGATCGTGCGGGCACGCCGAATCCAGGTGGTCATGAAGGGTCGCGGCATTGCAACAACGTGTGGCGGGCCGCGACTATTGTGATCGGTCCGTGTCGAGACCGGGTTTGATCCGCTCAAAGATTCAGCGTTCGCCCGCTGGATCGGTTGCGATAACCGGCGGCGGACTCGTTTGCATTCATTCAGGTCCGATTCGCGGGTCGGATTCGAGGAATCATCATGGAAACACAAGAAACGTTCGTCCAGACGGTGGATGTTCCCACGCGCAGCGGAGCCGAGGGGACGGATCAGCCCGGTGGCTGGGAATTGGTCCGTCAGATCAAACGCGCGTGGCGGCTATTGCGCTTCGCGTCGATCGCGGGCTCGGCGGTCGTCTTGGCCGTTCTGGTCCTGGAGATCGTCCGATACTACGACCTGTTTGCGAACGTCCACTGGTCGCTCGGCGTGATGTATTTGGTCGTCGTCGCCGCGCTGCTTGGGCTGCTGGTGGGACTGCCGATCTACCGGTTCTGCAAACTGCCCACCGTCGTCAGGCCGCCGGACGTCCACCTCTCGGAGAAAGACCTGACCTCGGCCGCGTTGGCTGAGCGGGCGCACTACGTCGTGCGGTATCTCCGCTCGCTCAAGCGCAACGACGAGCTGCAGGACCGCGTCGATGAGATCGAGTCGGCGGAGAAAGACGCGACCGCCCTGTGGCATCGCGTTCAACGGGCAGGCGACGAGCAGGTCACCGATTTGGCGGACGAACTGAAAACGTTTGAACGCCAACGTGTCGACACGCTGCTCAAGGCGTTGGACGACAAGGTCGACCGCTACATCCGCAGCGAGGCCGTGACGGTTGGCCTGACGACGACTGTCGTACTGAGCGGCGCGATCGACGCGCTGATCGTGCTTTGGCGGAACGCGAACATGATCAGCCAGGTCGCGCGGTTCTATTACGGCCGACCGCACCTGCGTGGGACGTTGTGCATCATGCGCGACGTGTTGTTCGCGGCGTTGGTTGGCCTCAAGGCGCAGAGCATGACAGACCACGTCGGTACTTATGCGGCGCGCACCGTCGGCGCTTGGGGGCGCGTGGCCGGGCCGCTGCTGGATGGATCCATCAACGGACTCGTGACGCTGAAGGTCGGCTACCTGGCCAAGCGACGTTGCCGCAGCTTCGAGGCGTGGACGGAGAAGACCCAACTGCAAGCGATCCAGGCCGTTATGAAACTGGTCGGCCAGGAAGCCTTTGGCGTGGTCAGTGAGATGGTCAAACGCGCCGGCGGTGTGGGCAGCCGGGCCGCCGCCGCCGCAGGCGCGACCGCCGCGGCCGGTGGCCGATCGGTGGTCGATTTCGTCAAGCGTTGGTTCGGCGGGAAGGCGGACGATCAGGACGCGGCCGAAGCGTCGGCCTAGGTACGACTCAGTCCGGCCGAACGTTCCGGCTCTGCAGGTCGATCCACGTCTTGCTCGGGTCGTAGACGAATTTGAGCTGACGGCGATCGAATTGCGCGAACCAGTCTTCCCAGTCGAGCAGTTCGAGTTTCTCAGGCTCGGGCGCGAACGGGTCGCCGCCGAGCTTGATGCGCTCGGGCGAGCCGGGCACGCACGCCGGCCAATAGCCGTTGGCTTCGCACCACATGCGGATCGTCGTGTGGTTGGTTGTTTCGTAGATCGTCATCGGTCGGTCTCGCCCGTGCGTCGCAGATGGTAGGGCGGTTGCGGACGGTCGTGTGCGGCGCAAGAAAAGCCCCCGCGTAAGCGGGGGCTGGTTGGGGTAAGGGTTGTTTGCAACGACCTGTCGGCCGGGGCGTCTTACGACAGCCACCAGAGGATGTCGGTGTTCTGATCGATGTACGCCTGGCTGGCGGTCGGGTCGATGAACGTGCCGATCTGGCCAAACTCGAACGTACTCAGCGGGGCCGTGCTCAGGAAGTGCAACGCCAGCAGGTCTTCCAGCGGGTCGCCGCCGGCCGCCATCAGGCTCTGGTCGAACCCGTTGAACGAATCGAGCAGGAACGTGTCGTTGTTCGGGTCGTCGAATTGCGAGAACAACTCGGTGTGGTTCCAGCCGATCGCGTGACCGAACTCGTGGGCGATGGTCGTGCCGATCGCGACGGCCAGGTCGGTCAGCTCTTGCGCCAGTGTGCCGGTGCCAAGCGTCAAGCCGGCGTGGTTGTTGACGAACACCACGACTTCCGAGCCCTTGTCGTTGGCCGCGTAGCCGATCTGGCCGGAGATGCCCAACAAACCCGGGTCGGACAGGTTCTGGCCGATGAGCACTTCGATGAAGTCCGACTCGATGTCGAGGCCGGTGATGCGCGGGTCCACCGTCGTCAGGAAGATGCCCTCCGCGCCGGCCGTGAAGAACGGCGTGAAGTCGCCCGACAGGACGGTGACGTCCAACTGGCCCAGCGGGTGCGTGTCCGGCGTCGTCGTGAGCGTTTCGACGATCACGTCGATGATGCCGTCGACACCCAACGCCTGGCTGCCGAAGATCAGCTCCTGCTCCAGGTTGTCCAGCGCCGGGTTCAGCGCGGCCGAATCGAACGGCTCGAACACTTCGCCCGGGAGCGCGACCTGCGACGTGCCGCCGTTGAAGTTGAGATAGATCAACTGCTTCGGCTCGTTGGCGCCCAGGAAGTTGTTGTTCGAGCCGGCCGGGTCTGTCGGCAGGCCGGTGACCGGGTCGATCGTGTTCTGGACGTTGCTGATGTAGGCAATGATCTCGTCGGGTTGACCCAGGTCGGCCACACCGTCGGTGATGCCGTCCAAAAGGTCGTCCGTCGATGCCAGCGTGATATCGAGCTGGTAGTTGCCGACGTTGCCCAAGCTGACCAGCCCGATGAAGTAGTTGAGGTTGTCCTCTCGCAGGCCGTCGCCGTCCGGGTCGGTCGGGTCTTCGATCGGCCGCAACTCGTGGGCCTGGAACAGGTCTTCGTCGTCGCCGTAGCTGCCGTCGTCACCTGGGACCACGAGGTTCGTTTCCCATCGCGTGATGAGCTCGAACGTGTCGTCGTCGGTGAGCACCGTGCCCTGGTCGTCCTGGATGAAGATGCCCATGTTGACCAGCGGGTCGCCGAGGTACTCGACGCTGAGGAACTGGTACGCCATGGCGCTGTCGATGCGGTAGATGTCGATGTCCGTGTTCGTCTCGAACGTCGCCGCGAGGGTGAGCGTGCCGCCATCGACCATGACCGGCAACGGATCCTCGTCTTCGATCGACGCGATGAAGTCGTCGGCCGCGTCGAAGAACTGCAGCAGCGTGACGCCGTCGTGGCCTTCCAGGCCGTCGCGGTTGCCATCGAAGATCGTGCCCGCCAGGTCGTCCGGGTCGCGGGTATCGACAGCCGGGCCGTCCGGGTTGCCGAACGGGATCTCCAACGCGAACGGGTCGTCGTCCTGGTTGAAGTTGCGGACAACGTTTCGGCCGCCGGAGCGGTCGAACACGGCCTCTTCGTCGAGGATCGGGTCGATTTCCGGCCCACCGCCGGAGATCGTGACCGTGACGTTCGGGGTCTGGAAGCCGCCCGGCTGGATAACACGAAGCACGCCAAGGGTGTCGCCCTCGGAGTTGATGGTCGTCGAGTAGAGCAGCGTCACGTCGTCGATCAACGCGCCGTCGATGTCACGCAGCTCGATCGTGCCCTGGACATCGCCGACGTCGGTTGTGTCGCCGTCGTCGTTGCGGTCCTGCGCGAGGATGAACGACGCGGAGTTGACCTCTTCGGTGAAGATGATGTCGAACTCGCTGGCATCGACGATCTGGAATTCGACGATCTGCGGCGCGCCCAGCGGGTCGCCGTAGGAACGCTGGATGAGCTGATCCGGGAACGGGCCGAGGTTCTGCTTGCCGAAGCCGTTCGCCGTGGCCGCCACCGATTCGGCACCGTTCAGCGGATCGCTGCTGGTGATGAAGCCGCGGATGGTCAGGCTTTCGATCCGGCTGGACAAGATGCCGCCGGCCTCTGCCGAGTCTTGCTCGACGATGTCGGCGGACGCGAGGTTGCCGACGTACAGCAGGGTGTTCGTCGGCTTGCCCGGGCCGGCCAACAGGGTCGGCAGCACACCGGCCACGGTTGCCGAGTCGGCGTAGTCGCCCTGGAAGGTGGCCGACTTCAGTGAACCGCCGGTGATGCGGTCGTCCATCGTGTTGTAGATGCCGTCGTCACCGATACGCGTGCCAAACGAGAACAGAGAAGCGACCGCGTCGCCCTTGACCGTCAGGCTGCCGCTGTCGAGGCCGGCGATCAGGCTGAGGTTGTTCGTATCGTTGAAGGTAAGGCGGCTGGCGCCGTCGTCGAGTGCAATCAGGCCGCGTGCTACGCCGGCGATGTCGAGCTGACCGCCATCGCCGCCGATGAACACCTGCGACCCGCCTTCCAGACCGTCCGTGCTAAGACGCTTGTTGTCGCCTGTGATCGTGACGATGCCCGTGCCGCCGAGCGTGCCACGAATATCGAACGATCGGCTGATCGAGCCGAACGACGCCGTGCCGGAATACGACGAGCCGAGCTTGACCGTGCCCGCATCGCGGGTGACATCGATCGTGGCCGTCGGCAGGCCGCCGCCGCCCAGGTCGATCGTGCCCGCGCTGTTGGCCAGCACGCTGCCGGCGAACGAACCGCCGGACTGCTTCAACGTACCCAGCACACTGTCGGTGCGGATGACCGCGCCGTTCAGGACCGTCACATCGTCGAGCGTGGCCTTCTTGATCTCGCCGTTGGCCTGCAACAGGCCGCTGTAAGTGCCGTCGTTCTGCGTGAAGCTATCGACGCCGGCCGGCGTCGTGATGCTGCCGGAGTAGTCGCCGTCGATCTCGATCTTCTTGAAGCCGTCGCGCGACGCCGCGATTCGGCTGGTGTAATTCGTGCCGCCCGTGACACGCAGGTCGTCGAAGCCGTCGGCCTCGATGCCCCGCAACGCGTCCTGCGTCGTCCCGCGGAAGAGGGCGAACACGTCGTCCACCGTGCCCATCGCGTTGATCACGCCGCGCACCGCGCCGACCGTCGGGTCGAACGCCAGGCCGGTGACATCGCCCGTAACAGCGCCGGCCTGTGTTCGGCCGCTGACCGCGCCGGTGGTCTTGTCGATCGTGACCAGGCGGTTCAGGTCCGCGTCCTTGCCGATCAACGCGCCGGTCGCGTCGAAGGTGATCGTTTCGATGTTGATGGCGTTGCCCGTGCCCGGCTCGACCAGCGGGCCGATGTCGGCCACGAACGCGCCGTTGCCGCCGTCGTATTGCTGCAATCGGCCGTCGAGCGTCACGACGAAGATGTCGCCGGTGTCGGCGAAATCGACCGCCGCGTTTACCGCGCCGTCGATGCCGGCACCGGTCGCGTCGTCGGCCACCGCGCGCAGTTGGCGGAACTGGCCGGCCAGCGGCGACGCCGCGTCGGTGTTGACCACGCCCAGCGTCGGCACGAAGTTGGCCTTCGCGTTGATCCAAAGCTGTGTCGGCGAACCCAGGTCGTCGGTGAACAGGCTGAGGATACGGTCGTCCTGGTCGACCGCGATCGTACTCAGGTTGCTGTTGACGCTGCCCGGCGTCGTCAGTTGGACCGAGTTTTCCGGGTCGGTCAGGTTGACCTCGATCATGCGTCGGCCGGTCGCCGACTCTTCGATCGCGATGTATCGGCCGTCCGACGTGAAGTCGCCGGCGACGATGCTGGTCGATTCCGTGCCGACCTGCACCTCGCCGACCGTCTGCACGCTCACGACATTCAGCGCGAGGATGATCTCCAGACGCACGAGCACGCTCGTGCCGCCGACGATGCGGATGGCGTAATTCGAGCCGTCCGTCGGGTCGATACCCAGCCCGATGATCGGGTCGGTCACGTCGCCGTTGCCGTCACGCAGCGGCCCGCGTGAAGCGGCCAGTGCGCCGACCTCGCTGACGGAGTACAACTCTCGGCTGTTCGAGCCCGCGTCCGAACCGATGACGAACAACTCGCCGGAAAGCGGGCTGGCTTCCATCGTCTGGATGTTGTCGACCGTCACGCCGGTGAACTGCTGAATGACGCCCAGGTCGTTCACCGCGGCGATGCCGCCGCCCGGCAGCGACCGGTCGATCGACTGCAGGTTGAACGTGCCGTCGCCGTTATCGACGGTGATGAAGGCGTTGCCCGTCGGGCGGATGGCCAGGCCCGTCGCCGGCACGACGCCGCCCAGGTCGCCGTTGACCTGAATGATCGGTCGCGGGTCGGCCTCGCCGATGTTGAGCGTCTCGTTGCTCGGGTTCGTGAACAGCGCGCCGCCAAGCGTGTCGGTGTCGTACGCGTAGGTCGCAAAGTTGTCGCCCGTTCGGCCGACCGCGAAGGCGTCGATCGATGTATCCAGCGCGCCCGGCGTCGTGACTTCCGAAGCCACGACGTTGCCGTTGACGTCGATGTTGGCCGGGTCGATCAGGATCAGCCCAGCCATCACGTCGTTGTCGTTGTACGCCAGGAGGTTGCCCTCTTCGTCGAAGCCGATGCCGTTCACGGCCGTATCGACATCGCCGACGCCGTCACCGTCGGTATCGACCTGCACCGCGCCGAGCGGGGTGATCGCGCCCGTGGTCAGGTCGATCGTGACCAGCGTATCGACGCCGGCGAGCACGTCGCGCTGAATGGCGAAGATGGTCGGGTCGGCGTCGGGGTCGGCCGGGTCGTTCTGCGCGGCCATCGCCGTGAACGCGTCGGTCGTCGGGCCGGCCGTATTCGGGTCGGTCAGGATCAGGCCGGGCAGGCCGACGCTCACCGGGCTGCTGACGGTCAGGAAATTCTCCGTGCCGACCAGTTGCGGGTTGGCCACGTCGATTTGAACGATCGCCACGCCGTCGGCCGTCGTGTTGGCGGCGCCGTTGCCGTCGCGATCACTGACCAGGCCGTACAGGTTGCCCGAGTCGTCGTACGCCAACGCCAGGAAGTCGCCGTTGAAGCGGTTTGAGAAGATATCGACGAGCGTGCCCAGCGGGAACGCGCCGCCCGTGTCGGGGTCGAAGGCGACCAGGACGTCGGTGTCGTTCACCGTGTCGCCGTCGCGGTCAGTGCTCTGCACCGCCACGACCTGACCCAGCGGGCCGGCCGCGAGTGTGCGCAGCGCGATCGGGTCCGTCGGGTTGGCAGGCGTGCCGATGAAGTGTGTCGGGCTTTGATTGTTGATCGTTGCCAGGCCGATCGCCGAACCCATGCCGTTGAACGACAGCGCGCTCAGGTCGGTCAGGTCGCCGAAGCCGGCCGTCTGCGAATCGAACGGGCCGTCGAGGATCGCGCCGCTGACCGGGTCGACCCGCGCGATCTGACGGTTGGCTTCGTCGAACACCCAGATGTTGCCCGTCGCGTCCGAGCCGACCAGCGTGACGTTCGGCAGGGGGGTCGAACCCTGCTCGATGATCAGGCCGCCCGCGTCGCCGTTAACGATCTCGGTTTTCTTGACGGTGCCCGCCACGCGCAACACGCCCGAGCCTTGCGTGCGTATCTTCAGGTTGGAAACGCCGCCGCCAATGACGCCGCGCGCCTCATTACCCAGGTCGCGGATCTCGAACGTGTTCGAGCCGCCCACCGGGCCGTCGATGAAGATGTCCACGTCGGCCGTCGCCGTGCCGCCGAGCACGTCGCCGGTCATGTCCGCGTTCGATTCGAACGAACGCAGGCCCGCGTCGTCCGTGCCGAGCACTCGGCCGATCGACATGGTGTCCGGGTCGTCAACGACCACGGTGATGTCCGTTCGGCTGTCGGTACCGGTGAACACGATGGCGTCGATCAGGTCAGGCGTCGCCGGGTCGTCGTGCACGGTGACCGTGCCGTCGCCGCTGATCTCGACAAACCCGCCGCCCGGCAGGCTGACCACGCCGTCCGTCGCCGAGCCTGTTGCGGCCGGCAGCGGGTTGTTCGTTGTCAGGTCGGCCAGGTCGTAGGTGACGTCGGTGTTGACCGCCGCGCCGCCGCCGAGATTGTTCGAGCCAATGCCCGTATCGACCAGCACGAACGAGTCGCTGTCGGCCGAGCCGTTGATGCGACCGATCTCCGACTGGCCGCCGCCGTCCGGCAGGACGCTGGTCGGGTTGAAGAAAATCACACGGTCGTTGAAAGCAGGGTCGGGCACCACGTTGCCGAAGATGCCGTCGTCGCCCGGATCAACACCGGCCGTCACGGAGCTTTCCATGAGGCCCGCGCCGTTGAAGGTCGCGGTGCCGATGTCGCCGTGCAGCAGATTGCGGTCGGCCGCGCTGCGTGCGGCGTTCTGCTCAGCCAGACTGCCCAGCGGCGACGGGTCAGCGATCAGGCCCGCGATGGCGGAAGAGCCGACACTGAAGCCCGACGAGATCGACGAGCGGAAGACCTCGGCGTTGACCGTCGCGTTGTCGATGTCGCCGGCCGAAGCGATGATCGAGCTGCTGACCGACGCGGCGGTGAACCGCTTGAGCGTCGAACGCGCGCTGCCCTCGCCGAAGTCGCGCAGGCCGATATCCGTCGCGAAGATGCCGTCGGCGCCCGCCTGCGCACCGACCTGCACCAGGGAGTTGTCGACCGAGCCGGCCGAGAATGAATCCAGGTCGAACGCCGTCGTCACGACCGCGAAGTCGAGCGAGCCGAAGTCGAATCGGCCGCCGAAGCCATTGACCAGCACGTCGCCCGAGGCCACGCCGCCGACCTTCAACTGATCCAGGTCGTTGCCGATGAGCACGGTCGCGCCGGCGCCCATGCCGCCCTTGACATCGATGCTCGCGTCGCCGTCGATCATCAGCGCGGCCGGGTCGATCCCGTTGCCCAGCGAAGCGCCGATCGACACCTTCGTGCCGCGCAACGCCGCGCCCAGCATGATCGCGCCGAGCATGCTTTGGCCGATCTTCACCGTGGCGGCTTCGGCCGCATCGATGACGCTGCCGGCCTCGACATCGCCCCTGATATCGACCATGCCGATCTCTTCTTCGACGTCGATCATGGCGCCCGATCGAAGCGAGCCATCGAGGCGCAGTCGTTTGATGTTGCGCGTCGAAACAAGCGCCGCGTCCACGCCGTTGCCCAGGTCGCTGCCCTGGATCGTCAGCGAGTCGATGTTGCCGTTGTTGGCCAGCACGTTGCCGAACACGTCACCGTTCTTGACGGTGAAGCTCTTGATGTCGCCGAAGCCGGTCGATACTTCGGCGCCAACGCCGATATCGCCGTTCTGCATGTCGAATCGGCCGATGCCCTGCGCCGCGGCCACGACCGCGCCGGCGGCGATGTCGCCGTCCTTCAGCCGGATCGTCTTCGCGTCGCCGAACACGTTGATGTCGCCGGTGACAATGTCGCCGCCGCGGGTCACGTCGTCGGCCGTGATCGACAGGTTGCTCACCGTGCCCTGAATTGTCAGGTCGCCGATCAGCGCACCGACAATGTCGAGGCTGCGCACGTCGCCGAAGATCACGCCGTCCAACCCGACGATCGCGCCGTCGTGGCTTCGGCTGGAGCCGACGCGGAACGTGCCCACGTCGCCGTTGACCACCAGTTGCTCGTTGTTGCTGCCGAGGCTTTCGGCCACGTCGATTCGGCCGACGTTGCCCTCGACCTGGAACGAGCCGTTGCTCAGCGAGCCGCCGAGGATGAACGAGTTGAGCGCGTTACGCGGTGCGTTCGAGCCGTCGACAATCAGGTCGCCCAGCAGGTCGCCGCCGATCTTGACGTTGCCCGCGTTGCCGTTGGCCCGGATGAGGCCTTCGACGTCGCCGCCGACGGACAGGTTCTTCAGTTGGCCGTTGGGGCCGGCCGCGAAGATCGACGAGTTGCCCAGCAGGCTGCCCTTGATGTCGACCCTGCTGATCGGGCCGGCGATCGTCATGTTGAAGTCCACGACGTTCGGCGGCGGGGTCGTGCGGTTCGTGCCGACGTTGAATGCCTGAATCGCACCGGACGTGATCTGGACCGAGTCGACCAGGTCGAGAACGGTGAATCGGCCGATCGTGTTGGCGAAGTCGAACGACGTCGGGAAGAAGCCGTTGGTCGCGACGATGCGGAAGGCCGAAACGTTCTTCAGGTCGCGCGAGCCCTGCGCGAACACGTTGTCGATGACGCCTGAGTGCAGGCCGGCCGGGTCCGGGCTCGAATCCAGGAACGAGTTCAAGTCGATCAGTCGGTTCGGCTTGTAGCCGAAGAACGGGTCGAAGCCACCGGTCAGGTCGGTCAGCGCAATGCCCTGCTCATCGAACAAATCGCTGAAGCGAACGTCCGGGTCGTATTCGGTCGGGTCGAGGATGTCACCCTTGCCTCGGGCGATGATGTTCTTCTGCGAAGCACCGCCGGAGAAGGTCACGTCGCGGATGCCGAAGCCGTCGACAATCGTGTCGCCCTCGACGTCGTTGCCCTGACGTGAGATCGCCGCGTTGAGCAGACCAAAGCCGCGGTTCACCCGGATCGCGCCGATGTCCTGGCCGTCAACCAGCAGGCCGATGATGCCGCCAGAGCCGCTGACCGTGATGTTGCCGATTTCGTTGTCGGGCAGGTTGATGAAGTCGTCGCCCTGCGCGATCTCGTCGGCGTCGTTCAAGTCTTCCAGCGACATGAAGCCGCCCGACAACTCACGCGAGTCGGCCAGGTCGGAAACGGACATGATGTCGGCGTTGATGATCGAGCCGTTGGTCAGATTGATCGGGCCGATCGAGCCGGACGACGCGATATCGCCGCGGATGTCGGCGTTGATGCCGGTGACCCGGCCGATGCGCTCATCAGCGAAGATACCGGCCAAGGCTTCATCGCCCGTGCCGCTGGGCAGGATGCCGTCGCCGATCAGGACCGTGCCGATGACGCCAAGCGATTCGGCGTCGTTCGGTGCGCCCAAGGTATCCATACCCATGGCGTAGATCGGGCCGTTGATACCCTCGAACTCGCCGTTGAAGTCGATGCCGTCGGCGTTGGCGTTAACAAAGCCGATGAACGCGTCCTGGTCGGTCACCGTGTTGTTCACGACCACGTTGCCCACGCCGCGGTGCGCGCGGACCGAGCCGATCTGCGTGGCCATGATGGCCTGACTGGCCTGGTTGAACGGGAACGGCAGGCCAAGGAAACGCGCGTTGGTCAGGCCGATCACGTCCGCGCCGGTGTGGTTCTCCGTGTCGCCGATCATGCCCGATGCGAACAGGCTGCCGACCGCGCCGACATCCATCGAGATGATCGAGCCGCCGCCGACCGACTGGCCGGACGTGTTGTTGATCACCGCGAACGAACCGCCGCGCACGACGTTGGCGGTCGGCGCGTTCGCGCCCGGGCCGGTCGGGACGGACGCGGTCGATTCCGTCCGCGCCAAGGTGCCCGCCGTGCGGTTGCGCGCGATCGTCGCCGCGGCCTCGATGCTGAACACGTCGACCGGGTTCGGACCGCTGATCGTCAGAACCAACTCGCGCACGTCGTCGGACTCGTCCAACGGCGTCATCATGTCGTCTTCCGGCTCGGCGACGACCGCGCCGGTGACCGGGTCGAGGAACTGGCTGGCGCCCTCGGCGCTGACCAGGATCTCGCTGATCTCGGCGCCCTGGTTCAGGCCGGCCGAGTTGCTGGTGATCGCCAACGAGTGGTCGGCCTCAATGCTCATCACGACGACGCCGCCCGATCCGCGGATGCCGTACGTCGTCAGGCTCGTGATCTGGCCGGCGACGAAGGCCAGACGCGGGTCGTCGGTCAGGTCCGGATTGAAGTCCGGTGAATCCGGGTCGAGTCGCGGGTCGAACGGGCTCAGCGCTTCCAGGTCCTCGACGAAGTTCGGGTTCGGAACGGGGTCGACCGGCGCGATCCGTAATTGCGCGCCGCCGTCGTCGCGCAGGTTCGCGGCCGTGCCCGGCAGGAAGGTCGTGTCGGTCGGCGTGCCGCCGCCGAAGATCGAGTCCTGGAAGATCTCGCCACCGGCGCGCATGAAGCGAACATTGCCGCCGGGGCCGGTCGTGATCTGCGGGCCACCGTTGACCGTGCCACCCAAGTCGAACACCACGTCGATCAAGTCGATCGTGCCGTCGCCACCGACGAGGTCGGCGTTGAGGTTGATCGTGGAAACCGACAGGTCGCCGGAGTTGAACAGGCCAGCCCGCACAACGCCGAGTCCGCCGCCAGCCACAAGGTTCATGTGCAAGTCGGTCAGAGCCTGGATGAGCTGGACATTGCCGCCGGCCGTGACGCCATTGAACCGCAGGATACCGGTGTCCTGCGTCCCCGGCGTGCCGCGCGAACGCAGCAGGCCGATGTCGCCCGACGCGAAGACGTATGGCTGCGTGCCGGCGCGGAAGCGCGTGCCGCCGCCGCCGAAGTTCAGGCCCACGTCGCCGTGGCCCGACTGCTGCACGTCGATCTCACGCAGGTTGCCGCTGGACGCTTCGATGTCGTTGCCGAAATTCAGCGCGTCGTCTTCGAAGACGAGGATGCCGGTGCCGTCGCGGCCGGCGACGATCGAGCCGATGTCGCCGCGCTGGACGTGGATACTGGGGATCGGTGTGTTGTTGAAGATGTTCTCGTTGGCAACCAGGCCGCCCAACGCAATCGCGCCCGGATCGATAATTGTCAACGCGTAGTTGGATAGGCCGGTGTCGGTGGGGTCGCTCTCGTCGAAATCGGTGTCGCCGATGAACGCGACGGCCAACCGGTATGCGCCGGCCTTGTCCGCCTTGAAGCGGAACGGCTGGTTGGCGACCTCGCCGGCGTCGAGGTTCGAGTAGTCGGACGCGACGATTCGGCCGTCCGGGTCGAACACGCCGACCTGCACGGGCGTGCCGAACAGCGTGACGACCTGGATCGTGATTTCCTGACCGGCCAGCAACGGCAGGGCGAAGAAGTCGATGCCGTCCTGTGTCGGCGGGTCGCTCTGCGACAACGAACCCGTGACCTGGATGATGTTGCCCCCGCCGTTGATGCCGAACCGATCCGAGTGCAGGTACTGGGCGGTTGCGAAGGTGTCGTTGAACAGCGGCGCGATAGCCAACGCGCCGGCCTGGAATGCGCCGCCGCGCACTTCGAGTTCGGTCTGCGCGGCCGAAAGCTGCTCGATGCCCGTGATGTTGTTCTGGTCTTGAATACTGATCGAGCCGACGCTCGACCCGAGCGTGATGATCTGGCCCACACGGCCTGCGACTTCCAGGTCGAAGCCGGTCAGGTAGTTTGGTGAAACGACTTGGCGGGTGTTGTCGTTCGGATTGGCCGGGTTCCATACGGCCAGTCGGTCCGTGCCCAGCGACTGAATCGTCACGAACTTGCGCATGTCGCCGGCGACGTTGAAGTTGTCTGGCACGCCCACGACGTTGCCGAACAGGTCAATGCCGCCCACCCCGGACAGCGCGATGTCCGACTCGAGCATGCCCGTCGCGTCGCCGGTCATCACCCAGCCGGCATAGAACTGCTCGATCGAACCGGACAGATCGACCTTGCCCAGCACGGTGCCGCCGACCAGGATGTTGCCGATCGTTTGGCCGACCGCCGAGTCGCTTTCGAGGCCGCGGATTTCCATGAGGATCGCGGACTCTTCCGGGGCGTTCACAACCGCCTCGGGGAACGGCGAGAAGTCGAACAACGGGCTGTCATTTCGGAACTCGGAGCCCGTCGCGTTGTCGGCCGCCAGGAAGCGGTCATTGATGAAGTCGTAGGAGATCGCGCCGACAGTCGGGCTCAATGAGCCGTTGACCGTGGCGGTCAGGCCGCCGGCAGGCACGCCCGCGGCGACAACCAAGCCGTCGACAACGATCGGCTGAGTCGTCACGCCGCCGTTGAGCACGATATCCAGGTCGACGAGTCGGCCGTTGTCCAAGTCCTGCGCGAACGCGAAGCCGGCCCGGTTGTAGTCGAGCGAGTTGATGTTGAGGAATTCGCCGGTGTTCGCGTCGATCACGGGCACGCGCCCGCCGATCTGCGCCGCGTTGGTCGGATTGACCTCGAACAACTGGTTGTTCTCGTCCAACACGATCAAGCCCTGCACGCCGGCGCTGCCTGCAGTGCCCAGGAAGGCCATCGACTTGAAACGTTCGCCCGACGCGCCGATCGGCGCGATCTCGGTGAATTGGCCCAACGTGTTCGAGCCGCCACCGAGCGCCGCGAAGAGGCCCGCTTGGAACACGCCCGGGGCGGCCTGGAACCAACTGTCGGAGAAGTCGTCCGCGAAGGCCAGGTCCTGCGCCGTGAGGACACCGTCGCCGTCGTCGTTCGGCTCGGCCTCGCCGAAGATCGGGCCGTTGCCGCTGGTCTGTAGGTTGACCGTGGTCAGATCGAGGTTGAGCGTGTAGCTGCCGTTGGCGCCGGTGAACGAGTCGACCACGATGAAGTAGTCGCCCGACGCCGGGAATTGGGTGAAGGTGATCGAGACGAACTGGTCCTGGTCGAAGTCCAATTCGGCATCCAACTCGTTGCCTTGGTCGTCGAGCAGGCGGATGGACGGGTCGGCCAATGTGAAGCCCGAAACACTGGCGGTCAGGATGTCGCCCGGCGCGGCAATCACGCGGAAAACGTCCTGGTCGGACGAGATGTTCTGGCCGATGTCGAGCGTGCCCAGCACGGGCGCGTCGGTCAGGTTCTGCAGGATGGTCGCGCCGGCCGAGTCGACGCTGAACAAGTCGCGGCCGTTGCTCGTGAAGCCGATCTGACTGGCGGGCACGGCCAACAGGTCGTTGACCGAGTTGCCCGGCGCGATCACGTCGATGTTCGCCAGTGTGTTGGTCGCCGCGTCGAACCCGAGGATCGAGCCGCCCGGGCCCGTGTCGGCTGAACGGACCTGGACCGGGTCGCCGTCGGCATCCGTCACCGGGCCGCCCGGGTTGAAGAAAAAGACCTGCGCGGTCGCGGGATCGATATTGAGCAGCAGGTCGCCGCCGAACGCACCGTCCGTGTCGGCGAATACGTGGATGGCCTGACCGTCGCCGCGGAAGACCAACGAATGCACGGGCTGCGTCAGCGGCGCAAAGAACGCGCCGATGATGCCGATCGGCCGGGCCAACACTTCGTCGGCCGTGGTGTCGAAATCGAGGTCGCGGGTGATCGGCTCGACCAGGAACAATTCCTGCTCAACCTCGGGCACGCTGTCGCCGTCGCGGTCGCGTCGGCCGGCGATCGCCAACGCGTCGCCTTGGCCTGTCGCGTACGCGTCGATGGAGAACACGTCGACAATCGGGTTGCCGCTACCGTCGGTGATCAGGCCGAGGTCCGTCGTGCTCAGGATGTTGCCGGTCACCGGGTCGCGGTTGATGCGGCGTAGGCGCGCGGTGTTGCCACCGGAACGCTCAACGGTGTAGATCGTGCCGTTCTCTGTCACCGTCAGGTCGAGCGTCGCGCCGGTCGCGATGGCGATGCCGCCGACGTCGATCGTCGGCAGCTTCGTGTCGGTCGCGAAGATGGCAAACAATTCTTCCGTGCCATCGAAGTCGATATCACCAAAGTCGAGGCCTTGCACGCCCGAAAGCGGCGCGCCGGTCACCGCGTCGGTGATGGGGGCCGTCGTCGTATTGAAGCCGAAGAAATCGACCTCGGGAATGAAAATCGACAACTCGTCGCCCAGGTCCGGCTCGCCGGGATCTTGCACGAGGTCGCCATCGATATCGACAAAATTGATCCCTTGCGAGTCGACGCCGTCGGTATCGACCACGGCGGCGAGCGGGCCGGTGCCCGGCGCGGTTTCGGTACGCGAGATCGACAGGTCGCCGATGATGTCGAGGTTGTCACCGAGTGTCTGACTGCCCAGCGGCGTGAAGTCGAGGTCTTCGAGGTAGTCCAGCAGCGTCTCTTTCACGAAGACGCCGGCCGAGATGTTGGTGAAGTTGTTGGGGTCGAACGGGTTGTCCGGGTTGTCGGGCGTGTCGTCCACACCCATCGGACGCGTGCCGATGTTCTCGGTCAGGCTACCGGAGAAGATGGGGTTGAGGTTGACGTTCGGGTTGCCGCCGTCGAAGGTGCGCGTGCCGACAATGACCTCACCGGTTTGGGCGTCGGCGGTGATGAAGATCGCGTTGCCCGTCTGCGCGTGCGTGACGCCGAACGCGTTCATTGTCGCCGTGTTGTTGACTGACCCGCCGAACGGGTCCATGCCGGTCTGCGCGAATCGTCCGTTCGGCGCGATCGCGTTGACAACACTTTCGAAACCGATATCCGGGCCGGTTGGCACCTCGGCGATCGCAATCGACGCGTCCGGGCTGGACTGTGTGACGTAGATGATGAACACGTCGGCCGCCGGCGCGCGTGTGCGCGAGTCGAGAATCACCAGTTCGTCCGTGCCCGAGTCCGTCGCGATCAACGCGCCGGTTTCCCCGGTGAACGGGTTGCGGATGGTTTCGTTGTAGTCGAGTGAAACGATGTTCTGCCCGCGCCGTGGGTTTGGCACGCGGTTGGCGGCGAAGGGGTTCAGGTTGTTGACGTGGTCCGGGTCGGGCAGGTTGCCCAGCCACTGGCTTTGGAATTGCGTGCCGTTGCCGGCCGTGGGCGAACCGTTGATCGGGTCGCCGGCCGTGCCGTTCCAGTTGACGCGGATGATGCGGTCGTTGGCGTCGTCGGTCAGGTACAGGAACTGCTCGGGGACGTCTGGGTCGTCAATGAACGCGATCCCGGAGCCGCCGGTCACGACGCCCTGGCCGGTCAATGTCACAACCGGCGCGGGGTTGAGGTTGACCAGCGAACCGTTGGCAAGGACGGCGGCGCGCAGTTGCCCGTTGGTCCCGTTGTAGGTCACCAAGGTCGTGGCCGCGCCGAACTGATCGAACGCGATCGAGGTGATGCCCGTGCCGCCGAGGCCGCCGTTGTTCACACCGGTCAATTCGACGATGGAGTTCTGCAACGCGACGCGGTCGGGCGCCGTCGGGTCGTCGATGTCCGGAGGGACGTTCTCGAGGTCGAGGCTGAACAGGCGGTCGTTCACGCCCGGGCGCGCGACGGTGAAGAACAGCCGGCCGTCGTTGGTGCTGCCGATGTCCGGGTGGAAGTCGGCGCCGTTGATCGCCGTGACCGTGCTCAGGCCGGTGTCCGGCGCGACGGGCAGGCTGATGGCCGTGCCGCGGATGATGTTGTTGTTGATCGCGCTGTAGAGCAGCGGTCGGCCGGGCGTGATGCCCGGCTCTTCGAGCGAGGCCAGCGCGCTGACGTTCGCCGTCGTGCCGTCGCCGGCGCTGTTGATCGCCGCGGCGGAGGGGTTGTCCAGCGGCATCGAGATCAAGCGCGGCAGGATCACGTTGTTCTGACCCAGCACGCTCAGGTCGACACCCACGATAATCGGGTTGTCCTGGCGGTCGACCGCCGCGGCGAAACCTTCGACGCGCACCATCTCGCCGTTCAGGTCGATCGCGCCGCGATTGAGCGCCACGACCGCGCCGCCGCCGCCCAGCCCGATGCGGTGCAGTTCGGACGTCGGCGGCATGTTCATGCCGGTCGAGAACGTATTTGCCGCGAACAACTGGTTTGGGTTGTTCGGGTTGAACGTCAACGCCGTGTAGGGCGTGACAACCTCGAAGTTCTGGTTGAACCCCATGATCGTCATGTTGACGACGATGGACTGCGCCTGTGCGTTGGTGAAGCCCACAACGGGCGCGCCGGCCATGTACTGGTCGGGGTCACCGAGGTTGACCAGTCCGACGTCCTGCGTGCTCGTCGTGAGCATGCCGCCCATGCCCATGCCGCCCGCCGCGGCGTTGGCCGGCAGGCCGCTGGCGTCGGCCGTCGGGTCGCCGTCGTAGTCGCTGGTGATGAAGTAAAGCGTGCCGTTCGGGGCGATCGCCATCGCCTCGATGTCGTTCAGCGTGTTGCCGGTCGTGGTGTTCGTGATCGCGCCTAGGTCTTCGATCAGACCGGAGAACCGGCTGAAGCGGAACAGGTGGTCCGCGCCGGCCACGTCGGCGATGAGATAGCCCAAGCCCGTCGTTTCATCGAAAGCCATCGCCGAGATACCGAAGATGGCTTCCGGGTTGCCGTCGATATCGACAAAACTGGCGATGTCATCCGCCGCGGAGATGCGCGCGGCGTGCAGCGAACTGGCGACCTGGCCCTGGCCGGACGAGTTGTCCAACTCCAACAGCGTGACATGCGGGACGGGCGTGTTGTTGACGTTAACCGTGAACTGATTGAAGCCGTAGGTGTTGCCACCCTTGACAGCGTCCTGGCTGGCGATGGCGGTGACGTTGATCGCGCCGGCGTTCGGCGGCGGCGGGACCGCGCCGGACGGGTCAAAAATCGGCGCGATCGGGCCGATCAATTCCAGGCCGTCCGCGCCGCCGATACCGCCGCGGACGTCGGTGTCCGAACGGCTCAACGGGCCGCCGGCCGGGGCGAGGTTATCGAACGGGAGGATGCGTCCGGGAGTGTCGCCGAATTCGATTTGACCGGTGCCGTCCGTCAGGAAGTCGGCCGTGATCAATTCGACCGTGGCGTCGCCGTTGATGCTGACACGGATCTGCGCCCCCAGCCCCAGCGGGTTGGAAGGGTCGGCCTGGTGGTACTCGAACGACTCGCCGCCGTGCAGCGTGGTCAGCAACACGCGGGGTTCAAGTGACTCAAGCGTCAGAGCCGCAGTGGGGGCGCGGCCGGCTCGTCGCCGGGCGGCGCGGGATTCAGACTTACGCAGCCGGCCCAGAAGGGGGAACCGAGTCGCACGGCGCTTGCGCTTAGCCATCGGGGGATGCCTCCGAGTCGTGGGTACTACCAAACACTGTGGACCCGTCCGGTCCTCGTCTTGGGTGGTGCAGACACGTCGGCGCAGCCGAAGCGTCTGGCACCGAAAACGGGTCGGTCAATCGACCCGACTATCGACGCCGGTGCTTGCTCACCGCAACCCACCCGTTGAGCCAGGTGACAGCCGTGTCTGTGGACGCAGGGTGTTCCCCCGCGCGGCGTTGCACCGCGCGGGAGATTGCGCCCCCGCTCACGGGGGCGCAGTGCGGCAGGGTCAGCCCGTCGCCGAGCCGCCGGCGCGACGCTTGGCCTGGTCAAGTTCCAGAGCGCCATACGCCTGCTCGTACTGAGCCACCGCCTGACCGAGCGTAATCGCCAGTCGCTTGGCGGCCCACGGGTTCAGCACCATCCGCTGCTCGATCTTTAAACGGGCAGCCGACGGGCCGGCCGGACGTAACGGCCCGGCAAAGTCCAGATTGATTTCCTCGGCCGAGCCCCACACGCGCACGGTCGTGCTGTAGGTCACGTCGAGTTCGGTTTCGTCGATTTGAAGTTGGACCTGCTGCTGCTGTTGCGCTGCCTGCGTTTCGCCGCTCACAGTGTCCACTTGTTCTTCAGTCGCGGTTGCGGTGTCGCTTTGCTCTGCCATGGCTCGTTACCAATCCTGTCCTTGGATGAACGTTTCCCCGTCCGACACGACCACACATCGCGCCGGGCGTCCGTCTGCCGGGGTGTTACGACCGCGCGGCACCGAAGACGGAACGCTTTCTGGAAACCCTGATGTAAGCGGCAGTTTGTACCATGGACCGGGGGGTTTGTCCAATGGCCCGTCAGGAGGGATGGACGGGCTGGTGGCCGCGATGATACCAAGACGTACTATCCCTTGCAAGGGGGTTCTGACACAATCCGCAAGAAAACTATCAGCACGTTTCTAAGCCGCGCCCCACAACGTGTTTCGGACACGTTCGACATCGCGAAAACACGACCCGAATCGGCTCGATTGACTTAGATTTGGACGATCCGCAACAAGGCGGGTCTTTCCGATGGCCCGGTCGCGGTTGACCCTGCGATCCGGGCCATCGGAAAGACCCGGCTTACGGCGTTTCAGAGGGGTATGTTTTGAAGGGAGGGCGACTCAGGGAAGGCCAACGGCACCAGCCCGTGGCTGCTTCTACCGTGGCAACGACCGATCCAGGTCTTCCTCGTGACGCAGGACCGACGCACGGGCGTGGAAGGCCTTGTTCTGGGCGCGTCGCTGCGCGAGGTTGAAGACGAAACGCACCCACTTGGGCAGCGGGGTCGTTCGCCCGGCGAAGCGGGTCCGCAGACCGGCCGAGACGCGGCCTGCGTGCTTCAGGACCAGTTCGTCCTCGAGGCTGTTGATCTCGCGGGCCGAGCCCGGGTCGCCCTGTCGGCCGGATCGGCCGAAAAGCTGCCGGTCGATCCGGCGGGCCGCGTGACGCTCGGTCAGGATGACGTGCAGCCCGCCCAGGTCGTCCACGCCCTTGCCGAGCTTGATGTCCGTGCCTCGGCCGGCCATGTTTGTCGCGACCGTGATCGCCCCACGCTGCCCCGCGTTCGACACAATCTCCGCCTCGTCTTTGTGATGCACGGCGTTGAGGACCTGGTGCTCCAGGCCACGGTCTGTGAGCAGACGGTCAAGGTACTCCGACGCCTCGATCGATCGCGTACCGACCAGCACCGGCCGACCGAGCTTGTGCATCTCGTCGATTTCATCCGCCACGGCCTGCCACTTCAACTGCTCGGTCACGAAGATCCAGTCGGGCAGTTGCACGCGCTGGATCGGTTTGTTCGTCGGGATGATCCGCACCGGCAGCTTGTACGTGGTTTCCATCTCGACCTTCGCGTCGGCCGCCGTGCCGGTCATGCCGCAAAGGTGCTCATACTGCTGGAAGTAACGCTGAAAACTCAGGCTCGCCAAAGTGTCGCGGTCGGCCGTGATCGGCAGGTCGTGTTTGGCCTCGGCCGCCTGGTGCAGGCCGTTCTGCCACTGGCGGTCGGGCATGAACCGGCCTGTGAACTCGTCGACGATGACGACCTTGTCCTCCTGGATGTGGTAATGCTGGCCGAAGTGGTAGCAGTACTCCGCGACCAACGCCTGCTCGACCAACTCCTCACGGCGACGGATGGCCCGCCAGATACCGTGCTCTTCGTCCGTGAGCAATTCGCCGATCTTGTCCCGACCGCGGT
The DNA here is from genome assembly GCA_028284155.1 of Phycisphaeraceae bacterium. GTDB lineage: Bacteria > Planctomycetota > Phycisphaerae > Phycisphaerales > Phycisphaeraceae > JANQSF01. The sequence continues at coordinate 47,221 of JANQSF010000033.1, forward strand.
CGTTCAGCTTGCATTGCCGCTTGGCCAGGTCGATCTTGAAGTGCTTTTTCGGTTCGAGCTCTTTGGCCAGGTCGCGGGCTCGGATGTACAGGTCGGCCTGCGGGTCTTCCTCGCGCGGTTGCGCGATGATCAGCGGCGTGACTGCCTCGTCGATCAGGATCGCGTCGATCTCATCGACGATCGCCACGTGCAGACCGGGCACCATGATCGAGGCCTGCGAACCGACGCCGGACAGCTTCCAGCGCGTCGAAACCGGGTCGGCGATTCGGCCGAGCCGGAGCTGATCGCGCAGCCAGTCGGCGACGATCTCCTTCTGCGTCGTGTAGACGATGGGTTGCCGATAGGCGGCCAACCGGTCGTGCGGCTGCATCTCGCCGACGACGGCGGAGGCGTGCAGGCCGGCGCGGTGGTAGATCTTGTTGCGGCTCTCGGCGTCACGCTCAGCCAGGTAGTCGTTGACGGTGATGACGTGCGTCGGCCGACGCGTCCAGCCGAGCACGGTCGCGGCGATCGCGGCGGTGAGCGTCTTGCCTTCGCCGGTAACCATCTCCACGATCTGGCCGTTGAACAGGCCGAGCGCCCCCATGACCTGAACCATGTAAGGACGCTCACCGATCTGCCGCCAGGCGATCTCGCGGGCGGCGGCCATCGCGAGGCGGACGTGTTCATCTTTATATTGACGTCGCGCGAAGACCTCGCGGACTTCGAGCACCTTCTCGTCGAGTGCCTTCTCGCCCAGTTCCGCCCATTGCTTCTCCATCTTGAGGACGGCTTCAGACTCGCGCTTGAGGTACGGCAAGGCTGAACGGGCGTGCTTGAGCTTGGTCTGATATCGGGCCACCCGCGCGTCCCAACCACGCATGTACTCCTGCCGCCGCCGCCGCGTGCGGATGGCCGAATACATCGCCAGGTCGGATTGGATGGGCGTGGCGGTCATGCGCGAAAGCAGCAGATCAAGAAAACGGAAAACCAGGAAATAGTAGAGGTCAGTTACCCATCGGCATATTGGGTGCGCGCAATGTCATTCGCGATTGAATAACAACCCTCATCAGGCCGCGGATGGGACGCTGGACGGCCTTCTGCCGGAGATGGGCTGCGAGCCAAACCTCAATCAGCCCCATCCCAGCGTCCTGTTCGTCAACACGTCCTGCCTTTCAGCACGACCGATATCCCCGGCCCACCTCGCGTATTCCCCACAACCCGCTTAAGTGGCCTAACCAACACGACGATAGCTGACTAGCGACTGTGCGGGGGGGCCTCCGTACGAGACGCCGGGATGTCATCGGCCCAAAGCCAACAAACTGAAAGACCCCAACCGGGACGACCTGCGCGGCAGGTCGGGCACGGTTATCACCGGGTCAAAAGGTGCATGGACATCGTGTTCGCGCTGGCGGGCATCGTGCTGGTCACGCCGTTGATGGTGTGTTGTGCGACATGGGTTTACCTGGTTGACCGCGGGCCGATCGTTTATCGGCAGTGGCGTGTCGGCCGGGACGGCTGGCTGTTCGCCATCCTCAAACTGCGCACGATGCGTTGCGACGCCGAACGGCACTCCGGGCCGCGGTACGCACGCAAGGGCGACGCACGCATCCTGCCCGGCTGCGGCTGGATGCGACGCGCACACGTCGACGAATTGCCGCAACTGTGGAATATCCTCGTCGGGCAAATGAGCCTTGTCGGCCCGCGACCCGAGCGGCCGCACATGACGCGCTTGCTCTGCGAGCAGTTGCCCGATTTCCAGGAACGACTCGAAGCCATGCCCGGGCTTACCGGCCTGGCCCAGGTGCGCAACGGCTACACCAACGACCTGGCGGGCGCCCGCATCAAGCTCGCCAACGACCTGCGGTACCTGCGTCGTCGCAGCGTGCTGTTCGACCTGCAACTTGTCGCGCGGACCCTGCCCAAGGTCTGGGACCGCGCCGCCGTGTGAGAGATGGAGGAAATGATGGATACGACTCGTCGAAACCACAAACGCGCCGCGCTCTTCGTGCTGGGCTTGCTCGCGCTGCTGCTGGCCACCGGCTGCCAGACGACGCACACCGACTACGCCGCGTTCCTCAGCGCCGAAGCCGCCAACCAACGGCCGCGCGAGTACCGCATCGAACCGCCCGACGTCATCCTCATCACGTCCAAGCGTGTCCGCGAGATCGACGGGCACACCGAGATCGTGCGCCCCGACGGCCGGATCACGCTTCCCTTGCTTGGGTCGATCGAGATCGCCGGTAAAACGCCGGAAAGCATCAGCGCCGAACTCCAGTCGATGGCGCGCGAATACTACGAAGACGCCGACGTGACCCTCCGCGTCACCGGCTACAACAGCAAGAAGATCTTTGTGTTCGGCGAGGTGTCCGTCCCTGGCGCCGTGCCCTGGCGTGGGACGAACACGGTGCTCCGCACGTTGGCGGTCACCCAGCCCACGCGATTGGCCGACCCGTCGAAGATTCAGATCCTTCGGCCGAACAAGGACGGCAAGCTCGTGAAGCGGATGACCATCGACCTGAACCGGATGGTTCAGCAGGGGATCATCGAGCGCGACGCCGTGTTACAGGACGGCGACATCATCTACGTGCCGCCGACACCGCTGGCGGCCATGGGGTTCGCCGCGCAGCAACTGTTGCTGCCCATTCAGCCCGCGGCCGCGACGGTCGCCGGGCCGGCCAACATCGCCGCCGACCTCGACACGCAGCCGTACGGGAGTCAAGAAGCCCGCTAACTCGGCGTGACCCGGTGTCCGTTTCCCGAGGCGGAGAGAGACCCGACCATGAACCACGATAAACCCAACCAATCCGACGCCGTGCTGGGCATCTGGGACGTGCTGCGCCGCTACCGCTGGCGCTTCATCGTGCCGGCGTTCCTGGTGTCGGCCGGCGTGCTCGCGGCCAGCCTCGTGCTGCCCCGCAAGTACAATGCCGAGGCGATCTTCGAACGCAAGACCGACATGGTCCTGGCCGAGATCACCAACTACGGCGTCCCGCGCACCTTCACCGACCCGCGCGAAAGCGTGATCAAGGAAGTGGCCGGCGAACCCGCGCTCGAACAGCTTGTCACGCAACTCGTGCCCGACGACACCTCGCCCGACGCGCGCGTCGTCGAACTGGCGCGACAAAAGCTCCGCCAGGACCTGACCCGCAAGGTCCAGGTCGGGTTCGACATCTCCTCGAACGACCTCGACCGCATCCGTGTGCAATATGTCCACAACGACTCGGAACTGGCGCGTCAAGCGGTCAACCAGTTGATCGAAAACTACATCACGCGAACCCGGCGGCAGATGGACGACCGCCTGCGCCAGAGCGCCGCGTTCTTCCGGCAGGAAGTCGAATCGATCCAGGGTCGGATCGTGAAGTTGGAAAACGACCTGCTGGCGTACGAGATCGACCACGCGGCGTTGTTGCCCGACGCGCCCGGTGGCGTGCAGGACGCCGTGTCGCTCGTGCAGGAACAGCTCGGCATGATCCAGCTCAAGCGAGAGTCGACGGCGTTGCGCGTCGAGGCGCTCAGCCGCGCGTTGCAAGAGACACCCAAGACCCGCCCGTCGCTGGTGCACGGCCGAAACCCCGACCGCGACCTGCTTCAAAGCGACCTGCGTCGGCTGAAGACCAAGCTGTCGGAGTACGTCAGCCAGTACAAGATGACCGACAAGCACCCGGACCTGCGCGCCCTGCGCGACGAGATCGCCAAGACGGAGAAGCGCATCGCCGCCGCCCCGCTGGAGGTCGTCACGCAGAAGCGGGTCGAAGACAACCCGAAGTTCGACGAGTTGGAACTGCAACTGACCCATGCCCGCGCCGACCTGGCCGCGCTGGTCAAGCAGGAAACCAAGCTCGGCGAGCAGGCCCACAAGCTCGACCAGCAGGCGTCCAAACTGTTCGCCGTCCGCAGCGAGTACCGCAAGCTCTCGCGGCAGGTCGAGGAATCCCAGCGGCAGATGACCTTCTGGGAAGACAACCAGCGCCGCGTCGAGATGGCCCTGGCCGCGGAAAGCGGCGACCGCGGCATTATCCTCGACTTCATCAAGCCGGCCGGCGTCATCCACAAGCCGATCTCGCCCAACCTCATGCAGGTGTTGATGGCCGCCGTGGCGCTGGGCGTCGTGTCCGGCGCGGTGTGTGTCTTCTTCGCCTACCGCACCGACGAGACCGTCGGCAACCCGCAGGACCTGGCCGAATCACTCGACCTGCAACTGTTCGGGACGGTCAGCGAGATCATCTCGCGCAAGCAGCGCTGGGTGCGCCGCATGAAGCAAACATTCCTGTATCCGATCAATGGCGCGGCAATGGCCTCGGTGTTGCTCATCATGGCCGGCCTGCTCTACCTCAACCTCGAAGAGCCGTACCTCTTCCAACGACTCACCGGCCAGGATGACGGCGCCCCGTCGCCGCAGCAGACCGAGCCGAGTGAGCAAAAGCCTCAGACCAAAACCGAGCCCGCCGAGCCCAAGGGACAGGCGGCTGTGGAGAATCAAGATGTACGACCAGCACTATGACTTTCACACGCTCCCGTTCGAGAACACGCCCGACCCGCGGTTCTTCTTCGCCAGCGAGCAACACCGCGAGGCCTTGGCCGCGGTCGAGTACACGATCCGCATGCGCAAGGGCTTCGTGCTCGTGACCGGCGACATCGGCGCGGGCAAGACGACCGTCGGCCGAACGATGTGCCAGCGTTGCGGCGACACCGCCAAGATCGTGCACGTTCACCACGGGCGGTACGAGGGCGTCAACCTGGTCAAGCAGGTGCTCCGCGCCCTCGACCTGCCGGCCGACCGTCGCGACGACCGCGGCGAGTTGCTGGACCGGCTGCGCGAAAACCTGATGGCCCGTTTGAACGACAAGCAGCCCGTCGTGCTGTTCGTGGACGAGGCGCAAACGCTGTCCGACGCCGCGTTGGAAGAACTCCGCCTGCTCAGCAACTTCGACACGTGCACGCAAAAGCCGGTGCAGGTCGTTTTGATCGGGCAGCCGGAGCTGCGCACGCGGTTGGCCGGCCCGCACATGACCGCGCTGCGGCAGCGCATCGCGATGGCCAAGCACCTCCGCCCACTGAGTCGCGAAGACGTGGGCAAGTACATCGAGCACCGCATCCGCGCCGCCAGCAAAGACCCGGAGAACGTCAAGGTGTCCTTCGACACGCAGGCCGTTGACGCGATTCATCAGTACGCGCTGGGCGTGCCGCGCATCATCAACATGGTTTGCGACAACGCGCTGCTGGTCGGTTACGTCCGCCAGTTGGCAGTGATCGACTACGCCGTCGTCGACACCGTGCTCGACGAGATGGTGCCGGCCGTGACGACCGAGCCGGTCGTGACCGTGGACAAGTCGATCGCGCTGGCCGCGTAATGCGGGCATGAACGTGGAGTGGGGCAGACATTCCTGTCTGCCTCCCGCGGACGGCAGACAGGAATGACTGCCCCACGACGGAAGGTGATGAGACAATCGCGCCAATCGGAGGCGCAGCCACGACGGGGCGGACGAGATCGATTGACGCATCGCACACACCCGCTGCACGACACACGCCGCGGAGTTTCGAAGGAAGATCGCCATGGGTTACATCTTCGACGCCATCAATCAGCCGGAGCCGGATCGGCCCGGCGAGCCGGCGGCCTTGCCGCCCACGGGTGACGGCCCGCCGCCCCCGGACGCGCCCGACGCGCAGGACGGGCCGCCGGAGTCGCTGTCAATCGGCGCACCGCCGCCGGACGAAAACGGCCCGCCGACCCCGCTCGACGCCGACATCCTCGGCGTGGACGACCGCCTGGTCGCGCTGACCGAGCCGCAGGGGCTGATGGCTGAGGAATACCGCGCCATCCGAACCGGTCTCCTCGCCCGTTGGAAGCAACAGCGACACATCGTTCACACGATCACCAGCGCGACGCCGCAGGAAGGCAAGACGCTGACCAGCCTGAACCTCGGCCTGAGCTTCGCCGAGTTGCGCACGCGACGCACCATCGTCGTCGAAGCCGACCTGCGTATCCCGCAATTCCAGAACCTGCTCGGCCTGCCCGAGTCGGACGGCCTCGTGCCGCTGCTCGAAGGCGAGTGCGAACTGAACAGCGCGATCCAGCGCGTGCGTTCGAGTCGGTTGGACATCATCCCGGCTGGCCGACGCGCCAACGACCGGGCCGTGCAGTTGCTTTCCGGCGCGGGCCTGGCGGAACTGGTCAAGAAATTGCGTCAGCAGTACGACCACGTGATCATCGACACGCCGCCGGTCGTCGAGTTGGCCGACGCGGGCATCGTCGGCGCGCTCAGCGACGACGTCGTGCTGATCGCACGCATGAACCGCACGCCGCGCCCGTTGATCGAGCAGGCGATCCGCATCCTGTCGAGCTACAACGCGCCGGTCGCCGGCGTGATCGGCACCGACTACCGCCAGCCGCGACGGCGCAAGTTGTATCGCTACGGCTACGGGTACGGGTATCGCTATTACAACAGTTACGCGCAGGCGGCGTGACTCCGTAGAGTGCGCTTCAGCGCACCACTGATCACGGAAGACCGTAGGGTGCGCTTCAGCGCACCACAAACCACGGACGGTCGACAGCCGACTCGGTGCGCTGAAGCGCACCCTACAACGACGTGATCAATTCACGTCGAACAAACGAGCGACGCACGACCTGCCTCGTGCTGTTCATAAGAGGACGAGATGTCGGAAGGCGTATCAACAATCCATGACCGGGAACAAGCCGGGCGGTCGGTCCTGCTGTTGGCTGACACACTGCCCGACGCGTGGGGCTCCGCCCGCGCAGCCCGTGCCTGGCAGGTCTTGCGTCGGCTGACACGCTGCCACGACGTTTGGCTGGCCTGCACGCACGGTGGGGCGATGCACTTTGATCAGTGGGTCGCGGTCGAATCGCTGACCGATCGCATGACCGTCTCACGCACGAGTCGTGACGGCGCATCGTTGAAGCCCGCGTTCCGTCAATGGCTGGAAGACACGTCGTTCGCGGCCGTGGTCAGTCTCAGCACAGAGCTTTGGCCAATCGCGACGGGCGTGCCGACCGAACAGCGCGTGTGCGACCTGTTCGATCGGCCCAGCGACCGCGTCCGGCGACAGGCTGAAGCCACCAGGCGTTGTTCGTGGCGGCGACGCATGGAAGACGTCGACCGTCTGCGACACGCCGAACACCGCATCGCGCGTTCAGCCCAGCTTGTGTTGACATCCGACTTCACCGACGCCGCCAACCTGCCGGCCGACGCGCAGCGCATCCTTGTCGTGCCACCGGCGATCGATCCGTCCTGCCTGGACTTGGTCGCTCGACGCAAGCGGAAAGGCAAGGGTGGTCCAAAGCGCGTCATCCTGCAAGCGACGGACGATGCAAGCGGCACGCGACGGCTGACCCACATGCTCCGCAAGGCGGCCGGCGCATCTGCTGGCCGATGGGAATTGCACGAGACGCGAGGCGACTCGCCGCGCGACATGATCGACGCGCTGGCTTCGGCCGACGTGACATTGGTGCCCGGACGTAACGCCGGCGGCTACCGGCTGATGCAGGCGATGGCCGGCGGCGGCGCGGTCGCCGCGCTCGGCCAAACACTGCGCGCCGCACGCGCGGTTGGGCAGGGGTTGGCCTTGTCCGTGGCACACGACGAAGATTGGGTGAGCACCGTCGAGCGCCTGCTCGACGACGGGGCGGAGGCAGAAAGAATGAGCAAGCGAGCGCAGGATTGGTTAGCCGCTCGCATCAGTGACGAGACCGACGCCACCCTCTGGCTCGGCAAGCAGGACGACATCGACCTGACCGGATACGCGGGCATCGCGGCCGCGGCGTGAGGCTGTCGACCTCCCCATGCGGTGCCACGATGCGGTCGAAGGCCGGCGGCAGCGTCGTGCCGGTTTGTCGTGCACGACCGGGCGTCCTGCTCGCGCCCGCATCACACTGTCTGCGGCTTCGCCCTCGACCGTGTGATGGCACCCATTTATGTCGGGGTTTGTCCAGACAGATCGCCTAACATCCCCCATGCCACGCAAGGCGCTGTTCCAATCGCCCAAAGCACGCTCGGCCGCGATTGCCGTCGTCATGCTGTTCGTGCTCGTCTGTACGCTCGGCCTGGCGATGTGGCGGTTCGGTGGGTCCAAGACGCTGGGTTGGAACGGCCTGGTCTTTGACATTCCCGGCCATTGGATCTGGCAAAACGAGGCGCCGGGCACGGTGCGTCGGTGTTCGCCGCTGGGCAGGCAGTTCTTCGACGGGCAGGTGCTCGTCATGACCGTTACACCATTGGTCCCCGTCGATCCGGACAAGGTCACCGAACCGCAAACGATCCTCCGTTCGATCGTCAAATGCCGGTACGGCCAACCGACGCCGGACAGAAAAGCGCTGGACGTTGTGCTGTTCGACGTGCAGGCGTTCGAACACGGTGACCTGGTCGGCGCATACGCGGCGGTGGTCGCGCAGGAGCACGCCGGTGTCGCCGTCGCGCACCGCGTCGCGGTCGTGACCGACAACAACAAACGATACTGGTACTTCGACCTGCCGCTGGCCCAGCCCGCGCACCAGATCGACGCCTCTGCCGGCATCGAAGGCGTCCACCTGCCCGACCGCGCGTTCAACCGCGTGCTGCAGTCGTTGCGCGTGGGGGAGATTGAGTCGGACTGAGTTGGGCAAACCTGGGCTTCATCCGAAAAGGCACCGGCCCATCCGTAGGGTGCGATTTAGCGCACCACGTACGCGGAGAAACCGTCCGTTCATCGTGGTGCGCTGAAGCGCGCCCTACTTTTCGGACAAAGCCGATTCACCAATGAGCCGGGTCTTTCCGAAGGCCGGATCGGATTGAGGCGGTGATCCGGACCGCCGAAAAGGCCCGGCATTCTGGTCACGAAACGGGTTTCTGCGGCAGAATCGTGCGCACATTCGGCGCACGCATTGGAAGACAACGCAAACCTCATCAACCGACATGACTGAAGGCAGCGACGCGACTTGCGATTGATTTGCCTTGAGGATGATCGATGGTGCGCGCACAAACCGTTCGCGTCGTCCCCTTGGATGCCCTCGCCGATCACCTCACCTCAACCCCCGCCACGCGCCCCGCCAAATCTTGTGTCTACCCCGCCACATTCGGTGTCGCCCCTGACACACGAACGTCGATCGCAGCTTGTTACACACACCTTGCTTGTCGGGGTGACATTCAGCCCATTTGTGGTAAGATTCATGCTTGAAAGACGTTGCACGCGGATTTGGCCCGTCGGGGGAGGGGAGACCCCGCCAAACCCGCCACCCGGGCCTGGACGAGTTGGTCCGCCGACTGCGACGTTGCATCAGCCCGCCCCAAGGCCGACCTCGGCCGAGCCGCCGCCTGCTACTGATTGACGAGACCTGCCATGTACCGACGACACCGCCGCGGTCTTACGTTCGTTGCCATGTTCGCGTTTGGCTGCGTCGCCTCGATGGGCTGCGTCCAGCCGACCACGGCGCAGGTCGATGGGGGGGACGACACCGGCCTGTTGCTGGACAAGCCTTGGCGTGAGTTGGCGCACGGCATTTCGATGCACCCGCCGCGTGGGGCGAAGCTGATTTACAACGCGGGCGATAGCAGCGTCCTGCGGGCGGAAGGTCGTGGCTACCTGATCCGCACGTTCATCAAGCGCAGCAAGATCTCGTTGCGTGCGAAGGTCGGGCGGACCGACCCCAGTGCGCCGCGGCAGGGCGGGCGGGAGCGTCACCCGATCGAAAACCTGGTCGACATCGCGCACAAAGAGATGACATTGACGCGACCGAGTGTGATGCTGACGTGGCAGCAACGGCGTTTCGGCGGCAAGGACGGCGCGTGGATCGTGTTCCGCGTGAAGGACAAGGAGCGGGGCGACCGCGCGGTCGTGCAGACGTTCATGGTCATCGACGACTTCACCTTCCTGCTCGTCCAGTTGGACTGCGGCAAGGCCGACTACTCGGTCGCTCGGCCGACCTACGACGCGGTGGTCAACAGCATCACAGTCGAGTCGGCGAAGGATGTGCGTGAGCGGCGGGTCAAGTGGACGAGTGCGGCGTTGGAGTGGCATAAGTCGGTGACGGCGGACAGGCTGCACAAGGCGATTCAGCCAGAGCAACTCTTTCGCATCACGCGGAACGGCAAGATGGTCGGCTGGATGCTGATGACGCAGGCGAGGGTCAAGGGGTGGGAGGCGGCGAAGCCGAGCGCGCAGCCCAAGGTCGACCGCAATGCCCGGACGCAGCCACGGCGTTCGCCGCGGCGACGGATTGAACGCAACATCGACAAGGCCGGCATCGTCGTGACGATCAAGGCCCGCGTTTACATGGGTACGAACGACTTCTTCGAGAGCGTGCTCGACGTGGACTGCCGCAGCTATCTCTCGGACGACCGCAAGAGCGAGTTGTGGAATCACCGTTTCTCCTTGCGCCCGCTGGTGGCGAAGCGGAAGGCCGTCGGGCAGGTGATGGTGCGCGGGACCGAGTCGGACGTGATCCACGCGGCCTGGGCGGACAGCGGCATCCGTGAGGAGGAGATGATCACGGTGAGCATCGAGACGCCCAACGGCGTGAAGTACCACGAGTGGCAGCGGCCGCCCAAGGTGCTGAAGATGGTTGAATACAAAGACGACGTGAGCGACGAGATCATCCGGCGGTTCGACCAGCCGGGCTTCGCGTACCTTTCGCAGGTCGAGTGGTGGATGCTGCCGCAACTGCTGCCGCGCAACGAACGCAAGACGTACGGTTTCTACACGTATCGCGGGCTCGACGTGACCCGCCTGCCCGGGCTTGACGTGCACGCGGTGAACGTGACCGGTGCGATGTCGTTCAGTTTCGCGTCGATCGCGCCGGGGCCGCCTGGCGAATTGCACGTCGCGGCGCACCCGACGTTGACCAGCGCCGCGCGCGGGATCGTGTGCGACGCAACGAACCGTCAGACCCGTTGGACGCTGCCGAACGGCTTGCGTTTTGAGAAGACGACCCGCGAGGCGTTGGCGGTGCCGCAGGCGAAAGCGCCGTGAGCGTATCGCGTGTCGATACGAGGTCTGTAATTGGACGTGGATCTGCAAGACGTCAACGACGAAGCCCGCGGGCTACTCGGTTTGACCGTCCGTCCTCAACGGCGGCAGGTCGAATTCAATGCCGCGGACCGGCATGGCTCGGCCGGCCAAGACCTTGCGCAGCGAATCGACGTAACGCTGCTCGGTGGACGAGATGCCGAACGAACCGACACGCAGCCGGAGCGTCACGTGTTGCGGCGACGATCGGCCTTCGGCGTCCGCGCTGGAGGCGATGATCTTCGCCCGTCGGCCGTTGGGCAGCAGGGCGCGCATGTAGACGACGCCACGCCACGTTTTGGGCTCATAACGCTTGCGCTTTGGATCGACGTAATAGCCGAGCACGCCCCACTCGAGCGCCTCGGCCGCTCGGCGGACGTCGTCCGGCAGGCGGGTCGCGTCGGCGGCGAAGGTCGTTTGCGTGGCCGGGTCGTCGAGCTTGAAGGCGTCACCGCTGGTCGTTTGCGGCGCGCCGCGAGCCAGCGGTGCGACCGACCCACCGCCGCAGCCAACCATCGCCGTGCATGCAAGCAGGGTCATGGCGAGGCCGAGATGGACGGGCGGGCGAATCCACATAACCGTGTCATTGTACGGGCGGGGCACGCGTGTGCTTCGCGTAAGATGTCGGCTGACCCGCGTGGGTGACATCGGCCGATCGGAGACGAATCGTTTGGAACTGAGCATCAGCCTACCCGAAGGGCCGCAGCGTCTGGCCGTCACCGGCGCGCAAGAGCGTTACCTGAAGATCATCCGCGAGTCATTGGGGGTGACGCTGTCGCTGCGCAACGGGACGCTGAAGGTCAGCGGCGAGGACGCCGCGGTCGGGCAGGCGGTGAATGTCATTGAGCAGTTGCAGGCCGCGGCGCGTCGCGGTCGGCCGATGCAGTTGCAGCACGTGCTCGACACGATCGCGAACGTGAGTCACGACACCAACGGAACGGTGGGCATGCAGGGCGCGGCGGGCGGCGTTCGGCCGACGCAACTGACCTCCGCTGACCTGGAAGTTTACGTGCGTGGGCGACGGATCCACCCTAAGACCGAGGGGCAACGCGAGTACCTCGACGCGATCCTGTCGCACGACCTGACGTTCTGCACGGGCCCGGCCGGCACGGGCAAGACGTACCTGGCGGTGGCCGCGGCGGTGGCGATGCTCCGCGCGGGCGTCGTCCGCAAGCTCGTGCTGGTTCGGCCGGCCGTCGAGGCGGGTGAACGGCTTGGCTTCCTGCCCGGTGACATGCAGCAGAAGGTCAACCCGTACTTGCGCCCGTTGCTCGACGCGCTGCACGACATGATGGAGTTCGACCAGGTGCAACGCTTCCTGGCCAACGACATTGTCGAGGTCGTGCCGCTCGCATTCATGCGCGGCCGGACGCTCAACGACGCGGTGATCATCCTCGACGAAGCGCAGAACACGACACGCAGCCAGATGCTCATGTTCCTGACCCGTCTTGGCCACAGCGGCAAGATGGTCGTCACCGGCGACACGTCGCAAACCGACTTGGACGACCCGACGCAGAGCGGATTGATCGACGCGGCGCGGCGGTTGAAGCGGGTTAAGGGCATCGCGTTCGTGACCTTGTCGCAGGTCGATATCGTGCGGCATAACCTCGTGCAGCGCATTGTGGACGCGTACGGAGACAATGCCCAAGCGTCTCGGACTCATCCATCACATGAATAGGGATCAAACCATGACTCACACTTCGCTGCGTATCCCCCTTGTGGTAGCGGTTGCGCTCGTCACGACCTTTGCGATCGTTCCAGAAGAGATTGCGGAGGCACGTGTTATCAAGACGGACTGGGGGCGGGTCGTTCAATGCAGGCAGACGGGTGACCTCGGCAACGTCTGGGTCACGAAGCCGGTTGCGTCGGGTCGGTTGGCGTTGCCCACGCCGTTCCCGAACATCGCCGCGGCGCACAGCGCGGCCGGGCCGGTCGTGGTGGAGTTCAACAAGGACGCTTCTCAGATCGATCTGCATGTGAAGGGTGCGGGCGAGCCCAAGGCCGGCGACAAAGCCCCGGCCGTGCAACTCGACCTCGCCGAGAATACGACGCAGTTTCCGGACGGCCGAATCGTGTTCAGCGCCCTCGACGCGAAGGTGGTGGGCGACACGGCCAAGCTGGAATCACATCCGGGGAATCACCGCATCGGTTTCTGGACGGATGCAAACGACTTCGTGAAGTGGGACTACAACGCTTCGCGATGGGGGATGTACTCCGTCGAATTGACCTATTCAACGGCCGCGCCGGACGGGTCGGAGGTCGAGGTCGCGATGGGCGGCAAGACGCTGAAGACGACGCTGACGTCGACCGGCAGTTGGTACCGCTACACGACCGTCTCACTGGGCAAGCTCTACCTTGAAAAGGCTGGGAAGCAGACGTTGACCGTCAAGTGCGCGAAGAAAGTCGGTGGGGCGGTGATGAACTTGAAGGCCGTGATCCTGCGGCCTGCCTGCGAGGGCACGCCGCCCGTGCAGGCGAAAGACGGGTCGATCCTGCTGCACGCGAAGGACGTGACGATCAAGGGTGTCAAACTCCGTTGGGAGCCAGCGGAAAAGAAACGCACGGTCGGATTCTGGGCGAACGAGGCTGATCGGGCGATGTGGGAGTTCACCGTCAAGCAGGCGGGCACGTTTGACATTGAGATCCTGCAAGGTTGCGGCAAGGGCCACGGTGGTAGCGTCGCGGCGTTCCGCTTCACGGGTGAGGCGGTCAAAGACGGCAAGCACAAGGTCACGATCCAGGACACGGGACATTGGCAGAATTTCATCCCGCGCACAATCGGGCGGGTGACGATCGAGAAGCCGGGGCAGTATCAATTGATGGTCACGCCGATCGAGAAGGCGCGTGGTGCAGTGATGGACTTGCGGCAGGTGAAATTGACGCCGGTGAAGTAGTGAGGGGTGAGATGAAGTGACGGGGTGATCCGGGTCTTCGGAAAGACCCGGCTTGGGAGAGCGATGGAGTGTTGCGGGCGAGTGAATCGACTTTGAGCAAGCTGAAATGTGATGGACGGGCCGACTTTCAGAGCAAGCAGACGTCGTCGCCATCACCCTCGGTCGCATGAGCGGCGTTCGATTGGGCTGTCTTGGTTGCGGTCTTGGGCTTGGAATCCGGGCGGCGTTTGCGTGCGGTGGGTTTCGTCGGTCGGAGTGCGTTGATGGCCTGTGCGACGAGACTCGCCTCGCCGCCGACCGTCGCCGCGCCGTGCAGGAGCGACCAGGCGACGGCCGCGTGCTGAGCGGAGCCGAGTCGTTCGGTGAGGCTGGCGATGACCTGATCGACGGCCTGCGGCACGGCCGGCTCATCGCGGACGGATGCGAGCCAGAACAGCAGGTGATAGACCTGCGGCTTGGCGCGGGCGGCGTCGAGGTAGGCGTGGCAGACGGCCTTGAGGTCGGCCGAACCGGCCGCGAGGGTTGCGACGGGCTGCATGTGCCGGTCGGCCACGGCCGAGAGCAGGTCGCGCTTGTCGGCGAAGTGGCGGTAGATGCTGCCGACGGCGCAGCCAAGCCGTTTGGCGATGGTGCGGACGGTCGTGCCGTCGTAGCCGGCCTGCGTGAGGCAGTGTTCGGTCGCGTCGAGGATCACGTCGCGGTTGAGCGACACGGGCCCCGTGGTTAGCGGCGCGGTTGGCGACTTCGTTTCGGCAGGTTGTTCGACGGGCAATTCAACGGCGACGGGGCCGTCGAGCGTCAGGGTGGCCAAAGGTTGGGGCATCGAGGGCTCACGTCCGTGCGAGTCGTCGGTGATGGGCCGACCGTCCGTGGTCGGGGCTTGCTTATGATCATTACTTCGGCCAGCGACGGGACTCGGCCTTACAACTTCCCGCCTAAGTGCAGCCATGACCGCGACACTCCCCATCGACCCGCAGGCCGACCACATGGTGGACACGCAATTGGCGGGTCGCGGCGTTGGCGACGAGCGTGTGCTCAATGCGATGCGACGTGTGCCGCGCGCGGCGTTTGTGCCCGACCTGTCGGCGACCGAGGCATATGCGGACAAGGCGTTGCCCACGGCCGACGGGCAGACGATCAGCCAACCGCTGATCGTTGGGCGGATGACGGAGTTGCTGGGCGTTCGACCGGGCGACCGCGTGCTGGAGATCGGCACGGGCAGTGGGTATCAGACGGCTGTGCTCGTATTGATGGGCGCTAAGGTCGTGACTGTCGAGCGGTCGGCGAAACTGGCGGAGCGGGCCAAACGAGCCTTGATGTCATTGGGGTTGGCCGACGGCGTGACCTTCGTGGTCGGCGATGGTTCGCTGGGTTGTGCCGAGTATGGTCCATTCGACCGTGTGCTGGTCACGGCCGCGGCGCCGCGTGTGCCGGAGGCGTTGCAAGGCCAGACGGCAGACGGCGGCAGGATTGTCATCCCGATCGGTGACCGTAGCGAGCAGGAGTTGATGGCCTACGAATGGCACAGTGAGAATGACTGGGACGCGCGGGCCGACATGCGCTGCCGGTTCGTGCCGCTCGTGGGCGAGGACGCGTGGGCGGCACATGAGGTGTGACGCCGTATGCTTTGGGCGACCGTGACTGCGTGGGCGGTCGAGCAATCAGTCTGATGATCAGTACGACTCAGGAGTGAACCGTGATGAATCAAGCAATTCTGCCGTGCTGGCGTTTAGGTGTGTTGTCCGTGGCGGTAGCGACGGTTGTCGCGTATGTCGGTGAGTTGCAGGCCGTCGACCGCGACGCGAATCTTGTGGCCGAGGGCGCCAAGGTCGAGAAGCTCGGTGGCGGGTATCGCTTTACCGAAGGGCCGGCCGTCGATGACAAGGGCAACGTCTATTTCACCGACATCCCGAACAACCGCATCCACCGCTGGGACGCAAAGACACGGAAGATCACCGTGTTCCTGGAGAACTCAGGTGGTTGCAACGGCCTGTTCTTCAAGGACTCGACGACGCTGTACGCGTGTCAAGGCAATGAGAAGCGCGTCGTGGCGATCGACCTGAAAACGAAGAAGGTGACGCCCTTGGCCGCGACTTATGGCGGCAAGCCGTTCAACAAGCCGAACGACCTGTGGATCGACAAGAAGGGCGGCGTTTACTTCACGGATCCGAACTACGGCGGCAAGCCATTGTCGCAGGACGGTGAGCATGTCTACTACCGCGCAGCCGATGGCAAGGTCACGCGCGTGGCGGACGACTTCGAGCGTCCCAACGGGGTGATCGGAACAGCCGACGGGAAGACGCTTTACGTGGCCGACCGCAACGGCGACAAGACGTACGTCTACAAGATCAACGCCGACGGCACGCTCGGGTCGAAGCGGCTGTTCTGCAAGAGCGGGTCGGACGGGATGACGCTGGACGAGCGTGGGAACCTGTACATCACGCCGCGCGACTCGGCGGTGCATGTGTACAGCTCGGCCGGCAAACTGGTCACGAAGATCGCGACGCCCAAGCCGCCGTCGAACGTGTGCTTCGGCGGCGCGGACGGTAAGACCCTGTTCATCACGTCACGCGACGGGGTGTATGGAGTGCGGATGAACGTGAAGGGGCAGTGAACTGTTGATCTGTAGTTTCAAATGCTTGATGCAACGTGTTGAAGTCAATCGGAGACGCTGACATGACGACCGCGACGGTCGAACTTTCCAAAGACGAGATCAAGCGGTATAGCCGACACCTGATCCTGCCCGAGGTGACGCTTGAGGGTCAGAAGAAGCTCAAGGCCGCGAGTGTGCTGGTGATCGGCACGGGCGGGCTGGGTGCGCCGGTGTCGCTTTACCTGGCCGCGGCGGGTGTGGGTCGGATCGGGCTGGTCGATTTCGACGTCGTCGACCACTCGAATCTGCAACGTCAAGTCCTGTTCGGCACGGACGACGTGGGCGTGTCGAAGCTCGACGCGGCGAGGGCCCGGCTTGAAGGCATCAACCCACACGTGAAAATCGACACGCACGAAGGGCATTTTGGTGCGTCGAACGCGATGCAGATCGTCGCTGATTACGACATCGTTGTCGACGGGACGGACAATTTCCCGACGCGTTACTGCACGAACGACGCGTGCGTGATCCTGAAGAAACCGAATGTGTACGGTTCGATTTTCCGCTTCGAGGGGCAGGCGACGGTTTTCGATCCAAGACAAGGGGACGACGGCAAGCCGCAAGGCCCTTGCTACCGTTGTCTTTATCCCGAGCCGCCGCCGCCGGGCATGGTGCCGTCTTGTGCCGAGGGCGGCGTCCTTGGGATCCTTCCGGGGGTGGTCGGTTGCATTCAGGCGACGGAGGCGATCAAGCTCATCCTCGGCGTGGGCAACACGCTTGTCGGCCGACTCGTGCGCTACAGCGCGCTGGACATGACTCTTAAGGAATACAAGCTGCGGCGCGACCCGGCCTGCCCGGCCTGCGGCGACAACCCGACGGTCACCGAGTTGGTCGACTACGAGCAGTTCTGCGGCATCCGCGGCGAGGAGAGTGACACGATCATCCGCGACGACGGGGCGGTGCCCGAGATGAGCGTGCAGGATTTGAAGGCCATGATCGACCGCGGCGATTTTTCCGGTGGGTCGCACGAACTGATTGATGTGCGCGAGGTGCACGAGCATCAGATCTGCAACCTGCCCGAGGCGAAACTGATCCCGCTGGGCACGGTGCCGTCGCACATGAGCGGATTCGATTCGAGCAAGACGTACATCGTTC
The DNA here is from genome assembly GCA_028284155.1 of Phycisphaeraceae bacterium. GTDB lineage: Bacteria > Planctomycetota > Phycisphaerae > Phycisphaerales > Phycisphaeraceae > JANQSF01. Next base: position 64,837 of record JANQSF010000033.1, read on the forward strand.
ACTGCAAGATGGGCGGGCGAAGTGCGCAGGCGGTCGAGTTCATGCGGCAGGCGGGGCTGAATGCAGTCAACGTCGCGGGCGGGATTACGGCGTGGGCGCGGGAGGTTGATCAGTCGATGCCGACGTATTGACCGCCAGCCGCCCGGAACGGTGTGTCGGATTCTGATCCGGGTCTTCGGAAAGACCCGGCTTGGCGGGCCGGTGAGTTGCGGCGCACGTTTACTTGGCGTTGACAACCTTCACGGATGAGACGAACTGCGTCTTGTTATCGCTGATGAACAGGATGTCGAGTCGGCCGTCTTCGACGGTGACGGTGGCCTGACGCGTGGTCACGCCGTTGACCGACTCGCCCGCGGCATCGACGGGTTTGCCCAAGTCGTCGCCCTCTGCCCTGACAGTAAAGACGCGGTCGCCGGGTCCGAGGTCGGCCGGCTCGGCGAAGGTGAGCGTCACGTCGTACTTGCCGTTCGGTAGGTCGAAGCGGATGGCCTCGACTTGGAAGAGATACGTCGCGTGCAGCGGGTCGGTGCGTTTGTCCGTTCGGAACGACCTGCCGCCGACGTGGCCGAAGCGTTTGCCTTGTGTCGGTGCGCCGTAAACCGGCGCAGGCTGCCATGTCTGGCCGTCGACGTCGACAGGCTCGGTCGCGCCGAGATTGACGAAGGCTTCGTACGGCGGCGCGACGGCGGGCGCGGGTTTGGGCTGTGGCGTCGGCTTGGGCGGCGTGTCGACGCGCGGGGTCGGCTTCGGTTGGGTTGCATCGGTCGCGGTGACATTGTTATTGTCGGGCGTCGCAGGCGTAGTGGTGTCCGGCTTGGTCGTTTGTTGATTCGTGTCGGGGGGAGTCGGAGTTGGCGTAGGGGGGTGTGCCTTGTCGTCGCTATCTGCCTTTTGTGCAGGACTGTCGTCGGCTGGTGTGGGTGTGTTGTCGGTTGGGCTGGGTGTCCGTTCTTCACCCGTAGCGCTGGCGATGGTGTTCGCTTTGTTCGTGTCATCCTGCGCGTCAGAGGCTTTGTCTTTCTCGTCGCCGTCTTGTGAGAGGATGAATGCCAACACGACCAGGCCGATGATGATCGCGGCGATGATGCCGCCGATGATCCAGACGAGCTTGCGGTTGCCCTTGGGCTTGGGTGCGAAACGTTGCGCGCCGGACGTCGGCGTCGCCACTGTGGCGGGGGTAGTGCTCGGCGACGTGGGCGCTGGCTCCTCGCCGGCGACGGACGCCAGGGCGTTGGCCAATTCGTTGGCGTCTGCGGCGCCAACCGGAGGTGCGCCGATGGCGGCTTGTTGTTCGGCCGCGTCTTGCGCGGCGGCTTGGGCCTGTCGCAACTCGGCGATCAACTCGTCGTAGTCGGTGTGGCGGTCGGCCGGGTCAGGTTCGAGCATTCGGGCGACGACGTGATCGGTGGCCGGGTGGACGCTGGAAACGACTTCGCTGAGTTGCGGGGCGCGCTGTTGCAAGCGAGCCTTGATGACCTCGCGTGAGTTTGAACCCTCGAAAGGAGGGCGCACGGCGATCATGTGAAACAGGCTGGCGCCGAGGCTGTAGATGTCGGCGTGGAAATCAACGGGTTGCTTGCGGATCACCTCGGGCGCGACGTAGTAGGGCGTGCCAACCGTGCCGTTGGTTTCGCCGCCGGCCCCGGCTGTGCCGAAGTCGAGCAGCTTCGGCGTGCCGCGCGGGTCGAGCAGGATGTTGCCGGGTTTGACGTCGCGGTGGATCAGGCCGACGCCGAGCGCCGCCTGCAACCCCTCGGCCACGCCGATCGCGATGCCCAGCGCCGTCACCTCGTCGATCGGTTCGCCCTCAAGGATCTTGCGGTCGAGTTGTCCGCCGGTGACCAGTTCCATCTCGATGTAGGGCTGGCCTTCGTGCTCGCCGATCGCGTAGACCTGCACGACATTCGGGTGGTTGAGCCGGGCCAGGAGTCGCGCTTCGCGCAGCAATTCTTTGACGTGGTCGGCGTCGTCCTTGTCGTCGCTCTTTTTGAGAACCTTGACGGCGACCTGGCGGTGCAGCTTGTCGTTCAGGCCGAGGCAGACAATGCCGGCAGCGCCGGACCCGAGCATCTTGATCAGGAACAGGTCGCCGAACCCGGCGGGGACGGTGGCCTCGGCGTCGCACTGCGGGCAGCGGACGCGCGACAACGGCTTGACCTTCGACGTGTCGATCGACCCGCCGCAGGCACCGCATTTCATATCGGGGATTCGGTCGGCGATCAGGTCCATAAACGCATCGTGAAACGACCGCTGGAATTCACCGCGTCCGGCGTCCACACGCCGTGCAAGCGCGGGATTGTATCAGCCTGTCGTCGTCGTGTGAGCGGGTCGTGTACGATCGTCGCGCATTATGGCCGAGGTTGAATCAGCCACCGAGACCCCACCGATCCGCGACCTGACCGGGCGCGATGTGATGTCGCTTGCCAGGCAGGTCGTGCACGTGGCGTTGTTATTGGCCGCGGCCGGGCTGGTCGTTTTGGAGCACGGGTTTGACCCGGACCATCCGCCGCTGCGGCGGTGGGTGATCCATGCGTTGCAGATGGTGCTGGTGGGGCTGCACTTCGGCCTGCTGGTGCAGGGGCATCGGCGGGCCCGGCTGTTTCCGGGCAACATGCTGCGGTTCGATCGGTTCGACCGGGTCGTCCTCTCGGCGGCGGCGGCGGCGGGACTGGTCGCGATGGTTTGGCGTGAGGCGTGGTTGTTGTTCGAGCTTGCGCTGTGCGTGTTGATGGTTGGGGCGTTGTGGCGATTGAACGTGGTCGCGGCGCGTCGATTCTTTCGGCCTGGCGTTTTGCTGCCCTTGAGTTTCGTGACGCTGATCGCGATCGGCACGCCGTTGTTGATGGTGCCACGTGCGGCGGCGGACGGTCGGCCGATCGCCTTTGTTGATGCGCTCTTTACGATGACCAGCGCGGTGTGCGTCACGGGGTTGACCGTGCGCGACACGGCGACGAGCTTCTCACCGTTCGGTCAGGCGGTGATCGGGTTGTTCATTCAGCTCGGCGGGCTGGGCATCATCGTGTTCGGCTCGGTCATGGCGATGCTACTCGGGGCGAGGCTTTCGCTGCGAGAGAACCTGACGCTCAGCCAAGCGCTCAACGATCAGCCGTTGACACGGATCACTTCGTTCGTGCGCTTCGTTGTTGTGGTCACGTTGGGTTTGGAGTTCGTCGGCGCGGCCGCGATGGCGCCGTTGTGGCATGACCCGACCGGGAGCATGACGTTCGGGCAGCGGGTGGGGACGAGTGTTTTTCATTCGGTCAGTGCGTTTTGTAATGCGGGTTTCACGCTGACGAGTGACAGCCTGGTCGGGCACCGTTACCGCGCCGTCACACACCTCGTGATCATGCCATTGATCGTGCTGGGCGGATTGGGTTTTCCGGTGTTGGATAACCTGTGGCGAGTCATGCGCTGGCGGTGGACGGGCTGGCTACGTAATCTGCGCGGTCGGGCGGCGTTGCGGCGGACGCGGGACAATGTTCCTGTTCATGAGCGCCGACTGACGCTGCATTCCAAGATCGTGCTGACGACGACGGCGGCGCTCTATCTTTACGGCGTCGTCTTCATCTTCGCCGGACAGATGTGGGCGCATACGCATCCGCAGAACGCGCTGCGAAGCACCTCGCAGGAATGGCGTGGCGGGGAGTCGGTCGGGCGAGCCTTGGCCGACGCCAGTTTCACGTCGGTCACGTCGCGCACAGCCGGTTTCAACAGCCTGCCGATGGAGGAGGTCGAGCCGGTCGGCCGGTTCACCGTCATGACCCTGATGGTCGTGGGCGCATCGCCCGGCGGGACGGGTGGCGGCGTCAAGACCACGACATTGGCTGTGCTGATCCTGACCGTCGTCGCGACGGTGCGCGGCCGACCGCGTTCTGAGGCGTTCGGTCGTGAGATCATGCATACGTTCGTTCGGCGAGCGGCGACGCTGCTGGCGGTCTTTCTGGCACTGGTGACCGTCTCCGCGTCGTTGTTGTTGATCAGCGAAAACGACGACCCGTTCGCGTTGGTGTTCGAGGCGTTGTCCGCCGCGAGCACGACGGGGCTGTCACTCGGTGTGACGCCGAACCTGACGGTGTTCGGCAAGGTCGTCGTCATCGTCACGATGTTTCTCGGGAGAGTCGGGCCGTTGGTCTTGCTCGGTGTGTTGATGTTTGGCGTGCGGTCGAGGAGCGCGTACAGCTACCCGCGCGAGTCGATCGACATGGGCTAACGCGGGTTGGGACGACAAGGCCGGTTGGTCGAAAACTGATAAGGAATCGAACATGGAACGGTTTGTCATCATCGGTCTGGGACAATTTGGGACCCGTCTGGCGACCAACCTCGCTTCGATGGGGCGGGAGGTGATCGCAATCGATCGGCGGCGCGACCGGGTCGAGGGCGTCAGCGACGCGGTGACGCTGGCGGTCGCGCTGGACGCGACGGACGAGTCGGCGCTGCGGGCGCAGGGTGTCGAGCAGGCGGACGTGGCCGTGGTGGGCATGGGCGAGGGGTTCGAGTCGGTCGTGCTTTGTACGGCGGTGCTGAAACAGATGGGCGTGCCGCGCGTCGTGAGCAGGGCGACCAACCCGGTGGAGGTCAAGGTGCTGATGCGCGTCGGGGCTGACGAGGTGGTGAACCCCGAGGACGAGTCGGCTGACCGCTGGGCGTCGCGGTTGTACACGCCTTTCTTTGTCAGCCAGTTTGCGCTGGACGATCGGCACAGCATTGTCGAGATCCCGTCGCCGAAGGCGTGGGTCGGCAAGACGCTGATCGACATCCGTCCCCGCAACGAGTTGGGCGTGCATGTGCTGGCGATCAAGCGGGACGAAGGGGAGGGTGACGAGAAGAGGATTCCCCGGATCCACATCCCGGATCCGACCGAGCCGCTGCGCGAAGACGACGTGCTGATCATGATGGGGCTGGACGACGCGCTGACAGGCATTCCGGTGGATTGAGGTACTGAAACACTTTGCGGTTCGCCTTTTCGTGCCACCGCCGTGTCGGCCGTGCGGTGCAGCAAGGGTGTTCCACACGGCCGTGGCACGCCAACCGTAGAACTCAATGTGTGCGCCAACGTGGATTGAGGCATTCGGCCCGGTGGGCGTCGTCTGCGCTATGATCTGCCCTTGCGGCGTGGGACTTGGGCGGCGTTTTTCCGCCTCGCGCTTGAGCGCAAGTGCGGGTCTGGGCAGGTTCTATGAATATCGTCATCTGCGGCGCGGGCGAGGTCGGCCGACATGCGGCCGAGGTCTTGGGCAGCGCCGGTCACAACATCACGATCATCGACCGCAGCGCCGCCAAGCTGGCCGCTTTGGAAGAGGTGCTCGACGTGCGCAGCCTTCACGGCAACGCGACGCACGCGCCGGTGCTTGCGGAGGCCGGCTGCACGGACGCCGACGTGTTCATCGCGGCGACCAATGCGGACGAGATCAACGTCGTCAGCGCCTCGATCGCCGGGGCGCTCGGGTCGCACCGAACGATCGCACGCGTGCATCACAGCGCTTACTTCGAGGGACGCGACTTCGACTACCAGTTGCACTTCGGCATCGACCACCTGGTCTGCCCCGAGTACGCCACGGCCGTGGACATCGCACAGTCCTTGCGCAGCCCGGGCGCGCTGGCCGTGGAGCGGTTCGCCAAGGGCAAGATCGAGATCCAGCAGCTCCATGTGTCTGACGACGCGCCCGCCGTCGGTGAATCGCTGGTCAGAATAGCGTTGCCCGAGGGCGCACGCGTCGCGGCGATCGAGCGGGCCGGGCAGGCTTTTATCCCCGACGGCGAGACGGTGATCCATGCAGGCGACGTGGTCACTCTGATCGGCGACGTCGATGTGTTCAAACGCGCGGCCAAGCTGTTTCACACGGCCGATGAACGGCGCAAGCGTGTCGTCATCATGGGCGGCACGTCGATGGCCGTCTGGCTCTGCCGGGCGTTGCGGGCGCGCGCGTTCTCATGCCGTGTCGTCGAGAAGGACCGTGCGCGGGCAGAGGAACTGGCTGAGAAACTCGACTGGGTCACCGTCTTGTGCACCGACCCGGACGACCCGGATTTGTTCGAGCAGGAACGCGTGAGTCAGGCCGACGCGTTCCTCGCCGTGACGCGCGACGATGAACATAACATCCTGCTGGCCGCGCGGGCCAAGAGCCTGGGCACGTCCAACTGCGTGGCTGTGCTTCAGCGTTCGACCTACATGCACCTGTTGCAACACGTCGGCATCGACAAGGCGTTCGCGCCGCGGGTGACGGCCGTGAACCAGATTCTCAAACTGTTGGATGACGGGCCGGTGCGCCACCTGGCGTCGTTGGCTGTCGGCATCGCCGACGTGTACGAGGTGCGCGTGCCGACCGACTCGGGCAACGGCGTGATCGGCACGCCGCTGCGTGACGTGCGGTTCCCGTCGCGGGCGATTATCGCCGCGATCCAGCGCGGCGACGACGTCCACCTGCCCGGCGGCGAAGACGTGATGCAGCCGGGCGACACCGTCGTCGTGATCGGGCCCACCGGGTTTGAGAAGCATCTCAAGAAGACGTTTGGGACATAGGAACGGGCTTGGGGCTGGTTCTTGGATCGAGAACGCGTCAGATGACGTTCAGCTTGACAGCGCCGCGCCTGATCAAACGCATTAAACCGCCTCGCGACATGAACGCCGCGGATCATCGAATCCAACAGCAAACCTTAATGTAGCCTTTCTTCATTAGACCCGAGACCCCAGCCCAATTCCTCTCCCATGAACGTCCGCTACATGCTCCTGCAACTCGGCTTGCTGTTGCTGGTCATCAGCGCGATTATCCTGGTCATGCCGATGGGTTGGGCGGTCTATGACTGGTACACCGCCACCGACGCGGCCGTGATCGCCAACGAGACCGCCGCCATCTGGGCCATGGGCGTGACCGTGGCGATCGGCGCGGTCCTCGGCTTGATGTTGGTGCTGCTGGGCCGGCGTGGCGGGGACCTGCTTCTGGGGCGGCGTGAAGCCCTGTTGATGGTCGGTCTGAGTTGGTTTGTCGGTGCGGCGCTCGCCGCCGTGCCCTATTTGCTATGGGCGCACCTGGCTGACATGCCAGCCGACCACCCGTTCCGCTCGTTCATCCCCTGCTACTTCGAGTCGATGTCGGGCCTGACCACGACGGGGGCCACCGTACTCAGCGACATCGGGGCATTGCCCGACGGCCTGCTGATGTGGCGCGCGATTACGCACTGGCTGGGTGGCCTGGGCATTGTCGTCCTGTTTGTCGCCGTGCTGCCGATGCTCGGCGTGGGCGGCAAGAAGCTGTTCCAGTTCGAGGCGCCGGGGCCCAAGCAGGCCGGGGGCGTCCGGCCACGGATCGCCGACACCGCTCGGACCCTGTGGCTGGTGTATGTAGGCCTGACGGTCGCCGCGGTTTTGTCGCTTCGCCTGACCGGCGCCATGGGCTGGTTCGACAGCATCTGCCACGCCTTTTCGATGGTCTCCACCGGCGGGCTCAGCACGCGCGACGCGAGCATTGCCCACTACGACTCGGTCGCCGTGGACGTGATTTGCATCGTGTTCATGCTGCTGGCCGGTGTGAATTTCGCCCTGTTCTACCAAGCCGCCAAGGGCAAGTTCAGCGCGGTCTGGCGCGACAGCGAACTGCGCATCTACCTGGCGTTGAAGTTGATCGTCATCGTGGTGGTGGCGTTCAATCTGTTCGGCACGCCGATCACGAGCACGGCGGGCAAGCAGATCGAGTCAGCCCACGCCGGTGACGCCGTGCAGTACGCGGCGTTTCAGACCATCGCGCTGCACACGGGCACGGGGTTCGTCACCGCTGACTATGACCTTTGGCCGTTCGTCAGCCGCGTCATGCTCGTGGGGCTGATGTTCATCGGCGGGTGTGCCGGTTCGACCGCCGGTGGTATCAAGGTCATTCGATTCTGGGTCACGCTCCGGGTCATGGCGGCGGAACTCGAGAAGATGTTCCGCCCGAACGTGGTCCGCCCACTGCGCGTCGGGCGCGGCATCGTGGACAGCGAGACCGCCGCGTCGGCCGTGACCTACTTCCTGACGATCCTGTTGCTCTTCGGCGTCGGTGCGTTCCTCATCGCCGAGTTCGAGGGCAAGGCCGGCCGGCCCGACATGCTCACCGCCATGAGCGCCAGCATCTCGACGTTGTGTAATGTCGGCCCGGGGCTGCACGGCGTCGGAGCGACCCAGAACTACGGCTGGTTCAGCGACCCGAGTCTGCTGGTCATGTCCCTGCTGATGGCGTTCGGTCGGCTGGAGGTGTACACCGTCCTCGTGCTGATGCTCCCGAGGTTCTGGCGGAGCGAATAACGGGGCATTGTCGATTTGCAATTGTCCATTGCCGATTTGTCGTCAATCGAACCGCGTTTGAGAAACGGGTGCTTCCGGTTGTTTGACGCGGTCGCAGGCAGACCGAACAATGACGTGGCAGACGCCCCGTTTAATCGCAATTCGGCAATCGACAATCGCAAATGATCCACGACGACGACATCCTGCTGATCGAGCCGAAGCCGATCTCGCGCAGCGAATCAACTTTTCTGCCCGAGGTGTTCAAGGGGTTGGGCACGACCCTGAAGCACCTGATCGGGTCGGTCGGGCGCGGCTCGCGTAACAAGACGATGTGCTACCCGGAAGAGCGTCGCGAGGACATCCCTGTTGAAGACGGCGGGCTGCACAAGGCCAACTTCCGCGGTGTCCACCGACTCAACCGCGACGAAGACGGCCGAGTCAAGTGCGTGGCCTGCTTCATGTGCCAGACGGCCTGCCCCGCGCACTGCATCCACATCGTCGGCGAAGAGTCGCCCTGGGACGACCGCGAAAAGTACCCCAAGCAGTTCGACCTCGACGAACTACGCTGCATCTACTGCGGCATGTGCGAAGAGGCCTGCCCGGTTGACGCGATCGAGCTAACGCCGGTATACGACATCGTCGGCCTGTCACGGCAGGAGATGGTATTCGACAAGGAGAAACTGCTGGCCGTGTACGACCAGACGGTGGAAGACAAGCCGATGTAGCGTTGCGCCGCGGCAAGTCTTTATGGCAGCGCGGCGTCGCGTTTGGCCTTGCGCAACGCAGCGTTCGCGCGAATCACTTCGTCATTCAACGGCCGGATCTCTGACTTGTACGTCGTGACTTCCGCGGGATCAACGACGCCGATCTGCTCCTTGGCTCGCAGCGCGGCTTCGTACATTTCACGCGCTTTGACGGTGGTGTCCTTGATCGGCTCGTATGTTTCGATGGCTTGCTGCGTCCTGATGTAGCCGTAAATGCGGGCATTCTGTTCCTGGTACTGGCGCAGCGCGTCTTGGGCACGATCGACTCGGGCCTGCGCGGCAGCGACCGGGTCGATCGGGTTGACGTTGTTCCCCGATTGACCATCGGGCAGGGCCGGTTTGTTCACGCCGTCGGCAGGAGTGGGGATCAGGTCGGGGTTGCGGTCACCGGGGCCATTCGGTTGCGGCGTGGGCTGCGGACCGGGACGTGTCTGACTCGGCTTGGGCGGCGGGACGGCGGGATAGTCGCTGACGACGTCGTCGGCGGTGTCGGCCAGGCCGTCGGGGCCGTTGCTGATCAGTTCGAATTCCTTGTCGTTGACCATTCGGTATCGCAGCGGGTTCGACCAGCCGTCGATGTGCTTGCTGACGATGACCGTGCCGGTCGTGTCACCTGGCAGCGTTTCGTTCTCGTTGTATTTCTGTCGAACGTCGTCGGCCGCCTGGGACATGGCCGTGTATGTCTCAGCCAGCGCGATCGTGGAATCGACGACGGCGCCAATCCCGAGCAGGCCCATGACCAGCGCGAATCCGAAGAAGGCCAGGAACGTCGACCCCAGCCCACCGATGATCGTGCCCGCGATCGCCAGCCCGCGCGGCTGCTTCCCCAAGCCGAACAGGCTCAGCAGGAAACCCAGCGGGCACAGAAACCCGCAACTGACCCAGCCGACCAGCGCCAGCACGAAGCCGGCTGTGCCCAGGCTGTTGCTGGGCGCCTGTTGAACGACGACTTGTGTGCCCGGGCCCCGATACGATTGTTGCGACATGGCGTTGAGCTTTCGTTGATGAACACGACGTGACGCGGGGCCGATCCTATCCTGTCCCGCCCCGGTTTCGCAAGTCTTGTTTGTGACGGGAAAAAGCCCCACACGCCCGCCACGTGGGCGTGGATGATAAGTTCTCCACATGACCACACCGCGAACGACATTCGCCTCGGCGCTCAGTGACGCGCCCGATACCGCCGACGCAGTCGGACAGGTCGTTTCCGACCTATCACAACGGCTGAATGGTTCGGTCGATCTGGCCGTCGTCTTCGCGACTCCGCACCACGCCGACGCGATGACACTCGTGCACGAGGTCTTGCGTTCGACGCTCGCCCCGCGCGTCGAACTCGGCGTGACCTGCGAAGGGGTGATCGGCGTCCGCCGCGAGGTCGAACGCAGCCCGGGGCTTTCCATCCTGGCGGCGTCGTTGCCCGACGCGTTGCTCGAACCGTTCGAGACCGAAGACATCGATTGGAGCACGGCCGCGCACGAACCTGAGGCTGTGCGGGCCCAACTCTGGCCGCACGCCGACGACGAGCCCAAAGTTGTCCTGTTCATGGCCGACCCGTTCAGCACACCGATGCTCAGCGTGTTGCCCGGTCTGGGCGCGGCGTTGCCCGATGTGCCGGTGATCGGCGGCATGGCCAGCGGTGCGGGGCAGGCGGGTGACAACCGTGTGCTCTACAACGGGCAGGTTATGAGCGACGGCGGTGTGGGCGTCGTGATCGGCGGCGCGGTGCAGGTCGATACGACGGTGAGCCAGGGTTGCCGCCCGGTCGGCAAACCCGTGGTGATTACGAAGAGCCAGCGCCACGTCGTGATGCAACTGGGCGGTCGGCAGGCGATGGCCGTCGTACGCGAGTTGATCGCGTCATTGCCCGACGAGGACCGCGTGCTGATTCAGAACAACGGCCTGCTCGTCGGTCGCGTCATCAATGAGTACAAAGACCGCTTCGGCCGCGGCGACTTCCTGATCCGCGGCCTGCACGGCGTGGACGAAGACAACGGCTACATCGCCATCGCCGACCCGCAGGTGCGCGTGGGGCAAACCATTCAATTCCACGTGCGCGACCAGCGTACGGCCCGCGAAGACTTCAGCCTGCTGCTCGAAATGCAGCAGATCCACGGCCCGGCAGCCGGCGCGTTGCTGTTCAGTTGCAACGGCCGAGGGACTCGCCTGTTTGACCGCCCGAACGCCGACTCGGGCATGGTGCACCACGCGCTGGGCGACGCGCCGCTGGCCGGCTTCTTCGCCGCCGGCGAGATCGGCCCCGTCGGCGGCCAGAACTTCGTGCACGGACACACGGCGGCGCTGGTTGTGTTTCGAGATGGGTGATGAATGGGTTGCGACAGGCTTGCAGCGGGAGGGCGAGGCTCCGTCCGAGCCGTGGTCGAGTGTGATCGGTGGGTGCCCGTGAATAGGTGAAGCGTTTCACAGCAGTGGGGCGGACATTCCTGTCTGACAACTGGAGCAATGGCAGACAGGGATGTCTGCCCCACCTTGGAAACTGAGCCGTGAAACGCTTCGCTTATTCACAGCCACCCAAACTCTTACCTACGCTCAATCGCAACCACATTTCCTACCCCTTCTGCATCGGTCCCAACACGCTGTCGACCAGCGCCAGCGCGTCGTCCACGCGGTCGCCGCGGTTGTCGCCGGTGTACGCGACGCGCGCGAAACGTCGCAGGTGACGTGACGGCGACCCGTCGGCCTTGACGACCTGTTGCAACTGCCAGAGGAACCAGCCGACCGACTGGATCATGCGTCGCCGCTCGTCCGGGTGGCCGAGCACGCGGGAGAAGACGCGCGACGCGGTGCGCCCGCCGGTGGTCGGTTCGACGAACCAGACGATGGCCTTGCCCAACTGCGCGGCGTCGCCCGTCAGTTGATAAGCGAGCACGCGTGAGAAATACGTGACACCCGGCACGCGCATCTGCAACGCGTAATTGAACGCGCCGGTCAACTCAGGCCAGAATCGCGCGTCGTCGCCCGTCGCCCACGGGCCGGCCAACTTCGGGCCGACGGTGTGGCCCTGATCGTCGCGGTCGAGCATGGTCGGCTCGAAGATCATCGCCGCATAGGCCGCGTCAAACGAAAACGACACAGGCCGCAGGTCGCTGGCTTCGGCGTGGTCGGACATCAGGCCCATGATCCTGGCGTCGACACGCACGCCATCCGGATCGGGCGTGTCGCCCTCGAACCAGCGCAGCTTGTCCGCCAGCCCGCCCCATTGGCCGAACGTGCGCAGGTCGCTCGGCAGATCGAAACGCAGGTCGAGCACGGGCATGTAGCGGTCGCTGCCGCCACCGCGCCACACGTCGGTCATGAGGCGGATGTTCCCGCCGCCGTCCTGCTCGATGGTCCGCGGCGCGAACGCCGTGTCGCGGTAGACCAGGCGTAGCTCGTTGACGTGCGCCAGATCGACCTCGCCGATCGCGCCGAAGTCCTGGCCGGCGTCGGTGACCCACTGCGCGCGACGCGCGGTGGGCAGGGCGATGCTGGTCGAGGTGTCGCCTTGACCGGCCGCACCAAGACGTGCGACGAACAATTGGTCGCGCGAACGCGAGGCGCAGACCGCCCACGTCGCGATCGGCAGGCGGTGCGTCTGCACCGGCTCGGGCAGTTCACGACGCGCGACGAGTGAGACCTGCGTGCCGATGCGCAACTGACCGTCCGGGTCCGTCCACGTGTCGACCTCTACCCTGGTGTCAGCCTCCCCGAGCCGTGCGGACGCCGGCGCGACGCGGCGTTGGTCGATGCCGAATTGCTGCCACGTGTCGGCCGGCGCGGGCGTGTGCGTGTGCATGAACCGCAGGACGCTGCGCAGGTGCGCCACCAGCAACGACTCGGCCGCCCGGTCGGCCACGACCGGCACGATGCCGTCCACGACCTCGCGGCTCTCGCCCTGCGGCCGAACGCTGAAGATGACCGTTTCGTCCTTGCCCAGGTGCAGCCGCAGCGCGAGGCAAACGTCCTGATGGATCGCGACCTGGTAAAAGATCGCGTCAACTTTGACGGCGTCTTTCGGGGGGCGGTCGAGGTCGGAGATGACGGAGACCTGCGGCGTTTCCTGCGCCTCTTCGTCGTCTTCGTTCGCTTTTTGACTCGAAGTCGCCGCGTGTGTGAGTCGTTTTTCCTGTTTGCGTCGTTCGGCGTCGTCGATGCCCTTGCGGTACACGACCACGTCGAGGCCTTGGCGCAGACACTCGGCCGCCAGCGCTTCGACGGCGGCTGGTACATCGGGCGCGGCGACATCGACCCGCCAGGCCCGGCCGCTGGGACGCGGGCGAAGTTCCAGCACATGATTCGGTCGGTAGCGCTTGAGCGTGAAAAACCGTTTGCCCAGGATTTCCCGCCCGATCTCCGCCAGGCTGGGCGTCGAGACGACGACCTGCAACGGCATGAACTCGCTGGCGAGCAGGAGCCGTTGCTTGTCGATCACGAACGGCAGGTGTGAGCGCTGCGCCGCGTCGAAGTCGAGCAGTTCGTCAACGACGATGACCTCGGGCAGGTGCACAAGCCGTTGCAGGCGGGCGAACGGGTCGCCCGAGCGCTCGACGTTGCCGTAGATGTACGCCTCGGCCGCGGGCAGCGTGGCGATGAGCAGTTGCGGCAGGGGGGCGTGGCCCTTGACCCAGCGTTCGACCGCCGCCTCGCCGACGACGCCGGCGCTGACGTAATGCTGCAACCCAAGCTTGCGCAGGAACGACTCGACGCGCTCGACGATCACGCGTTGCTTGAGTTCGTCCGGCACGATGAACAGGACCCGCTGCCCACGCACGAACGCCGCGTAGGTCGCGCAGGCGAGCAGCGTGGACGTTTTGCCGCAGCCCGGGTCGCCGTGGATCAGCAGGTCGGCCGTCGCGCCGCCGAACGGGTCGGCCGAGGCGTCGCTCTGTTCACTTCGGCCGCGGACCAGCGCGCTGTGCGCGTCACAGAATCGCTCGAACGCGCGGACCTGGTCGTCGGTCGGCACGACGCCGCCAAAGATCGGCGCCAGGTCGTTGCGACCGCTCAGTTGCGACATCTCGGTCTGATGCAGCAGCATCGGGGCGCTGGCCGCAAGGGCTTCCTCCGGCAGGTTGTCGAGCAGTTCCGTGAGCCAGTCGGGCGGCAGGGGCCCTTCCTTCTCTTCAATCAGCTTGCGCAGCCGCTTGCGGCGTTTGCCGCGGTGCGACGTGATGTCTTTGGCTTGCTTCTTTTCCGGCTTGCCGTCCAGGCCGAGCCGTTCGAAGATCTGCGCCCCGAACCAAACGGCGATCAGCGGAGCGATCGACAGGACGAAACACAGGAAGTTGATGAACCAGCCTTTCCCAATCCAACTGAGCAACGCGGGCCCGAGCGCGCCGACGGCGATGAAGGCGATGGCTGTGCCGGGCTTGAAGCGGAACTTCTGGAACGTGCCTTCGCGCCGCAGTTCGTCGAGCGTGCGGTTCTCGACCATGCGGGCGCAGATCGCCAGTGTGAGGATGGCCGATGCGGCGCAGATGATGGCAATCATGATCGTGGAACGCGCGACCGACGGGCTGCCCGTGACAAAGTGGGGATTGAAGATGAAAAAGAGGATCAGCAGCACGGCCGGCGCGGCGGCGGCGAACTGCATCCAGCGTCGTCGGCGCTTGACCCACGACGGGTGGCTCGACCATCGGCCGAGCTTCTGATCCAGGAAGACCTCAGGCTTCATCGCGTTCGTCGTACTCCTTGACTACAACCCGCCCGCGTTCGCCGGGGCCGAACCGCACGGGCATTTCCTGGAACATCAGGGCGACGGTGGGCATGTGTTCGAGCAGCGGCGACGTGATCGCCGGTTGCGCGACGCCCGCGCCGCCGAGCTGTTGCGCGAGCGTGTCGCGCGGGAAGTCGGCCCGCACATACAGCACGGGCTTGAACCGCGCGTGGTCAGTCTGGTGTGACAACACGCGGCAGCTCATCAGCTCGTAGTAGGCCTGGTATTCGATGATCGCCCGCACCTGCGCGACCCACTCGTCGGTGCCGCGCCCGCTGATCCGCTCGATCGCCAGGCGGTGCACGATCGACAGCAGGTCGGCCTCGAACGACTCGGCGAACTGCTCGAGCATGGGGATGAGCAGCCGGGCGGGCAGTCGGCCGGCCTGCTTCGGGTCGTGTTCGCGGCAGAAGGCCGTCCACAACTCGTCGCGGAATCGGCCGATGTGTTCGTCCACGCGTTCGTCGATCAGGTGCGCGCTGGTCTCCTCGGTCAGGTCTTTCACATCGACGGGCTGTTCGAGCACGGTCTTGTCAACGAAGCGGCGACGCTGCCGGCGAGCGATCTTTTCGTGGTAAGCAGGATCGTGCGCGAGCTGCGCGGCTTGCTCGGGAGAGGTCTGCGGTGCATCGTCGTCTTCCTCGATCGAAAACAGGTCGGCGTCAACGCGCAGCGCGTGGTCGAGGATGGCTTGCAGACGGCGGAGCAGGCGTTTGAGCCTGTCGCTTGCGGCGTCGGCGCGCAACTGCTGCCAGAAGACGTGCGCCGACCGCACGGCCGACTGACATGCTTCGTGTCGGTCGCGCATGCGGGCCTCGATGTCGCGGGCCGTCTCGTCGATCGCGTCGCGCCCGCGTCGGCCGGCGCGTTGCTCGAAGTCCCACGTGACGAAGCCGGCCATGAACGCGGCGAACGCGCCGCCCAGCGCGACGAGGATCGGCATGACGTAGCCGGGCAGTATCTGCATGGTCAGGTAACCGACGGCCATGATGACCACGCCCGTCGCGATCAGCCGTTCACCCAGCCCCATGAAACCGCCCTGCGCCTGCGTCAGTGTGTCGGCGCAACGGCGGGCGTCTTCCATGTGCGCGAGGCGCTGCTGATCGAGATCGACGATGCGCTGCCAGTGACCGCGGACCTGCTCGTACCGCTCGTCGATCGCCTTGCCGTCGTCGGTGCGGAAACTGTCCAGCGCGGCGTTGACCTGCCGCGGGTCGGCGTGCACGGCCGACCAGATGCGCGCGACCTCCCGCCGCGCGGGCGGGTCGTTGTCGAGCACGGCACTGCTCAACTCGCGCGAGAATGCGTCGCCGGCCTTGACTAGTTGCGGCTCCCAAAGTTCGGCGTCTTCCGCTTCGTCGAGCCGGTCGTGCGGATTGATGTCGAGCCAGGTCTGTTGGAGTGCGTCTTCGTTCGCCTCGCGTTGCGGCTCGGACAGGCGCACGCCCGCGTCGGCCGACGGGGCGCGGAAACGCGACACGTCGGCCGCGAATTGAAGGTCGGCCGGGTCGATCAACGCCTCGCGCAGCCGCTTGAACTGCCGGTCGCACAGCTTCTGTTTGACCGGTAGCTCGATGCCCGGGGCCAACTCGAACGCCCGCCACGCCCGCGCAGCTGTGCGCTTGCGTGGTTGCTTGAAGTCGTCGTGCAACAGTTTGACCAGCAGCCGACCGACGGCGATTGGCCAAACGAACTCGCCGTTGAAATAGGCGTTGCGACCGGGCTCCAACTCGTCGAGGATCACATACGCCAGATCGAACAGCTTGTCGTCGCCCTCGGCCGCGATCAGGGCGTTGAGCGCGTCGAGGTCGTCGTTGGCCGGGTTGTCGTGACAGATTAGGATCAGGACGTGACGGAAGTGGTCCGAGCGGTCCCTGGCCCGCTCGTCGATCTCGCGCCGCACCTGCGCGTAGTATGCGGCGTGTTCAGTAAGTGATCGAGGAACTTCAGGCGCGTCTTCCGGTTCGGCGGCGTCGGGTGGAGCCTCGTTATCGACCGGTTCATTGGCCGCCGCTTCGTCTGGCGACTCGTCGTCATCACTTGCAACCTGATCGACGACGGGCGGCGTCGGCGATGCACCGACGGTCGCGACGTAACAGATCGTGTCGTTCAGCAGCGCGTTAAAGACTTCGGACCGTCCGCGCGGGCCGAGCACGTCGCGCTGACCGTTCAGGCCAAGCAGCGCATCGGGGTCGCAGTGGACCAGCCCGGTGTTGCCGACGGGCGTCGGCCGTTCGATCGCATCGAGCAGGTCATCGATGGGCGGGTTGCGCAACAGCGCGTCCGGCAGGCGGCCGAACCGCCGCAACGGCCGGTACACCGCGTCGGACGTGAGCAGCAACAACTTGCCGGGCATGAGACGCCGCCTCCGGTCAAGCGCTGCGCATGTCGGTGGCGCGCTGGATCAGTTGCTCCCAAACGGCCTTGTCCGGGTGGTCGTCGTCCGTCGCCAGCCGCTGCGCACCGAGCCAGTCGATGTACGCGTCGAGCAGCGCGTCGTAAGCGGGCGACCCCTGCGCACAATTGACCTTGAGCAACACGTCACGCCAGAAGACCGTCGACTCGGCGATGATGCGCTGCCGCCAGTCGGCCCGCGCCGTCTCGGGGTTCGACCCGAGCAGCACTTCGTATGCGTGGTGCAGGCTCGCGTTGGGCGCGACGGGCTTGCCCGGCTCCCACCCGCGCGGGGTCTGCTGGTCTTCACGGGCCGCGTCGCCGTCCCAGTGCAGGGCCAGCCGCGTAAACGCGTACCGCTTCTTGCCCTTGTCGTGGATCAGCGGCATCGCCCAGTTGCGCTCGGTGACCTTCGCAACGACGTCGGCCAACGGGCCTTGCGCGTCGGCGCCGGGGAACAGGGCGTACAGCAGCCCGTCGAGTGTGCTGTTGACGTGCTCCTCGTGCAGCGACACGTCCTTCGCCCACGGCTTCCAACGCTGACTCGACAGCTTCGTCTCGTTGACATACATCGGGTCGACATAACCGATGCCGTTGTTGTTCGAGCTGTCGAAAATCGACTTGCCGTCGGTCCGCTCGCACATCTCGACCAGTTCGGTGACGCCCGACTCGCTCTCCCAATAGTCGAACGAGGCGATGTCAGCCATGCGGTCGATGCCCTGTGTCGAGTAGGCCAGCAGGATGAACGGGTTGGAGACCATCTCGCCGGAGTCGTCCGGCTTCATCTGCTCGGGGTAGACCTCGGCCTGAACGCTTTCGTCGCCGACGATGTCCTTCACCCGGCTCTCAGCCGCCTCCTTATCGAGCGAGGTCGGCACGAAAAGCACGACGCGGAACTTGCCCTCGTCGCCCTTGCGCAGGATCCAGTGTGGCTTGCAGGTGCGCGCCAGCGACGCGGCCATCTGCAGGATGAAGTCGTCCTCGTCGGGGAACTGGTACTCGATCTCGTTGCCCGTGCTCGTCCGTTTGGGGATGAAGCCGAAGAACTCCTTGAACTTCTCTTCGAGGTGGCCGCGGTCGTCCTGACTCATCTTTTTGTGCAGCCGTTGCTGCCAGGCGAGGCGGGCCTGCTCGATCACGCCGCGGATCGAGAAGTGCTTGGCGATGAAGTCGTCGCCGATGCCGACGGTCTCGCGGATCGCCTCTTCCAGTCGGCGTTGCAGTTTCTTGCGCTGGTCGTACGCCTCGGCCTCCGTCCACTGCGCGTCGGACATCAGTGCGTCGCGGCAGACGTTGTAGAGGTCGAGTTCGATCTCGATGACCTTTTCGAGCAGGTCGAGGTCGCCGCCTTCTTTCATGACCGGCTTGAGGATCCGCCGGTAGAACTTGCGGGCGCTGAACCGTTCTTCCAACGCGTCTTCGGGTCGGTCGAAGTCGCTGAATTGGTTGTCGAAGGCCGAGCCGTGGTCCGTGCTGGCCCGTTCGCGTTCCGTGACGAACTTGTGTTCGAGCTTCTGCAACGACGTGACCAGGTCGCTGGCGTTCCGCGACAGTTGACGCACCCGGCCGCCCCATGCGCGGTACTGCTCACCGAGCACCTCGCGGATGACCGGGTAGTTGACGCGCGCGATGCCGCGGGCGCTCAGTTCCTGTAGCTTCTTGCACTCGCCCTCGTTGAAGTGTCGTGTGACGAACGGGATCGGCCGCGACGCGAAGTCCTCGACCAGCAGGCGGGGGTCCTCGGCCCGACGCAGCGGCATCTCGGCCGGCATCGCCTCGACCTCCTGCTCCAGGTCGTTGCTGACCTTCTCGACGAACAGGCGGACGTCCGTGACCGACTTGGTTTCGTCAAATAGTTGCTGCGCCAGGTCGGCCGCGACCTGACCGGGGTCGGTGTCGGTCTTCTCGGCTACTTCGTCGTAGGCGCTGCGGACCAGGTCTTCGTTCTTGGCCAGGATGCCGCGGACGCGACGGGTCACTTCTTCGACGCTGTCTTCTTCGAGCGCCTGGTCGAGGCCGGTGAGTCGGCCCTTGCACTTCTCGTTGAGCGCGGCGATGAAGCGTTGGATGAACGTGCCCTTGATGTCGGGCGTGAACGCGCTGCGGTCGTCCTCGGTCACGCCGATGGCCAAGCCGGCCTTGTTAAAGAACTCGGCGACATACTTGTCCACCACGTCGTCGTGCGACGCGGAGAGCGTCTTGATCGACTGCACCCGCGCCTGCGACTCAAAGTATCGCCGGAGGGTGGAGGCGTTGACCTCGAACATGGCCGTCGCTAGGCCGAGGTACGGGTGGTTCGAGTTGATCTGTGCGCGGTCGATCGAACTCTTGCTCAGCGCCGCGTAGATGCCCGCGCCGACCATCTCGTAGTACTGATAGTGGTTGTCCAACGCCGCGCGATCCGACCCGCCGGCGATGAGGTAGGCGTGGTCAACCGGCGAGGCCGACAGCACGTCGAGTTCGAGGTCGACGTTCAGCACGTCCGACCCCTCGTTCTCCGGCTGCTTCATGTTGGGCAGGCGGTACTTGTAGATCTCGTCCGGCGTCGACTTCCCGTCGACAACGTTGCGGATCCAGCAGGTCAGCTCGCTCCAGCCGGTCAGCGCGTTGACGCGCATCGACAGTCGCTGGTCGCCGTAACTCTTATAGATGTCTTCAAAGACGGACGAGTCATACAGGAACGCCCGCGGCGCGGCCGGGCGGCCGTACTGCTCGAACAGTTGGCGTAGCTTGAACGCGATCAGCGACCACGAGCCGCGCCCCGTGCCGCCGGACAGCCCTGCGATGCACAGGAAGTTGAGCACGTCCATCGTGCCGAACCCGCCCTGGCGTTTCTGGATCTCGCGGATGAGTGTGTCGAACTCGTTGCCGAGCTTTTCGAGGTTCTTCCAGGTCAGGAAGTACGACACGGGCGGGCATTGGCCGGCGCCTTCGGTGACCGGCCGAACGTCCGGCGCGGTGAACGGCGCGCGCGGGCCGCGGTTCCACCAGTGGTCGTATAGCCGCTTTCGGCCTTCCTCATTCGCGCCGCCCTCGAATGGCGAGAGGAAGTACTGGTGCACGAGCGGCTGCAGCGTGACCACGCCCTGCGACAGCGCGATCGGCAGGATGTAAGGCTTGTCGGGGCAGCCGGCGAGCTGGCGGTGGACGTTCTGCTCGAACTCGCGCAGCTCTTCCTGGTCGGTGTCGACCACGACGTAGTAGACGTCGGTGTTGATCCGCCGCCGCCAATAGTAATCCTCGGACAGCAACTCATTCATACGGGTCAGCGTCTTGATGCCAGACCCGCCGCAACCGACGAGGATGTGAGCGTTACCGGGCATGGGTGCTCCTTCGGAGAAAGCAGGAGAGCAGGAAAACAGGAGATCAAGAAAACAGGAAAGCAGGAAATCGGGATTCATGTCCGGGCGCGAACATTTCCTGTTTTCCTGCTCTCCTGATTTCCTGCTTCATTGTCGATAAACATGCTGCCAGACGTACCACACGACCCCTGACAACACCATCGCGATAGCCAATCGGACCAGCCACGACTTGGTTGCGTTGTAGGTCTCTTTGACGAGGCGGATGTGCAGTTGCTGGTATTCGTCTTCCTTGCAACGGTTGTCCTTGATCTTGTAGTCGATGCGTTTGCCGTCTTCGGTGGGCGGGGGGCAGGTGACCGAGTCGTTGCCCTCGCCGGAGTAAGTCACGCTGCCGGAGTATCGACCGGCGACCTTGAAGGCGTCGACGGTCAGCGTTTCGCCCTTGCCGGCGCCGCCGCCCCAGTATTCGCTTTCTATGAAGAGTCTACCCATGGGCAGTTCGGCGTATTTGCGACCCAGCTTCCACCATTTCCAGTATTTGCTAACCCGCGTCATCGGGTCGGCGTCTTCGTCGGGCGTGCCGATGGCGCTGTAGTAGACCTTCCACGCCAACGGGTTGTTGCCGGCCAGCCACCGCCACGTCACGGCAAGCACGCCCAGCGCCAGCACGGCCGTGATAACAAACAGCACGTGGTCCGGCCGATGCAGCACGTTGATCGCCAGCGTCTTCTCGGCTGAAAGCCGTTTGCCGCTCTGGTCGGGCGGTCCCTGCACGACGAGCTTGATCTCGTGTTCGCCTAACTCGTCCAGGACCGTCGAGACCTTGCCCTCCTCGACCGCCTTGCCGTCGACGTACCAGGTGCGGATGGCAATGTCGCCGGTCGGCTCGTCGTCCAGTTCGACAAACTCGATCACGTCGCCTTCCTTGACCTCCAACGTCTCCTTGCCGTCGTGGTGGATGGCGAACGCCGCGACCGGCGGGGTGGCTGTGATGGTGACGTGCGTGATCGAGGTGTACTGGCGGTTGCCTCGGCCGGTCACGGTGGCGGCGACTTTGTACGTGCCGGTCGCCTTGTATTGATGTGACGGCGTCGCGTTGTCGCCCGACTCCTGTTTGCCGTCACCGAAATCCCAGGTCAGTTTCTCGTAGCCCTTCGCCGGCTCGAGTTTGAACTGAATGGGCTGCTCGCCGTACTTGTACGTCTGCTTCGCGACCTCGATCGCGAAGTCGAACAGCTTGTGCTTGACCTTGCGCAGCGACTCAACGAACGGCGACTTGGTGACGTAGCCGACGGGCAGCACACCCTCGGCTGAAACGCGCAGGTCGAGGTCGGCGTCGGCTTCAGGGAACGTCTGCTTGAGACGCGCGATGCGCTTGCCGCCTTCTTCGGCGACCGGCGCTTCAATGACCTGCGGCGGCGAACCGTCGCCGGGGTCGATCGTCCACTTGACCGTGTTGACATTCGGGCCGATCACTTCGGCGACAAACTCGATCTCGTCGTCGAAGTAGAGCTTCTGTCCGACGGCCGGTTGTGTGAGCGTCACGCTGCGCGTCGGCGCGACCAGCCTGACCGGGACGGCCGATGTGACGGGCTTTTCGACTTGGACATTGGCGGGCAGGTTTCCCGTTGCGGTGACGGTCGCCTCGGACCCGTCGGTCAGTTCGGAAGATGTTTCTGCGAACGTGTGGTCGAGGCGAGAGACGCGACGTGCGCCGACCTGTTCCACAGGTCGCTCGATTGTGGCGATGGGTTGGCTGGCGCCTTTGGGCGTGATCGTCCACGTCACGCTTTCCACGGGGCCGTCCACGTCGGCCAGGAACGCGGTGGGCTGACCCATAACCACCGATTTGTTCGCCTGCGGTTCGGTGATCACGACGTTGGGCTTGCCGATCACGTCGACGCTCAACTCGGGCGACTCGACGGTGATCTTGGGGTGCACGGCGCGGACGCTGACCAGGTGTCGGCCGTCGCGGTTAAACGTGTAGGCCAGCGTGTTGCCTTTTTCGCCCGTGCCCTGAATGACTCGGCCGTTGACGACCCATTCCAGCCGCGTCACACCGCCGCGGGGCGTGGCGGTGAACGTGAAGAGTTGGTCCTGATTGATCTGCCCCTTCAAGGGGTCGATCGTGACACCGACGTCGATGATTTCGAGGTTGACCGTCTTCTCAATCGGTTGCGTGTTTGAGCCCGCCGTGACCTTGACGGTCACCTTCCGCGAGCCGGCTGTGTTGTAGGTGTGGACGACCCGCTCGCCGCCGTCGCTCGTGCCGTCGCCGAAGTCCCAGAGCACCTTCGCGCCTTGCAGCGTATTGACCAGGAACACGACAGGCTGACCCGCGGCGAACGTCGAGCCGTCGGTCGGGCGCAGGTCGTCGATCTTGGGCGGTTCTTGCTTGAGGAATCGCACGCCGACGCTGGTCGGCCCCTGAATGACGTGGCCGGGCAGTTCGGGGTACTTGATGCGCAACTCGCCGCCGTGTTCGCGCGAGCCGTCCAGCGTGCTTGCGTTGGTCACTTCCAGCAGGACGTCGACCGTGCCTTGCTTGAGGCTGTAGAGCGCGTTGCCGACGCGCACGCGCACCGGGTCGCCCTGATTGGGCACGAACGAGAAGGTGACCTGTTTGTTGGCGACGAAGGGGAGCGCTTGGGCCGAGACGTCGAACTTGATCGTTGCGGCTTGCTGCGGGGACTGCTTGGGGCTGGCCAGTGTGACCGTCGCGGGCGACACGCGCACCGAGATCGGGATCTTGGCTGAGCCGTAAACCGTGCGCGACCCGGGCGTCAGCGACTGCTTCGTTCCGGCCAGCGGCGTCATGAACAGCCAGAGGTTTTTGTTCTTGGAGATCAGTTGGCCGAAGCGGCGTTCGAGGTCGGCCCGGTTCCGCCAGCGGCGCGAGTTCTCGTCCTGCCCGTCGGTGAAGACCATGACGGCGATGTACCGACCGGGCGTCTTGGCGGAGAGCCGTTCGGCTTCCTCAAACGCCAGGCCCAGCGTGTCGTACAGGGCTGTGCCGCCGGTCGGTCGGCCGATGCCCGTCTGGATGCGGCGGATCAGCGCCTGGCGGTCCTGCTCGGTGTTCAGTGTCAGGACGTAGGGCCGCACGTCGTTGACATTCGACGAAAACACCGCCAGCCAAATCCGCGACTCGAGCGGCACGGTCCGCACGAACGCGACGGCCCGCTCCTGCATCTGTTGCCAGCGGCTCTGCCGTGTGCCGCGCACAATCGAGTTCATCGACCCGGAATGATCAACGACCAGCAGATACGCGGCCGCGTCGGGCGCCGCCTGCTGCTGGGCGGTAGCCCGTGCCGGTATGAAACAGGCCGCGACGGCGATGGTCGTGACGACGGCCCAAACGCGGATTGCCTCAATGCGTGTCATCATCGACCCCGAGGGAGATGGGCTGTTCCGGCGTGACGCCCAGTATCGACCCCTGCCGATCCGGCGGCATGCCGACCCCCTGCGCGGCATCGGCCGACCGCCGCCCGACCACCTTCAATACACGCCGCCCGGTCACCCATCATCGCGGCGACCGAGTGGTCGCGTGTCACATGATTGTCACAAAACCGGTCGCGGGTTGTCAACTGCCTATGCTGCCTCGTGTTGTGCGAAACACGCGACGCAACCGAGGCTGGGAACCCCGGGCGACGATGCGGCGTCCATCTAAGGGTGAACGACGACCCGACGGTCCGATCCCGGTTGTTTGTGCGCGGTCCCGTTGCGATGACGGATTCCTCACAATCCAAGATCACTTACGGTATGACGTGGGCGGACTCATCCGCCCGGCAGACGCGGCGGCTTGGCGTCCGTCTGTTGTTACATACAGCAAGTTCGCGTCTTCGAGAATGTTATTCGGCTGTTGCCACGGCTTGGGCCAGTGACGGGGCCGAATCCGACGATAAAGCCCCAGCAGGCATCAGCGGTCTGCGATCTCCTCACGAAGGGAAACGGTCATGACGGCACGCTCACGTATTGGTGAACCCCGCGCTCTGCTCTGTTTGTCGGTCTGCACGCTCGCGCTGCTCGTCTGGCCTGCGATGCTGCAAGCCCAGGACGCGCCCTCGCTGGGGTTGATCCACACGGCTCTGCAGTCGCGCCAGTACGACGCGGCGATCAAGGCCAGCGAGGACTACCTCAAGACCAATCCCAAAGACGCGGACGAGGCGACGTACCTGCGGGCACTGGCGCAGTTCCACGCCAACCAACTCGACGCGTCACTGGCGACGTGCGACACGCTGATCGCCGCGCACCCCAAGTCGGCCTGGCTGCGCAAGGCCCGCTTTCTCAAGGCCGCGTGTTACGTCAAGCAGAACAAGTACGAGCAGGCGGAGGCGATCTACTCCGCCGAGGCCAACCGCCTGCTCTCCAACGCGCGCAAGCACGAGATCGCGGGCGTGATCGTCGGCTTCGCCGACGCGCTGGCCAAGGAGCCGGATAAGAACGACGTGGGCGCGCCGCCGCCGGACTACAACAAGGCGTACAAGCTGTACGGCCAAGTGCTCGGGATGGAGATCGGCCGATCGCTGCGCGACGAGGTGATGTACAAGCGCGGCTACATCATGACCAAAGCCAAGAACTGGGGTCAGGCCATCAACGACATGCGCGCCTACCTCATGACCTTCGACCCGGACTGGATGGGGCCGGTCGGCTCCGCCCAGCGCATGAGTCGGCAGAAGCGGCAACGCCCGGTCGAGGCGGGGCAGCACATCCTCGACGCGCGTTATCGCCTGGCCAAGTCTCAGATCGAAACGAAGCAGTGGGTCGCGGCGCGGCAGAACGTGCAGGACCTTCAGGTGCTGCTCATCAACAAGTTCGCGCCCAAGCTTGAAGACGATGAAGCCGCGAAGCTCAAGACGATGCTCGCAAACACGACCTGGCAGGGCGTGCGGACGTGGCACCTGCACTCGGTGTCACCGAACGAGTTGGACCGGGCGGTCAAGGCGGCTCGCGACTTTCTGGAGGCCTACCCGGATCACCGGCACTCGGTCGAGGCGGCCTGGCGGATCGCTGAGGCGTACCGCATGCGCAACCGGGCTGACGACGCAATCGCCGCGTACGAGGACTTCATCGCGGTCAAGAACTTCAAACTGCCGGCCGGCGACAAGGCGACCGAGCACATCGAACGGCTGGGCACCAGCGCCGCCAAACTCAAAGACCAGTGGGAAAAGCTGGCCGTCATCTACGTCGGGCAGATTCGGCTGAATCAGAAGAAATACGCCGAGTCGATCGAGGCGTTTCAGCGGTACGTCGCCCGATTCCCGAACGGGCCGCACTGGGCGCAGGCGCAGCGGCAGATCATCGACAACGAGTTCCTGATCGCGCTGGAGGCTGTGGCGGAGAAGGACTACGCCAATGCCAACAAGCTGTTCGACGAGTTCCTGGCTGAGCACCCGCTCGACGCGCGGGCACCGCAGGTCTTGTTCATCCGCGGCCAGATCCATTTCGCCGCGGCACAGGAACACTACAAGTCACTCGAAACGGGCACGCTGATCGGCGCGAACGCGATCGACGACGAGCCCAAGGCCGCGGCCGACGCACGCACGGCGTTCCTCAATGCCATCGCCGAGTGGGAGAAGCTGGTCAGCAAATACCCGGGACGGCAGGAGTCGTCGTTGGCCGCGTACCAGATCGGCCTGATCTACGAAGAGCGCATCGGCGACCTGGACAAGGCGCTCGAAGCGTACCGCCGACTCACGTGGGGCTCGTGGGCGGCGCAGGCGCGCACGCGCGTCGCGGTCATGACCCGGAAGCAGCTCACACTCCGCACCGAGCGCAAGTTCCGTACGAACGAGCAGGCCAAGGTCGCGCTCAATGTCCGCAACATCGAGAAGCTGACTGTCAAGCAGTACACGCTCGACCTCGAAGCCTACTTCCGTAAGACACACCACACCGGCAACATCGAGGCGCTCGATATCGGCCTGATTCAGCCGGACAAGACGTGGACGGTCGATGTCAAGGGCTACGCCAAGTACAAGCCGATCGAGCAGGCGATCGACATCGAATTCGGCCAGGAGAAGAAGAACGTCGGCACGCCGGGTGTCTGCATCGTCCATGTCAGCGACGAGAAGACGCTCGAAGCGACGACGCTGGTCATCCGTAGCGATATCGACCTGATTGTGAAAGGCTCGCGTCACGAGGCGCTGGTCTACGCGCAGGACATGGTCAAGGGCACGCCGGCCACCGGTGTCGACCTGCTGATCAGCGACGGCAAGCAGGTTATCGCCACGGGTAAGACCGGCAAAGACGGCGTCTGGCGGCAGAAGGTCGACGAGTTGAAAGACGCCGGTACGCTGCGCGTCTTCGCCAGCCGCGGCGCAAACATCGCCTCGAACATGATCAACCTGTCCGGCTTGAAGGTGTCGCAGAGCCTCACGCCCAAGGGATACATTTACACCGACCGATCGGCCTACCAGCCGGGCCACGTCGTGGCGTTCCGCGGCATCATCCGCGACGTCAAAGACGGTTCGTACACCGCGCCGGCCGGCGAGGTGTTCGTCGTCAGCGTGTCCGACCCGCAGGGCCGACTGCTACGACGTGAAGAGGTCACGCTTTCGAAGTACGGCACGTTCCACGCCAAGATGCCGATCCAGACCGGCTCGCCGTTGGGCAACTACACCGTCAACGCGCGGGCGAAGGACAAAGCCAAGGCCAACCTGAGCTTCAACGCGCAGTTCGCCGTGCACCAGTTCCAGTTGCAGAAGGTCCGCGCGTCGATCGACTTCGATCAGCCGGTCTACTTCCGCGGCGAGACGGTCAAGGCGACGATCAAGGCCGAGTACTACTGGGGCGAACCGCTGGTCAACAAGGAGATCCGCTACCAGTTACCCGACGGCCGAACGCTCACGGCCATGACCGACGCGAAGGGGCAGGTCAAGGTCGAGTTCGACACGTCGGGCATGACGCCCAGCGGGTCGGGACGGCCGCTGCCGTTTGTGGCGACCGTGTTGGGCGACAACGTCACGCACGGGTCGGCCGCGTTTCTGTCGTATCACGGGTTTAACCTGACCATCAAGCCGAGCACCAGCCTCGTGCTGTCCGGCGAGCCGTTCGACTTGAAGGTCACGACGAAGCTGCCCGACGGCAAGGATGGCAAGCCGACCGGCCGCGACCTGACGCTGACCGTCCTGCGTCGGCAGGTCGCCAAGCCCGACCCGGTGCTCAGCGGCGTGCCGTGGGTGCAGCATCGGAACCAGGTCGCCGCGGAGGTGACCGTCTCTGAACAGAAGCTCAAGACCGACGACGAGACCGGCGAGGCAACCGTTCGGCTCGACCTGAAAGAGGGCGGGCGGTACGTCCTGCGCGTCTCGGGCGACGACCGGTTCGAGCAGACGCTCGTCGCGCATGTCGAAGTGAACGTGTCGGACGACGAGGACGCGACCAAGCTGCGCGTCTTTGCGGAAAGCGACACGCTGCAGGTGGGCAAGGCCGCGAAGATCCGCGTCCACAGCCGGCTCGACAAGGCGCTGGCGTTGGTGACGTTCGAGGGCGACGGCGTGATCGGCCACCGTGTCGTGACGCTGAAGAAGGGATTCAACAACCTCGATCTCAATGTCGACCACGCGCACTTCCCAAACTTCATGATGTGCGTCGTCGCGCTGGATGACCGCGACCTGCGGGTTGCGCAAAAGGCATTCAGTGTTGAGCGGCTACTTCGCGTGGTCATCAAGCCGAAGCAGGACGTTTACAAGCCGGGCGAAAAAGGCTCGGTCGAGGTGACTGTGACCGACCAGCTCGGTCGGCCGGTGCAGACGGAGTTGAGCCTGTCGCTGGCGGACGAGGCGCTTTACGCGTTGTACCCGGATCGGACGCCGCGCATCATCGACTTCTTCCAGCGTGAAGCGCGACGGCGGGCGCACTTCCGCGTGATTTCGACCAACGGCTTCGCGTACGTGGCCCGGACGACGTCGGTGAACAAGTCGATCGTCGTCGAGGCTGAACGGTTGGCCAACGCGAATCGCGAGCACGCCCAACTGGCGGTCGTTCGACTGAATAGCGCGGGGTCGGTGGACCGTATACAACAGCTTCAGTCTCAGTTGCGCGGTTTGAGCGATCGCGAATCGCGAAGCAGGCGGGCGTCGGGGCGGATCACTGGGCAGCAAGCGGGGCAGGCTGCGCAGATGCAGCAGGAGCTCGCCGAGGCTTCCGACGAGATGCTGTTCGACTCCCGCAACGCGCCGCAGAGCGCTGCGACGGGCGGCGGCGCTGCCATGGGCCGGAACGGCCAGGCATTCTTCAGGCAATTGAACGGCAGAGCCAGGTGGCATGTCGACGCACCGGCCGAGGCTGGAACGGTCGCGTTTGGTGCGTTCCATGCGGACGGTTTCGAGGCCAGCGGCGCATTGTTGGGCGCCGATAGCGGTGGCCAGGCCATCGTCGCACGCCGTGAGATGCCCGAGGACGGCCGATGGCTGCCCGTTGTCGTGACCGACGACAAGGGCAAGGCCACCGTCGAACTCGACCTGCCGGAAAAGACAACTCAGTGGCGGCTGACGGCCCGGGGCGTCAGCGTCGAGACACTCGTCGGCGAGGCGACGGCCAAACTCGTCACGCGCAAGGACTTCTTCGTCAGTGTCAAGACGCCGCGTCACCTGACCGAGGGCGACAAGCCGCGCATCCTGACGCGCATCCATAACCTGACCGACTACGCCGGCCCGGTTGATCTGACACTGTCGGTCGAGGCGGACGGCAAAAAACTGTATGAGCTGCGCAAACGCGTCGAGGTGAAGAAGCAGCAGGGGGCCGAGGCCGCGTTCGACGCGTTCGAGGTGCCGACGACGCAGCAGGTGAGCGTGACGGTAACCGCCAAGGCGGGCGACCACACCGATGCGCTGGCGCGCGACGTGGATGTCAATCTTTGGGGCATCCGCCTGGCGGCGCACGGCGGCGGCGTTGCCCGCAACAACGCCGACCTTATGCTGACGCTGCCCAACCGCGCATATCAATCGCGTTGGCTGAGCGTGACCGTCGGCCCGAGCCTGAAGCAGGCCGTGATCGACCTGGCCACGGGCGGCGTGCCCGTGCCGATGCCTCTGACCGTTGATGGGCGGCGCGCCCCGCGCATCCTCCCGCCGACCGGTTTGAATCACTACGTCGGCGGCGAGTTGCTGGCGACGGTCAGTGCGCTTGAGTATGCCCGTACGGTCAAGGCCAAGCCGGGCGCGATCGACGACCTGACCGAACGCACGCGTTCGCTGGTCAGCGCGCTGGTTGTCGGGCAGCGCAAGGACGGCGGCTGGACGTGGCGGCCGGTCGCGCACAACTACACGAGCGATTGGGCGGTGTCTTCCACGAGCTATTGGGCGCTGCTCAAGGCCCGCGACGCGGGCGTGGCCGTACACGCCGACACGCTCAAGAAGGCCCGCACGTTCCTGGAGAACACGTTCCAGCGGCTGTCGTCGAACGACAACGACGGCAAGGCCGTCGTGCTGCACGCGTTGAGCGTCGGCGAGAAGGTCGAGTTCGCCCGGCTGAACCGCCTGCACCGGCAACGGCATGACCTGAGCCCGATCGCCAAGGCTTACACGGCGTTGGCGCTGGCGAATGTCGAGCGCAACCAGTTTGCCTCCGAAGTGCTCGACGTGCTGTTGAAGGACGTGCGTGCGACCAAGGCGGGCACGCGCGACCTGGCGCACTTCTCAGGCGCGGGCTCGAACCGTCCGTGGGGCAATCACGCCTGGTTGACGGACGATGTCGAGACCACGGCCGTCGCGCTGTTGGCGATCGCCCGGTTGCGGCCGGCCGACCCGGCCGCGGAACGGGCAGCCCAATTCCTGCTCAACGGTCGCGTGTCGTCCAAGTCGCGCGGCCCGATAGTCGCGGCGTTGGCCGGCCACTTCGGCAAGGGCCGACCGGCCGGCGAAGACTACGAGTTGGCCGTGGCTGTCAACGGCAAAACCGTGACGACGATCAAGCACGACGGCGACAGCACGACGCAACGCTTCGCCGTCCCGACCGGCCTGATCAAGGACGGCGAGAACCACCTGACGTTCAAGATCAACGGGCAGGGCGAGTACGCTTACGCCGCAACGCTCGAAGGCTTCACGACGGATATGAAAGACCCGGGCACGTACCGGTCGTATTCGATCCGTTCACGCCGCTACTACCACGCCAATTTGGAGTACCGCGGCCGACCGATCAGCGCGTCGAGCACCAGCCCGGTGAAGAACATCGAAATCGGCCAACGCGTCCGCGTGTATGTCGACCTGTACCACCACACGACCCGCGTGCCTTACTCGGTCATCGAAGAGCCGCTGCCGGCCGGTATGACGCTGGTGAACGGTTCGGTCAACAGCCGGGCTAACCGCGTGGTCGTTCGTGACGGCAAGATCGTCATGCACTTCGGGCCGCACCGCAGCCCGAACGACTATTCGTACGAGTTGGTCGGTTACGCGTCGGGTCAGTACCGCGTAGCCCCCGCGGCGATGCGCGACGCGATGAATCCTGGGCGGATGCGGCTTGGCCCGATCTCCGAATTACGCGTACTCGACCCGGGCGCCAAGTCGGAAGACCCGTACCAGATGAACTCGGGCGAGCGCTACACCCTGGGCAAGGCGTATTTCGACGACGGGTTGTACGCGGACGCGCTGCGCTACCTGGAGCCGTTGGCCAACAGCCGGTACAACGAACGCGAAGTGTCGCGCATGCTGCTTTGGGTTTACACGAGCGAGGGCTACTACAACGCCCAGGCGATCGTCGACAACTTCGAGATCCTGCGCGAGAAGTTCCCGACCCTGTTCATCCCATTCGACAAGATCCTGACGGTCGGCAAGGCCTACCACGACCTGAAGGAGTTTGTGCAGGCGTACCTGGTCTATCGCGCGACGATCGACGCCAGCTTCCTGAAGGACTCCAACGTCAGCGCGTTGCTGCAGGACGAGGGCCAACTGCTCGGTTCGGTGGATTATCAGGCCAAACTCTGGCAGCACTACCCGGACACAGCCTTCGTGCAGTCGAGCTTCTTCGCGCTGAGCCAGTTGCTGTACCAGGAAGCGCCGAACGCGGCCAAGCACGCGAAGGCCGAACGTCGCGTGCACGTGCCCGGCCACGCCAACGGCGGGGCAAACGGTGGGGCGAATGGCGGAGCGAACGGGGGTGTCAACGGTCACGCCAACGGCGACGCGAAGGGGCCGACCAAGATCGACATGCTCAAGGAAACGGTCAAGATGTTGAACCAGTTCCTGACGCTGTACCCGACTAGCCCATTGGCGGACGACGCGGCATTCAGCTTGGCCAACGCGCACCTCGACCTGCAGCAGTACGAGGTCGTCGTGGCGCTCAGCGACCTGTTCAAGCAGCGGTACGACAAGAGCGAGTTCGCTTCATCGTTCCAGTACATGCAGGCGCTGGGCCACTTCTGGCAGCGTGACTACGACGAGGCGTTGGAACACGCCAGTGTCGTCGCCAACGGCGACAGCAAGGACCGCGACTTCTCCCGTTACATCCTCGGTCAGGTCTATCACGCCCGCGGCGTGCCGGCCGACGCGATCAAGTGGTACGAGACGGTCAAGTCGAAGTACCCCGACGCCAAGCAGGCGATCGGCTACTTCGAGCGCAAGGCCATCGGCCTGGAAGAGGTCAACATCTTCAAGCCGGGCGAGGCCGTCGAGCTGACCCTGGACTACCGCAACATCAAGGAGGCCGCGCTGCAGGTTTACAAGGTCGACCTGATGAAGCTGTATCTGCGTGAGAAGAACCTAAGCAATATCACCGAGGTCAATCTCGCGGGCATCGCGCCGCAGGTGACGATGTCGATGCAGCTCGGCGACGGCAAGGACTACGTCGAGAAGGAGGCCAAGGCCAAGCTGAAGCTCGAAGACGAGGGCGCGTACCTCGTCATCGTGCGTGGCGACGACCTGTTCGCCAGCGGTCTGGTCCTGATCACGCCGTTGAAGATCGAGGTGCAGGAAGACGCCGTCAGCGGGCAGGTGCGGGCGAACGTGATCAACCGCGTCAAGTCGCTGCGGCCGGCCGGCGTCCACGTCAAGGCGATCGGGTCGTCGGACAGCGCGTTCAAGAGCGGCGACACCGACTTGCGCGGCCTCTTCGTGGCCGACGGGCTGAACGGCAAGGCGACGGTGATCGCCCGGGAGGGCGACGCGCGGTATGCGTTCTACCGCGGCAAGGATTGGCTCGGCTCGCGGCCGCAGCCGAACGCCCCGGCCGCGTCGCAGCCGCGTCGGCCGTCTTTGCAACAGCAAAAGGCGCCGCAGGTCGATTATCAGTACAACCTGCGATTCCAGAACAGCGCCATCCAGCGGGGCAACTACGCGGAGTTCGACAAGTTCCGACGTCAGGACGTTCAGGGTAAGGGCGTGCAGATCGAGGCGACGAAGTAGAGCCGGCACAAACTGGCGAGTTAACCAATAGCACAGGCGGCCGTCTTAGACGGCCGCCTGTTTTGTTTACTCAACGGATTAGTCGCGGTGTTAGGCGATCACGTCGACGTGTTGGCCCTTGCCCGTCACGTCGTTCAATGCCTGCGTCAGTTCGAGCGACTGTTCCAGCATGCTGATCGCGGCTTCGCCCTGCTGCTCGGCCACGTCTTTCGACTTGGCGGCGACGGCGGTGGCGACATCCTGCGCGAGTTGGGCATTGGCCAGTGCTGTGGCATCGACAGGGCTCATGCGGGAGGTATCGACCCGGTCGGCAGGCCCGCTTGAGTTATCACGCCGATCCATCCGTGTCGGTCGGCTTTGACCGGCTCGCCCGGATCGCTCCGGTGATATAAGGCCAACCGCTGAGCGCGGTCACGCCAACCGTCACGTAAACCAGCACGTCGCGCACCCACGTGAGCCAGCCGAACTTATCGGCGTTCTCGACCGGGTCGATCCAGATGATCAGCATCACGATCGGCACGACGATCGACTGGAGGATCATCTTGGCCTTGCCAAGCAGTTTGGACGGGAAGTAGACGCCGGCCGACTCCAGCTCACTGCGGATCGCCGTGACCAGCAATTCGCGCGACAGCATGACCGCGACCATCCACGGGTACATGCCGCTGACCATGTTGAAGAATTCGCCGCGTTCCGCCGCCTCGGGGATGACGAACCGTGGGCCGGCGAGGTAGATGAATGCACCGAGCACAAGCACCTTGTCGCAGACCGGGTCCATGATTCGGCCGAACCGGCTTTCGACCTTCCAGCGGCGGGCGAGGTAGCCGTCGAGCGCGTCGGTGATCGCGCCGATGATGAACAACCCATTGGCGACCAGCAGCGCCCAGTCGGGTCCTTGCCCGTAGCGATAAAGATTGAGCACGACGAAGAACGCGGCCGCCATGACCAAACGAAGGATCGTCAGTTGGTTGGGGATGTGGCGACGCATGGGGGCATTGTCGATCTTCGATTTCCGATCTGATCGAGACGAAACGGCGTCCTCAATTCCAATCGTCAATCGGCAACCGCAAATCGGCAATGGTTTAGAGTTTCAGGTCGCCCAGCCCCGTACCCAACGCACCGCTTTCGCCGAGCCCGCCGGACCCCGGCGTCGTGCGGCGTTTGCGCGGCTTGGCCGGCGTCGCTACGGGTTCGGGCGCGGCCTGGCCCTCGGGCGGGTCGAGTGTGGCCTTGAGTGACAAGCTGATGCGGCGTTTGTCTTCGTCGAGTTCGAGCACCTTGAACTGCTTGGCGTCGCCGATCTGCAAGACCTTCTCGACGCTCGGCACGCGCTCGTAGGCCAGTTGCGAGATGTGCACCATGCCTTCGACGCCCGTTTCGAGTTCGACGAAAGCGCCAAAGTCGCGGATGCCGGTGACCTTGCCTTCAACGACCGAACCCGGCGCGTACTTGACGCCGGCCTCAGCCCACGGGTCGCCCTTGGCCTGCTTCAGGCTCAGCGACATCTTCTGGTTCACCGGGTCGAGGCTCAGCACCATCAGCTTGAGCGAGTCGCCTTCCTGCACGACCTCCTTCGGCGTGCCGATGCGCTTCCAACTCATCTCGCTGATGTGGAGCATGCCCTCGACGCCCGGCTCGATCTCGACGAACGCGCCGAAATCCATGAGCCGCTTGACCCGCCCCGTCACCGCCTCGCCGACGTGGATCCGCGCGCCGACCGTTTCCCACGGGTTGGCCATCGTCTGCTTCAGGCCGAGGCTGATTCGGCCCTTGCCCGCTTCGAGCTTCAGCACCTTGACACTCACACTGTCGCCGATCTTCAACACGTCGGCCGGGTTCTCGACCCGTTCGTACGACATGTCGCTGACGTGACACAGCCCGTCGGCCCCGCCCAGGTCGATGAACGCGCCAAAGTCTGTCACCCGGCTGACCTTGCCGTCGCGGACCTGGCCGACCTCCAACGATTCCCACAGCTTCTGCTTGTTCTTCTCGCGGTCGCGCTCGAGGTAGCGCTTGCGGCTGAGCACGATCTTCTTGTGACGCAGGTCGCACTCGACAACCAGCGCGGGCACCTTTTGCCCGATGAACACGTCGAGGTCTTCGATGTGACCCAGATCGACTTGGCTGGCCGGCATGAACGCCTTGATGCCGCCGGTGATCTCGACCTCCAGCCCGCCCTTGTTCGAGCCGGTCACCCGGCACTCGGTCGACGCGCCTTTGTGAAGCTGTTCGAGGGTGAGTCGCCCGACCACGCCCTCACGCGAGAGGATGTACAGGCCTTCCGACTGGTCGAACCGGTTGAGCACGAAGTCCATGATCGAGCCGACGCGCGGCTGGCGCTCGAACTGGCTCAGTGGCACGACGCCCTGGTGCTTGCCGTCGACACCGTGCAGGTCGACGAAAACGTCTTCGCCGCGGATGGCGGCGATGCGCCCGCGCATCAGGTCGGCGGTGGGGCGTTCGGCTTCGGGCTTGTCGTCCGTCGTCGCGTCGCCTTCGGCTGTGTCGTCTTGCTTGGCCTCGGTTGGCGGCGGGGCGGTGGAGGCGTCGATCAAGTCCTCGATCGACTGATCACCGATCGCCTCGGCGATCTCTTTCTCAAGATCGGCGTCCCCGTCTGACGGGCGCATGGGTTCGGGGCCGGCGCCTGCGGTGCTCATCACGTGTCAATCCTGTGGGGTCGGTGCTGGTTTGCTTCCTGTCGCGGCGGGCTGAACCCGCGTCGCACGCGGGGTTGCCCGGGGGTCAGTTTAACCGTTTCGGCAGGTCAAGGCCAGTGTTTAAGGCGTGATGTTGATTCACGTCACGCTCACGTGGGGATTGTCGCGGATGTGGAAGCGCAACGGCCGATCGACCCACTCGGCGGCGTAGCCGATGCCGATGCGCGGCGATGCGACGATCCGGCTCGCCGGCAACGCGCGTGACCGCACGCGTTCAATGAACAACGCGTCGCCCCCGACGAGGTCGTTCCCGTCCAACGCGCGGTCGATGCCGAATGCCTGACACAGCTTGGCCGGCCCGGAACACAGGTCGCGCTCGACGCGCGCCCTGGCCCGCAGCGGCCACATCAGGACGAGCCCTTCGACCGGTTCCAACGCGCGCAGCAGCACGGCCACCGGTTGCTCAGCCCGCCCGGCGACGACGTTCATGCAGTAGTGCATGCCATACGTGAAATAGACGTACGCGTGCCCGCCGTCGTCCCACATCGACGCGTTGCGGTCCGTCCGCCGGCCGTTGTAGGTGTGCGCGGCCTTGTCGGGGATGCCGAGGTACGCCTCCGTCTCGACGATGATGCCGGCGCGTCGTGCGCCGTCTTCGACGCGCACAAGCCGCTGGCCGAGCAACGACCGCGCAACGCGTATCGGTTCACGCCTGTAAAAGCCGCGATCCAGCCGCGCGTTGGCCGTACTCAATGTCATGCCACGTCGCTCGTCAGGCGAGGCGGGTCACTTGCTCCGCTTGTACGCGATCTCCATGACCTTGTAGTCGTCGGCCACGTGCAGGTCGTAGAACGTCACGACGAAGTTGTCGTCGTCTTTGTAGTTCGACGCCACCTTGAACGTTCGGCCAAACACGCCAAGCGTGGGCTCGTCCATCTCGCCGAAGTAACGGAAGTTCTTGCCCGACGCGTCGACGCTGCCGACCGAGTTGATGATCTGCGTGCCCATCGAGTCCATCCACACGCTGGTGTAGACGTTGCGCGCGTTGTCGTAGCCGAAGTAGCCGATCGCCTCGTACGGCATCGAGGCCATGCCGCCCTTGCCGTCCGGCATCTTGAACGTGCTCTTGACCTGTTCCTGCAGGAACCGTTTGCCGAGCACCCACTTGATGCTGCTCTTGCCCTTGCTCGTGGTCGCCGGGGCGTCCGGGCCGCCCATGAACATCTTCGTCGTCGTTTCCCACTCGCCCACGTGCAGGTCGAGCTTCTTGTGGTGCTCGCCGGGCTGCATGAGCTTCATCCACTCCTGCATCATCTTCTGCATCTGTTCCGGCGACGGTGTGCGCGGGTCTTTGGCGTCTTGTGCGTGGGTCGGCATGGTCTGCTGACCGGCGACATACGCAAGAAGCGCGACGAGGGCGACGCAGGGCAGGGCGAGTCGTTTACGCATGGGGAGGCTCCTCTCGAAAGGAATGGGTTGACATGGCCGGTCGAGGCCGGACATCGTGCAGTTTAACAGATTGATTCCGACGTATGATGTGCAGTTGATGAACCCGCACGACGCGCGCCGATGTATCAGGAGCGTGACCACTCAGCCAAGGAGTGACTTCAGATGAATGCCAGGCTTGTTCTGTTCGCGTTCGCCGTCATCGTCGGGGCGATGTTGAGCACCGCCGCCGCCCAAGACGACGGGCCGAAATACCGCGTCTTGCAGGATCGGCCGGATCGGCTGCTCGTGCAGTTGCCCAACCGCATGATCGTCATCGCGCAGGAACTGCCCACGGCGCCGGTCGTGTCCGCCCAGGTATGGGTCAAGACCGGGTCGATCTATGAGCAGGAGTTCGTCGGCGCGGGGCTGTCGCATTACCTCGAACACCTGCTGTCCGGCGGCACGACGAAAAATCGGCCGGAGGCGGAGTCGAATAAGATCCTCGGCGAGATCGGGGCGCAGACGAACGCGGCGACCAGTCTCGACACCGTCCGCTACTACATCAACACGACGGCGACGCACACGCCGCGTGCGATCGACCTGCTTTCCGACTGGATGCAGCACAGCGTCCTGAAGGAGACTGAGTTCGATCGCGAGCGGGACGTCATCTTCCGCGAGTTCGAGATGGGGCGTGGCGAGCCGGGCCGAATCTTTTGGAAGCTCACGCAGCAGGCCCGCTACGTCGCCCACCCGGCCCGCCACCCGACGATCGGCTACATCGACCGGTTCAAGACGATCACGCGCGACCAGCTCTACACGTTCTACCGCCGCATGTACGTGCCGAACAACATGGTCTTCGTCGTCGTCGGCGACATCGACCGCAAGGCCGTCGTGAACCAGATCGCCAAGGCGTGGAACGACGTGCCGACGGGCAAACTGCCCGACCTGAGTTTCCCCGTCGAGCCGGAGGTCGAAGCGCCACGCGAGATGACGGGCACGGCATCGATCGTTCGGCCGCGCATTCGGTTGGCCTGGCCGGGCACGCAACTGGGCGGGCAGGGCGACTACGCGCTGGACCTGCTGGGCGTCGTGCTCGGTTATGGCGAGTCCAGCCGACTCGTGCGTTCGGTGCGCGACGAAGCGCAGGCCGTGACGGACATCGACGCGTACAACGCGAGCTTCACCTGGGGCAAGGGCTTCTTCGGCGTCGATGCCGAGATCGCCACGCAGCCGGGCGCCAACGCCGCGACGATCAAAGAAAAGATCAACATCGCCAAGCTCAACATCCTGGCCGAGATCGCGCGCATCAAGCGTGAAGGCGTCACCGACGCCGAGTTGGCCTTGGCCAAGCGTCAACTCATGGCCGACGTCGTCTACGAAGGCCAGACCGCACAAGACCTGGCTGAACGCCTGGCAAGCGACCTGATCGGCATGGGCGACCCGGACTACCTCAAGCGGTACGCCGAGAAGATCCAGGCGTTGACCAAGGCCGACGTCGCCGCGGCCGCGGACTTCTTCCTGAACAACAAGCGTCTGATCACGATCACGCTGATGCCCGCGCCGAAGGATGCCAAGCCGTCGCCGATCGCTTTGCCGAAAGACGACGACTCGGCAAACGACCTGAAGCGTGTGCCGTTCATCCTCGACAACATCGCCGTGCTCGACAAACTGCGCGGCGTCGAGGCCGCGGCGGGTGCTGGGGCGATTCAAGCGGAAGCGCCGAAGCTCTACACGCTGCCGAACGGCCTGCGTGTGATCCTCGGTCGCTCGAACGTCGTGCCGGCCGTGGCTGTGCAGATGTACGAACTGGGCGGTGTGCTCGGGGAGGAAGCGGGCAAGCAGGGGCTGGCCAACGCGACAGCGCTCATGCGCATGCGCGGGACGAAGACGCGCTCCGCGCAACAGATCGCCCGATTGCTCGACTCGCTTGGCGCGGGGATGGACTCGCAGAGCGGCAACAACAGCGTCTACTCGACGGCCGTGTGTCTCAAGGACGACCTGCCCACGCTGCTCGAACTGTTCGCTGACGTCACGCTCAATCCAAGCTTCCCCGAAGACGAGTGGGCCAAGTTCAAGCCGCGTCTGCTGGCCGCGCTCGACCGGCAGACCGACACGTGGGACGGCGAGATGAGCCTGCTGTTCCGCAAGACTTATTACAAGGGTCACCCGTGGTCGACACCGCCGATTGGCGTGCGCGATTACATCGCGTCGCTGACCGTGGACGACCTGCGCAAGCATCAGGCCGACCGTTTGGGCGCCAGCGAAAGCGTGTTGGCGATCTTTGGCGACATCGACCCCGACGCCGTGCTGAAACAGGTCGAGCAACTGTTTGGCCAAATGCCGGCCAAGCCCAAGGTCGCGTTCAAGAAGCCCAAGTCGGTCAAGCCGACGCCGACGCTGGCGCAGCGGAAAACGAACAAGCCGCTCGCGGCGGTGCAGGTCGGGTTCGGCCCGGGCGTCACGCGCAAAAGCC
This sequence comes from Phycisphaeraceae bacterium, assembly GCA_028284155.1. Classification (GTDB taxonomy): domain Bacteria; phylum Planctomycetota; class Phycisphaerae; order Phycisphaerales; family Phycisphaeraceae; genus JANQSF01. Next base: position 104,157 of record JANQSF010000033.1, read on the forward strand.
CCGACTTCGCGGCGATCCAGGTGCTGAGTCGCGTCATGAGCAGCTTCCCGGCCGGCTGGCTGGAGCAGGAACTGCGCGGCAAAGGCGAGGGACTCGTCTACGCAAGTTGGGCGTTCCAGTTCACCGGGCTGGACGAGGGCTACTTCGCGTTCGCGTTCAACGCCGACCCCGCCAAGATGCCCAAGGCGCTCAAGGCCGCGATGGGCGTCGTCGAACGCGCCCGCTCGCAACCGGTCCCCAGCGCCGACCTGGCCCGCGCCAAGGCCATGCTGCTGACGCGCGAGTTTATGGGCAAGCAGTCGAACAGCCAACGCGCGCAGGACGCCGCGCTGAACGTGCTGTACGGCGAAGGCCTCGACCGGTCGCAGCGCTACCTCAAGGCTGTGCAATCGCTCGACGCCAAGGTGATCCAGGCCGCCGCCAAACGACACCTGCGCAACCCGACCGCCGCGGTGATCACCGTCCAACCGGTCGAAGAAAAGGTCTTGCTCGAAGCCTTGAAACTGAAGCAGTAGGGCGGCATTGCGTCGGCCGACACGGCGTCTGATTGACACCACAACCCAAGCCCGCGGATGGCCTGCTCCGAGGCCTTCCGCGGGTTATCCCACGCGCGAACCTCTGCACTTTTTTCAACACTGCAATAGCCCGTCAAGCCACACGTTTTACCCGTGAATCGGAGTTAGAGCACACCCCTTACACGAGGTACTTCCCCCATGGAAACCTACTTCACCGCCGTTTTGGTTGACACGTCCTTGACCTTGGCCGACTTCGTCGCCGGCGTCGCATTCGGTTTGGGCATTTGGGGTCTGGTGCACATGCTCCGCCCGACTGACAAGACGGACAAGCCAGCCGAATAACCCTCGCCCCCCCGATGTGACCCCCGCCAAGACGCAGCCAGCGTCGCCAAGTTAAACCCAGCGTGTAAGTGACGATTCCGGGAATCAACGACGTGGTATCGGTGCGCCCTAATCACCGACTGCGCGGTAGCCGTCGCCGTCGATCGTCAAGCCGCGCCCGTTGGCCGCCAGGTATTCGAGCACGTGGTAAAGCGTCTCGTGCGGCTCATCGGGCAGGCCTTGCGGCCGCGGCTCGAGCGACAGTAGCCGGTCGGCGATCTGATCGAGCGTCATCGCCTCGCCCGACGCCCGAAGGACATCAAGCGCACTACTTTTAAGATTGAGCACACCCTTGGCCGCCTTCTTGCCCGCCTCGACGCCCGGCTGGTCGTACGCGTTGACATTGACGAACGACGCGTAGTAACCGACGGCCCTTTCGTACAGGGCGATCAACGCGCCGATGGTGCGGGCGTTCAATTCTTCCAACTCGATCGTGAGCGACTGCCGCCCCGCGCCGGACAGCGCGTCACGCGTTCCGAGATAGAAGCCGCGCAGGAAGTCGCCGCTCGTGTGGCCGTCGTCAACCGTCCCGACCTCGTGCGCCGGCGGCTCGGCGTAGTCGCACTTGACCGTGACAAACGTTGCAAAGAAGTCATTCTTCCCGTCGCGCAGTTGCTGCACATAGGCGTGCTGATCGGTTGAACCCTTGTTGCCATAGACAGTCAACCCTTGGTGAACGTCCGCGCCGTCGCGCGACTCGGCCTTGCCCAGCGACTCCATGACGAGCTGTTGAAGATACTTGGCAAACAGGGCGAGCCGATCCTTGTAGGGCAACACGACCATCGCCTTGCGCCCCTTGCCTTCCGTCGCGCCGTACCACGCGGCCGCCAGTCGGGCAGCCGGGTTCCGCTGGTCGTTCGGCACGCCGTCCGACAGGTCGTCGCGACGGCGGGTCAATTCGTCCATCTCGGCGGCGCCTTCGAGGAACGCGTCGATGTCCAGCCCCTGCAACGCCATCGGTACCAGGCCGACCGCGGCCGTGATGCTCGTCCGTCCACCGACCCAGTCCCACAAGGGGAAGACAGCCCGCCACGCCGGCCGATCGTCGGTCGCTTCGATTGGCGCGAACTCGCGGATGTACCGGCTCTCCGGTTCGCCCTTGTCGTTGATGCCCAGTCCCGTGATCGCCACGGCCTGTCTGAGGAACGACGCCTTGTCAGGCCAAAGCATCAACGCCTCCTGCATGCCGTTCCACGTCTCCGGCGTGGTGCCGCTCTTTGAGATGACGACGACCAAGGTGCGGTCGCGCACGCCTTTGCCCCGGCGCAGCGTGCGGGCGAAACCGTCCGGGTCGGTATTGTCCAGGTAGTGGAACGTCACCGGGTCGTCAGCCTTGCCCAACGCCTCGCTGATGAACTGCGGCCCAAGCGCGCTGCCGCCGATGCCGATCATGAGGACGTGATCAAACTCGCCGCTCGCACGCACGTCGTCGGCGAACGATTTGATGGCCGCGCGGTTGTTGTTGATCTCGTCGCGCAGGTCGGCCAGGCTGTCGGGTAACACGTCGGTGTTGCGCAGCCAGTAGTGGCCGACCGCGCGGTCTTCGGTCGTGTTGATCTGCTCGCCGCGCTCGATGGCGTCCATCTGGTCGTACGCATCGCCGATCAGCCCGCGCACCTTGGCGACGAATTCGTCGTCCGTCGTCATGCGCGACAGGTCGAGCGTCAGCCCGACAGACGGGCAGAGGCAGCGTTGTTGTTGGTAGGCTTCCCATTGAGTCGGCATGGTCGTCGCTTCCGTGCTCATCGTGTTCAACTCCCGTCGCCGGTCAGGTCGGCGATGACCGAGTCGGGTACGACGACACGTGTGTTCAGCCGATGCCGTTTACTCGTCGCCGGGTCGTAAAACTCGGTCAGGACGACCGGCAGTGTCTTGTCCGGCGACAGAATCCCGCCGACGGGAAACCGTTCGCCGTGTTCGTTGATCATCTGCGGCAGGGCGACCAGGTTGTCCGTGCCGATCTGCACGGTCGTCACGTCGCCGACCCACTCTTCGTTGATCCACAGTTGCAGCCCGCTGTACGACCGCGGTGTGCGGTTGACCAGCCGAACGGCGCCGCCGTCGCGAACGACGATGATGTCCAGGTCGTCGCCGAGTTCCGCCTGGGCGGGGTAGGTGCGTTTGGACAGCTCCTTGACGTCGGCCTGCTTGACGGCCGATCGGCCCAGGACGTTGCAACCGGTCAGCGCGCCCAGCGCCGTCGCGAGCGTGATAAGGGTCAGCATGTATCGCACGGGTTGCTCCGTAAGGGCGTAGGTCGCATAAGGATCGGAAGGCGGGCCTGCGGCCGCGCCGCTAAACAAGGTCCTCATACTTGTCCCCTGTCTCCTGTCCCCCGACCACACCTCTATAATCGCAGCGATGGTATCGATCGGCAAACATACACTCGACGCCCCGTTCTTTCAGGCGGGATTGGCTGGCTATTCCGACGCGGCCATGCGGCTGGTCGCGCGTCGCCACGGCGCGCCGTACTGCGTGACCGAGGCAATGCTCGACCAGTTCCTGATCCGCGGCGGCAAAGGCCTCGCGGCGGCTGAACTCGACGGGGCCGACCACCCGATCGCCGGCCAACTCATGGGCTCGCACCCGGACGAGATCGCGGAGGGGGCCAAGATCCTCGTCGGCCTCGGCTACGACGTGCTCGACGTGAACCTGGCCTGCCCGGTCAAGAAAATCCGCAAGAAGGCACGCGGCGGTCACCTCATGCAGGCGCCCGACGAGGCCGTCGCCATCCTCGACGCGTTCCGGCAAGCTGTGGGCGACGATGCGCCGTGTACGGTCAAACTCCGCCGCGGCACGGACGACTCAGCCGAGGCGACAGCCAACTTCCACCGCATTTTCGAGAAGGTCATCGAACTCGGCTACGCCGGCGCGACCGTGCACGGCCGGTCGGTCGAACAGAAATACATCGGCCCGTCCCGCTGGTCGTTCCTGCGCGACCTGGTCGCGACCTATGGCGGCACGCCGAACTTTACGATCATGGGTTCGGGCGACATCTGGGAGGCGGCCGACATCTTCCGCATGATCGACGAGACGGGCGTGGCCGGCGTGAGCGTCGCCCGCGGGTGCATCGGCAACCCGTGGATCTTCCGCCAGGCCCGCGCGTACATGGCCGGCGACGTCGAGGGCGTCCGCCGAGCGCCGACCATCGCCGAGCAGCGTGAAGTGCTCCGTGACCATTTCGAACTGTCCGTCGGCCTGCACGGCGAAAAGAAGGCCGGCATGATGATGCGCAAGTTCGGCATCAAGTTCAGCAGGCACCACCCGCGGGGCGATGCGGTCAAGGACGCGTTCATTAAGGTCAAGAACCTGGCCGACTGGCATGCCGTGCTGGACGCGTTTTACATCGACGATGCGCCAACGGTGTTAGCTGACATGCGCGATGAGTCGAGTAATGTGGCGTGTGCGGCAGTGCAGTGATGGCTGCATGGACCGACACTTGTTGGACCGAAACTACAGCTCTTTTTTTACGTACCTCTCAGCGCAGCAAAAAAAGAGAGGCGGTGCCCTGTCGGGCGGGCCTGCTCAAGCGCCGCAGCGGCTTGGCGCTGCGCTTAGACGAAACGGCTCCGCCGTGAAGACGACATGAGATGAGGGGTCTCGCCGTCGACCCCTCAAACTCCCCGACTCCCCCGCGGAAGGGTGGCCAATCATTGAGCGCCAGACGCGCGCCGCACCTTCCGGGGGGTGGCCGGGGTTTTTCCGGGGGCGGGGCTGGCCGCGGAGGGCCTCATTCCGGGGGCCGGCCGAGCCTTTGATGTGTGCGACAACCTGCTGGTCATCGAGGCCGAAACACCGCGATGCCCAAGCGCAAGTTCTGAGCCACTCTGGCGATTGAAGAGGCCCGCACGGCGAGTGCATCGCCTCCTTCTTCGACGCGATATCACCGTTGAGGTCGGAGATAGGGTTCGGTGGTCGTGCCTGTTGTCATCGCTCTCTTGTAGTGTCGCGCGTGAGAGTTGAGGGTCGTTATGGGCAGTTGAGCGTCGGCAGTTTTGGTGAATCTGTAATCCATCTCGCCAGCCTATACTTGCCGACTCAAAACCATCCCTAATCGCCCGCGCTTGGCCTGTATTGGCCGTGCCTCTTCGCCTTGTGACCCGCCATGCCGACCAGCAGTGAAATCCGTCAGCAGTTCATTGACTACTTCGTCGACAAGCACGCCCACACGTTCGTGCCGTCCAGCCCGGTCGTGCCGCACGACGACCCGACGCTGTTGTTTGCCAACGCGGGCATGAACCAGTTCAAGGACGTGTTCCTGGGCACGGGCGGTCGGCCTTACTCGCGGGCGGTGAACAGCCAGAAGTGCATCCGGGCCGGCGGCAAGCACAACGACCTCGAAGACGTCGGGCGCGACACGTATCACCACACGTTCTTCGAGATGCTGGGCAACTGGAGCTTTGGCGACTACTTCAAGAAAGAGGCAATCGACGCCGCGTGGGATTTGCTCGTCAATGTGTGGGGCCTGCCGAAGGACCGACTCTACGCGACGGTGTTCGAGGGCGACGAAGCCGACGGCGTGCCGGCCGACGAAGAGGCTGAGTCGATGTGGAAGCAGTACCTGCCGGCTGAACGCATCAGCCGATGGGGCAAGAAAGACAACTTCTGGGAGATGGGCGACACCGGCCCGTGCGGCCCGTGCAGCGAAATCCACATCGACATCAGCGAAGCGGGCGACTGCGGCCACTTGGTCAATCGCGACGACCCGCGCGTAATCGAAATCTGGAACCTCGTGTTCATCCAGTTTAATCGTGCGCCCGGCGGCGCACTCTCATCGCTGCCCAACAAGCACGTCGACACAGGCATGGGACTCGAACGCGTGTGCGCCGTCATCCAGGGCAAGTCGAGTAACTACGACACCGACCTGTGGACGCCGCTGTTCGACGCGATCCGCGAAGTGTCCGGCGCACGACCCTACGGCGGCGACCTGAACGATCCTGTCGATACGGCCTACCGCATTCTGGCCGATCACATCCGCACGCTCACGTTTGCGATCACCGACGGCTCGATGCCGAGCAATGAGGGGCGTGGGTACGTCTTGCGCCGCATCCTGCGCCGGGCCGTGCGACACGGGCGACAGACGTTTGGTATCGGTGAGCCGTTCCTGTGCAAGTTGGTCGACCGTGTGGTCGAGCACATGGGCGGGGCGTTTCCGGAGTTGAAGGAAAACACTGAACGCGTGGCAGGCGTGTTGCGCGAGGAAGAAGAGTTGTTTGGTCGGACGCTTGACCGCGGCATCGCTCTGTTTGAAGACGCTTGCGGCTCAGCGCAGAACAGTCAGATTGCTGGTGACAGCGCTTTTGAGCTTTACGCTACTTACGGCTTCCCATTGGACCTGACGCAGGTGATGGCCGAGGAACGCGGGATGACCGTTGACATCGCAGGCTTTGAGTCCGCGATGGAAGCACACAAAGACATCTCGCGCGGCGCGGGGTCAGACGCCGACGCACGCGCATCGCTCGGCATGATCGTGCAGCGCGGGTCGTTGCCGGCTACTGAATTCACCGGCTACGACGGTGTCGAAGTGACGGGCGACAGCGCTTTGCACGTATTCAAAATCGCAGGTCACGAGTACGCGCCGACGGAAGCCGTCGAGCAGGGCGATCACGCAGCGCTGGTCGTGGACCGGACGCCGTTCTACGCTGAGGCCGGTGGCCAGGTCGGTGACGTCGGGTTTATCGAAACGCCGAACGGTGGCGTGTTCGAGGTCGATGACACGGTCAGGGTCGGCGACGTCTGGTTTCACCTCGGCAAGGTCGAGGCCGGCGAGTTCGTTGCGTCGAACGGCAGCGAAAAGCAGCCGATCACGTTGCGCGTCGACACCTCACGCCGCGCCGCCATCATGGCCAACCACACGGCTACGCACATCATGAACCACAAGATGCGGGCCGTGCTCGGCGAGCATGTGCAGCAGCGCGGGTCGTTGGTCGACGAGCAGAAGACGCGGTTCGACCTGTCGCACGACCACGCGATCACCGTGGACGAACTCGACCAGATCGAGCAGATGGTGAATCACGACATCGCGGCCGACCTGCCGGTGTACGCCGACTATGCGAAGCAGGAAGACGCGCTGAAGATCAACGGCCTGCGTGCGGTGTTTGGCGAGAAGTACCCGCCCACGGTGCGCGTTGTCTCGATTGGCGTGCCCCCCGACGAGTTACTGAAGGAGCCGGACAACGCCAATTGGCCGAACTACTCGATCGAGTTTTGTGGCGGGACGCACCTGCCCAAGACGGGCGACGCCGAGGGGTTTGTGTTTGTCGCCGAGGAAGCGGTGAGCAAGGGCGTGCGTCGAGTGACGGCGCAGACGGGCAAGACCGCGCACAAAACACAGGCGATGGGAGACCGGCTGCTGGCCAGGGCTGAGGCGCTCAAGCAGCAGTCGGGCGACGACCTCGCGAAGGGCTTGCACGACCTGCAACAGGAGGTTGACAGTCAGACGCTGCCGATCGTGGCCAAGGCGAATCTGCGCGACGCGGTGGCCGAGTTGCAGCAGGTCGTCAAGGCGCAGGAGAAGGAGGCGGCCAAGGCCGCGGCGGGCAACGTCGTCGAGACGGCCCGCGCGATCGCGGACGCGCAGAGCGGGGCGGTCATCGTCGCGGCCGTCGACGGGGCGGACGGCAAGACGTTGCGTGACGCGATGGACGTGATCAAGAAGAAGCACCCCGAGTCGGCGTTGTTGCTGGGTGCGGTGACGGGCGACAAGTGCGCGTTCCTGGCGGCGGTGCCCAAGCCGATGATCGGCCAGGGTCTCAAGGCCGGCGACTGGGTCAAAGCCGTGGCGCAGGCCGCGGGCGGCGGCGGGGGCGGTCGGCCGGACATGGCGCAGGCCGGCGGGAAAGACGCGTCGAAGTTCGACGAGGCGCTCGATGTTGGGCGTGCTTTTGCGGCGGCGCGCGTCTAGTTCCGCATCCACCAATTCCACCATCGAGCTAAACGATTGGCTGGCGCACCGCGTGGTGTGCTACGCTTTCGGCCCACGCAATCCAAGCACCCCGGTTCAAGAACGCATCCATGGCACGGATCAACGACCACTACCTGAAGCTCAAGGCCGGCTACCTGTTCCCCGAGATCGGGCGGCGCGTCAGCGCGTTCGGCGAGGCCAACGCGTCGGCGTGCAAGGACAAGCCGATCATCAAGCTCGGCATCGGCGACGTGACGGAGCCGCTGCCCGAGGCGATCCGCATCGCGATGCACAAGGCCGTGGACGACATGGGCAACCGCGACTCGTTCCACGGCTACGGGCCGGAGCAGGGCTACGCCTGGCTGCGCGAGGCGATCGTCGAGAACGACTACCGGTCGCGCGGTTGCGACATCGCGGCCGACGAGGTGTTCGTGTCCGACGGCAGCAAGTGTGACTCGGGCAACTTCCTGGACATCCTCGCGGCGGGCGGCGGGTCGTCGGGGGGAAACACGATCGCCGTGTGCGACCCGGTCTATCCCGTCTATGTCGATACGAACGTGATGGTCGGCAACACGGGCGGGGCGAACGACGCGGGCGAGTACGCGGGGCTGGTCTACCTGCCGGTGACGGCCGAGAACAACTTCACGCCGCCGCTGCCGGAGGGCAAGGTCGATGTGATCTACCTGTGCTCGCCGAACAACCCGACCGGCGCGGTAATGACCAAGGCCGACCTGGCCAAGTGGGTCGAGTACGCGAAGGCAAACGATGCGCTGATCCTGTACGACGCGGCGTACCACGCGTTCATCACGGAGAACGACTTGCCGCGATCGATCTACGAGATCGAGGGCGCGCGCGACGTGGCCGTCGAGTTCCGGTCGTTCAGCAAGAATGCGGGGTTCACCGGCACGCGGTGCGCGTTCACCGTCGTGCCCAAGTCGGTGACTGCGAAGTCGGCTGACGGGTCTGACGTCGACCTGCACCGTCTTTGGAACCGGCGTCAATCGACGAAGTTCAACGGCGTGTCGTACATCGTGCAGCGTGGCGCGGAGGCGGCGTACAGCGAGGAAGGCAAGCGGCAGATCGCCGACCTGATCGCGTTCTATATGGCCAACGCGCGCATCGTGCTCGACACGGTGGCTGGGCTGGGCATGCAGGCGTTCGGCGGCGTGAACGCGCCGTACATCTGGCTCAAGACGCCGGACGGTCTGGACTCGTGGGGCTTCTTTGACAAGTTGCTGGGCGAGTGCCACGTCGTCGGCACGCCCGGCAGTGGTTTCGGCGCGGCAGGTGAGGGCTACTTTCGAATCAGCGCGTTCAACAGCAGAGAGAACGTCGAGGAAGCGATGGGGCGGGTCAAGGCGTCGTTGAAGTGAGTCGAAGGTCGAAATTCAAATGTCGAAAGAATGACGAATGTCGAAGCCTGAATGACGAAGGGGTTGGACGCGATCGGTTAAGCTCACTCGGCATTCGTGCTTCGTCATTGTTTCGTCATTTGACTTTCCTCATTCGACATTTCCGCCCGTCATGTTCACCGCCCTGCGTCATCCCGCGTTCGCCGCGCTCTGGGTGGGGACGTTTGCGAGCAACCTGGGCGGGTGGATGCACAACTTCGCCAGCCGGTGGATCATCTACGACATCACGGGCGACGCGTGGATGCTGGGGCTGGATGCGCTGCTGTCCGGGCTGACGACGGCTGTGCTGTTGCCGTGGGGCGGCGTGTTGGCGGACCGGGTGAGCCGACGGACGATCCTGATCACGGGCAACGTCGTGGCGGCAGCGAGTGTGGCGACGCTGAGTGTCGCGGCGGCGGCGGACGTATTGCAACCGACGCACATCCTGGCGGTGTCGCTGGTCAACGGTGTGGTCAACGCGATGCTCGTGCCGGCCAATCAGGCGTTGCTGCCGAGCGTGGTCGGGAAGGAACACCTGTCGAACGCGATCGCGCTCAACTCGTTACAGTTCAACGTCGCGCGCGTCATCGGGCCGTTGCTCGCGCTGACGGCGTACTGGCTGGGCACGGCCTGGTGTTTCGGCCTGAACGCGGTGAGTTTCCTGGTGCTCGCCGTCGTGCTGGTCTTCATCCCGTTGCCGAAGCCGGCGCACAAATTGAAGGAGCCGCCGCTGCGCTCGTTGGCGACGGGTTTGCGCACCGTCGGGTCGCGTGGCGACCTGCGCGGGATCCTCGTTTTGGTCGTCCTAGCAGCCATGTGCAGTGCGCCGGTAATCAGCATGTTGCCCGCGTATGTCCGGGCCGTGCTGCGCACGGACGTGGCCGTGTTCGCCGACCTGCAGGCGGCGTTCGGCGTCGGCTCGGTGGTCGGCGCGGTGTGGCTGACGTGGCGCGCCAAGCGGCAGGAGCACGGCCCGTGGCGGACAGCCGTGCTGTTGGCCGTGCTGGGCGTGTGCGAGATCGGCCTGGCGTTTGTCGGTCGTTACGTGTTGGCCGGCGTGTTGATCGCAGTCAGCGCGGCCATGTTGATCGGCACGATGGTGCAACTGGGCGCCGCCAACCAGCACGCCGTGAGCGATGACGTGCGCGGCCGGGTGATGAGCCTGCAAAGCCTCGGCTTCCGTGGCGGGCAGGCGTTGGGCAGTTTCGCCGCGGGTTGGCTGATCGCCGCGGTGGGCGTGCAGTGGATGTTTGCGACCTATGGCGGCACGTTAGTTGTTGGCGTGCTTCTGCTTGTTGCGGTCGTGCATGCGCGCGGCGTCACATATCGCACGATGGGTGTCGAGGACGCGGGCGACGTGGCGGCACCAGCGGAAAGAGACGGATGACGGGTCGATCATGGCCTCCAGAAAAGCGCCGTGCGGCAAATCAGATGTGTCGGTCAGACATGACTGAGTCGGGTCGGGGCGCGAAGACGTGATATCTGCGGCGAGAGGGATGAGCTTATGCGGCGTGCGTTGCTGAATTTGATATGCTGGGGCCGACACGGCGGCATTTGGAGAATGTCGCAATCCGACCAAGGGATGTTGACTTGCCACTCTACTTTGATCTGAACGAGGGCGTCGGAGTTTTCCGAACGGTTGGCGACGTCGAGTTTGAAGAAGGGCTGCGGGTTCTCGAAGCGGGGTTGGAGGCCATTCGGTCGGCGGACGGCCGAAACCTGGTGCTGTTTGATATCCGCCAGAGCACGGAGAACCGGACCCACGACGAGCTGCGCGGGATCGCCGGGGTGACGCAGCATCAACTCGGCAAGGGGCAGTTGGCGCTGGTGGTCGGGTCCGAACTCTACTACGGGCTAAGCCGGGTGTTCGCCGCGTACGCGGAACGGGACGGGCTGATGGCCGAGGTCTTTCTCGACATGGACGCGGCCTTGCAGTGGCTGAGATTCGGTGTCGCCTCTGAGTCGACCGGCGACGCCTCGAAGCACGAGCTCACTTAGCGGGTGCAACCGTTGGCTGTGGAATCTCCTTGATTGAATGTGCGTGCTTTGTGTGCGCGCGAGCCGACAGTTATGTCGCCCGTTCTTGCGGCGGTTGCTGCATCGGCAAATGAAAACCCCTGCCGTGTCACGGGCAGGGGATTAGGGTACGTGACGATGCTGGTGACCTTACGCCGCGCGACGCCGACGCATGGCCAGCACGCCCAAGCCCAGCAAAGCGAAGGACGCCGTGGCGGGCTCGGGGATGGTGTTGGGTGTCTGCCCAATGAAGCGCAGTTCGGCCAGGCCGACACGGTCGCCGCCGGCGCCGAAGCCGACCCAGTTGGTGTCGAAGGTGACCTGCACGGCGTTCGCGTCGATGGCTGCGCCCAGGCTGAGCGTGTGCCCGGGGCCCGCCGCCTGGGGGATTTCCAGCACGATGGGGTTGCCGTAGGAGAAGCCGCCGTCGGTCGAGAATTCAAGTGTGACCTGACGCGCCGCGTTGCCCGGCACGCTGTAGTTCCACGCCACCAGGTCGGTCAGGCTGTACACGTCGTCGAGGAAGAACTCAATGACGGGAACCGGGCCGCCGCCGGTGTAGTAGTCGGGGAAGAACGCATCGGTCGTCCACTGCGCGCCGCTGTGATTCAGCGACATGTAGTTGTCGATCGTCGGCGGTTGGCTCAGTCCGCTGGCGTTGACCAGGTTCTGAACGGGGAAGCCGCCGAACTCCGAGCCTGCGACGAGGTTGAAATCGACCGGTGCGATCAACTGCGGGCCGACGGATTGATAGAGCAACTGCGAACCGGGCAGAGCACCCAGCGAGACGCGGGGCTCATAGATTTGGCCGTTGAAGAAGTCGGCACCGAAGCCAAGCGGGTGTGAGCCGACGGCTACCGTTCGGTTGAGGCCGTCGCCAAACGTGCTGATCGTGACGTTGGAGACGGACGAGGTGGGGACATTGCTGTCATTGAAGAACGCGAAGTTGCCCGTGATCGTGCCACCGGCGACGGGCGCCGTGGGCGTGAATCGCACGGCCGCGTAATGCCACTCGCTCGCGGTGCCATCTGCCACGGCATAAAGCGGGTTCGCGCTGTTGTTGCGGTAACCGATGCTCGGGCCGCCTTGGCGCACGAGCTTTTCCGTGCCGGCATAGTCAATAATCGAATTAATGTTGCCGCCACCGGTCGGATTGGCCCACGCTTCGTAGACGAAGCCGCCGTTGGCTTCGATCGTCGTGTTGAGCAACTGCTGCGTCCCGGGCAGGTTGACGCCCGCGGAGCCGTTGAAGTCGAGCGACCGATTGCCCGAGCCGGCCGGCACGCCCAGCACGGGGACGTTCGTGCTCAAGGTGACGCTGCCGAACGCGACCGTGCCATTCGGGCTGCCCACGCCGGGCACCGTCCCGCCGGCGACGGTCGCGGCGTCGGTGTCGTTCACGCTGTAGTGCAGCACATTGACGGCATGACTGGCTTGCGTTGCGCACAGGCCGACCGCCAAGGCACAGCAAAGAACCCACCAGCGCACGATCTGAATTCGGTTGCTCACAATTCGTCTCCTGTTGACTTGGGCTTCGTTTGGGCCGGTGGAGGAAGGTTCTCGCTCCAGCGGCAATGATCAACTCCGCAAAAAGTATACCACCAAGGAGCCCCGGCCAGAAGGAGGGCGCGTATTTCTTCCCGATTCCACTCTTTTCAGGTCGTTTTTCGCTCTTCGAGACACTTGGCGCGGTTTCCTCACCCCGACGTCCCTAATCCGGATACTGCCAGGTCAACGAGCAAAAAATGGCTTCATGCCGCTTGTCACGGCACAAACCAGACTGACAGGATGGGGGCAGGCCCCAGTTCAAACTGCGGCCGCCTTTTGCCCACACTCAGGACACGCGCCGCCTGAACCGAGCAGGGTCGTGTCCTCAGTTCACAAGTCCCCCTTTGTCGACGCGTGTCCGATGAATTCGACCACTCCAGCTCGACAACAACCAGTCGGGTTAATCCAACCCCAGGCTGGTCGTGGCATAGCGGCAGGGTCAAATCGACGGACATGCCTACCTGTGGGTCGGGTAGCCTGGGTTGGGGAGGTGTTCGGGACGCGGTCGCAGAAGTAAAGTCAGGCCGTATCCAGCCGATGTTGCTTAATGCAAAGATTGTTCTAAGCACTTGGCCTTGACATCTGCCAATCTTTCGGGAGCAATGACATGTTAAATCCGGCGATCCAGCGGGTCCTCAAATCGTCCGATCTCCCCCGCCTGCCCGCGGTGGTTGCCCAACTGATCGACCTGCTGGGCAATCCCAAAGCTGAGGTCAAGGTGATTGCGGACACGCTGTCCAAGGACGCCGATCTGACCGTCAACGTCTTGCGCATGGTGAATAGCAGCTACTACGGCCTGACCAATCGAGTGACGACAATCGAACAGGCC
>JANQSF010000034.1 GCA_028284155.1 Phycisphaeraceae bacterium
TCGGTTTGCAGGGGGTGGGATAGCGACGAGCGATGAGCCACGAGCGACGAGGGGGGGCAGGCTGAGTACGTCGCGGTGCGATTGGAAACCCCGGAGCACAATCTCCCAACATCATCCTTCAGCCGTCATCCCTCATCCATCCCACCCTTTCGACCCCCCGATCCCCCGGCCGTACAATCGCCGACAGGACCGCCGCCCCCGACCCGCCGCGCAGGTGCCCCTTGCCCGACCTTTCGCCGCAATTCATCGCCAGCCTCGTCACGCTGCTGGTCGTGCTGCACGTCATTTTGCTGTCGGTCGCGTACCTGATCATGCTCGAACGCAAGATGGCGTCGTGGGTGCAGGACCGCATCGGCCCGAACCGCACGAACTTCTCGTTCGGCCTCCTGCCGTTCAAGCACCACCACTTCGGCCTCGGCCAACCGCTGGCCGACGGGCTGAAGTTCCTGGTCAAGGAAGAGTACACGCCCGCGAACGTCGACCGTCGGCTGTTCATGCTCGCCCCGATCCTCGCCATGGCGCCAGCCATGCTCGGCTGGGCGGTCATCCCGTGGGGCGGCTACTACACCCACGCGGGCGAGCAACTGCTCATCGCGGCCGCGCCGATCTCGATCGGTGTCGTCTACATCCTGGCGATGGGGTCGCTGGCTGTGTACGGCGTCGTGCTGGCCGGCTTCGCGTCGAACAACAAGTACTCGTTCCTCGGCGGCCTGCGCGCCACGGCGCAGATGCTCAGCTACGAGATCCCAATGGGCCTGTGCGTGCTCGTCGTGATCCTCATGTCGCGCACCATGAGCGCGCCCGGCATCCTCGAAGCGCAGGCCAACGGCGTCTGGTTCCTGTTTTATCAGCCTGTGCTCGCGATCATCTTCTTCACGTGCGTGTTGGCCGAGTGCAACCGCGCGCCCTTCGACCTGGCGGAGTGCGAGCAGGAATTGGTCGGCGGGTTCCACACCGAGTACAGCTCGATGAAGTTCGCCCTGTTCTTCCTGGGCGAATACATGCACATGGTCACGAACGCGGCGTTCTTTGTCCTGCTGTTCCTGGGCGGGTGGGACCTGCCGTTCGTCCGCGAGCCGATGGGGGCTGAGGCCGCGGGGCTCGGTTGGGTGCTGCTCAAGTTCGGTGTGTTCGCCGGCAAGGTGTTCCTGGTCATCGCGTTCATGATCCTCATCCGCTGGACGATCCCCCGCTTCCGCTTCGACCAGTTGATGCGCCTCGCCTGGCGGTCGCTCATCCCGATCACGCTCGTCGTGATGATCGCCACGGGCTTCATCGTCTTCTGGAAATGGGACGACGCCGCGCCGTGGTCGATGACCGTCGCGAACGTCCTGGTCGCGGCCGGCGTATTGGCCATCGGCCCGCTGCTGCCGCAAGGCCCACCGGTCAACCGACGTATCCCGCTGGCCGGTTCGCGGTTCAGCCCGTTGGTTGAAACAAGTGCGGCGGTGCAGACGACAACAGATACGGCAAACTGATCTTCTCCACGAGGAGGCCGACATGGACGGCCGAATCGAGACCGACGAATCACCGAAAAGAGACGAATCGCTACGAACAATCGGCGCGATTGTCATTGGCGTTCTCGTCGCGACCGCGGGCGGTGTGCTGTGCGGCATGGCGATCAATCGATTCGGTGAACTGGGCTCGCTCAGCCTGTGGGGGCTGGGCGTCATCGCGGGCATCATCGCCCGGCGCGTCATGGGCCAGCCCTGTCGAGGTGTCGCGTGGGGGCTGGTCGCGGCCTGCATCATCGCGGCGTTCGTCGCCGAAACGTGGTGGATGCGCTACGCGCCAATCCTTGGGCACACCGACTGGCAACAGGCTATCGCGTACTGGCCGACATTCATCGGGCGGTACACAACGGCGGCCGTGATCGCCGCGTTGTTCACCGGGTTCGGCGCAACGTCGGCGTTCTGGTCGGTCGCGCGCAGCGGCATAGCTAACTCACTGGCCGCCAAACGTATCCTCCACGGCCTGTGCCCTAATTGCGGCTACCGGTTGCATGACGCGTCTGACCATCAAGCCTGCCCCGAATGCGGCGAGGCGATCCCGCCGGCCATGCGGTCACGTTGAATACAACGTCACAATCATTGAGTTTGGGTGGCTGTGAATGAGCGAAGCGTTTCACGGATGCTGGACGTGCAGTACCGTGAAACGCTTCGCTTATTCACAGGCACCCCACATATTGAGGCAGGTCAATCACTCGCCGGCTCGTCGTCCGTGATCGGTGCGATGATCTTTTTCACGATCTCCCAATGCTGCTCCTGCGCCGTCATCCATGCCCGGTCTTCGTCTGAAACATGCGGCACGTCGCCTTGTTTTAATGCGTTGTACCGGTGCATCCACTGGACCGCGTTCTCCACCTCGTCGCGTGTGTAGCTCTCGCGTCGTTTCAGTTGCCAATCGCCGTCGTACAACTCGACGACGAACCGGTCGACGGTCGGCTGGGCGCGATCGTAAAAGACCTCCATCACCACGACGCCGCCCGCGACCTGCTTTTCGGCGCGGTAGTTCGCGCGGTCGACACCGACTTGAATCAACTGTCCCACAGCGATCACGTCGAGCATGACCCGGCGGGTGTCGCCCTCCTTTGACTTGACCAGTGTGTCCCAAACAGCGTCGACTCTGGCCTGCTTCTCGTTGTCAAGCCGGACGACCATGGGCTGGATCAACGGGCCGGTGCAGGATGGCAGCATGACGCCGGCGAGCAGAACGAGAACGATCGACGGTCGCGGCATGGACAGTCCTCCCAGTGTCGTTATGACTTGTAGTGTCCAACCACCGAATGGGTTCATTCCGCCCAGTCCCGCGCTCAGTCCGATTCAATGACATCTGCAAACGGATCAAACGCCAACTCGATCGTCGGCGCGATCGATGCGTCGAACGGGATGTCCTGCCGACGCCCGCGGGCGGGGTCGTAAAATGACTCGGGCAGGTCGAGGACGGGCTGAATGGCGCGTTGCATCGCGTCGAACAGGCCGCGCACGTCGACGCCCATGTACGCGTCGGGGAGCTTGCTCATCCTTGATCTAACCTTGTCATAGACGCATCGCACGCCGCGCGGGTTGCCGCGCTTGGCGTGCTCCAACGTGACGCCGACCTGGATGAGCCATTGGTAGAACAGCTTGCGTGTGCCGTCGGCCATGTGCCAGATCTCTTCCCACTCCTCGTGCGCGTCGAACCAGTCCTGGTTGTTGAACAGCTCGAGGCCTTTGTAGAAGTAGCGGCGCTCGTCTTGGGGGGACATGGTGTAACGCATGGTGGGATTGCGCAAAAGCCTGCGGACAGCCGTCCGCAGGCGTTCATGGGCGACCGACCAACAGTACGCTCGGCGAGTCAACCGAAGATGCCGCGATCAACAAACAACCCCGCACGTGGGCGGGGTTGGGGATCGATGTTGACTGTTCCGGGCCGAGACGGCCCGTTTATATAGCGACGCTAGCGCGTCGCCGGAAGGCCGCCTCAGGCGGCGGCCTTCTTCTCATTGAGCTTCGCGGCGAGGCGCGACTTGTAGCGGGACGCCGTGTTCTTGTGCATCGTCGGGGTCGAGGCGACCTGGTCGAGCAGCTTGTAGATGCCCGTCAGTTGCTTCTCGGCGTCTTCGACCGAGCCGTGGAGGATCGTCTCGCGGTATTCGCGGATCGCGCCGCGGACACGGCGCTTGCGCCAGCGGTTGCGGGACCGGCGGGCGGCGTCCTGGCGGATGCGTTTCTTGGCGCTGAGCGTGTGAGCCATGGGTGCGTCGTCTCGCTACTCAAAGGGGTTCGTTTCGATTTCGAGCCGGGTATTATGGCGACCCGCACGGATTTTTCAACCCGATTTTGCCGACAAAGCCAAGGTTTCCCGGCTTGACACCCCCCCGCCGGGCCGTACACTTACCGATTCGCCCGCTCCCGCATGTGCGGACGGGTGCCCGTGGTTGGCCGCCCCGGCGGCCCGAGGTAGTCAGACGATGCTTGAAACCGGCCACGAGATCGGCCGAGGACGGCGGACGCGTTGATGGGTGTTTACCTCCCCCATCATGCACTCGCAGGCCCAGCGGCGACGCGGCGCTCACGAAAGGAGGCCCCGCCCATGGCCTAATGCACGACCCGTGCATCCCGCACCCGAGAGGATCAAACCTCACGGGATGGGGGTGACCGCACGGCGACCGGACAGGTCGTCTGCCCAAGTCACCGCCCAGCCGTCTTCGGCCACGAACGCTTGAAATTCGTTTGTGGCCTTGTTGTTTATCCGGACCGTGACGAATCGACATCCTGACAACCCGACGCGCGGGGCAAGCCCCGCGGCTAAACGAGACAACCCGACGTTTCGACAACTTGACAACCTGACAACCCAATCGAAGAGACCCGAACCATGAACACCAGTGAAATGCTCCGCTTGATCGACACCATCTCGCGCGAACGCAACGTCGAAAAAGAAGCCCTGTTCACCGACATCGAACAGGCCATGGTGTCCGCTGCGCGCAAGCACTTCAACGCGCTCGATACCGACGAGTTCTCCGCGGAGGTCGATCGGCTCAACGGCGCGATCCGCATCTGGCGGGGTGACGAAGAGATCTCACTGGACGAACTGGGGCGCATCCCCGCGCAGACCGCCAAGCAGGTCATGATCCAACGCTTCCGCGAGGACGAACGGCAGAGCATTTACAACGAGTTCATCGACCGCGTCGGTGAGCTGACCACGGGCACGGCCCAGCGTTACGAGGGCGGCGCGCTGATCGTGCAGGTCGGCCGGGCCGAGGCGTTCATGCCGCGTTCCGAGCAGATCCCCGGTGAGCAGCACCAGCCGGGCGAGCGCGTGCGCTGCATGATCCTCGACGTGCGCGAGACTGGCAGCCAGGTCAAGATCGTCATCACCCGCGCCAACCCGGACTTCATCCGTCGCCTGTTCGAGGTCGAGGTGCCCGAGGTGGCTGAGCGGATCATCGAGATCAAGGGCATGGCCCGTGAGCCCGGGCACCGTACCAAGATCGCCGTGTCGTCGATCGACTCGAAGGTGGACGCGGTCGGCGCCTGCGTCGGCGTGCGTGGTTCGCGCATCAAGAACATCGTCGATGAGTTGGGCGGCGAGAAGATCGACATCGTCCGTTGGAACGAGTCGTCGCAGATCCTCATCCAGAACGCGCTCAAACCCGCCGAGGTCGTTGAGATCTCGCTCTGCTTCGAGCTCGGTCGCGCGACAGTGGTCGTCAACGAAGACCAGCTCTCGCTGGCGATCGGCAAGCGCGGGCAGAACGTTCGCCTGGCCGCCCGGTTGACCAACTGGGACGTCGACATCCTCACGCCGGACGAGTTCACCAAGAGCCTCGAGATCATGGAAACCACGATCAAGGAGGTCGAGGACATCACGGAAGAGCAGATCGACCGCTTGGCGGCGCTCGGCGTGATCAGTGTCTTCGACGTCGAAGAGATCGGCCCCGAGTACCTGGTCGAAACGCTCGAGTGCTCGCCCGAGCAGGCAGAGAAGATCGCCGAGATCGCCTCCGTCCGCGCGCAGCAGGTCGCCGAAGAACAGCAGCGCGAAAAGGAAGAGGCCGAGCAACGCCGCAAGGAAGAGGCGGCCGCGGCCGCCGCGTCGCCCGAGGGCGAACAGCAGGCCGCCGCGATCCTCGGCGACGGGCCGCTGCCCGAGCCGACCGAAGACAGCGCGCCGTCCGGCGAAGCCGAAGACGCCGAGTCCGAAGATTCCGACGAGGCCACGGAAGACGACGGCGCGACGCACGACGAGGCGATCGCCGCGGCCGCCGCGACCGAGTCGGAAGAAGACCAAACGACGGACGCCGCGGCGAACGGCGAGTCGCAGGAAGCGCTCGAGCAGATCATCGACGGCGAGGACGCGGCGGACGAAGACGCCGTCGCGGACGAAGAAGAAGCCGAACAAACGACCCCGCCGACCAGCGGGTGAACGCATTGAGCGCGCCGGTGGCGCGCCGTGCCGGGCCGTGTATGCCCGGCTGAACAACCCGCCCGCATGCCCGGTTGCGCGTCGCAACCGGGCGGCCGCGACGGCCGAGGGCGAACAGTAAGGAGTCGGTTTTGGCTAAAGCCAAACGTGTATTTCAGTTGGCCAAGGAACTGGGTGTCGCCAGCAAGGCTGTCGTTACCAAGTGTCAGGCTGAAGGTGTCCCCGACATCGACAACCACATGTCGGTGGTCAAGCTCGGTCTGGAGATGACCATCCGCGATTGGTTCAGCACGGGCGAAGACGCCGAGGACAGCACGGCCGTCGAAACGGCTGAAAAGGTCGACCTGGAAAAGGCGCGCAAAGCCCGGCGCAAGCGCGCCAGCCGCGCCAAGGCCAAGTCGGCCGAGACCGACGGCGACGGCGACGGGACCGCCACAGCCGTGGAAGACCCGCCCGAGGAAGAGGTCGAAGCCAAGCCGCGCCGGCGCACCGCCGCGCGTCGCACGACCAAGAAGACCGACGACGCCGCGTCCACCACGGGCAAAGCGAAGCGGAAAGCCAAGAAGAAGCCCGAGCCGGAGGCCGAAGAAGAAGCCCCCGCCAAGAAGGCCCCGACCCGTCGGCGCAAAGCCGCGGCCAAGGCCACGCCCGAGGAAGCCCCAGCCGAGGTCATCGAGGCTGCGCCGGTGGTTGAAGCTCCTGAAGCCCCGCCGGCCGAGCCGACGGAGGTGGAAACCCCGGTTGAAGAAAAACTGCAGCCCGCCGCCGAAGCGCCGGCTATTGAGGAAGAGGCCAAGCCCGTCGGACCGCTCGGCACGCCGAACGTGCCCATTCGGCCGGACGTCGTCAAGCCGGCGGGTGAACGGCTGACGAAGAAGAAAGTCGTGTCGCTTAAGGGCCCGCAGGTCGTCCGCATCGAGAAGCCCGATCAACTGGCTGCGCCGCGACCGCGTCGGCAACAGCAGGATCAGGACGGCGTGGCCGACGGCACTGTGCCCGGCATCGCGCGTTCGCGCGGCCCGGTTCGCGGCAAGGGTGCCGGCGGCGGGCCCGTCGGCCGTGAGGGCGAGGGCGACAAGCCGCGCAACAAACGCCGCAGCCTGTCCAGCCGGCGCGGACGAAGCGCCGATTCGGAAACGCTCGGTCGAACCAAGTTCACCGAGGCCGACCTCGCCGAGATGCAGCGGCGCACCGAGCGCCCCGGCGGCTTCATCAAGCGCCGCAAGCAAGACCTGAGCAAGAAAGGCGGCGGCCAGGCCGCGCAGGCGCCCGTCGTCACCGGCGGCAAGGTCGAGATCGCCGAGCCGATTTTTATCAAGGACCTGTCGTCCGTCACCGGCATCAAGAGCGCCGACGTCATCAAGTACCTGTTCACGCAGAAGGGCATCATGGCCACCATCAACTCCGCCATCGGCGCGGAAGCCGCGATGGAAGTGGCCCTCGAGTACAACATCGAGCTGGAGGTCAAGGAACAGGAGACCGCGGCCGAGCAGATCGAAAAGGAATTCGCCGAACGCGAGCAGGTCGATGTCCGAGCCCGCCCGCCGGTCGTCACCGTTATGGGCCACGTCGATCACGGTAAGACCAGCCTGCTCGACCGCATCCGCGCCGCCGATGTCGCCGCGCACGAAGCGGGCGGCATCACGCAGCACACCAGCGCCTACCGCGTGACCGTCGAAGGCCACGACGGCAAAGAGAAGACGGTCGTCTTCCTCGACACGCCCGGCCACTCGGCGTTCACCAGCATGCGTGCCCGCGGCGCGAACGTGACCGACTTGGTCGTGCTGGTCGTCGCGGCCGACGACGGCGTCATGCCGCAGACGATCGAGTCGATCAACCACGCCAAGGCTGCCGAGGTGCCGATCATCGTCGCGTTGAACAAGATCGACACGCCGCAGGCCACCGAAGACAACATCCGCAAGATCTACGGCCAGCTCGCCGAGCACGGCCTAAACCCCGTCGAGTGGGGCGGCGAGACCGAGGTGGTCAAGACCAGCGCCACCGAGGGCATCGGTGTCACCGAGCTGGTCGAGATCCTCGACTACCAGGCCGAACTGCTCGAACTCAAGGCCGACTACGGCGGCCCGGCCCGCGGCATCGTGATCGAGGGCGAGATGCAGGAAGGCCGCGGCCCCGTCGCGCGCGTGCTCGTGCAGGACGGCCGACTCGCGGTCGGCAACTTCATCGTGTCCGGCCGCGGTTTCGGTCGCGTCCGCGACATGACCGACGACCACGGCCGACGTGTGCAAGAGGCCGGCCCGGCCACGCCGCTGGAGATCTCCGGCCTCGACAACGTGCCCGACGCCGGCGATCACTTTTACATCACCAACACGCTGCAACGGGCGGAAGACGTCTCGACTCACTTCCGCGAAATCGAACGCGAGCAGTTGTTGGCCGCCAAGACCAAGGTCACGCTCGAAAACTTTGCCGACGCCGTCCGCGCCGGCAAGACCCGCGAGCTGCCCGTCGTCCTCAAGGCCGACGTGCAAGGCTCGATCGAAACGATCCGCAAGACGCTCGGCGAGCTGGGCAACGACGAGGTTCGCGTCCGCGTCCTGCACTCGGCTGTCGGCGGCATCACCGAGAGCGACATCGAGTTGGCCGACGCGTCCAACGGTGTCATCGTCGGCTTCCACGTCGTCGCGACGACGGCCGTCCGTGAGATCGCCGAAGCGCGCAGCGTCGAGATCCGTCTGTACCGCGTCATCTATGAGCTGCTCGACGAGATCAAGAAAGCCCTCGAGGGCATGCTCGAACCGGACACCAGGGAAGAAGAGCTCGGCAAGCTCGAAGTCATCGAACCGTTCCGGATCGGCGGGCTGGGCGTCATCGCCGGCGGCATGGTCGCCGAGGGCGTCATCCAAGCCGGTGCGCGCTGCCGCGTGATCCGTGACGGCATCGTCGTCACCGACGACCGCGAGATCGCCAACGTCCGCCGCATCAAGAACGACGTGAAAGAAGTCCGGGCCGGCACCGAATGCGGCGTCCGCCTCGCCGGCTTCGACGATATCAAACAAGGCGACGAGATCGTCTGCTACAAGGTCGTGAAGGTCGCGAGGACACTCGATTAGGCATCGCCGATTTACGATTGCCGATTGTCGATGTAGCCGAAGCCGGGTCTTTCCGAAGACCCGGATCCGTCAACAATCGCGAACCTCAAACCGCAATCCGTCATTCGCAAATCGGCAATCGACAATTGCAAATAACCCCATGGTCATCGGAGTCCTCCAGGTCGAACTCGCGATCGACGGCTCGACGTCGCTCAAGGACAAACGGCGGGTCGTGTTGAGCCTCAAAGACAGGTTGCGCCGCGCGTTCAATATCTCGATCGCCGAGGTCGCCACGCAGGACGACCACCGCATCGCGACGCTCGGTGTCGTCACGGCAACGAACGACGTCCCCCACTGCCAGAGTGTGCTCGACAACGTGCTCGACAAGTTCACCCACGCCCGCGACTGCGCCCTGCGAGACCATCAACAACAGATTCTCACGGGGCAGTAGACAGAGGACACAAACACTCGACCAACCCGGCGCCAAGGGCGTGGGACTTCAGTCCCACGCATCAAACCAGAACAAATGTCCCAACGCACAGACCAGGTCGCCTCCGTCATCCACCGCGCCGTGTCGCAGGTCCTGTCGCGTGGCCTGTCCGACCCGCGTGTCGAAGGGCTGCCCGCATTGATTAGCGTGACCAAGGTCGATGTCAGCCCCGACATGCGGTCGGCTGACGTGTTCGTCTCGGTCACCCCGGAGCAGTACGAGAAGCGCGTGTTGGCCGCCCTGCACCACGGGACCGGCCACATCCAGCGCAAGGCCTTTGAACGGGTGCGCCTGCGGACCGTTCCCCGCCTACGCTTTGAGCTTGACACGTCGCTGAAGAAGGAAGCCGACGTGTTGGCCCAGATCGCCGAGGGCATGCGACGCACCGGCGACCCCCGGAATGATCCTCAGGACGCCCCGCCGACCGATGCGAACGTCGGCCACGATGACGACGCCCCCAACAAACGGTCGCCGAGCGACAACTGACCGCTGTCCCCTGATCCCTGTCACCTGACTCCTGTCCCGACGACGCCGGATGAAGAACGAAAGCGCCTACGCCAACAAGCTCACCGCCGCGCTCAAGAAAGTGCTCAAGGCCCACCCGGCCGAGCCGGTCGAGCCCGCCGAACCGGTCACGCAGCTCGTGATCTCCTTCCTCCAATGGAACGCCACCGAGCGCCAGGCCGAACTCGCTTACCAGCGACTCATGCAGGAACTGGTCGACGCCAACGACCTGCGGGTCAGCCACGGCAACGAAGTGATCGACCTGCTCGGCCCGCGCTACCCGCTGGTCGAAGAACGCTCAGCCCGCCTCCGCGACGCGCTGCAGGAGGTGTACCAGCGCGAGCACGAGATGAGCTTCAAGTCGCTGGCGGACAAGACCAAGAAAGACGTCCGCGCCTACCTCGACAGCCTGCCCGGCATGACGCAGTACGTCGCCGCACAGGTCATGCTGCTCTGCTACAGCGCGCACGCCGTGCCCGTCGATGAAAAGCTGGCCGAGTTGCTCATCGAAGCCGGCGCGGTCGACCCCGAGGCGACGCCCGACGAGATCGGCCCGTTCATCGAACGCCGCATCAAGGCCGGCGAAGCGCCCGACGCGCACGCGAGCCTGCAAGCCTGGGCCGACGCGGGCACCAAGCGCGCCAAGATCACCGCCGCACGCACGACCAAGAAAAAGAAGACCAGCAAGAAGAAGCCTGTCAGGAAGAAGAAGTGACGCAACGTGTGCCACTGGCGGCTTGTCCGCCAGTGCGCGGGTGCCACACTTTGGCTCTGCAGAGTGTGCCCAACGCTACACGAGGCTTCCGCTTGCAACCACACACGTTGCCCTTCGGGACAAAGTGTGGCAACCGTCACACGACCCGCCACCCGACCGTTAGAAAGACGCAATGACCCCCCCCGCCCCCAACGTCCTCCGATTCGGCGTCCCCAAGGGAAGCCTTCAGAACTCCACCATCGACCTGTTCGGCCGAGCCGGCTACCGCATGGAAGTGCGCGACCGATCGTACTTCCCGCGCATCGACGACCCGACGATCGAGCCGGTCATGTTCCGCGCGCAGGAGATGAGCCGGTACGTCGAAGACGGCGTGGTCGATGTGGGCATCACCGGCCACGACTGGGTTGTCGAGAACAACTCCGACGTGCACGAGGTGTGCGAACTGACCTATTCACGCGCCACGTCGCGCCCGGCGCGGTGGGTGCTCGCCGTGCCCGAAGAGTCGGACGTGCAGAAGCCGGAAGACCTCGAAGGCGGCATCATCGCGACCGAGCTGCTGGAGACGACCAAGCGGTACTTCGCCGATCGCGGCGTCAACGTGCGCAAGATCGAGTTCAGTTGGGGCGCGACCGAGGTCAAGGCGAGGCTGGTCGACGCGATCGTTGACATCACCGAAACCGGGTCAAGCCTGCGGGCCAACAACCTGCGCGTCATCGACGAGATCCTGTCGAGCACGACCCGCCTGATCGCCAACCGCGACGCCTGGGCTGACGCGAACAAGCGACAGAAGATCGAGGACCTGGCCTTGCTGCTGCAAGGCGCGATCGCCGCGCGACGGAAGGTCGGCCTGAAACTCAACGTCCCCCGGGAACAGCTCGCCGAAGTGCTCGCCATCCTGCCCGCGGAGAAATCGCCCACCGTCAGCCAACTTCACGACGACACCTGGTCGGCCGTCGAGGTCATCCTCGACGAAACCGTCGAACGCGAGCTGATCCCCCAACTCAAACGCGCCGGCGCAACCGGGATCATCAGCTACCCACTGAACAAGGTCATCGCGTAAGCAGGTCGGGCATCTGAACGCACAATCACGCCTCCATCATCGTGCCGCACTTTGGCTTTGCAAAGTGTGACATGTCACCGTGCACCACAGCCGACTCAAAACCCGGAGTCGCCGGATTGCTGCTGTGACCGATTCACACGGCAAACGGAATCGGTAGTCCGCATAGCACTACAATTACGCGATTCACTCTGTCCATCCAACCACTGTTGTCTGCGACCACAAACGCGGACCACGGATCCACATGACCAAAGAACGCTTTAATGAGGTCGTTAGATGAATCGTATCGCCCTCTGCCTCTGTCTGATCGTTTGCGTCGGCTGTTCACGCGAGCCGGCTCCGAAAGCCGTTGATCAAAAGTCAAATGCGGAAGTGGAGGACGGTGGGACAGTCGAGAATACCAATCGAGAGAAGGCTGAAGCGTACTTCGTTGCCCTTGCCAAAGTTCAATCCGTTGAGGAAGAAAAGAAGCTGCTGAGCGAATTCGGCAGTTGGCTAAAACAAAACGAATACAAAGTCAGGATCGAAGCGAAGGACGGGAAACACCACCTCTCGTGTCCATACTTCCCGCCCGTAACCCCTTGGACCAGCCATACGTTCCGTGACATCAAGAATCTGGACCTGCTTCCCCGTCTGGATAACAGCGGGTAACGAATGGATGCACCAAAACGGGTAGGCTGAGCACGCTGCCCGACGGTTGGCCGCATCGTGACAACGAATTGCCGGGCTACGTTCCCGGCCTACGGACTGAGCCAGAATCGTTCATGCTTAACCGATGGTTGATTCAGAAGGGTTGGCAACCACTGATCCGATCGGCCGAGGCCAGCGGCTATGAGGTGGAGATATACGACTACTACGATTGCCGAGGCTTGGGTGTGCTGGATCGCGCACGTCGACATGACGGAAAGTGGAGATCTTTCCAAGTCCAATTGGCCGGCCGCCACTTATTCGTATCCACTCCGGGGCTTAAGTGCCTGGTAGCGAATTGCCGCAAGGCCAGCGCACTTGCATATCGCATGCTCGCTGCCATGCAAAATGGCGGAGATCTTATTACCTCACTGGAGTCATTGGGTCAAAGGCTAGGGAACCGCCTAATCCGTCTTGGTGAATACCGGATAGTCCACGATCATCAGTGGGCCGAGATGAAATGGAGGGAAAGGGAATGGGCTCACCGCGGTTGGATACCGATGAACGATTCGGAAGAGGATGAAATGTGGTCGCAGGTGGAAGAACGCTACGGGATCAAGACCTTTTCTGTTGATGGCCCAACTAGTTGCTTGGTTTGGAATCTAAGCGATTTCCCCGCTGATCCCCCAACGCCGGATGTCATCAATCGAGAGATTGATTTAGGAAGCGCCGTACTGCATGCGTTCGATCGAGCAGGGGCTTCGCGCACCCTAACGGTTATGGACCTGAATCATCCGTGTTATTGGGTGGATCGAGTCAGCCTATTCGAGGGTATCTCACCGAGACATTGGCCTGTAAGCATCTTTCCCGATGATCCGTATCTCCTGTTCCTAGACGTAAACTTCTCGTGTGGGCTCTTTGCCTCAGGTTACGACAATTCAGTCCGTGTGTTCGGGAGACTCTTCACCGATTATGTCGCCGAAGGCGTATCCGAGATTCTTGGAGACCCCCGACAAGAATAGAGCGCGTAGCAAATAGGCCGGGCACGTTGCCCGGCGGCTGGACGCATCGTGACAACAAATTGCCGGGCAACGTGCCCAACCTACGAACTATCGCAAAACCCCCAGCCAATTTGGAGTCCGACTCAATGCAATCCGAGTTGAGACCAACGGGCACTCCTCATCCCGCGGAAGTAGGATGGGCTTGGAGCCCGACGGGCCGAGCTGAAGATTGCTCGGATGAAGAGCACGAGCGCTTTTACCAGATACTTCGCGCACTGGTTGACGAATTCATTGTGGAATTCGGCCTGAACGAGGAGGAGTGCGATGCCATGTACGTGCGAGGTGACAACCTCAATGGCATGTACGAACAGCACATCCATTATTACAGCGGAGGAACAAAGGCGTGGGACGTCAACGCCCTGATTCGAGTACAAGATTGTTTGCGCACTCACGCGCCCCAGTGGCGAGTCTTGATCTTTATGAAGAACAGAAACACGACGCGCGATTCAATACGGAGGACAGTCGCCGTTTACCCATACACGATACGGTTCCCACCCTCCATCGAACGCGCAACACACTCTCGCGCAGTCGAGATGATGCTGGACTCGCTCGGTTACTGATTGGAAATGTTGCTCGTCTTAAACGTCGAGCAGGCAGACCGGGCACGTTGCCCGGCGGTTGGACGCATCGCGACAACGAATTGCCGGATAACGTGCTCGGTCTACGGACAGGAAGGACACCTATGGCGGTGAAGCGCGACTACGGGAGCTTTGCCAAAGCGAGTACGCGCTTGCTTACACCGCAAGTCAAGTCGCTCGGCTACCACCCGTGGTACGGCGGTGCGTTCGGACGCGAGAAAGAGGGGTGGGTTGAAGGCTTCTTCCTTCAACAGTCTCAATGGGGGAGCGGCGACTTCTGTGTTAACATCGGTATTCACGCGCCCAGTTTCGACAGCCTTTGGGCAATGGACGGAGAGAAACGTCACTTTGGACTGTTGATCGCATGGCGGCTATTCGATGCGGCCACGGAACAGGACGCCGAGCGTTGGTACAACGCAAAGAACAAAGATCAGTTGCAAATCAGCCTGAGGTTGGTGGTCGCCGCGCTTGCGAAGGCCGATGGGTGGTTTCACCAGTTTGGATCATTCCCGGATGTTGTGGAACAGTATCGAGTACGCAACAATCTGCCATATGAGCCACACGGTGACCTATGGATAACAGCCGTAATGAACTACGGCCTCTTGTTGCTCTTGGATGATGCCAAACCACAAGCTACTCAGTGGCTTCGATTTGCCGGCGAACTCCTTTCTCGCCCGAATTACTGGGACCCAAAGGCGCGCACTTTCACTCACGAATCCGGGCCTGGCCTAAAACTCGTGAAGCCGACCAAAGACGACGAGTTGCGACGAAGAGTGCTCGAGTCTGCCTTGGCAAAGGCGGAATCCTGACCTAGCCGTTCACCCGACTGAACCCAATCGGCTGATCGGCGCGCCTTGAACCGTGACGTCGCGCTAGGTGGGTCGCATCCTTAACGAGGGCCGTCTCGCGCACAGGAGCGGCACCGACCACAGCCCATGACCTCACCAAAACCCGCGAACAGCGTCCCCAAATCCGTCCCCGCACCACTGCCGTGCGCACATCCCGCGCCCCGCGCCCCCGTGGATGTCAACACAAACACCAGCACACCCCATCCAACCACACGGTCCAATGACGGTCACTCGCTGCGGCCAACGTGACCGCCCCGGCGACGCAATCGCGTCTGAGGGTCTCGCATCGCGGGGGCGGCCACCCGGCGGACAAAACGCCTCGTTCGCCTACCCAACGGCAAAACCTCGACTTACGGCCGTGCGTCCAAGAACGGGGAGGGGGGGACGGACGGCACGGCCCGCATTCCGCGAACGGCTCGCCGGGACGGACGTGGCGTGCGTGATTGAAGCGATGGGTGACCCGCGCGACGTAAGATATACCCTGACCTTCCCGCCCCGGAGCGACCTTCCGATGTGTAAACCGATTCCGCGACCCGCCGGCAAGCCGCTCAGCCGGGCCGGCCTCGCCCTGTTGCTGTTCGCCCTGCTCGCCGCCGGCCCCGTCCGCGCGGCCGACGTCCCGCCGCCGCCGGGCATCGACGCAGCGGCCGTCACCCCCAAGCAGGCCGACGAATTGCAGCGTGCCAGCACGCTCCTGGACGACGCGCTCAAACGCATCGAACGGCCGGACTATCTGCCCGCCGACGACGCGGAACCGACCGACGCCGAACCGCGCTCGGTGGCCCAGCGCGCTTACGCCCGCGCGCGGCATCTGCTGCGGGACGGCCAGGCCCGCGAAGCCATCGCCCACCTCGAGGCGGCGTTGCGTTTCGCGCCCAAGAGCGCGCCGATCCTGCGCATGCTCGGTCGGCTCTACAGCCAGGGCGGCAACCGCGTGAAGGGCGCGTTCTACTTCCAGCGCGCCATCGAGTCGAACCCGAACGACGTGCCCAGCCTGCTCGGGCTTGGGTTGTATGAGTTTGAACGCCGCCGATTCTCCAACGCCGTCGCGACGCTCGCCTTCGCGCGCGGCAAAGCCGTGGCGGCGAACGACGCCGACACGTTGCTGCTGATCCGTCACTACATGGGGCTGGCGCTGGCGCAACTCGGTTACGAGGCGGCGGCGATTGACACGCTGCGCGACTACCTCGACTCGCCGGCGCCGGTCGGCCAACCGCGCTCGATGCGAGCGTTGTTTATTCAGCGCGGCCGACGGACGACCTGGCAGAGCATCGGCGACGCCTACTGCCGGCTCGACCGATTCGAAGACGCGATCGACGCGTACCGCAAGGTCGAAGCGGTGAACGCCGACGCGGCCCGCGACTTGGCGGCGCGGATGGTCTATTGCCAACTCCGCCAACAACGACCGGAGGCGGCACGCGGCGTTCTGCTCGACCTGCTGGGGAACCACGCGATCAATGAGGCGGCGCTCAAGCTCGTCTCATACGCGACGACCAACGGCGTGAGCGCCAAGGCCGTCGCCAGCGAGCTTCGCAAGCGATACAAGGGCAATAACAAGTCGCCGCAGTTGGCGTTGGCGGTCGCTCAATTGCTGCCGCCGACCGAAGCGATTGCCGTGTTACGCGATCACGTCGTGGCGAACCCGACCGATCGCGACGTGCTGCGGCGGATGCTCGACCTGGCGGCGGAGGACGGGTCAGCCAAGGCGTTGGGCGCGGCCGTGGCGACCGTCGGCGATGTGATCGACGCAATGCCGGCCGTGGCCGAACGCTACTCAGCGCTGCTGATCGAACGGGCCAGCCCGCTGGACCGCCTGCTCAACGCGATCGACGCGCTGCCTGCCGCCACAAAGGCTAAGCCGGCCGTGCGCTACCTGAACGGCACGGTGCTGCAGGGCGTCGGCCGACACCCCGAAGCGGTCGAGGCGTACACGCAGGCATTGAAGGATCGAAACGACCTGATCGCCGCGCGGGCGTCGCTCGTGCGATTGCTCGTCGTGCTCGACCGTTTCGACGAGGCCCAGAAGGCGTTGGAGCCGCTGAAGGACCGCAACGAGCCGTCGATCATCGCGCTGCGTGTGCGCGTGTTGGCCGCGTCAAACCGCGAGGCGGAGGCGTTGCGGTTGCTCGAGACGGCCATCGCCAAACAGCCGACCAATATCGACCTGATCTTCCAGCGGGCCGACCTGCAGGTGCGGTTGAAGGATGGACACGCGGCTGAGCAGACGCTGCTGGAGGCGCTTGACGCACAACCGCGCGAAGAGCGTTTGTACGAACGGCTGCTGACGCTGTACGACCTGCGGGTCGTGCCCAACTCGCAGGCGTTGCAACAGCGCTTGCGGCTTCGCCTCGTGCGCGAGCTGCCCAACAGCCGGCTTGCACGTCGTGAGCGAGCCAAGGCGTTGTTCGACGCCGGGCAGTTCGCCGGCGCGGTGACGGCCTTCAACGCGTTGATCGACGAAGACCCACGTGACTACGAAGCGCTGCGCTACCTCGCCTACTCGCACTACCAACTCGGCCAACCGCAGCGTGCGTTACGTGTCGTCAACCAGCAGGTGCGCGACCACGGCGACGACGACAACCTGTTGCTCGTGGCCGACGGGATTCGGCTGGCGTTCGCGCAGGCGTTCATGGCCCGAGGTGAAGCGCGGCAGGCATTCGAGATGCTGTCGGCCGCACTGGAAGGGCCGTCGGCTGTGCCCGATCAACTCATGCAGGCGTTGGGCGAGGCGATGATCGACCTCGGTATTGAAAACGAGATCGACAACACCGCCCGCAAGGCCATCGCGAAACACCCGAAGCACGAGGCTGACATCCTGTTCCGTTGGGCGATGCTCTACGACCGCCAGCATGAGCGTGACCGGGCTGAACGCATCCTGCTCGGCCTGCTGGAAAAACACCCGAAGCACGCGGCGGCGAACAACAGCCTCGGCTACACCTGGGCCGACGCGGGACGCAACCTCGAGCGTGCGGAGGAGATGATCAAGGTCGCGGTCGCGGCCGAGCCGGAGGCCGCCGCGTACACCGACTCGCTCGGCTGGGTGCAGTACAAGCTCGGCAAGTTCGACGACGCCACGCGCAACCTGACGAAGGCGACCAACCTGCCCGGCGGCGACCACCCGGTGATCGTCGATCACCTGGGCGACGCGCTGTACCGCACCGGCCGAAAGGACGAGGCGTTGCAGCAGTGGCGTGAGGCCGCGACGGCGCTGGCTGAGTTGCGTCGCCGCGACCGGCAGGACGTCGAAAACGACCCCGAGTTGGCCGGTCTGGACGGGCGTTTGCGAGCGAAGATTCAGGCCGTCGATCAGGGTCAACCGGCCCCCGTGGCGGCGTCGAAAACCGACGCGAATCCGAAGCCCGAATGACACGGCTCCAAGACGGCCAAACGCCAACCGGGAATGATAGCGCAACTGGTTATTCATCAGAATCTTGCGCGCGACCAGGAAAGCCACCCAAACGACCGAAATCGACTGGTAAAGCGACTCGATTCGACCTATCATTTCGTCTTGAGCATGTCCCGGTGTCGGGCGGGGTTTTTCGACCGTTCTCGACCCCGGTGAACCTCATCTGTTTGCCGCCGATTCGGCTCGACGATCGCCCGCCACGGCTGTTCCAAGGGCGACGCCAACACGCCGAATCGGTCGGCCTGCAACGGCGAAAAACGCCCACAAGCCCGACCCGCCGAACCCAACGGCGCGGTCACGGAAGGTCGAGACGACGATGGACAACACCACCCCTCCCGAAGCCCCGGAATCACCGGACACTTCGGGTGCCGACACGGCTGTCAACGATGCGCCGCCGACTGAAGGCAACAAGTACACCGGCGAGTCGATCGAAGTGCTTAAGGACCGCGAGCACGTCCGGCAGCGGCCGGGCATGTACATCGGCGGCACGGGCCTCAACGCGCTGCATCACCTGGTGTTCGAGGTCGTGGACAATGCCATCGACGAAGCGATGGCCGGCTACGCGACAACGGTCACCGTCAACATCCGGGCGGACGGGTCGTGCTCCGTCACCGACGACGGCCGGGGCATCCCCGTCGATCCGATCAACCACGAAGACCCGAAGCTCGACGGCAAACCCGCGGCCGAGGTCGTGCTTTCCGTCCTGCGCGCCGGCGGCAAGTTCGGGCAGGCCGGCTCGGCGTACAAAGTGTCCGGCGGCCTGCACGGCGTCGGTGTGTCTTGCGTCAATTTCCTGAGCGAGTTTCTCGAAGCCGAGATCACTCGCGATGGCAAGCTTTACCGACTCGAATTCCGCGAGGGCTATGTCACCAACGAGTTGCACGAGGTCGCCCCCGCGGCCGACCCCGATAAGACCGGCAGCAAGATCGTGTTCAAGCCGGACGCGACGATCTTCGAGGACACCGAGTTCCGGTTCCCGACGCTCGCGCACCGACTTCGCGAGCTGGCCTACCTGAACCCCGGCGTCACGATCAAGTTCTCCGACCAGCGCGGCGACAAGCCTAAGAGCGAGACCTTCTTCGCCGAGAACGGCCTGCTCGACTACATCGAACATCTGATGCAGGGCAAGCAGGCCGCGTCGAGTCCGATCCATGTTTCGCGGCAGGTCGATGATACGATCTGTGAGATCGCCATGCAGTATCATGGCGGTTACGACGAGCAGTTGATCGCGTTCGCCAACAACATCTATAACACCGACGGTGGCACGCACGCGACGGGTTTCAAAAACTCGCTCACCCGTGTGATCAACGGCTACGCCCGCAACGTGGGGATCATCAAGGACAAAGGCCCGGCCCCGACCGGCGACGACCTGCGCGAAGGGTTGATCGCCATCGTCAGCGTCAAGCTGCCGAACCCGGCGTTCAATAATCAGCCTAAGGAAAAGCTGCTCAACCCGGAGATCGAGGCCTTCGTTTCACAAACGATGACGGAGTCGCTGAACACCTGGCTCGAAGAGAACCCCGGTGAGGCGAAGTCGATCTGCCAGAAAGCTCTGACGGCCGCGCAGGCGAGAGAAGCCGCGCGCAAGGCCCGTGAGTTGACCCGCCGCAAGGGCGCGTTCGATACCGGCGGGCTGCCGGGCAAGCTTTACGACTGCACGAGCAAAGACGTCGGCAGCAGCGAGATCTTCTTGGTCGAGGGTGACTCGGCCGGCGGCTCAGCCAAAGGCGGCCGCGACCACGAGACGCAGGCCATCCTCCCGCTGCGCGGCAAGATCCTGAACGTCGAAAAAGCCCGTTTGGACAAGATCCTTGGCTTCGAAGAAATCCGCACGATCATCCAGGCATTGAACTGCGGCATCGGGGCCGACGAATTCGATATCAGCAAGCTGCGGTACGGCCGAATCATCATCATGACCGACGCCGACGTTGACGGCTCGCACATCCGCACGTTGTTGCTGACTTTTTTCTTCCGGCAGATGCCCGAGTTGATCAAACAGAACAAGGTCTACATCGCGCAGCCGCCGCTCTACCAAGTCTCGCGCGGGCGCAAGAGCGAGTATGTGTTGAACGAGAAGCGCATGCGCGAGGTGCTGAGCAAGCTCGGCCTCGACGGCGCGGCGCTGATCGTTTACGACGACCAAGGCGTGGAAACCGCTCGCGTCACCGAGGACGACCTGCACCGCGTGTTCGACCTGCTGGAGCAGTTGGAAGACCAGGTCAACATCATGGGCCGACGCGGCATCGAATTCAGTCGGTTCGTCGCGCGACACTCCGACGACCCGCAGGGGGAAGGCCGACTGCCGCACATCCGCCTGCGCATCACCGGCGGGCCGGACCGCGAAAGATACTTCTGGTCTGATTCAGACGAGGAGGCCTACTGCCGCGAACACGACCTGGCGATGGAGTCGCAGCTCGACGAGGGCGAGGCTGCTGACAACGGCGATCGCCAAAACGGCGACGGGCAACGCCGCGCCGCACGCGAGGAGTTGCACGAGGTGCGTGAGGTCAGTCGAATCTTCGGCGAGCTGCAACAGCTTGGCCTGTCGATTGACGACTACGCGCGCGTGACCGAGGCTTCGGTCAGCGGCGAGGCCGTGCCGACCCGGTTCGGTCTGGTCGTGAAGCCCACCGGCAAGAAGAGCGACGCGGCGGACGCCACGGAGCAGGACAACGGCGAGCAGGTCGTCCCCGTCGAGAACTTGGCCGGCGTGATCGACGCCGTGCTCGAGGCGGGCAAGCGCGGCCTGACGATGAAACGCTACAAGGGCCTGGGCGAGATGGACCCGGAGCAACTCTGGGAAACGACGATGGACCCGTCGTCCCGCACGCTGTTGCGCGTCACGTGGGACACGGCCAGCGAGGCGGCGCAGCTTTTCAGCGTCCTGATGGGCGAAGACGTCGAGCCGCGTCGCCGATATATCGAGCAGCACGCGCTCGACGTAAAGAACCTGGACGTCTAGACGTCAGTGAACACATCGGGCGTTTGATGGCGCGGCGAGTCTCCGCGGCGACGATATCGGACGGCAACGGAAGGAAGCACGCCCATGCACCGCCGACACGTCAAGGCCAAGCTGATCCTGCTGCTTGCGTCCGTCGTGTTTGCGCTGTTGATCGGCGAGGTCGCATTCCGCGTGCTGTGCACCGTCGATGAAGACGGCAACACGACGTTCGGCCAAATCCGCGTGTTGCCGCTCAAGCCACCCGTCCACTCGATTCAACGCAAGCTGGATCACATCAACTCGCTGGAGCAACCGACCTACCTGGGCTACGACCCGTCGCTGGGGTGGACCATTCGGCCGAACGCCTCAAGGGAGTCGAAGAAGGCTACCTATCACGCCGACCCTGCCGGCATCCGCACGCTCAACAAGAACGCCACGGTCAGTGTCGCACCTACGCGCACACGGATCGCCCTGTTCGGCGACTCCTACACGCACGGCGACAACGTCGATTACGCGGACACGTTCGCGCACCAGGTCGAAGCACTGCTCAACGAACGCGGCCTCAACGTGGAGGTCGTCAACTTCGGCGTGCCCGGCTACGGCATCGGGCAGGCCTACCTGAGGTGGAAGACACTCGGCGTCAACTACAAGCCGGACATCGTCGTCTACGGCTACTGCGCCGAGAATATGGCCCGCGTCGTGAACGTCATGCGCCCGCTGTACTTCTACAAGCCCGAAGGCAACGGCGGGATTCTCTACTCGAAACCGCGGTTCACGCTCCACGGCGACCTGTTAAAGGCGGTCAATCAGCCGGCCGTCCCCCCGGACCAGATCGTTGCGACACTCGAATCGTTTCACGACTCCGACCTTGCCGCGTTCGAATTTCACTACAACCCCGACGACTATGAACGACGCTGGTACCAGGCGAGCAAGGTCGTTTCGTTCCTTTGCGGCTGGTTCGCCAACGACGACGCCGACATGTGGAAACGGATGGGCCGAGCCAAGCTCCATTGCTACGCACTGGATTCAGAAGCGGGACAGGTTTCGTGGAAGATCATCGAGACGTTCCGTGACGAGGCGGAGGCGGCCGGCTCGCGATTCGTCGTACTGCACCTGCCGTGGGAAGGCGACGTGCGTCGCACGGTGAAGGACATGGCCGTCGAGTATGAGCCTTTCCTGTCGAATCTCGACCGGCAGTTCGACCTGATCCACCCGCTGGCTGCGCTGACCGAGGAGGGCAAGCAGGACGGTGTGGAAGCGCTTTTCAAAGGGCACTACACACGCCGAGCCAACACGATCATCGCGCAACGTCTCGCAGACCGCATCGAAGCCCTGCTCAAGTCACCTTGAAGCCAACCTCCCGGAACCTAAAACCGACTCAGCCGAACGCTAGCGGCCACGGGCCATTGCGCTTATCCTGCGCTGTTCCGTGTCACGACTCGTCCAGCTATAGGATCAGGACAACGCACCATGCCCGCCCCCGACTTTCTTCCTGCCCTGACCGGATCGTTCGCGCAGCCCGCGGCGGAGAATCCGACCGTTGACATGATCGAGGCGGCATACCAACACCACGGCCTGCACTTTCGGTACATCAACTGCGAGGTCAGTTCCGCATCGCTGGCCGATGCGGTGCGCGGGGCGCGGGCGATGGGCTGGGCCGGCTTCAACTGCTCGCTGCCGCACAAGGTCGCGGTGATCGACCTGCTCGACGGGCTGGGTGAGTCGGCCGCGATCATGGGCGCGGTGAACTGCGCCGTACGACGTGACGGCCAATACATCGGCGAGAACACCGACGGCAAAGGGTTTCTCGAGTCGCTCAAGTCGGTGGTCGACCCGGCCGGCAAGTCGATTGTGATGTTCGGAGCGGGCGGGGCGGCTCGGGCGATCGGCGTCGAAACGGCGTTGGCCGGTGCGCGGGCGATCACCGTCGTCAACCGATCGGCCGAACGCGGGCAAGCCTTGGTTGACTTGCTCAATGACATGACCGATGCGCAGGCGTCGTTCGTGCAATGGGAAGGCGACTACGACGTGTCGACCGGTTCGGATGTTGTGGTCAACGCGACGTCGATCGGTTTGTTTCCCGATGTCGACGCGCGCATACCGGTCAATCTCGACACGCTTACGCCCGGCATGGTCGTGGCCGACGTGATCCCCAACCCGCCGCGGACACGACTCATCCGCGACGCCGAGCGGCGCGGCTGCACCGTGCTGGACGGCCTGGGGATGCTGGTCAACCAGGGCGTGATCAGCATCAAGTACTGGACGGGCGCCGATGTCGAGCCGAGTGCGATGCGCGACAAGCTTGAATCGATATTCGGCGGTTGAAGAATCCGCTCCGCGGCGATTCAAGACGGTTTGGTCGCGCATGTTCGACGCCAAATCCCTCGCATGACTTGGAGACAGATTATGTACCGACGTCACCTGCTCGTGCTTGCCCTGTTCCTCGCGGCCGGCTGCCCAACGCTGCGCGCAACCGAACCCGATAAGCCCAAGCCCGTTCGGCTGCGCGTGTTGACGTACAACATCCATCACGGCGAGGGCAACGACCGTAAGTTCGACCTCGAACGCATTGCGAAGGTCATCCTTTCGGTCAAGCCCGATCTCGTGGCGGTGCAGGAGGTCGACCGCAAGACGAAGCGTGCGTCGGGTGTGGACCAGGCCGCCGAGCTGGGCCGACTGACGAAGATGCACAGTGTGTTCGGCAAGGCGATGGATTACAGCGGCGGGCAGTACGGCGAGGCCGTGCTGTCGCGCTGGCCGATCATCAGCAAGCGCAACGTCGCGCTCAGCGCCCCGCAAGGCCACGAGCCGCGCGCGGCGTTGAGCGTGCGCGTCCGTGTCGGCGACAAGGGTCCGACTCTCATCTTCGTCGGCACGCACCTGGACCATCAGAAGTCGTCGGTGCGCATGACGCAGGTGCGGGAACTGGTCGACGCTTTCGTTCCCAGCAAAGCCGAGAGCACCAATCCTAAAGACGCCGGCGTCATCCTCGCCGGCGACCTGAACGCGACGCCCGATTCGCCCGAACTCAAGACACTGCGTAAACACTGGCGCAACCCGACGGCGGACAAGCCGCTGCCGACCGTGCCCGTGACCAACCCGCGCCGGCAGATCGACTTTGTCCTCTATCGGCCGTTAGCGAATACGCGATGGCGCGTCGTCGAGGCCCGCACGATCGACGAACAGGTCGCGTCCGACCATCTTCCGCTGCTGGTCGTGCTTGAGTTGACGCCTTAGAACACCCCCCTGCGTCTCTGCGATTAATCCGCTGTCCACCCGTCTGATATCCTTGTGCGATGCGCCGCACGACCCGGCCATGCAATGCGACCCGCGACAGGAATCAGGACATGACTCGACGACACTTCGCCCTGTTACTCTTGTTGACACTCATCAGCAGAGCCGGCGCGGCCGATCGGCCGAACGTCGTCTTCATCCTCTCCGAGGACAACTCGAAGCACTACCTCAAGCTGTTTGACCCCGCCGGTGCACCGACACCCAACATCGACAAACTCGCGGCGCACGGGCTGATCTTCGAGCACGCGTTCTCCAACGCCCCGGTTTGTTCGGTCGCGCGGACAACGTTGGCGACGTCGGTCTACGCGCCGCGCATCGGCACACAGTTCCACCGCAAGCTCTCTGCTGTCACCCTGCCCAAAGATTGGCGGCTGTTCCACGAGTACCTGCGCGACGCGGGCTACTACGTCACCAACAACTCGAAGACCGACTACAACGTGACGGTCTCACCCGGCAAGTCATGGAACGCTTCGTCGCGCAAGGCTTCGTGGCGAAACCGACCGACGAAAGACACGCCGTTTTTCCACATGGAAAGCCACGGCGTGTCGCACGAGTCGTCGCTGCACTTCAATCAGAAAACCTACACGGGCACGAAGACGACGACCGACCCGAAGTCCGTCAAGGTTTGGCCTTACTTCCCGCAGACCGACCTGTTCCGCTACACGACCGCGCGGTACCACGACCGGATCCAGTCGGCGGACACAATCGTGGGCACCACCGTCGCCAAACTCAAAGCCGACGGTCTGCTGGACGACACGTTCATCTTCTACTTCGGCGACCACGGCGGCGTGCTGCCGGGGTCGAAGGGTTACGCGTGGGAGCGCGGGCTGCACGTGCCGCTGGTCGTTTACGTGCCAAAAAACTACCGGTCGCTGCTCGACCCGGCGATGCAGGCCGGCACGCGCGTCAAGGGGTTTGTCGAGTTTGTCGACTTCGGCCCGACCGTGCTGAACCTCGCGGGCGTCGATGTGCCGAACCACATGGACGGCACCCCATTCCTCGGCAAGGGCGTCACGCTTGACGAACTGAACCGGCGCGACGAGGCGTTCGGTTACGCCGACCGTTTCGACGAGAAGTACGAGATGGTCCGCACGCTGCGCAAAGGCAAGTGGAAGTACCTCCGCTTCTTTCAGGGCTACTATCCTGACGGCTTGCAGAATAACTACCGCTACCGCATGCTCGCGTACACACAGTGGCGCGACCTGTTCAAGGCGGGCAAGCTGAACGACGCGCAACGGCAGTTCTTTGTGCCCAAGCCGGCCGAGGGTTTGTACGACATCGAGGCCGACCCGCACGAGCTGAACAACCTGGCGAACGACCCGAAGCACGCGGCGGTGCTGAACGACCTGCGCGACCGGCTTGGCAAACGCATGGTCGCGATGCCCGACCTGAGCTTGTACCCCGAAACGGTGATCGCTGAGCAGGCCGTCAAGGACCCGCTGGCATTTGTCGACAAGCGTCGCGACGAGATAGCCAAGCTCTATGCGATCACGGAACTGGCGACGCAACCGTTCGACAAGGCCAAGCCGGCGCTGCAACGCGCGCTCAAGTCAAACAACAAGTGGGAGCGGTATTGGGCGGTCACCGTCTGCGCGACGTTTGGGCGCGAGGCCGAACCGCTGGCCCCCGACGTCCGCGCGCTGATCAATGACAACGAGTTGCTCGTGCGCATCCGCGTCGCCGAGTTCCTCGGCCGAATCCACCAGGCCAGCCCGGTGCAGATCCTGCTCGGCGTGTTGAAGGAGTCGGACTCGCACGTGACGACGCTGATCGCCATGAACGCCCTGGTCTATCTGCGCGACGGGCTGGGCTACACGGTGAGTTTCAAGAAGCAGGACGTGAAAGCGACCGGTGGGCAGGTGAGTCGGCGGATTGAGTATCTGGTGAAGTAGCGTCTTTGTCAGCAGGTCAAGTCGATTGACCTCACTCTTGCCCACATTGCAATCGTACGTGGATGGCGGTGTCCTGCCGGACGGGCCTCCTCAAGCGCCGGAGCGGCTTAGCGCTTCGCTTCAACGGAACGGCTGCGCCGTGAAGACCACATGAGTTGGGGGACGCTCGCCGCCGCTTCCCCCAAACCCCCTTCGGCTCCCCCGCGGAAGTCGGGGTACTGATACGTGCGGATTGCGCACCGCACCTTCCCGGGGCGGCCGGGAGATCGGGGCTGACCGTGGAGTGCCCCGATCGCCCGCGCATGATTGGCGTGCGGCGCGAGACGGGTCATCGCGGGCGAAACACGGTTGTCAACCGGCGACGAGTCCGAGCCACTCTGGCGATTGAAGTGGCCCGCACGGCCAGTGCATCGCCTTCATAATCGGCCGGCGGGATAGACGGATGAGAAAGTGCAATGGTCTTGACGGACAGACCGCTTCTCAATCATCAACACCGAAGCAATACAACGTCGTCTCCGTCCGCACGTACAGCCGCCCGTCGCTGATCGCCGGCGTCGGGTAGATCGGCTCGTCGAAGTCGGCCTCGGACACGACTTCCCACTGCGACTTGGCGCTGATGACCAGCAGCTTGCCGCGGTCGTCCGCCACATAGACCTTGCCGTCGCCCATGACGGGTGAACTGAAGAACTTGCCCTTCGCTGAGATGCGGTCGGTCTTGACGACTTCGCCCGTCGCGGCATTGACGGTCGTGAACACGCCGCCGTCCTTGACCATGTACAGGTGCCCGTCGTGGTGGATCGGCGTGGCTGTGCGCGGGGTCGAGCGGGTCAGGCTCCACGCGATGCTCCGCGGCGTGCGGTTCAGGCTCTCGCCCTTAACGTCAAGCGCAATCAGGCCGTTGCGACACGTGCCCATGAGTTTCTGGATGGCCTTGTATTCCGGTTCGCCGAGTCGGCCGTCCTTGTTTTCGTCATAGGTCGGGAACAGCGCAGCGAATAGGCCGCTGGGCAACTCGTCGGCCGACAGGGCGCCGTCCTTGTCCGCGTCGCGTTGCGCGACGAGTTCGCTGAATGAAGGTTGATAAGATCGCTTCGGTCCCGGGTTGGCGCTGGCGACGAACAGCCGCCCACCGGCCGTCACCGCCATCGGGTTCGCCACGGCCGACGTTCCCTGCACATACCACAACAACTTGCCGGTGCGCAGGTCGTAGCTGGTGACCAGGCCCGAGCCGACCAGGACGACCTGCTCCCGTCCGCTCGCGTCCTTGTGAACGACCGGCGTGCCGTAACTGCGGTTGAACAAGCTGCGCTCGGTTCGCCAAACGGTCTTGCCCGTCACGACGTCAAAAACTTCGACAAACGAGCCGACCTCGTGGTCCTGCACGATGACGACTTTGCCGTCGTGGATGATCGGCGACGACGTTGCCCCGCGTCGGTTTTCGAACGGCCCCATCGGCCGATACCAACGACGCTCGCCGTCGACGGTGTAACAGAGCAAACCACTGGAGCCGAAGAAGCTGACGACGTGTTCGCCGTCGGTTGTGACTGTGGCGGTGGCGAGTCGGCCGCGCGGCTTCTTGTCGGTCGTCTCCAGCTTGCGGATCGGCGCCTCGCGTTCCCAAAGCAGCGAGCCATCCTTCGCACTCAGCGCGAACGTCACCAGCGTCTTGCCTTCCTTGACGCCTGTCAGAAAAACGCGTTCACCCGCGACCACGGGTGACGACACGCCCGGCGACACCGCGACTTTCCACCGCACCGCCTTGTTCGGCCCGACGTCGGTCGGCAGCGGCTGCGTCCCGGGGGAAACGCCCGCGCCGGCCGGCCCGCGGAACTGCGGCCAGGCCTCGCCCCCCGCCGGCCGAGCCACAGCCAAACTCACAAAGGCCATGCACGCAACAACGTTCACCATCTGTCGTTTCATTGGATTCACCTGCCCCACCTTGTCACGATCTGCGACGCCGTTACATCACGTTGTGGTCGCGGTCGAACCACACCCCACGTCCCGGTTGCATCATGTTAGAATACCCACGCGATTCCGCCCGGCGTCCCGTTCCGCCCCGTCGCGACGCACATGACCGGCCACGTTGCAAGATACCGCGTCAGGCCTACTGACCGACCCGCCTTCACGGTGATCGAGTTGATCGTCGTGATGTCGATCATCATCCTGTTGATCGCCATGCTGCTGCCCGCCCTGCGCAACGCCCGCGAGGTCGCCCGCGAGGCGATCTGCGCCAGCAACATGAAACAGGTCGTCAACGCCAACCTCAGCTACGCCAACGACAACGACGGCTCGATCCCAGCCAACCGTTACATGCCCTGGCCGGGCCAGAACTACCACGTCACCTGGCGGTGGATGGTCTGGAAGCACGGCTACATCGACAAGAGCGACGCGTGGAACTGCCCGTCGCCGCAATCGACCGAGCCGCGGGCTGAGGACTACGGCATCCACGGCAGTATCGACTGCGTCGACGACCCGGCCAACCCGTCCGGCCCGCCCGGCGACCTGCCGACCAACTACGCGTTCAACGGTCGCATGTTCTGGCGGTACGGCCCCAACGGCAGCCCGGACAACCCGAACGAGGTCATGACGCGCAAGAAGGAGGCGAAGGTCAGCCAGATCAAGTCGCCGTCCA
Source organism: Phycisphaeraceae bacterium (assembly GCA_028284155.1). Classification (GTDB taxonomy): domain Bacteria; phylum Planctomycetota; class Phycisphaerae; order Phycisphaerales; family Phycisphaeraceae; genus JANQSF01. Next base: position 29,003 of record JANQSF010000034.1, read on the forward strand.
ACACTTTCATGATCTTAGAGACGACGCGCGGCTACCCCGACCTGGGCGAGTGGACGGTCAGTTGGATCGATGCCGACGGCATCACCGGCCCGAACGGCTACTGGCACCGGTTGGGCGCGAACTGGGCGATCTGCGACGGTCATGTCGAATGGAAACGCCTGCTCGACACCGGCGTCGAGAATTGCATGTGGCACGACCCCGGACCGGCCGACGCGGTTGACTTGCCCGCAGGGCACGGCCACACCGACTGGATCAACATCGCCGCACCGATTTATCGGGTGGGGTATCCGTAAGTAGCAGGGTATGTGTGCGTGGCGAAAAGCGCATCAACCGCGCGGCTTGCCCTTGCGCTTCTTGCGCGGGCGAGTGCCGGGTGTGCCCGGGGCGTCTGGCGCGTCTTCAATTGCCGCGTCGGCTGCGCTCACCTTGCCCATCTTCGGCGTCGCCCGTATCTGCTTGACCTTGTCGCGCAGCTTCGCCGCCTTCTCGAACTCCAACGACTCGGCCGCTTCGAGCATCTGTTTTTCGAGTTGCGCGATCAGCTCCTCGCGGTCGAACTGCTCGTCGTCCTCCGCACCGGCCGCCTCGCGCGTCGTCTTGTACGCACGCAGCTCGATCTCAATCCCGCGTCGGATCTCTTTCTTGATCGTCTCCGGCTCGATACCGTGCTCGGCGTTGTAAGCGAGCTGTCTTTCGCGCCGCCGTTTGGTCTCCTCGATCGCGTCGGCCATCGCGGGCGTGACCTCGTCGGCGTAGAGGTAGACCAGCGCGTTGACGTTGCGGGCCGCGCGCCCGATCTGTTGGATCATGCTCGTCGCGCTGCGGAGGAAGCCGGTCTTGTCCGCGTCCATGATCGCCACCAGCGACACCTCCGGCAGGTCAAGCCCCTCGCGCAGCAGGTTGACGCCGACGAGCACGTCGAACTTGCCCTCGCGCAGCTCGCGCAGGATCGTCACGCGGTCGAGCGTGTCGATCTCGCTGTGCAGGTACCGGCAGTTCAGCCCCGTCTCCTGCATGTACTTCGACAGGTCTTCAGCTAGCCGTTTTGTCAGCGTCGTGACGAGCGTGCGTTCGCCGCGTTCCGCCCGTTCCTTGGCCGCGGCGATCAGGTGCGGCACCTGGCCCGACGCGGGCATGACCTCGATCACCGGGTCGACCAGGCCCGTCGGCCGAATGATCTGCTCGACAACCGCGCCCTCGCATTTTTCCAACTCGTACTTGCTCGGCGTGGCCGACACGAAAACGACCTGCCCCCACGCCTGCTCGACCTCCTCGAATTGCAGCGGCCGATTGTCCAGGGCGCTGGGCAACCGGAAGCCGTGATCGACCAGCACCTTCTTGCGGTGCTGGTCACCGTGGTACATCGCGTGCAACTGCGGCAGCGTGACGTGGCTTTCGTCGATCATGAGCAGCCAGTCGTCGTGGCCGGCCGCCTTGAAATAGTCTAACAAGGTGTATGGTGGGCTGCCGGGGGCTCGGCCGTCCAGGTGACGTGAGTAGTTCTCGATGCCCGAGCAGTAGCCGACCTCCTCGATCATCTCCAGGTCGTACTTCGTGCGCGCCTCCAGCCGCTGCGCTTCGAGCAGTTTGCCGTCGTGACGCAAGGCCATGAGTTGCTTTTCCAGTTCCTCACGGATCGACCCGACCGCGTCCTGCTTCGCATCGGGCGACATGACGTAGTGCACAGCCGGGTAAACAAAGACCTGCTGATGGTTGGCGACGACCTCGCCGGTGATGGGGTCGACCGTTTGCAACGCGTCGATCTCGTCGCCGAACAGCTCGACGCGGTAGGCGATCTCCGTGTCGGCCGGGTGGATGCTGACCACGTCGCCGCGCACGCGGTACGTGCCGCGCTTGAAATCGAAGTCGTTCCGCGCGTACTGCAGGTCAGACAAGGCCGACAGCAGGTCACGCCGATCGATCACCTGCCCCTTCGACAGGCTCAGCACCGACTCCGCGTAGACCGACGGCGAGCCGAGGCCGAAGATGCACGACACGCTGGCGACGATCACCACATCCCGCCGACTCATGATCGAACTGGTCGCCGCGAGGCGCAGCCGATCCAGGTCGTCGTTCCGCGACGCGTCCTTCTCGATGTAGATATCGCGCTGCGGGATGTACGCCTCGGGCTGGTAGTAGTCGTAATACGAGACGAAATAGCAGACCGCGTTGTCCGGCAGCAGTTCTCGAAACTCTTCGTAGAGCTGCGCCGCCAGCGTCTTGTTGTGGCTGATGATCAACGTCGGCCGCTGCGCCCGCGCAATGACGTTCGCCATCGTGAACGTCTTGCCCGACCCCGTCACGCCGAGCAACGCCTGGTACGGATCGCCCCGCTGCAGCCCCGACACGAGCGCATCAATCGCCGCCGGCTGATCGCCGCGCGGCTGCATGTCGGAAACAATCTGAAAGGTGTCCTGCGTGGCGGGCATGGGGTGATGGTATGCCGGATCAGGCCAATACGATCCTGATTGCCAAATCGCCCCTTACCCCGGAACAAACCCTCAGAAACTCTTTGTGTGACCGTTGTTAATGTCGATCACGTACTCATCGTCGTTGAAATCGATAACGCGAATATGGTCATCATGTACGCTGATCCCATTCGTGAGAATGTCAGCGCCGCCAGCTTCCCAGACGATTTGGCCGTCGTCGGAAATGCGCGCCACTTGAAGTTCGCCATGTGAGATCAAGCAACCGTGCTTCTCCGAGTGATACACGCCAAAACAAGTCGCCCAGTCTGTCTTGGTTGCCCAATCGAGTTCGAGCATCGGGATGCCAAGCGATACCATAAATGGCCCGACCGCAACGATGCACTTTCCTCTGTGGACGATTGCCGAATGTTCGTGAATCCCGGTCGTGCCCCCGGCCGCCATGAGAATACAAGACGACATGACCCGATCATTTTCCGTCACTCGAATCGAGTGACGTGATGTTCCGCCCTCACCTTCCGCACCGAGTACGTGTACTCGATTATAGCTATTCAAGTTATCTGCAGAGCCAATCACATATGTTGGATCAACGTCAATTGCGATTCCGTAATTGCCAAGGGCGAGCTTGAGCATTGTTGACAGCTTGACTCTAGTGCCTGTCAATCGCAGTCAAATAATCTGATTCATCGGCTCCGTATCCTCAACACCCACCAGCCGGTGATTCAGCCCGCCGAAGAAGTAGGACAGGTGATTCGGATCGAGGCCCATCTGCTGCAACACCGTCGCGTGCAGATTCTTGACGTGGAAGCGGTCTTCGACCGCATGGGCGCCCAGTTCGTCGGTTTGGCCGACGCTCACGCCGCCCTTGATGCCGCCGCCGGCCATCCACATCGTGAAGCCGTAGCTGTTGTGGTCGCGGCCGGTGCCCTTGGCGTATTCGGCCGTCGGCTGCCTGCCGAACTCGCCGCCCCAGACGACGATCGTCGATTCGAGCAAGCCGCGTTGCTTGAGGTCTTTTAAGAGGCCGGCGATCGGCTTGTCGGTGCGACCCGCGTGGTAGTTGTGGTTTTTTTCGAGGTCGCCGTGCGCGTCCCAGTTGTTGTCATTGTGGTTGCCGCCGGCGTAGACCTGGATGTAACGCACGCCGCGCTCGACCAGCCGGCGGGTCAGCAGCATGCGTCGGCCGAAGTTGGCCGTCTTGGGGTCGTCGAGGCCGTACAGCACCTTGATGTGGTCCGGCTCGCCGCTGATGTCGGTCGCCTCCGGCGCGTGCATCTGCATCTTGTACGCAAGCTCGTAGCTGGCGATGCGCGCGGCCAAGTCGCTGTTCTTGATGTGCTTCGCCGCGTGCTCGTCGTTATACGCCTTGAGCGTGTCGAGCAGTTTGCGCTGCGTCGTTCGGCTCATGCCCGCCGGCGGCTTGAGGTTCAGGATCGGCTCGCCCTCGCTGCGGAAGATCGTGCCCTGATACTGCGCGGGCATGAAGCCGCTGGACCAGTTCTTCGCGCCGCTGATCGGCCCGCCGGTCGGGTCGAGCATGACGATGTGACCCGGCAGGTTCTCGTTCACACTACCCAGACCGTACGTCACCCAACTGCCCATGCACGGCGAGCCGGAGACGAGTCGGCCGGAGTTCATCATGAACATGGCCGAGCCGTGGATCGGGCTCTCGGCGTACATCGAGTGGATGAACGCGATGTCGTCCACACACTCGCCCACGTGCGGGAACAGGTCGCTGACCATCTTGCCGCATTGGCCGTACTTCTTGAACTTCCACTTCGGCCCGACGACGCGGCCCTTGTTCTTGTGGCCGCCTCGGCCGAACGTCTTGACGTCGATCGTCTTGCCGTCCAGCGGGTAGAGCTTCGGCTTGTAGTCGAACGTATCGACCTGGCTCGGCCCGCCGTACATGAACAGGAAGATGACCGACTTGGCCTTCGGCTCGAAGTGCGGCTTCCTCGGCGCAAGCGGGTTGCGGAACGGCGTCGCGCCGTCGGCCGCGACGGCCTGATTGGCTAGGAAGCCGTCCTCGGCGAGCATGCCGGTCAGCGCCGCGCCGGTAAAGCCGGCGCCGGCCTGCCAGAGGAACTCGCGTCGCGTGCGGTTACAGAACGTCGCGCGGGGCTTGTCGTGGGTGGGTCGGGTCATCGTGTCACCTTGTCCGTTTGTGGCGAGGCATTTCCAAGACGGAAACGCGACCGCTTAGTCCAGGTAAACAAACTCGTTCAGATTCAAGACCACTAAACAGTAATACTCAAGCGCCTTGTCGGCTGAGATACCGTCCACATTCTTCAATTCGTCGATCAGCTTGATGCCGCGATCGATCTCGCTGGCTTGTGGCGTGCGTTGCGTCGCAAGGCGCAGGGCCTGCGCGACCTGATCGCGCACGTCGTTGCCAGCCTCTTTGCGCAGGCGGGCGGCGAACGCGCGGGCCTGGTCGAGAATGAACTCGCTGTTGAGCATGCCCAAAGCCTGCGTCGGCTGCGTCGTCGCGAAACGGACGGGGCAGGTGTTGTCCGTGTCCGCCACGTCGAAATCTTCGAGCATCGGGACGAGCAGCGAGCGTTTGACGTGGATGTAGATACTGCGGCGGTAGCGGTCCGGTTCGCCGGAGGTCGGCCAATTCGCGCCGGGGCGGGATTGGCCCTGCATCACCTCGCGCGGGATCGGCGGGTAAACGCTCTTGCCGTAGATCGGCGTGTGCAGTCGGCCGTTCATCGTCAGGACCGAGTCGCGGATCTCCTCAGCCGTGAGCCGACGCACATCGAACCGCCAGCGGAGCAGGTTGTTCGGGTCCTTGCCGTAGGCCGTGCTGTCGTAGCTCGCTGACAACCGGTACGTGCTCGACGTCATGATCAGCTTGTGCAGCTTCTTGAAGCTCCAGCCCTGCGAGCGGAACTCGCTGGCCAACCAGTCGAGCAGATGCGGGTGGGTCGGCCGATCGCCCTGGAAGCCGAAGTCATTGGCCGACGCGACGATGCCCCGACCGAAGTGGTGCTGCCAGACACGGTTGACGATCACGCGGGCGACCAGCGGGTTCTTGTCGTCGAACAGCCAATCGACCAGCACGGTCCGCCGGCCGGCCGACCTGGCGCCGTCTTTCGGCGCGTCGAACTTCGGCTCGGGGAAGCCGAGCACCTGCGGGAAACCGGGCTCGACAGCCTTGCCGTTGACTCCCGCGTTGCCGCGGATCTGCACGTGCGTCACGGGCGGGTTGCGTTCGGCGCTGATCGCCAGCACGCGGACGTCGGCATTGGCCCGCGCGGCGCGCTGCTGTTCACGTTCGTTGAACGCCTTTTCATACCGGCCCTTCAAACCCTTGGGCAGCAACTTCGCGTGCGACTTGAGCACGGCCAACTTGTTCGACTCGAACTTCCAGTCGTCGCGCACGCCGCCGGGCAGCTTGTCGGCGATCTCTTTATCCCACCGCGAAAGTTGCGCGTCGAGTTGGTTCAGCTTCGTGTCGTCGAACGTGATCTGCGACGCATACTTCTTCAGGTCGTCCGGCTTGACGTGCTCCGCGAGTCGGCGGTGGAAGTTGCCCTGATTGAAACCCTTGCCGTGCCCGTCGCGCCCGTTCTGGAACGACTTGACATCGCGGAAGAATGCGAGGAAGCGGTAGTAGTCTTCCTGCGGGAGCGGGTCGATCTTGTGGCTGTGGCAGCGGGCGCAGTTTAACGTCAATCCCAGCACGCCTTGACCCGTCACCGTGACCCAGTCGTCCAACTCGTCCCAACGCGACTTGGGCGGGTCGGCCGACTCATCGTCCCACAGGCCGAGCCGGTAGTACCCGGTCGCGATCATCGACCTCGGCGTGACCGTTTCCAACTCGTCACCCGCCAACTGCTCGCGGATGAATTGGTCGTAAGGCATGTCCTCGTTGAACGCGCGGATCACGAAGTCGCGGTACCGCCAAACGTCCGGCTTCGGGTTGTCGCGCTCGAACGAATTCGACTCGGCGTAGTGCACGAGGTCAAGCCAGTGTCGGCCCCATTTCTCGCCGTAATGCGGCGACGCCAGCAGTTGGTCGATCACCTTTTCATACGCGTCCGGTGATGTGTCCTTCAGAAACGCTTCGACCTGCGCCGGGGTCGGCGGCAGGCCGATCAGGTCGTAGTACGCGCGGCGCAGCAGCGAGACTTTGTCTGCCGGCTTGACCGGCCTGAGGCCGGCCGAGGTCAAGCGCTGAAGGATGAACGCATCGATCGGATTACGAACCCAGCCGCCGTCTCGCAGCGCGGGCACAGCGGGCCGAACGATCGGCCGAAACGACCAGTGGTTGCGGGTCCGTTCGTTGATCTTCGTGTTGTCGTCGCCCGCCTCGGCGTGCGTGTGTTTCGGCTTGGCGTCGGGCGGGTAAGGCGCGCCCATCTTGACCCACTTGGTCAGGGTGGCGATCTTGGCAGCATCGAGCTTGCCCTTGGGCGGCATTTGCAGGTCGTCGTCTTCGTAACCGATCGCGACGAGCAGCCAACTGGCGTCCGGCTTCTGTGTGTTCACGGCAGGCCCAAGCTCGCCGCCCTTGAGCACGCCGTCACGGAACGTCAGGTCGAGGTCGCCTCGTATCCGCTTCTCGCCACCGTGGCACTTCAGACAGTTCTTAACGAGGATCGGCCGAACCTCGTCGTTGTAAAACTTGACCTGCTCCGGCGTGGCCGGCGCGTCGGCGGCGCGGACAAGACCCGTCAACATCGCTGACAGCAGCAGCGTCGTCGCGAGGAGGTTGGTTGGGATCAAACGTGTCACGCGAAACGTCTCCGGCGGGGTCGTTGGCGAGTGTCGATTATAGGGTAGTCCGTCGGTCGAACGACCGAACGGTTCTTACCCGGCAATTGAGATCGATTACGTAAGACCGGCTACGGCGGGCAGGTTGGCATCGTCCAAGGCGTAGAGCGGCCACTGCTCACCATCCCGTTGCCGCATTCTCTGGCGGGAAGCGCCCATCCTACATCGGCTCATTCAGCGGGGTCTTCGGTCGCTGGCCCGCCAGCACGAGCAGGACGTTTTCGGCGGACAGAAGCCGTCCTGACCGCCGGCTGTCCATCGTGCTGCCGCCGACGTGCGGCGCGAGCGCGACGTTGTCGAGACTCATCAGCTCGGGATGGACGGCCGGCTCGTTTTCGAAGACGTCGAGCCCCGCGCCGGCGAGGTGGCCCAATTTCAGGGAATCGACCAGCGCCTGTTCGTCGACGCACTTGCCGCGCGCCATGTTGACGACAATCGCGCCGCGTCTCATGCTCGCCAACCGCCGCGCGTCGAGCAAGTGCTTCGAGTCGTCGTTCAGCGGGGTGTGCAACGACACAACATCCGACTCAGCCAACAGGTCGTCGAGCGAGCGGTAGTTGGGGTCGTCGCTGGGCGTGCGCCGCGTGTGGATGACGTTCATGTCGAACGCGCGGGCGCGTTTCTCGACGGCCTTGCCGATCTTGCCGTAGCCGATGATGCCCAGCGTCTTGCCGGGCAACAACATACCCTCCCACAGCACGGGCCGGAACCCGTCGTGCTCCCATTGGCCCGTGCGGACATAACGGTCGCCGCGCGTGATGTGACGCGCCGCGGCCAGCAGCAGGCCGATCGTCGCGTCGGCCGTGCACTCGGTGAACGCGTCGGGTGTGTTGGTCGCCCACACGCCGCGTGTGGCCATCAAGTCAAGAGCGAAGTTGTCGAAGCCGTTGGCGACGTTGGCGACGATCTTCACACCCGGCAGCGCATCGAGCAGCGCCGCGTCAACCCGCAACTCACCGCCACAGATAATCGCGTCCAGCGGCGCATGCGTAAAGACCTCGCTCGGCGGCATCATCCGCCCGTCGTCCGGGCCGAACACGAGCGTCGCCTTGCCGACGAGCGGTGCGACGTGTTCCTGCGGGATGGCGTGCGTGATCAGGACGCGGGGCAAATCTTGACTCATGATGTGCGGGGCGCTCGGGACGTTCCGTTCTCAACCCACTCTCAAACTACTCACTTCGCAAAGCAATACAAATGACTCTCGGTCCGCAGGAAGATCGCGCCGTCACCCACAGCCAAAGTCGCGAGCGTCTTCTGTTTCAGGTCGTTCTCGGCGAGCACCTCGAACGACTTGCCCGGCTTCAGAACGACTGTCTTGCCTTGTTCGTTTGTGATGTAGATGCGTCCGTCGGCAAACACGGGAGACGCGGAATATGCGCCGCCGATGCGCTCCTGCCAGTGTTCCTCGCCGGTCTTGGCGTCGACGCACGTCGCCATGCCGCGGTCGGCGAAGCAGTACAGCTCGTCGCCGACGACGAGCATCGACGGCGTGTGCGGCGCGCCTTTGGTCATCTGCCAAGCGACGTGCGTATCGGTCACGTCACCCTTACCTGTCGGTTTGATCGCCAGCAACACCGGCCGATCGAATCCGCTGGACACGAACACCAGACCGTGCGCGTAAACAGGTCGCGGCACGACGGAATACCCCTCGCCGTAACGCGCTTTCCAAATTGGCTTGCCGGACTTCGGGTCGTACGCGACGACCGCCCCGCTGCCCGGCGAAACGATCTGCTTGCGTCCTTCGACCTCGATCACCAGCGGTGTGCTGAACGAAAACTTCCGTCGCACTTCCGTGTCACGCGGCGTGCGCCATCGCTCCTTGCCGGTTTTCACGTCAAGCGCGATGACGAACGGGTTGCGCGCCGCATCGCAACTGAAAAACAGCACATCGTCGACAACGACGGGTGAGCCACCGTTGCCGTGAACCGGTGGGTACTTGATCTGCTGCCGCCAAACGACCTTGCCGTCGAGCGTCAGGCAGGCCGTGCCCTGGTGGCCGAAGTGCACGTAGAGCTTGTCGTCATGGATCAACGGCGTCGGGCTGGCGTGGCTGTTCTTGCGGTGGGGCCGCGGCGACGTTCGGCCGTCTTGCGTGAACAGCTCGGTGTCCCAGACCGGCTTTCCCGTTTTGGCGTCGAGGCAGAACGCGCGCAACGACATGTTGCCGCCCGACCCCGCGGGCACGGCCGTGGTCAGGTAGAGCTTGCCTTGATGGAGCACGGGCGAGGACCACCCGCTGCCCGGGATGGCTCGCTTCCAAACGACGTTCTGCGACGGCCCAAACTCGGTTGGCAGGCCGGTCGCCGTCGCGTGGCCTTGCGCCGTCGGGCCGCGGAACTGCGGCCAATCGTCAGCGCGCACCGTCGTCATCATCAACAAGGCACAGGCACACACCGTCAGCAAACGTCTCATATCCAAGCTCGCAAGGGTAAAAGAGAGCCAGAGTATATCGCACGCCGACCGGCCTCGGCTGATCACAGGCAGCGGGAACTGTGCGTAATGGTGTGTCTCGTGCCACGGCCGTGTCGGCCGTGAGGTCCATCGAGGGTGTTGCACACGGCCGACACGGCCGTGGCACGAATGTGAGGCTCAGATTACGACGTCTGCCGTAAGGCGTGCGCGACGTCGGCCGACTGCCGGTTCGCAAGCACGTCGTGTACGCGGAACATCGCCACACCTGCGGCGACGCCAAGCGCCGTGGTCGCGCACGTCGCACCGACGAGCGTGTCCGGCCGCGGCGGGTCGCCGTTCGCGTCGACACAGATCGAACCCATGAACCGCTTACGGCTCGTGCCCAGCAGCACGGGGTAGCCGGTCGCCACAAAATGATCGAGATTGGCCAACAGCGTCAGGTTGTGTTCGCGCGTCTTGCCGAAGCCGATACCCGGGTCGATCACGACCTGCCCGCGTGGCACGCCCGCGGCCACCGCCGCCTCGGCGCGTTCAACCAAGTAGGCACGCACCTCGGACACCACGTCGTCGTAATGCGGCGCGTCCTGCATCGTCTTCGGCTCGCCGGCCATGTGCATCAGCACGATCGGCGCTTGCCGCTCGGCCGCAACTTCGATCGTGCCGAATCGCCCGCCGGCCACGTCGTTGATGATCGCCGCACCCGCGTCGAGCGCGGCCTCGGCCACGCGCGGTGACATCGTGTCGATGCTGATTACGGCTTCGCTGCCTCGCCCGTCCAGCGCACGTCTCACACGCTCGATCACGGGCACAACGCGTGCGATCTGCTCGTCGTCGCCCACCGCCTCCGCCCCCGGCCGCGTCGACTCGCCGCCGACATCGATCACGTCCGCCCCATCGTCGACCATGCGCAGCGCGTGCGCCACGGCCGCGTCGATGTCGAGCCATCGGCCGCCGTCAGAAAAGCTGTCGGGCGTCACGTTCAGGATGCCCATGATGATCGGCCGACGCATCGACAACGATCGGCCGACCGGGAGTTTCAAGGCGTCAATCATCGCCGCAATCTACACGACTTCGTGCATCACGGCGCGCACAAACCGTTCGGCGTTTCTACTCATCTGCCGACTGGCAGCCGACGCCTACCTGCAACCCGCAACGGCACTTGCGACACGCGCACGCGCGGAACTGACGTTTGCGTGCGCACGCCGTGTGCGCATTCAGCCCGTCCGACCGGCCAAACCGCGACTCAAACCAGGCTTGCAAGGACACGTCATGCGCATCACCCCCAACAGACGAATTGCCGTATCGATCCTGGTTCTCATCGCGACCTGCGGTTCGGCGGGCTGCGGGATGACCGCGCGGCAACGTTCAGCCGTACGACAATTCAGCGACGCGACCGCTCAGTTGGCTGACTTGGCGGGCGAACACCTGACCGACTCGCGTCGGCAGGTCGTCGCAATGGGCTTGCTGCGCGCGAAGTTAGGCGATGCCACCGCCTCGGTCGGATTGGGCACAACCGACACGAACGACAACGGAACGGCTGAGTTGATCGCACCACGCCACCTGCACGATCGGCTGACGGCGTTGGCCGCGCTGCGCGACTACGCGAATCTGCTCGGCACACTGAGCGGCGGTTCAGCGGCCGACGACACACAGGTCGCCGCGACGGCATTACACGCAAGCCTCGCACGCGCCGGCTGGGTCGGTACCGACAATCCACGCAGTCGGCTGTTCGGCCAATTGGTGATGCTCAGCGCGGGTCAGGTGAGCGAAGCACAACGGGCCGAAGCGTTGCGACGCGTGGTCGTCGATGCGGAACCGTTCGTGCTCCATGTCCTGACGCTTCTGCAAGACGACCTGGACGCACGGGCTGAGCAATGGGCCTTCGCGTACATGGCGTCCATCGACCTGCTGACACAGGCGGCGACGTTGGCTGAGTCTCGGCTGCGTGCGGGTGACGACCCATCCAACGCCGTCATGCGCGCCTCGATCGTTGAAGCACGACTGGTCGCGAGTCACAACGCCGAAGCGTTCACGCGCACGTCGCTCGAGTTGCGGCAATTGATCGTCGCGGTGCGCCTGGGGCAGGTCAATCTGCGTACGGCGTTGCAGTCGCCCGACGTCACGATCGAGGACATCGAACGACTCATGCTCAACGCGCGCGACGCAGTCCAGGCGATCGCGGCGATCCGGGCTGAGCGATGACGACACCGCGCTTTCCTAGCTTCGTCCGAAAGTAGGGTGCGCTTCAGCGCACCACAATGAACGGACAGTTTCCTGGCGGCCTTGGTGCGCTAAAGCGCACCCTACGGGTGGGCCGGTGAGTGTTCGGACAACGCCTCGTGGGTCGATCGAGCGGTGATATGACGAATCTCTTGACACAAGCCAACCAATCGGAGCCCCTCATGACGACAACACAAATCTCAAGCGAACCCACGCCCGCGCTTGGCCAAGAGCTGACGCGTTCGATCGACCAGTTGACAACGTTGATCGCCACCACCGACGACGAGCCGCGTGTGACCGAACTGCTGGCCGCGCGCTCGCAACTGGTCGAACAGTTGGCCCGCCTGGTCGACGCGAACCTGAACGTGTCGTCGGCTGAGTACCGCGACGCGGCGATGGGGCTTGTAAGGGCATCGGCGTCGATCCGGTTGGCGATCAATGACCTGCAGACGGCGACCGACGCTGTGCGGGCCGTCGCGCGGGCGATCGACCTCGTCGCCCTGCTGCTGTGAGCCGCGGCGAGTTGCTATGCTGGCGGCATGAACACCATTCGCCCGAACGTCCTCGCCCTCTTCTGCCTCGCGATCGGCCTGACTGTTGCCCCGTCAATCCGTGCGGCGGACAAGGCCGACGCGCAAGGCCCGCGCCATCTCTGGCACCCCGTCACGATCACGTTCACCGGCCCGCAGACCGGCGAGTCAGCTAACCCGAACCCGTTCCGCGACTACCGCCTCGACGTGGCCTTCATGCACGAGAGCGGACAACTGGTCGTCGTGCCCGGCTACTACGCGGCCGACGGCGACTCGGGCGAAACCGGCGCGACCGCGGGGAACAAATGGCGTGTCAAATTCGTGCCCGATCATCAAGGCGCGTGGACCTACAAAGCCTCGTTCCGGAAGGGCAAGGACGTCGCATTGGCGGATGCTATCAACGCGGGTGATTCGGCCGGTCACTTCGACGACGCGACGGGACGGTTCATCGTCGGTGAGGCGCCCCCCAACGCGACCGGCTTCCACGCCAAGGGCACGCTGCGCTACGTCGGCGAGCGTTACCTGCGCTTCGCCGGTACCAACGAGCCATTTATCAAAGCCGGGGCAGACAGCCCGGAGAACCTGCTCGGCTACGCCGACTTCGACGGCACGTACCGCCACGGCAAAGACGCGAAGATCGGCAAGGCCAACACCGACAAGCTGCACCGGTACGAGCCGCATGTGCGCGACTGGAAGCCGGGCGACCCGACGTGGAACGGCGGCAAGGGCAAGGGCCTGATCGGCGCGATGAACTACCTCGCGTCGCAGGGCATGAACAGCGTCTACTTCCTGACCATGAACGTCACGGGCGACGGCAAGGACGTTTGGCCTTGGACCAGCCACACCGAACGCTTCCGCTTCGACTGCTCGAAACTCGACCAGTGGGAAATCGTGTTCGCGCACATGGACAAGCTCGGCCTGCAACTGCACGTCGTGACGCAGGAGCAGGAAAACGACCAACTGCTCGACGGTGGCGACCTCGGCCCGCAGCGGCGTTTGTATCACCGCGAGTTGATCGCACGGTTCGGCCACCACCTGGCTGTCGAGTGGAACCTGGGCGAGGAGAACACGAACACCGACGCGCAGCGCAAGGCGTTCTGCGACTACATCAAGCGCTTAGACCCGTACGATCACCGCATCGCCTGCCACACGTTCCCGGGCAAGTACGACCAAGTCTACAACCCGCTGCTCGGCCACAAGACGTTTGACGGCCCGTCGCTGCAAACCAACGACACGCACAACCAGACCTTGCGCTGGGTGCTGCGCTCAGCCGCCGCAGGTCGGCAGTGGGTCGTCTGCCTCGACGAGATCGGCCCAGCCAACACGGGCGTCAAGCCGGACAAGGACGATCCCGGTCACGACGAGGTGCGTCGCAAACACCTGTGGGGCAATCTGATGGCCGGCGGCGCGGGCGTCGAGTGGTACTTCGGCTACAAGTACGCGCACAACGACCTGAACTGCGAGGACTGGCGGTCGCGGGCGAACATGTGGAAGCAGACGCGCATCGCGGTCGAGTTCTTTCACAAGCACCTGCCGTTCGCGCGGATGATGCCGGCCGACCAGTTGACCGAAGCGAAAGACGACTACGTCCTGGCTCGGCCGGACGACGTGTACGCGGTTTATCAACCGCGTGGTGGGAAACTCACATTGCGCGTCGGCCATTCAGCCAGCGGGTACTCGTTGCACTGGTACAACCCGCGCACGGGCGGCGACCTGATCAAGGGGCCGTTGGGCGTGGCGGACAAGAACGGCGTGGTCACATTCGATGACGCCCCCCCGGGGCCTGAGGGTCAGGACTGGGTCGCCATCGTGCGGGCAGAGGCACACGCGGTCGAATTGAGCACGCTGCGCGTCAACGGCCGGGTGTGGGGCAGGTTCCCAGCCCGCAGCGCCGTGCCGATTAACATTGCAACCGACCCACGTACGAAGCTCGAAACCTGGAGCGTCCTCAAGCCGGGCGACGCGGGCAAGACGGTCAAGATCATCGACCGCCAGCAGACCGCGGCGACGGTCATCATGCCGACGCACGACGTGGAGTTGGTGGCGATCCTGTCGACAGGGCCAGCGCCGGCCAAATCCAACGGACCGATCATCGGCACAATCGACCCGAACGCGCGCGTCACCGGGTTCACACTCATCAACGCCGACACGGACAAGCCCGTCGCCGGCTTCGACCCGATCAAGCCGAACGCCGTGATTGACACGTCGAAACTCGGCACGCGCAACCTGAGCCTGCGGGCGAATGTGCGCGGGCGCGTCGCGGGTGTGCGGTTCGACCTGAACGGGAAGCGCGGCGTGCAGACGGAGCGCGTCGGGCCGTATTCATTGACGGGCGATCAGGACGGCAACTACGCGCCTTGGGACTTGAAAGCGGGGCAGCACACGGTCCGCGCGAGCGTCCTGGGCGGTGGAAACAAGTCTGGGGCGGTGGTGTCTTTTACGTTGCGGTGATCTGGTGAGGACTCGTATCGGATACCAACCACGGCCCCGCGCTAAGCCGCAAGCGGCCTGACGTGGCCGTGGGCCTGTCGCCGACTGCAAGATCGACCGATGTTCAACGGTGGTTCGTAGAATGGACTGGCCAACCGGATGGGCCGGGCAATTCCGCAAGGCCGGGGGTGTCCGGGGTTGTCCGGGGGTAAATGACGCAACCGGAGTCACTGATGAATCGCTCTCAATGCGCGGCCGCGTGGTCGCTTGGCGTCGCCTTGCTTGCCCTGACGGGGTGGGGCGTGCTGTACCGCGCCGATGCGGAGACGCCCGAGAAACTGACATCGACCGTCAAGCCCGAGCCGTTGGCTGAGCAGCGGCGTGGCTACGGCGAAGGTTTGACGCTCGCCGTCGAACCCGTCGGCCGACCGGGGCAGGTCGATGTGCGGCGTGTGCGGTTGGCGGCGTTGTATGTGCCCGAGGGCGAGTCGGCGTCGGTGTTCACGTCACCCGGGCCGTTCCGCGCGACGTTCACCGGCCTGCTGCGCATCCCGCTGCGCGGCAACTACAAGCTGTCGGCCGGCGGAAACGGCCGAGCGACGATCATTGTTAACGATGTCGAACTGCTGACAGCCGAGGGCGACGACCTGTCGAAGGCGCCGGCCAAAGAAGTGGAGATGAAGAAGGGACGGAACGCGGTCGTCGTGAAGTACAAAAGCCCCGCGTCGGGCGACGCGCAGTTCCGGCTTTATTGGGAATCGATCGACTTCCCGCGCGAGACGGTTCCGCCGAGCGTCTGGTCACACTACAAGCACGAGCTGCCCGTGCGCGAGGGCGAACGGCGGCGGCTGGGTCGGCAACTGGTCGCGACACACCGTTGCCTGAAGTGCCACCAACCCGAGGCGTCGTTCGCCAAGGCGTTGGCGATGCCCGAACTGGCCGACGACGCGCCAAACCTGACGCACACGGGCAACCGCCTCAACGCCGAGTGGATCGCGGCGTGGATGGCCAACCCGCACGCGATGCGCCCGACGGCGACGATGCCGAACGTGTTGGCGCACCTCGACGAGGCGGAGCGCGGCAAAGCGGTGGCCGACATCACGGCTGCGTTGTCATTGACGCGCATCCGCGAGCGGCGGGAATACCACATGCCGCTGCGCGACGGTAAGGCGTTGGCCAAAGGTGGCGACCTGTACGCCCGGCTCGGTTGCGTGGGCTGCCACGTCCTGCCCGACCACAACGACGAGTCGACGCTCGAGGGGCGAATCCCGCTGTACCACGTCAAGGCCAAGTTCAAACCGCACGCGCTGGTCGATTTCCTGCTCAGGCCGGAGGCGCACTACGCGGCGGTGCGCATGCCGAACTTCGGGCTGTCGGTCGAAGAGGCGCGCGTGATCGCCGGCTTTGTCCTGTCGCGGAAAGGCAAACCGCTACCGGACACGGGCGTCGCGATTGACCTGAGCAAGGGCGACGTCAAACGCGGGGAGGCGTTGATGACGACGCTCGGCTGCATGGCCTGCCACAAGATGAACCCGCAAACGACGTTCGCGAACAAGGCCAAGGCACCCAGTCTTTCGTCCACCGTGCTCAATGCCGATTGGAAGCGTGGTTGCATGGCTGACGACGACGACGCGGCCGGCCGCGGCAAGGCCCCGCAGATCACCCTCGACGACGATCAGCGCGACGCGCTGCGTGCGTTCGCCGCGACGGACTGGTCGTCGTTGACGCGCGCGTCACGTGTCGAGTTTTCACAACGACAGTTCAAGACGATGCGGTGTGACGCGTGCCACGACCGCGACGGGTACGAGAGCTGGTGGGCGTCGTTCAGCGACGAGGTCGCTGCCTTCAAGATCGAAAAGGACCACCCCGAGAAGCCCAAGGCCAAGCCGGAGGACGACCCGTTCGGAGACGGGGATGACGGCTTCGGTGGCGACGGCTTCGAGGAAAACGCCCCGGGCGAGGGCGGCGCGCCGCCGGTCGATCAATCCCGCCCCGACCTGTCGCTGATCGGCGAGAAGCTTCGGCCGAGTTGGATGGCCAAATTCATGTCGGGTCAGCTCGATTACAAGCCCCGACCGTGGATGCAGGCCAAGATGCCGTCGTTCGGCCAGCGCGGTGCGATGATCGCGTACGGCACGTCGATGGCGCACGGCTTCCCGCCGACCGACCTGCCGCAACAGAAGTCGGACCCGCAGATGGCCGCGGCGGGACGCAAACTCGCCGCGCCGCAGGGCGGGCTGGCGTGCATCAGTTGTCACGGCATCGGCAAGATGAAACCGACCAACGTGTTCGAGGCGCAGGGCGTGAACTTCCAATACACGGCTGAGCGACTCAACCACGAGTACTACCACCGCTGGATGATGAAGCCGACCCGCATCGCGCCGCAGACACGCATGCCCAAGTTCGCCGACGACAAAGGACGCACGCCGCTGACCGAGTACTACGACGGCGACGCGCGGAAGCAGTTCGAGGCGGTTTGGCATTACATCCTAACGGGTCGGAAGATCGTGCCGCCGCAGTAGCTTTGTCGAACAGCGTTCGCTGTCAGTGGTGCCGAAGATCCCATTCAAACACAACGGCCGGGTCTCCAGGAACTAGCCTAAACTGACGACCTCGCGGGAAGCCGGCACTTGCGAAACGCGCCATAGTTGCCTCGAACATGACGCGTGCAATTGCATCTGCTTGGAGTACGGCAACAAGCCTGATCCGCCAATCTTCCTTTCCCCAGATGTCAGCGGTGAGCCGAGAGGCATTCAATCCACCGCCGCCGGCCTGAACTTCGAGCAGCGTCGCGTCGCCATCGATTCCCCACCACGCATCGACTTGTAGGCAATCAGCCGACGAGAGCCCCAACCTGTCCAAAATTTGCGGTTCGTCTGCAAATGCGTGTACGGGTATGTACTCCCACCCATACCGTCGGTGCCGATACACACTTTCTGGCGCAGCCTCGACTCGATCGCGAAAGTCCTTCCATCTTCTAGACTGATCAGTGCTGGTCATAGGCACACCGCCCAACTCCTACTTGCTGCGGGCTGTCTCGGCCAATTGTTTCATTTTCGCAACCACGTCGGGATGAGCCTTTGCAAGGTCATTTTTCTCACCGATGTCGGTGCGCAGGTCGTACAGCTCCCACGGCTTGTTCTTGGCGACCTGTACGGCCTTCCAGTGGCCTTGTCGGACGGCGGTCTTTGGACCGTACGCCCAGAAGAGGTAATCGTGCTTTTGTTGCTTTTTGCCGAGCATGGCGTTGACGAAGGAGATGCCGTCGGTGTCTTTGGGAATGTCCAGACCTGCCAACTCGCAGGCCGTGGGCGTCCAGTCCCAGAACGCGCTGGGGTGGTCGCTGACCGTGCCGGGCTTAATCTTGCCCGGCCAATAGGCGATCATGGGCACGCGGATGCCGCCTTCGTACAGGTCGCGCTTCATGCCTCGCAGCGGGCCGTTGGCGTCGAAGTATTCCATCTTGTGCCCGCCTTCCTGGTGCGGGCCGTTGTCTGACGTGAAGACGATCAGCGTGTCCTTCTCGATCTTCAGGTCTTTGAGCAACTTGACGAGTCGGCCGACGTCGCCGTCCATCCGTGTGATCATCGCGGCCTGCCCCTTTTCGGGGTTCGGCCAATCCTTGTCTTTGTAGATGCCGTAGTCGGGCACTTCCTGGCCGTCGCCGGTGACCCGGCCGCCCTCGTTATTCGTGTGCGGGATCGTCCAGTGGATGTGCAGCAGGAACGGTTTGTCCTGATGCTTGCGGATGAAATCGAACGCCTGCTCGGTCATCACATCGTGTGAATAGGTGACGCGGTGCTTGGGGTCGGCGACCCGGCCGCGGGCGGCGGGGTGATCCATCAACACGTTGCCCTTGAGCGGAAACTCTTCCATGTTCCGCCACAAGTGCGTCGGGTAGTAGTTGTGCGCGTTGCTCTGGCTGAGGTAGCCCATCCAGAAGTCGAAGCCCTGTTTGTTCGGGTGACCGGGGTTGGTCACGTCGCCCAGCGCCCACTTGCCGACGCCGCCGGTCGCGTAGCCGGCCCGTTTGAGCCGTTCAGCCACGGTGACGTCCGACGGCTTGAGCACGTAGCCCTGGTTCGAGTTGATCGCGGTGTGGCCGGAGTGAAAACCCGTCCACAGCACGAGGCGCGACGGGCGGCAAACGGTCGCGCCGGAGTAAAAATCGGTGAACCGCATGCCGCCGGCCGCGAGGCGGTCGAGGTGCGGCGTCTGGATGACCTTCTGCCCGAAGCTACCCAGGTCGCCGTAGCCCAGGTCGTCGCACATGATGTAGATGAGGTTGGGGGGACGTTCCGGGGGGCGTTCGGCCGCGGTGGCAATGACGTTGAGGGACAGCGCGAGTGCGAGCGCGAAATAGAGAGCCAGGTTTCTTAGACTACGGAGGTTGAGCATGAGGTGCTCCGGGGCAACAGGTGTTAAGGTTGAAACGCGCTAAGCCGCAAGCGGCCAAGTCAATCGGCAATCGGCAATCGGCAATCAAACTTATGGTAACGGACGATGTTGACTTACCGCATCCTGGCCGACTTGGTTCTGTTTCTGCACTTTGGTGTGGTGCTGTTTGTCATCTTCGGGTTGCTGGTGACGGTGGTCGGGCTGATCGCGAGGTGGGCGTGGGTGCGCAACTTCTGGTTTCGGCTGGCGCACCTGATCTGCATCGGGGTGGTGGTGGCGCAGGCCTGGCTGGGCGTGATCTGCCCGCTGACGACCCTGGAAAACTGGCTGCGCCGGAAGGCGGGCGACGCGACGTATGAAGGCAGCTTCGTCGCGCACTGGGTCGGCGAGGTGTTGTTTTATGACGACGTGGAACCGTGGGTGTTCACGGTTTGTTATTCGGTGTTCGGGGCGCTGGTGCTGGTGACGTTTATCTTCGGGCCGCCGAGGTGGCCACGGCGGAAGAGTGATTGATTGGGAGGGGGAGGCTCCGTCCCGGTTCAAAGCGCGACCCATCAAGGTCAACCGCACGGCCGACACGGCCGTGGCATGAGTCTGGGGCGCGAGCCACATTCCGGGGGCAGGGGGCCGGGGACCGGGGGTGACCTATCATCCTGACCATGCCCGGCAACAGCTTTGGACAACTCTTTCGTGTGACGACGGCCGGCGAAAGCCACGGGCCGGGCAATGTGGCGATTATAGACGGCGTGCCGCCGGGCATTGAGTTGAGCGAGGCCGACCTGCAGCCGGACCTCGACCGGCGTCGGCCGGGCCAATCGAAGATTGTGACGCAACGCGACGAGGCGGACGTGCCCGAGATCCTGTCGGGCGTGTTTGAGGGCGTGACGACCGGCACGTCGATCGCTGTGCTGATCCGCAACAAAGACCAGCGGTCGCGCGACTACAGCGACATCAAGGACAAGTATCGGCCGGGCCACGCCGACTACACGTTCGACGCGAAGTTCGGCCGACGTGATTACCGCGGCGGCGGGCGTTCGAGCGCGCGGGAGACGAACGTGCGTGTCGCGGCCGGCGCGATCGCCAAGAAGCTGCTCAAGCAGGCGCACGGCGTGAGCATCGTCGGCTACGTCAAGCAGATCGGCGACCTGATCGCCGACGTGCCCGACCCCGCGGCCGTCACGCTGGAGCAGGTCGAGTCGAACATCGTGCGTTGTCCGGACCTGCGAATCGCTGACGACATGATCGCGTTGATCGAACAGTTGCGCGGCGAACAGGACTCGATCGGCGGCGTTTCGGAGATCGTGGCGACAAACGTCCCGCCGGGCTGGGGCGAGCCGGTGTTCGACAAGCTCAAAGCCGACCTGGGCAAGGCGATGTTCAGCCTGCCGGCTGTGCTGGGCGTCGAATACGGCGCGGGGTTCGGCGTCGCGACGGCGCGCGGCAGCGAGAACAACGACGTGTTTGTGAGGAGGGACCGACGGACCGAGGGATCAAGCCACCCAGGGCAGATCGTCGCCGATCCCTCGGTGGCTCGGTCGCTTGATCCCTCGGTCCCTTCGATCGCGACGCGATCGAACCGCCACGGCGGGATGCTCGGCGGGATCTCGTCGGGGATGCCGATCGTCCTGCGGTGCGCGGTCAAGCCGACCAGTTCGCTGCCGCGGGAGCAGGAAACAGTCACGCGCGGCGGCGAGCCGACGACCATTTCGACCAAGGGGCGGCACGACCCCTGCCTGCTGCCGCGGTTCGTCCCGATGGGCGAGGCGATGGTGGCCATCACACTGGCCGACCACATGCTCCGCCACCGGGCGCAGACGGGCGGGTAGCCCCGGACGCCGCTCCGATTCCCCCGCTTGCAATAACCGCCCCGTTCTGGCAAACTTACGCGGTCGTTGGCGGGTCGCCGCCTCGGCCATTCTTGTGGGTAGTGGGCAGCCCCGATGCGATTGACCTTCCTCGGCACTGGCAGCGCTTTCACGCTGGACAACTACCACAGCAACATGCTGTTGGAAGTCGGCGATCAACGCTTGCTGATCGACTGCGGCGGCGACGTCCGTCACGCCCTGCACGGCCACCAACTCTCGGCCCGCGATATCGACGCCGTCTACGTCAGCCACCTGCACGCCGACCACATCGGTGGCATGGAGTGGCTTGCCCTGGCGACATACTTCGACCCGCAGTGCGATCGGCCGACGCTCTACGTCAACGAGAAGCTGGCTGACGAGTTGTGGGACACCTGCCTCAAGGGCGGCCTGGGCACGCTGCAAAACCGTATCGCCCACCTCGACACGTACTTCGAGGTCGTGCGGATCGGCAAGAATCAGAGCTTCACTTTCGCCGACACCGCGCTCCAGAGCGTGCAGATGGTCCATTACATGGACGGTTACGAGATCGTGCCGTCGTACGGCCTGATCTGGCACGCGCGCGACGGGCGGCAGGTCTTTCTGACGACGGACACGCAGTTCAGCCCGAACCTGATGAAAGACTTCTACGCTGAGAGCGACCTGATCCTGCACGACGGCGAGACCAGCCCGCACAAGTCGGGCGTGCACGCGCACTACGAAGAACTCAAGGGCCTGCCCGACGATGTCCGCGCCAAGATGTGGCTTTACCACTACCAGGACGGCCCGCTTCCTGACGCCAAGGCCGACGGCTTCGCGGGATTCATCGAGCGCGGGCAGGTGTTTGAGTTGTGAGCCGTCCTTCAAACCAGTAGATCACGCACAGCCGAACCGGGACGGATGAAGTGCGGTCGCCCTTGCGCGTCGTGGATGATCTGCCGCGCGGGCACACCCATGAGGTGATAGACCGTTGCGATCAGGTCGGTCGGGCGAACCGGGTCGGCGGCTGGGTAGGCGGCGTGCTTGTCGCTCCGGCCGTAAACGTATCCGCCTTTGACACCCGCGCCGGTGAGCACGGTCGTGAAACAGCCCGGCCAATGGTCCCGCCCGTCACGACCCGCGCCGGCGTCGCTCGAACGCTGGCCGACCTTGGGCGTTCTGCCAAACTCGCCCGTCCAGATCACCAGCGTTTCGTCGAACAGCCCGCGTGATTGCAGGTCGTCGATGAGCGCGCTGAACGCGCGGTCGGCGACGGGGCACAACCTGTCTTTCAGGTCGATGAAGTTTCGGCTGTGCGTGTCCCAGTAGACGCTAACGTTCTTGATGCCGTCGTTCGGCCAAAACACGGTCACCAGCGGCACGCCGCGTTCGACGAGCCGGCGGGCCTGCAACACGGATTGGCCGTGCGGGTTCAGGCCGTACCGCTTGCGGACTTCGATCGGCTCTTCGGCCAGGTCGAAGGCGCCGCGTTGCGTGGCTGCGGCGTTGAGCAGGTCGAACGCACGGCGGTGGCTGGCGTCCTGCGCTTCGAGGTTGGCGCGGTGGTTGGCCAACCGGCGGTCGAGTTGTTTCAACAGGTCGCGCCGCGTGTCCATGCGGCGGACGGACAACTCGGGCAAAGCCGTCAGCTCGCCGACCTTGTAGTCCGGCTTGCTCGGGTCGGCGTCGATCGTCATCGGGTCATACACCGGGCCGAGCCAACCGGCGAACTGGCCTTGGCTTTGCTCGACGAAGCGCGGCACGTCGTTCGGCAGCTTCGGCCGCATCGAAACGAACGGCGGCAGCGCGCCGCGGCCGCGCCCCATTCGACTGAACACCGAACCGATGTGCGGCCACTGGTCGCGGATCGCCTTGCTGCGCGGCGGCAGCTGACCGGTCAGCAGGTAGTGCGTCGAAACCGTGTGGTCGCCGTTGTCGTGCGTCATCGACCGCACGATCGAGAGCTTGTCCACGCGACGCGCCATCATTGGCAGGTGTTCACAGATCTGAATTCCCGGCACGTTGGTCTTGATCGGGTTGAACTCGCCGCGCACGTCGGACGGTGCGTCGGGCTTCATGTCCCACGTGTCCTGGTGCGCCGGGCCGCCCCACATGAAGAGCATGATGCAGGCCTTGGCTCGGCCGAAGCTCGACGCGTTGACCGGCTTGGCTGCGGCCGCGCGACCGGCCAACAGTTGCGGCAGGGTCATGCCGACCAGGCCGAGGCTGCCCGCGCGCAGCAGGTCGCGGCGACTGGGAATGGGGGATACACCGAGATTCGAATCGCTCTCAAATGACATGACGACAGACGATTGTATCGGCTTATGCCGCTGGTACCCTGCTATTCGCAACGCCGCGGGCGTACCCAAGCGGACAGGTTGAGCAACAGGCCGTATATAATCGCACGAGGCTCGACGAAAGCGTCGGGCCTTTTTGACTCTGGATGAGCGACGCAACATGAGTGACGCACCCGACAGCCCAACCGACCCCGCGCTCCCTCCCACTCCCCCGCCACAACTGGTCAATACCGACAGCGAACCGCCGCGACGCGGATTCCTTTACAAGGCGTTGGCGGCCGTCGTCGGCGCGATTGTGGTCGTTGTGCCCGCTGCGGCCGGTCTGTTCGTCTTCGCCGACCCGATCGTGCCACGCAAGAAAGATGACGAAGAGGAGCAGGAGACCGATTTCATCGAGGTCGGCCCCGTCTCGGCTGTGCCCGACAACGGCGCGCCGCACAAATTCGTCGTCAGGGCCGACCTGACCGACGCGTGGACGATGCGCCGCGACGTGGCGATCGGCTCGGTCTATGTCCGCCGAACCGAAGACGGCTCCCTGCAGGCGTTCACCGCGTCCTGCCCACACCTGGGCTGTGCCGTGTCGCCCAAACCCGACGGGTCGTTCGGCTGCCCCTGCCACGACAGTGAGTTCAACCCAGACGGGACGATCAAACCGGTCACGTCCAACGGGATGAAGACCGTGTCCCTGCGCGGCCTGGACGAGTTGGACGTGGACGAGTCACCCGAGGGCATGGTCCGCATTCGCTTCCAGAAGTTCCGCTCGGGCATCGCCGAGAAGGTGGCGGTGTGACGTTGTGATCTATGAAGGAGTTGGAACGCAAAGGCGCGGAGTCGCGGAGGTCGAAGGGAAAGTGGTTGATTTGAATGGGTGGATCGATGCGTTAGAAACCTGAATTGACTCCAAACAAACATCAACAAGTCAAATAACTGAATTGAACCATAATCATCCGCCTCTTCGCGCCTCAGCGCCATTGCGTTGAGTCTTCCCCCCGCAGGACCAAGACGTGATCAAGTCATTCACCAACTGGCTCGACGACCGCACCGGCTACCGCGGCTTTGTCAAAGACGCCCTCTACGAGCGCATCCCCGGCGGCGCCAAGTGGCGGTACGTCTGGGGCTCGACGCTCGTGTTCGCTTTCGTCGTGCAGATGATCACCGGCACCATCCTCTGGATGGCGTACAGCCCGTCGTCGCAGACCGCGTGGGAGAGCGTTTACTACATCCAGCACGAGATGGCCGGCGGTTGGCTGCTGCGCGGCATCCACCACTACATGGCCCAGGCGATGATCGTCCTGCTCGCGTTGCACGTCATGCAGGTGGTCATCGACGGCGCATACCGCGCGCCGCGCGAGGTCAACTTCTGGATCGGCATCATCCTGCTGCTCATCACGATGGGGCTCGGCCTGACGGGCTACCTGCTGCCGTGGGATCAGAAGGGTTACTGGGCGACGAAGGTCGCGACGAACATCGCCGGCTCGACGCCGGTGATCGGCCCCTACTTACAAAAGCTCGTGATCGGTGGCAGCGACTACGGGCACCACACGCTCACACGGTTTTTCGCGCTGCACGCCGGCGTGCTGCCGGCGGCGCTGATCGGCTTCCTGGTCATCCACGTCTACGTCTTCCGCCGACACGGCATCACCGCGCACAAGCCCGAAGCCAAACGCAACGCGCACTTTTGGCCTGACCAGATCCTCCGCGACGGCGTTGCGTGTCTGGCTGTGCTGCTGGTCGTGCTGTTCCTCAGCTCGCGTCACTGGATTGGAGCGCAATTTGATCCCGACGTCGATCCCGCGACGGTCACACTTGGCGCCGACCTTGGCCCGCCGGCTGAGCCGACGGAAAACTACGACGCCGCTCGGCCGGAGTGGTATTACCTGTCGCTCTACCAGTTGCTCAAGTACGTGCCGGAGTTCGTCGGCGCGTTCATCGTGCCGGGCGTGGCGCTGGGCATCCTGTTCCTCATGCCGATCCTGGGCAAATGGAAACTCGGACACCGCTTCAACATCGCGTACGTCGTGATCGTCCTGCTGGGCGCGGGCGCGCTGACGGGGCTGGCGATCTATGACGACCAGAACAACCCCAGTTTCAAGGCGGCCGTCACGCACACCAGCGACGTCGCACAGCGGACGTTCACCCTGATCGACGCCAACGACGGCATCCCCGTCGAGGGCGCGACCGGCCTGATGCACAACGACCCGCAGATCATGGGGCCACGCCTGTTCCGCGAGCACTGCGCCGCCTGCCATCGTTACGACGGCCACGACGGGACCGGTTATGAACCACTCGACCCGAGCACAGGTAAGCCGACCGAACCCAGTGCCGCCGACCTCTATCAATTCGCCAGCGTCGAGTGGTTGACCGCGTTCCTCGACCCGGACCAGATCACCAAGCCGCACATGTGGGGCAACACGCGGTTCGTCAAGGGCAAAGACGGCAGTGGCAAGCCAAGCCGGATGGTCGATGTCGTCGTCAATCACATCGCCAAGTACTCCGAAGACGACAAGAAGATGCTGGCCCACGGGATCGAAGCGCTTTCAGCGGGCGCGGACCTGCCCTACCAGGCAGAGATCAACAAGAAATACTCAAAGGTCGTTGAGGGCAAACAAGTCCTCGACCGCGACAAAGTAGCCGAAGGTCTATTTAACCTTGAAGACTTGAGTAAGAAGAGTTGCACCGATTGTCACGAGTTGATCGACCCCGACCCCGGCGCGGATTCTCCGACGCTGATCGGTTACGGGTCGAAGGAGTGGCTGGTCAAGTTCATCGGCGACCCGGAGCACGCCAAGTTTTACGGCGACAAGGGCAACGACCGGATGCCGAGCTACGCGCGCGACGGCCAACTGACGACCAAGCAGATCGAGTTGTTGGCGGACTGGATCCGCGGCGACGGGTACGACCCGAAGAATCCCAAACACAAGTGGCCCTGGGTGCCGAAGGCGGTCGCGTACATCCCGCCGAAAGACACGACGGTTGAGATGAAATCGGCTGACGACATCGAAGCGGACAACCGCAAGGCTGCGAAGGCCAAAGCCGCCGGCGCGCCCAAGACTGACAACGGTAACAAGCCCGACACACCGCCAACCGTCGACAAACCCGACACGACCGACCCGCCCGACACGCCGCCGACACCGACGATCAACCTGGCCGAAGCGAAGAAGGCCGGGCCGGCCGAGGTGCCGGACACGATCGACTTCGTCAAGCACGTTCAGCCGATCTTCGAGGCCAATTGCGTGGCGTGTCACGGGCCGGTGAAGCCGAAGGGCAAGTACCGCATGGACATCAAGTCCGAGGCGTTGAAGACGCAAGGCGGGGGCAACATCGTCCCCGGCGACGTGGAAGAGAGTTGGTTGGCCTTCGTCATCTCGGTGCCGGCCGACGAAGACGACCTGATGCCGCCGACCAAGGTTGGCGGGCCGATGACCAAGGTCCAGATCGACGTGATCCGCAAATGGATCGAACAGGGCGCCAAGTGGCCGGACGGTGTGGAGTTGAAGGCGAAGAAGGACGACTAATCTTCTACAAGGGCGCGTCCGCGCGGGGTGCCATCACACGGCCGAGGCAAAGCCGCAGGCAGTGTGATGCGGGACGCGAGCGAATAGCCGACCGCGGAAGGATACCGCGAGCAAGTTTTGTCTGATAAGTAGGGTGGGCACTGCCCACCATCGTTTGTCGTTGCGTTGTCGTATTCTGTGGTGGGCAGTGCCCACCCTACGGCCTCCGCCCCCGACAGGAAGAACCGGGGGCGATCGAACGGTCGCCATGAAGCCCGATGTGTTGGCTACGTTGTTGCTGGTCTACGCCGGCGCTGTCTGTTTCTGGACGGTGCTCGCGTGGGCGCTGCGGCGGAGTTGGTCGGCCGCCCTGCCGGCCGGCGCGGCCGTTGGGGCGTTGGCGGCGACGGCCTGGTTCGTGGGCAAGCTGTACCCGACGCAAGGGCTGATCGCGGGGCTGACCGGCGCGTTCTCCGCGTCGAACCTCGCGGCGGCGGGTTGGGGTGCGGCCATGGCGTTGCCGTGGTGCGTGCTGCCAATCGTCTTTGCACGCGCGTCGAAGCCGACGGAGTCGGACGACGAGTCGAGCAAACCACAAACGACCTGCCGCTGCGCGCGGTGGTGGCTTTCAGCCGGTGTGTTGGTCGCGTCCGTCGCGGTCACGACGGGTGCGGGCATCGCCCTGTTCAACAAGTCGATGCAACCCGAAGGCAAGTCGTTGCCGCCGGCGTCGGCCGACGACGTGCGGCTGCGAGTTGATCACATCGCGACGGTCAAAGGATCGCCCGTGCGCATCGCCGTGGACGACGAAGGTGTCGTGTTCGTCACGTTCACGCAGGACCGAGGCGACGGCCGGGAATGGGGTGGCATCGAACGGCTGACCTTCGACGCCGAGACGAATCAATACAAGCAGCGCGTAGTCGCGCGGGCGTCCGTGCTCGACCGCAGCTACGGTTTGGCTGTGCGCGACGGCGACCTGTACGTGTCACGGGCCGGCCGATTCGCCACAACGAGCCACGGGCGGGTGACGTACCTCGAAACCGGTGCGGTGACCCGTTTGCGCGACCTGGACGGCGATGGGCAGTTCGAGCATTACCACGACGTCGTGACCGGCCTGCCCGGTTCGCAGGGGCCGGCCGTCGATCACCAGAACAACGCGATCGTGTTCTCGCCCGACGGGTCGCTTTACATTGCCGTCGGCGTCGGCAGCGACCGGACGCCCGGCGCGCACGAGTGGGAGGGCACGATCCTCAAGTCCGACCCGCAGTTCACGTCGGTCGAGGTGTTTGCCAGCGGCTTCCGCAACCCGTTCGGCGTGACGTTCGGCCCCGAGGGTCAACTCATCGTCAGCGACAACGACTGGCAGACGGCCGGCGACGAGATCAATCATGTCGAGCGGGGTAAACACTACGGTCACCCGTACGTCGTCGGCGACGCGGGCGACCGCGACGACGGGTTCACGCCGCCGATCCTGTTGGCCGCGCCCGAGTCGAACCTGCTCGGCGTGGCGTACACCGAGTCGTCAAAACTGCCCGACGACATGCGACGTTGTTTGTATGTCGTGGACTATTTCAAACAGAACGTCGTGCGCTACCCCGTGACGTTGGCCGATGGCAGGATGTCGCTGGGTGAGGGTAAGGCTTGCGCCAAAGTGCCCCGGCCGGTCGATATCGCGGTCGGCCCGGATGGTGACCTGTTTGTGTTGTCGCGCATGGGCGGTGTGTATCGCATCCGTGTTAAGTAGGAACGGTGATCCATTGTTATGACGAAGTCGGTTTGCATCTTCCGCTTGGTCTTGGCCGTGGTGTTCGCGGCGGCGGTGACCGCGCTGGTCGTTTGGGGCACGACTGAGTTCAGCGCATCGCGTGGCGGTGGTAGAGGCGGCGGCGGCAAGGACCGAGTCGCGAAGGGACAGGTCGTTTTCAAGCAGCGTTGCGCGGGCTGCCACGCGACGAAGCCGGACGCGTCGCTGATGCGCGGGCCGAGCCTCGCAGGTATTGGCAAGGACGCGGCGACGCGCAAGGCAGGCGTGTCGGCTGAGCAGTTCCTGCTTGAGTCGATCATCGACCCGAAGGCGTTCCGCACGGACGACGCGACGGGCATCATGCCGCAGCGCGTCGCGGCCGGGCTGAGCGAGCAAGCCGTGCGCGACCTGGTGCTGTACCTGTCGAGTCTGAACGGCCAGCCGAACGCCTCGGCCGTGGACGGGCTGACGTTTGAACCCGTGCCGGACGAGTCCGACGCGGCGCAGGCAGTCGACTCGAAGTTGGTCTTGGCGGGCGAGCAACTGTTCCGCGGCAAGGCGGGTTGCGTGCAATGTCACACACTGCGGCCCGCGATCGGTGACACACTGCTCGCCCCGACCGTGTTGGGCAGCCGAGACTTCGACACTGAACAATTGACCGCGGCTGTCTTCGACCCGCACCGTGACATCACGGCCGGCTACCGTATGGCCCGCGTGGAACTGGCGGACGGCGACGTGTTGACCGGCCGAATCCTTGATGCGTCGGATGCGACGACCACGGTGTTGGTCACGCATTTGGACGGCTCGTTCGAGCGCATGACGATCAAACGTGACGACGAGGTGAAGGTCACGCCGCTCGACGTCTCGTCGATGCCGGCCAACTACGGCGAACTCCTGTCGGCTGACGAACGCCGCGCGCTGATCGCGTTCCTGCGTGCTCTGCCGTAGACAGACAACACGCCCGCAAGCGACCCCAATCTTGCCCGGAAGCCGGGTCGAACGCTTTGGAGTCTCTGCCTGCTCTTTTGTGGTAGGGTTGGCGCGAGGGTTTGACAGGGTCTGACGGCAACGGCTTGCAATCCTTGCCGCGGCAGAGGCGTTGCAACCGACGGCCTGTCCACGTGTGTCAAGTAGGAGACCATCATGCGATACCTGCCCGTTCTATTCGCTCTGTTCGCGTTCGCGGCCGTCACCCCGCACGCTTTGGCCGAGGACGTATCGTCCGGCCCGGACCCGAAGCAGAAGGTCGCGCCGCTGAAGGTGTTCGACGTAACGGGCGAACACGCGTCGCAGCAGGTCGATTACCCGGCCAAGCGTGGTGTCAAGCCGACGGTCTACCTGTTTGTGCCGGCTGACAAGTGGTCGCGGCCGACGGCGAGGTTCATCCGCAAACTCGACGAGCTGGTCGCCGAGCACGGTAAAGACCTCTACATGGTGGCCGTCTGGCTGACGGAGGACAAGCAGAAGAGCAAGACGTATCTGCCGCGCGCCCAACGTTCGATCAAATTGAAGGCGACCGCGCTGACCGTGTTCGAGGGCGATAAGTCCGGCCCGGCTGAGGGCTGGATCGTCAACCCCGACGCCGACGTGACGGCCGTGGTCGCCGTCAAGGGAAAGGTTGTCAAGTCGTTCGGTTTCGTCTCCGCCAACGAAACGGTCGTGCAGAAAGTTTGGAAGGTCGCGAAGGCCGCCGCACCGTGAGTCTGCCGCCGCCTGCGGCTTAGCGCGTTGTAAGGCGCTGTGACCGGGCCGACACGGCCCGGCTCGCTTGGGTGGACGGATGTTGATGTTGGTCCGACGATCCGTGCATCCAACCTAACGTTTACTCATGTTTCGAACAGCGCTCATTCCACTGTTCTTCTTGTCGTTCTCGGCGCATGCGGCTGACGACGCGGTCAGTTTCAAGCGCGACGTCGCGCCGATCCTTGCGCAGCACTGCGTCGCCTGCCACAACGCGAAGAAAGCCAAGGGCAAGTACCGGGTCGACACGTTTGACCTGCTGATCGCGGCCGATCGACCTGCGGACAAGCGCGACATCGTCGTGCCGGGTCAGCCCGACAAGAGCGTGTTGCTTGAGCTACTCATCGAGCCGGACGCCGAGTTTCGCATGCCGCAGGACGCGGACGCTTTACCGGCGAAGCAGGTCTCTCTAATCAAACGTTGGATCGAACAGGGCGCGACGTTTGATGGGTCGGATCGCAAGGCCGATCTGTCGACGTTACTGCGAGACCGTCAGCATCCGAAGCCGCCGTCGGCCTACCCGCGTGCGCTTCCGATTTCGGCCGTGTCGTTCAGCGCCGACGGTAAGTCGTTGTACGCGGGCGGGTATCACGAAGTGACGGTGTGGGACATCGCTTCAGGCAAGCTGAAGAAGCGGTTTCAGTCGATCGCGCAACGCACGTATGCGCTGCGGCTCAGCGCGGACGGCAAGTCGTTGGCCGTCGTGGGCGGCGACCCGGGCGTGTGGGGCGAGGTCCGGTTGATCGACGTGGCGTCGGACAATCTCGTGCGTGTGTTGCACACCAGCGGGAACGTCGCGCTCGACGCGGCGTTCGACCCTTCCGGCAAACGGTTGGCTGTGGCCGGCGCGGATGCGCAGGTCGTGGTATACGACGTGGCGACGGGTAAGCGGTTGCACGTGTTGACCGGCCACACCGACTGGGTGACGTCGCTGGCGTGGGACAAGGATGGCAAACGTATCGCCACGTCGAGCCGGGACAAGACGGCGAAGGTTTTTGACGTGGCGACAGGCAATGTGTTGGCGACTTACACGGGGCACGGCCGACGGGTGGTTGGTGTGGCGTTCAAGCCGGACGGGAACGCCGTCTGGTCGGCCGACGGGCGATCGCTGCACGTTTGGAACATTCACGACGAGAAGAAACAGGCTGAGATCGGCGGGATCGATGGCGGCGTGAAGCGGATCGACGCGGTCGGCGACACGCTGCTCGTGGCGGGTGGTGACGGGAAGGTTCGGCGGTACAACATCAACGACCGCAAACTCGGAAGGACGTTCGAGGGGCACAGCGAGTGGGCGCAGAGCGTGGCGGTGAGCACGCGGGGTGACCTGCTGGCGGCGGGTGGGTTTGACGGGCGGGTGGTGGTATGGCGGGTCGAGGGCGGGGAGATGGTCGGGTCGTGGGTGGCGGCGCCGGGGTTGCGGGGGACACCCACGGATTGAATCCGTGGGCTTCTGTGCGGTCAGGTTTGTTTCCCGCACCATTTGAATAGACCCTGCCATTCGGCGCGTTGCTTTTCGATGAGTGCGTCGGGCGGGTTATCCATGTCGGCGGCGGCGACCTCGTCGATGAACGCGTGACCGTCATAGCCGCCCCCGGAATAGCCGCCCCCGGATGCGGCCGTGTCGATCGAGTCGAACGCCGGGTGCGCGCCAACCTTCCGAAACCAGTAGTGGCTGTTACCGAAGTCGCCTTCGCGGCGGTGCATGATGCCGTGCCAGAACGAGCCGGTGGCGTCGGAGATCGATTGGCTGATCGTGTGGCTGCGGTCCAGCTCGTCGAGGTAGAGCCAGAGGCCGGCCGCGAGTTTCGGGTGCGACGCGATCGGCTCTTCGTAGCAGATGCGCTCGACCATCGCGATCAACTCGGCGGACGCGCCGTGATCCACGACGAGTTGCGACATCGCGTCTTCGATCGGCAGCGCGGCGAACAGGGGTTGGACGGCTTGTTGGATGGGTTGGGGGAGGGTCATTGTGGATTGAATGTGAGTTGGTCGTCGGTGTCCCGCGGACGGCCTCCGAGCAGGGTGCGGGCTTCAGGGGTTGCGGGAATTGGCGCGGTGGAGGTTGAGTGTGCGAATTGATCGTGTTCAATTTGATACGGGCTATTCGCCGCCGAACTTTTTCAGCGCGTCCTGTGTCGTGTCGTAGATCTTGAGCACCTTGTCGAGCTTGGTCAGTTGAAAGACTTCGAGGATGCGCGGGTCGATGTTGGCCAGGCGGAGTTCGCCCTTGAGCGACTGGACTTTCTTGTTGACGCTCATGAGCATGCCGAGCACGGACGACGAGACGCTGCGCACGCCCTGAAAGCTGAGGACGAACTTCGGCCAACCGGCCGTTTCAGCCAGGTCCATCAGCTCGGACTCGACGCGGTCGATGTTGCGTTGTTCGAGGATCGCGCGATCGGTGAAGTCGATGACGTACACGTCGTTCATCCGGTGGATCATCAAAGTGGATTCAGCCATACGGTGTGCTCCTGCGTGTTGTCCGCGCGTTGGCCTGACCTGCGGACCACCCCCGACAGGCGGAACAACGCTTCTTGGGCGATGTGCAAGCGGCGCTCGACGTGAGATCGATCCACCCGGCGATCAGCCAACGGGTGTTATACCACCGGCGTGGTTCAACCGCACGTCGTTTACGACGGTCCGTTGTCGGCTGAGGGTTGGGGGTTAACCCGCAACACGGGAGAAACCGGGCAAGGGTCAGCCAACACTTGCGTTGGACCGTCGGCCCGGCAGTGGTGCGGAGTGCACCGCGGGGTCGAACCGACATCCCCCTACACATGGGAGGTAAGCATGCTTCGAGGACTCACGGTTTGGACGTTGGCGGCCGCGATGACGGTCGCCTTGGGCGCGTCGACGGCTTCGGCGCAGGACACTCGGCCTGACATCGCACCGAACGCGGAGGCGATCGCCGAGCGTTGCGCCAACCACATCGAGCGGACGGTCCGTCGGTGTGTGACGGCCAACGAGAAGACGACGGAACGCTGCGTCAAGGCGATCGAGAAGGCGTTGGAGGCGGGCAACGAAGACCGCGCCAAGCGGATCGCCCGGCTGTGCGCCCGGCTGATCAATCGCCGGTCGCACGCCTGCGCCAACCACGTGCGTCGCCACTGCCGACGCTGCGTGAACGTGCTGGAGCGGCTGGGGGCTGAGGAACTGGCAGAGCGGATCAAGGGCCTGTGCGAGGATGCCCTGGGCAAGATCCGCGAGTCGCGTGACGCTTCCCTGGCGGCCCTGCGCGAGGCGCTGGGCGGGAGCGACGACCCAGCGCTGTCGGCGTCCAACTCGCTGTGACGGACCCGATCGGCAACGCCGTGAACTGAAATGTTCTTGGGTGCCTGTGAATGGCGACGCCTTGCACGGAACAAGACGCTCGGGCCTGTGAAACGCTTCGCTCATTCACAGGCACCCATTCAGTTCACGACATTGCCCGGACGGGCTGAGTGACCAAGCCCAGCCCACCGATCCCCATACACAGGGCCGCCGGAGTTTTCCACAACCCGGCGGCCCTTTCTAAGCGCAAATGATTAGTCTGAATGGTGTAAATTGCGGCCCAAAATCAAGATACAAGCGCGAATCCGACCCGATTGACTCTAAGCGCGCTTGTCAGGGAATTCCCGAACGTTAAAATGGGCAACCTGCATCCTCCCCGAATTCTCGGGGCACAACCCGCTCGACTCTTCACGTCCCGTTGGCAACCACGGACCCCCCTGCCAACGGGCGTGTTTTTTTATCGGCCGTGACGGGTCACCGGCTGACCGACTTCGGCGTCCGCAGGTCGAGGCACTTGACTGTTGTCTGGTCGCGCATGATGAGGTAGCCGTCGGCGAACGCCATCGGCGCCCAAGCCTTCTTCTGTAGGGCGTCGAGCACCTTCGCTTTGGCCAACTCCTTGAATCCCTTCGGCGACGGCGCGACCAGATGCAGGTTGCCCAACTCGCCGTCCTGCACGAGCAGATGGTCACCTACTCGGATCACGTTACCACGACTGAGGAACGGCTCGTCGCCCGTCCGCCAAAGGATCTTGCCTGTGTCCGGGTTGATGCATGCCAACCCGCCGCGCAATCGGGCCGACCTGCGGAACTTGGAGTTCTCATTGATGTTCACGTATAGGTGGCCCTTGTAATAGACGGCCGGGTGCAGTTGGCTGCCGTCCGGCTTGCCCTCGGTCATCGGACGCCAAAGCTCGTCGACCCTGTACCCGTCGCCCGATTGGCTCACGCGGATCATGACCGAGCCGTCGTCGTAACCGCCCGTCACGAAGATGCGGTTGCTCTTGCCGCCGTCGGTCGAGGGCAGCACGGTCGGCGCGGGAATCGCGAACTTGATCGAATAGCCGGTGTACTTCCAGATCGTCTTGCCCGTTTTCGGGTCAACGAACGTCACCTGGTGGTTGGTGATGTGCAGGATGCCCTCTCGGCCGGCGACGGTGCGCAGCGTGGGCGACGAGTAATAGTCGGACGCGTACGCGTCCTTGCCCGCTTCCTGCTTCATGTTCGGCTTCTCACTCTCCCACACGACCGCGCCCGACTTGTTGTTCAGCGCGACGAGCAACGGGGTGTCGTGGTGCGTGGGCGAGAGAATAACCGTGTCGCCGTAAACCAGCGGCGACTGCGCATGGCCCCACTTGAGGTTGTCGAACGTGTAACGCTTCGTCAGGTTCAGCTTCCAGACGGGCTTCTGCGTCTTGCGGTCGATGCAGTGCACGTCGCCGAACCCACCGACGGTGTAGATGTGCGTGTCAGTCACGGTCGGCGTCGAGCGCGAGCCGTGGTAGCTGAGCTTGCCCTCGGCCTTGTAGTCGTACCGCCAAAGTTCCTTGCCCGTCTTGAGGTCGAAGACGCGCAGCGCGTCACCCTCGTCGTCGTTGCGGTCGAGGAAGAAGGCCTGACCGTCGCGGATCGCCGCACCGCCGAAGCCCGGGCCGACGGGCTTGCTCCACGCGACCTTCGGGCCGTCGGCCGGCCATTCGGTGGCGACGCGGCCTTCGGTCGAAACGGCGTCGCGGTTGGGACCGAGGAACTGCGGCCAATCGTCGGCGGCGGCGTGGGTGAACGTGACGCTAAGGAGGGCAAGACAGGCGGTCTTTCTCAACATGGTGAACTCTCGGAATTGCGGGTTTGGGGGATTTGGGTTTACGGCCGGCAACGTTAGCGAGGGCGCAACGCCGGTTCAAGGGCGGCCAGCGTGTCTACCGCGACTTGTCGGATCACGCCGCAAGAGGCTTGTTCCGGCGTGGTCAAGGGATTATACTTGGTGATCGGGAAAAGCCCGGTCGGGCATTCTGTCCGCCCCACGGAGAGAATCGTGAGATTTCGACAGCCTAAGGAGAGTCCCATGCGGATGAGCACACCAGTTATCGTTTGCGCCCTGGCGGCGGCCCTGCTCGCCACCACGCCCGCATTGGCGGTCGTTCAAAACGCCCGTTCGGTCGTCCTGACCAACAACCGGGCGGACTGGTTCTACATCGAAGAGTTGACGGCGATCTCGGGCGGCATCGACCGGGCCTCGTTCGGGGCCGGCGCGACGCAAACCAACAGCTTCCCCCCTGCATTCGGCAGCTCCGCTGTCGGCGCGATTGACGACACCCTTAGCGGGGGCTGTTGCGGCACCGGCACGCACTCGAACACGCCGGCCGGCGGACAAACGATCACCATCAACTTCGCGCAGCAGTTCACCTTCTCCGACCTGACGTTCCACAACCGACAGGACGGCTGCTGCCCCGAGCGGATGGACGACATCCAGTTCGATTTCTACGACGGCAAGAACGGCACGGGGAACCTGATCGTGTCGCAACAGGTGACCGGCGGCGGCACGCCGGCCGGCACGGTCGCGGGCTTCACGTTCGCCACGCTCGACGGTGTCGGCACGCCAAACGTTGACGTGCTGCTGCAGAACGCGACGGCGACGTTCCACCAGGGCAACTTCGGCAACAAGGACCAGACCATCGACGGCAACACGACGTCGGGTGGCATCGGCTTTTTCAACAACCGCCGAAGTAATACCGTCATCTCATGGGAGACACAGGAAGACGTCAACGGCGAGGGCCTGTTGACGTTCTCCATCCCACAGCAACAGTTCGGCAACCACAACATCCAGAAGTTCCGCATCGCGGCGACCGACGCGGATCGGTCGTTCTTCTCAGACGGCAACCCGCCGAACGGCGCGGAATCCCCCGCCGGCGATACGACGGCCGCGCCGGGCAACTTCACCGTGCTGCAACCGCTGTCGGTAATGTCGTCGGGCGGTCAGACGATGACGGTCGGGCCGAACGGCATCATCACGGCGTCCGGCCTCAATCCGGCGTCGGACACTTACACGATCACCGCGGCGAACCCGCTGGGCAACATCACCGGCTTCCGCCTGGAGGTCTTGCCCGGCCCGGACGGCAACGTCGCGCGCAGCGGCAACGGCAACGCGGTGATTCACGAATTCGAGGTCAACTTCACGCCGATGGCGCTTGCGACCGACCGGCATTCGGTCCACCTGAACCTTCAAAACGCATCGACCTCGTTTGCCCAGCCCGCCCCCTTCACGATCGACAGCGCCATCGACGGCGTTGAGCACGGCAACAACGGCTGGGGCGTTTTCGGCCAACAGAATCAGAATCAGACGGCTGTTTTCCAGACCGACGTGCCCGTCGACGCCGACCAACTCGTTTTCGAGTTGAACCACACGAGCGGCTTCAACGCCCACAAGATTCAGAACCTCCGCCTGTCGTACACGCTCGACCCGAACCCGATGGTCGGCGGCGGCAATCAGTGGGTCGAGATCACGCCCGACCTGTTCAGCACCAGCCTGGCGGGCAGTTCGATCGCGCTGGGGCCGAACAACATTCTGGAAGCTTCGGGCGCCGCCGGCGTGCCGGACACGTACCAGATCCTGGCCAACATCGGCAACATCGAAGGGATCACCGGCTTCCGCCTCGAGACGTTCGTGGGCGCCAACGGCACGATCGGTTTCTCCGGGTCGAACGGCAACATCGTGTTGACGGAGTTCAACGTGTTCGCCCGCAGCCCGATCCCCGAGCCGGCCAGCCTGACGCTGCTCGGCCTGGCCGGCGCGGCGCTGCTGCGTCGCCGCCGTCGCGCCGCCGCGTAAAGACGACGACGTCAAATTGCTTTGCAACCCGAAACCGCGTTCGGTCGCATCAGGCTGAACGCGGTTTTTCTTTGCGGGTCACGCGACCTTCGCGCCCAGCCCCTCGGCGACGGTCTGGATGTAGTCGCGCGCCCGCCGTGCCAGCCAATCGACGCCCTCGGGCTTCGTCGGCCGAGGCACGACCGGCTTGAAAATGTTCTCGAAACAGAGCGGGATGGTCAGCCCGGTCTTGGCAACCGGTTCGAGCAGCCGGTAGTGATCGATCTCGCCGTAGCCTGGGCCGCAGTCCTGGTCCCTCG
The DNA here is from genome assembly GCA_028284155.1 of Phycisphaeraceae bacterium. GTDB lineage: Bacteria > Planctomycetota > Phycisphaerae > Phycisphaerales > Phycisphaeraceae > JANQSF01. The sequence goes on from JANQSF010000034.1 coordinate 66,696, forward strand.
GCCAATTGCGGTGGTCCTTGATGCAGAAGCTGCGCACCCACTTGGCGCACTTGTTGATGTCGGGGATCGGGTCGAGGTTGAGGTAGTCCATCACATTGCCCGCGTCGAAGTTGACCTTCACATTCGGGTGGTCGACATCCATCGCGATCTTCATGCACGCCTCGCCCGTGCCCGTGTCGCCGCCGTGCTGCTTGATGACGACCATGACGTTGTGGTCCGCCGCGACGGGGCCGAGCTTCTTGAACCGCTCGACCCACAGCTTGCGGTTGCCGCCGCGCGTGTGGCCGAACGTCAACACCTGCTCGATCCCCGCGGCCTGCGCCTGCTTGATCCGGCTCGTAAAGATCGACAGCGCGTCGTTGTGTTCCGGGTAGATCGTCGAGAACATCATGACCGGGTCGAGGCCGAGGTCGCGGCAGCGCTTGCCCAACTCGCGCGCGGACTTCGGCGCGGCGTCGTGCGCCATCACCGGTGTGCGCTTCTTGTCACCGGGTTGCTCCCGATGCGACGTGCCCCACGCGACGTACTTGTAGCCGGCCGACTTAATGCCATTGAGCGCCCGTTGCAACGGGAACTGCGAGTAGGGCAGCGTCATGCAAGCCAGTTGAAAGGTCGTCGGCTGAGCGTCGTCAGTCGCGTCCTGGCCGCGCGCGGTCGCCCCCGGCACAGCCCATGCGCCCGCAGCCAACAACGATCCGTGTAGAAACATTCGACGATTGATGGTGGACGCTTGCATGGCGATCACTCCGTGAGGGCAGTTCGACCCACCTAATATACTGGTCACGCCGACCGACCCGCGACGGCCGACGACGAGTACACCGGTTAAGGATGAAGCCCAATGACCGCGACCTGCATCTCCATTGTCCTGTTAACGGTGACTGCGACGCCAAACGCCACGCCGCACGCGTTGGCTGACAGTGAAGCCAAACCCGACCCCAAGTCCGCGCAGGTCACCGGCCGATTCGTCATCCCCGCCAACGACTCGCCCGTCGCGGGCATGACGCTCAAGGTCATCCTGTTCGAGTACGACCCGCGGTTGGCCGACGTTTCCGCCAACGCGCTCGACACCGTGCTGGTCAAGGAGGTCAAACACACCAAGGGCAAAGCCACGGTCGTGAAGTTCGTTGTCGGCAAGGGTAAACGCATCAAGGACAACCGTAACTACTACCTGTCCGTCCGCGGCTACGTCGGCGACAAGTACACGTACTACGGCAAGCCCAACCAAGGCGGCATCGGCCGAGTCCTGACCGACGGCCACCCGCGCAAGGTCGAGTACACGGGCAAGCGGCAGAAGTGAGACGCCCGTCGCAAGGTGATCCATGAGCGGGCTGATCGGTTAGAGTGTGTTCCGCTATGGCTTTCGCGGCGCGGCCAATCGGCAGGCGCACTACTCAAGTGACCGACGTGCAACAAACTGCAAGTCACGGGGTATCACCATGAAACGACTCGCCTGCATGATCGTCGCCTTGTCGCTGGTTCGTCTGAACCAGCAATCCTTGCGGGCGGCGGAGTTGAAATGGGACCTCAATGATACGGCCTTCATCGAGGTGCGCCATCACAACGAACGACACACTCGGATGCTGAATAGGACGAAGCGGGAGACGACAAAGATTCGCTTCGTGTTCAGGGTGCGTCGGACGCAAGTCAACAACAAAGCGACGCTCTATGAGTGCACCGTCGTGACCTGTGAAGATGAATCCACGACACACGGCGTTGCCAGCGAACGCAACACGATGAAGGGCTTTGAAAAGCAGTCATTTGGCGTCCGAGTGGACGCGCGCACGCAGGTGATGACCCTGACCGATACGGACGGCCTAGCCGAAGTCCTGCTCGATGACAATGACGAGGATCCCGCACCGGAGGACAGAGCTTTCGCCGGGGTGATCGCGAACGCGCTGCTCTACACGCATCTGGTTGACGCGTTCACGCCGCTGCCGGCTAAACGGGCGGGGGTTGGTGATAAGTGGCGGAGCCCGTACGCGTTGAATGTCCCGCCACTGATGCAGATGACCGTCCGCCGGGAGTTCCGTCTGGTCGGGCCGCAGATTCACGATGGCCGCGAAATCCAGGCGATCAATTGGGAGAGCCAGGTTAGCGCTAAACCCATGCCCGACAAGGGTGGATTACTCCCCTTCAGCATCAGCAAGATCGAACTCGTCGGCAAGCCCCGCGCCGCCGGAACAATCCTATGGGATGCTGCGGCCGGACGACCGGTTCGAATCGACTCGCTTCAGACTTACGATCTGGAGATGACCCTAAACATTGACGAAAGGGCTATCGACGGCAAGGGGAGCGCGACGCACTACATGGTCACTCGGTTTCACGACAAGCATCCGGACAAGGCCAAGTCGGAATAGTGCGTTCAGATTGCGCGTCGCACGCTTGAACGAAGAGTTGATTCTCCCGTCAAGTCAGCTATGACATCAAACCGACTCCGCTCCACGATCACCCCTCCCCGCGATAGATCACCTGCATCGCCGTGAACCGGCAGCGCCCGCCCTTCTTGGTCGGCGTCGGCCAAACGAGGATCTCGCCGCGCTCGTCGCTCTTGATGTTGTGCAGCACGAGGTAGTTGCCGGTGTAGCCGTTCGCTTTCGTCGCTTCGACGTAGCGCGCAAATGCGTGCGGGTTGTCGGCCTTGGCGTCGCCGACGGGTTGTTTCATGATGACCGTCGTCTGCGCATTGACGCCCTTGACTCGGCCGTTCTTGTGCATGATCGGCGTGCCGACCGCGTACGACACGGCCTCGTCGGCGCGGTCGGGCATGTGGTGGTACAGGACGATGTCGTAGGGCGTGTTCGGCTTCAGGCCGACCACGCGCTGCGGCGAGTTGCGGTCGCGGTTGTACGAGCCGAGCAGGCGATGGTCGGGCGATGCGTCCGACCCGACAAAACTCGCGTACCAGCAGGCCGTGTGGATGCCGATCGGCGTGAGCCGCCCGCGGCTGTCGCGCAAGTGCGCCTCCAGCCCCGCGTGCACGCCGTTCCAATACGCCTGCTCGAAACCCGGTGCGCCGGCCCGCTCGTTCGGCCCGAGCATCCCCGTCCGCGATCGGCCCATGCCGTTGAACGCGATCTGAAACGGTCTGCTCAGATCGATCGGTTTCAAACCGCCGCCGGCCGGTTCGACAATGTCGGGCAGTTTGACATCGCTTGGCTTCGGCGCGATCGGTGAAAGCGCAAACGCGACGGCCGGGATGCCCGTGTCGTCCGTCACGCCGGTGATCGGCATGTCCCACGAACGGTGCGGGCCGATGCAGGCGCTGGGCGTCATGCCCCAGCCGATGCGCGCATCGGTGCTCAACGGCTTGTCGAACAGCAACGCCACGCGGGTCGTGCCGATGAGCTGCGCATGGCTTGGCCAAATCAGCGCGTCGCGCATCGCGGGCAGCCCGCTGGGTGGCCCCCACTGTTTCAGGTCGTTGCCGAACTTCAACCCGTTGACGGCCGAGAAACCCTGCTGCCAACCCTCGCCCAGTTTCAACCCGCCCGCCACGTCGTCGAACTCGACCACGACGACCTGCCGGTGCGCGTCGGTGAAGAACGCCCGCTTGAATCGCGGGCCGAACGTCACGTCTTTGTGACCGTACACAAGCCGCAACGCCGCCATGCCCTGCCGTCGGCCGACCTCGTCTTTCGCGGCCTTGCTCAGGTGCACGATGTTGTCGCCGATCTCCAGGTCGAGCGCACAAACAATCTCAACATGTGGGTCGTCTAACGCGACGCGACGCTGCGCCTCGCGCACCATCGCCCAGCCCCAGTCGCCCTTTCGGCAGGTCGCCAATTGCACGACGACGACGGGCAGCTTCGGCTTGCCCACGAGCTTGCGCATGTTGGCGATGACCGTGTTCAGACGCTTTTCATAGAGGTGCGCGTCGTCCTGCGTGTTGCTCTCGCCCTGGTACCAGACCATCCCGGCGATCTCGACGTCGGGTTGTTTTTTGAGCGTGGCTTCGAGCAGCTTCCAACCCGTCTTCGGGCGCTCCTGCCAGGGGTCGTCCTTGAGCCACGACTGGATCGGCGTGCCCGGGATGCCCGACCGCGCCTCGAACAGGCGCAGCCCGGGCGTCCTGCCCGTGACGACTTCGCTCAACCCGTTGAAGCCGGCGAGGTTCGACTGACCCGCGTAAATCCAGCGCTGCTGACGCTCGGCGTAAACGGTGGCCGCGAAGCTCAACAGAATCACACACGCCAGCACGGCGCGACGAAGAATCTGGCCAACACACATCGCACCACCTCGTCGGGGAGAGTCAAAGGGGGAAAGCACACCCCAGCCTTGACAAGACCCGCACGAAGGTCACACCCCACGAACAATGTCGCAACTCGGCCGTGTCAGGCCGCGTCCCGAATCGCCGCGTCGTTCGCGTTTCGGTTCAGGTCGGCCCAGTAGTGACGGACGTCGGCGATCATCTCGCGGAACCGGTCGTAAGAGATCGGCTTGGTCAGGAAGCTGTTGACGCCCAGCTCGTGGGCGGCAGTGCGGTCGTCGTCGGCACTGGACGTCGTCAGCACGATCACCGGGATCGTCTTGAGTGTGTCGTCGGCCTTGACCGCCTTGAGGATCTCCAGCCCGCTGACCTTCGGCAGGTTCAGGTCGAGCAGGATCACGTCAGGCCGCTTGCGTTGAGCGTGCTCGCCCTCGGCCTTGAGGTAGCGCAACGCCACTTCGCCGTCGCTCTGATGCGACAGGTCTTCGACCACGCCGCACTGTTTGAAGGCACGCTTCAGCAGCATCGTGTGCGCGGGGTCGTCTTCGATCATCAGAAATTGAATTGTGTCGTCCTTCATGGCCGAGGCCCTTCCGTACTCTTGTCGTGATGTGTAACGTCACGCGGCGTCCTGGTTGAACCGGGCATTCGAGTGGCAGTTGACATCGGCCCAGTAGTGCCGAACGTCGGCGATCATCGTCACGAAGCGTTCGTACTCGACCGGCTTGGTGAGAAAGCTGTTGGCCCCAAGGTCGTAAGCGGTGTCCCGATCATGGTCGTTACTAGAAGTCGTCAGCACGACGACGGGGATCGACTTGAGGCCGACGTCTTCCTTCACGGCACGCAGTACGTCAAGCCCGTTGACCTTCGGAAGGTTCAGGTCGAGCAGGATGACATCCGGCAACGGTCGGCCGGCGTACTCCCCTTCCCCGCCGAGGTAGCGCAACGCCTCTTCGCCGTCTCCAATGTGCGACAGGTTGTCCACGACACCGCACCGCTTGAACGCCCGCTTCAAGAGAACCGAGTGCCCGGAGTCGTCTTCGATCATCAGGAACTGCGTGGTTTCGTTTTGCATGCCGGACTCATTTCCTTTGCTGCTTCATGATTCACTCAGGCCGCAAGCGGCTCACGGCCTGCCGCGCTGCGCGGCAGGGCAATCCAGAAGGTGGCGCCCCGACCGACCTGCGACTCCACCCACGCCCGCCCGCCCATCACCTGCGCGACGCGGTGCACGTTAGTCAGCCCGACGCCCGTGCCTTCATCTGACGTGTCCAGCCGCTGAAACAGGTCGAACACCTTCTCGTGATATTGCGGGTCGATGCCCGGTCCATTGTCGCGCACATAAAGCCGTGTCTCGTCGCCTTCGACCTCGACGCCGACCCGCACGACCGGCTCCGACCCGTCGCTCGGCTGCGAGCCGTACTTCAACGCATTGGTCAGCAGGTTCTCAAGGACCTGCCGCATGCGCTTGGCGTCGGCGTCGATCGAAGCCGAGCCGTCGTACAACTCCAACCGAACACCCGCCTCGTCGAACCGCGGGCGCATCTCGTCGCCCACCTCGGCGATGAGCGACGCCAGCGCCAGGCGCTCGAGTCTCATCGGAATTCTGCCGATTCGGCTCAGTTCCAACAGGTCGTCGACCGTCTCGTACAGGCGGTGCGCGCTGCGCTCGATGTAGTTGAGCGACGTTCGCGCGTCGTCATTTGTCACGTCTTCCAACGACTCGCGCAGGCAGTCGACGAAACCCAACTGCGAAACCAGCGGCGACTTCAGGTCGTGCGAAACGGTGTAAACGAACTGTTCCATCTCGGCTGTCTTCTGTTCCAACTGCCCGACGGTGTCGCGCAGCTTGGCCTCCGTCTGCCGCCGGTGTGCGATCTCTGATTCAAGCGCGGCTTGGCTGACGTCGAGGTGGTCGGCCATGCGGTTGAACCCGCGCGCCAGGTCGGCCAACTCGTCGTTCCCATCGATCTGAACACGGGCGTCGTGATGGTCGCCCGCGAGCTGATCGATCGCGCGTTTCACGTTGATGATCGGGGCGGTCATCCGCCCCGCGGCCAGCCAGGCGAGCAGGATCAACGTCGCCATCCCGGCCGCCGTCGTTGCCAACGTGGTCACGCCCATCCAGAACAGCGGTTGGTACGCCTCGGCCTCGTCGGCCTTGGCAATGACGACCCAGCCTTCGTAGTCGACCGGCGCAAAGGCGGCCAGGCAGTAGCGACCGCTGTCCCCGGCCTGACGGGTCAAGCCCGCTCCGCCGGTGGTGGCCTGGCGGAACAATGTCGATGCTTCGGCCTTGATCCTTTGCGGCGTCGGCGATTCGCCCGTCGGCAGCACAAGCAAGATGTCGTCACCGCTCTGTGCGACCAGGTCGTACCTGCCCGACTCGTAATGCCCACTGGCCGACGAAAGGATCGCACGCAGCGCATGGTTCTGCACGGTCAGCACGACCACGCCGAGCGGGCGACCCGAGTTACTGGCACACGGCACAGCCACATCCGCGACCCATTGCCCTTCGACCTCTCGCGGCAGGTCGTAGAAGAAACCGTCTCGGCCGCGCGTGAAAAGGTTCGACGCCGACTCGTCTTCATTCAAATCGCGCGGATTGGTCGAGATCACGCAGCGCCCCGCAGGGTCGAGCACACGGACGCCGACGGTCGAGTCGCTGCTGCGCTGTGCGTCCTGCAAGATCGGGCCGGCTGCGTCTTGCAAACCGGTCGCGTCGAGTTGACGGTCCAGGTGTTGTTCGATCAGGCGACGTAGGCGGGTTCGGCTGGCCACCAAGGCGGCTCGTTCACGCTCGAAATGCAATTGGTCTGCTACACGATCACGCCGCCGCACCGCGTCGTTGACGACCCGTTCGTCGATCGATTGTTTGAGGTTCTGCCGCAACAGCCAAACGCCCGGCAACGCCACCAGCAGGATGATCAGCACGGTCGCCGTACCCATCCACAGGGCCTGCCGTGTGCGCAGCCTCATGCCACGACGTGCGCCGTCGCTGGAGGTCGAACCGAAATCATCGCGTCGAAACGTCATAAGGGTCGAGCGGGAAACGCCTGGCTGCCGAACGTTCAGCCCGCGCGGGCGCGGGACGATTAGGGCAAACCCGGTGATGCCTGTATCGGCCGCCCCACCTCCGCACATCATTCGTAAACCACTGCGCCACACACTTTGAGCACCTGTCCGCTAGAGCGGTTTCAGCCAAATGCGTCGACAATGCCAGCACGGGGCGCTGAACTGCGATTCGTGCAGCTACAAGCTCGTCAGGCTTCGGCGGAGGCGCAACGACCGCCCGCACGTCATCGCGCCCACTCAACTGCAACGTCCGAATAATCGCGCATCCCAACTTAGAATACGTTCAGACCTTCAATTGTGGGTGCCACACTTTGGCTCCGCAGAGTGTGTGAGATGTGGACAGGCGTCCTTCACCAAGCACACTTTGCAATGCCAAAGTGTGGCACCCCCCATTGCGACGCTTGACTTGAAGACTCTCTATGCCCGTTCACTTCGACGCCACTGCGGCAGACTCATCTTTCAAACGCACGGAAATCGCGTAGTCGAATACGGACGCGTCGCCGCAGGGATCGAACCGTTCGTCGTAGCGTTCGAGATCGACGACCTCCGCATGCTCGTACTTGTCCTCGTGCAACCAGCCGTCGTAGATGGCGTCGAGCGTGCGGCGGATCTCGGTGATCGGCCCGTGATGCTCGAACACGGCGAGCGTGCAGGCGGGCAGGTCGCGTGACGTCAGCCCTTCCGGCAGGTCGCCTATCGGTCTGTCTGCGTTGACCTCGACACCGGCCATGTACATCAGCTCATGCTTGTGCGACCGCTGCGCCTCCGGCTCGCCCCAGATCACGCCGTAGCAAGCGGCCGGGTCAACGCGATCGGGCAGCGCGTCGAGTATCTCGATGAATTGGCCATACTTCTCCCATAGCGGCCCGATGATCTGCGGCGCGTTCGTTTCGGGCGACCTGCCATGGATGAACGGCGTGGCCAAACCGACAAAACGACGGGCGGGGTGTTCGACAAGGAGGGGTTCGTTCATCACTGAAGTGTACCGGATCGCGATCCGACCGGGACGTATCGCACGCTTGGTGTGGGGACGACCCACCGACGAGGCTGGGCAATATCGCCCGCGCCGAGGTCTTCGAACCGGCCTGACGCCTTGCCAAAGCTGGTCGCGGCAACTGGCATGGTTTGTGCACCTCTTGGGTTTGCCAGACGAAACCCCCGTCACGCGAAAGGACACACGATGCGACGCGACAAGAGCAGCGACAACACGAACGCCCGCTTTTTCGACGCCCTCGAGAGCCGCGTGCTGATGAGCGGCAGTGGCATCACCGACGGCATGGCGTATACGCTCATGGTCAGCGAGATGGCGATTGACACCGAGCCGGTCGCCAGCCAAGCCGTCATGGCCGACGGCACGTCGAACACGGCGATGTTTGCCGAAGCGTACGGACCGTCGTCGGCCGACGCGCGGGGTTTGTATGACCCGTCGACGAACAAGTGGTACCTGCCCGATACCGACAACGCCAGCGCGCAAGACGTTCAACCGTTCGCGTACGGCGCTGCCGGTTGGATTCCCGTCGTCGGCGATTCGAACGGCGAGGGAGGCGGGGCGAACGATCGACCCAAACAGTTCGACCCCACGGATTTGATCCCCGGAGTCGGCGATTGGGATGGCGTGAGCCCGGACGTTGACAACACCCCGAAACATCAAGCTGACTTCCGACATGAGGGTCTTGCACGCGACGCCCAGGGCGTGACGTTCTCCAGCGTACGGAGACTCAACCACGGACACAGGACGAGCCAAGGCAACGAGCCGACAGGCTACAAGCTGGTCGAGACCGAGCCGGCGCAGGTCAGCTCGTACCAGACGGGCGGCAGTGCGGGCTTCGTCGACCTGTCCGTCGTGCCGGGGATTGGCTACACCGGTTCGGAGTAACGCGCACCGCCGCCGCGGGACGTTCGGATGCGCCCATTCGGTTGCGGATAGAATGAACCGCTCGGCGGGAGGGGTCCGGAGGCCGCCAGTGCAACGACGCGCCGCATTCACCATTGTCGAATTGCTCGTGGTCATCTCGATCATCGTGCTGTTGATCGCGCTGCTGTTGCCCGCGCTGAACCTGGCCCGCACCAACGCGCAACGGGCGATCTGCCTGTCGAACATGCGGCAGCAGCACGAAGCGCAGACCGGCTACGCAACCGACAACAACGGCCGATTCGCGCCGCGCAACGAGAACTCGCCCGACTACCAACGCCAACAGGGCGCCCAACTCAACACCGTGCACGCCATGCGTGACGACTACATCGGCAACACCGATGTCATGGTCTGCCCGCTGGTCGCGAAGGTGAGCTCGCAGCCGCTGCGCGAGTACCAGCGCCACGATTGGCTGTCCGGCTCCGGCGCGTACGGCGGCTGGGACACCAACGCCGCGTACGTCTACACCGCCTACATGTGGATGGCCGGCTTCAACGGCGGCCCCGGCGGCACGGTCACCTACCTCAACGGCGAACCGCCCGCCCCCACCGCGATGACCGACACGGCCTCCGACACGACGTTCATCACGCACCGGTTGAATTACTACAACGCCAACAGCCTGCACGAGGTCTCGCACGGTGGGCGGGGCCTGTTCCAGACGGCCACGCCCTATGACGATTGGCAGACCACCGACCAACCCATCACGTTCGCCGACGGTCACAGCGTCGTGCGTTCAGAAGACGACATCGAACCGCGCATGGTTATTAACGGCAACTACCCAGCCAGCCCCGGTTTTCCGGGGACGTATCTGTGGTAGCGATCGCCTGTGCGGGCCGGGATGTTTGTGGACGCGGCGGCGTTGCGGGCCGGGACGGCCCGCCCGGCGAGGGCACCGGCTGATCCGATTCTGCGAGGACACGTTATTGAATGATGCGGGTACGCGCTATTGAAAACGTCACGAATGAGCGCGTTCGTGCGCACGAACCTGACGATGCGCCCCCTATGTGGCGCGACGTTTTTCCTCATACCGATCGGCGTTTGCGGCCCGCGGCGGCGGGTGGTGGGCTGTCATGTGGCGTGGCGGGGGCGCGGCTGGCCTGACACGGGATCGGGGCTGGCGGGCTGAGAAGAAGGAACGGTATGTCAGGGTGACATTTGGGCCGAATTGCGTAAGCCGCTTGTGGGCATTGCATTACGACGGTTGTTTCGCGTGGAGGGAGGGAGAAAGGGGCCATCTGCCATGTCAGGGCGCGGCGGGCGGCGCACATGTTGTTCTGGCGACGCGGAATTCTTGCGCTGGGGTTTATACTTGCCGCACCGCCCGAGGCGGCGGCGCGAGCCTTGGGCGAAGCTCGGACTTGAAAGTGGCGATGGTCCCCGGGCGAAGCCCGGGGCTGAAGGGGCCTGTTGGCTTGATGAACGACTTGGAACCTGGAGACTTCCGATGACGCGATGGATGCTTGGTGTGTGCTCTTTGGCGGTGATGCTGGCGGCGGTCGCGGAGTCGAGGGCGTCGGACTGGCCGCGCTGGCGGGGCGTCGCGTTCGACGGGATCTCCAAAGAGAAGGCGATCAACAGCGACTGGGGCGACGACGGGCCGAGGGAGGTCTGGCGGGCGAAGGTGGGCGTCGGGTTCAGCAGCTTCGCCGTGGCCGACGGGCGGGCGTTCACGCTCGGGCACGACGGCAGGAAGCGCGACGGGAAGGAAACCGTCTATTGCTTTGATAGTGCGACGGGCAAGACGCTGTGGTCGCACACGTATGACTGCCCGCTGATCGACCGGTTCTATGAGGGCGGGCCGGGCGCGACGCCGACGGTCGACGGCGATCGGGTTTACACCGTGAGCAAGGACGGCGACTTCTTCTGCTTTGACGTCAAGACGGGCAAGATCCACTGGCAGACCAAGTGCGGCAACGACCTGAACATCAAGACGCCGGAGTGGGGCTACGCGTGTTCGCCGCTGATCCTGGGCAAGCTGGTGATCGTCGAGGCGGGTCACACCGCCGCGTATGACAAGACGACGGGTCGGCTGGTGTGGAAGAGCAAGCGTTACCGCATGGCGTACGGCTCGCCCGTGCCGATGGAGCACGGCGGCAGGACGTGCGTGGTCGTGCTGAACACGGACGGCCTGGCGGTGTTCGACGCGGCCGACGGCACGACGTTGGCGGAGTCGAAGTGGGAGACGCGGTTCTCGACCAACTCGACGACGCCGATGATCGTGGGTGATCAGATCTTCATCTCGACGGGGTACGGCCGGGGTTGCGCGATGTTCCGATTCACGGGCTCGTCGCTGGAGAAGCTGTACGAAAACAAGGAGATGGCCAACCATTTCAACAACTGCGTGCTAATCGACGGGCACCTGTACGGCTTTCACGGCAACTCGCACTTCTCGCGCGCCGTGCAGGTGCGCTGCATGGACTGGAAAACGGGCGAGCTCAAGTGGCAGGAGAAAGGGCTGGGCTGCGGCAGCCTGATGGCTGTGGGCAAAACACTGGTGCTGCTGAGCGACCGGGGCGAACTGGTCGTCGCGCCGGCGTCGACCAGCGGGTTCGAGCCGACGGCGCGGGCGAAGGTGCTGGACGGCAAGTGCTGGACCGTGCCGGTGTTGGCCAACGGCCTGCTGTATTGCAGGTCGGCGCGGGGCGAGGTGGTTTGTTTGGATGTGAGAGGGAAGTGAGTTGGGAATTGGTGATGTGGTGATTTGGGCGGAGCGCTAAGCCGCGAGCGGCGGCGGAGTTGGGGGCCGATAAGGGGGCGGGCGGCCGGGGGCGTGGGTCGGGCGGCGTGCGGCGGCCGATGAAGGTCGAGCGGGCTGGGCAAAGTCGATTGAACTGACGCGATTGTCACGCGTCTGTAAAAGGTACGGCGACCGGGCGCGTCGGCCCTGTGGGGCCGACGGCGTGCGCAATGGGTCATTCGCCCGGCCGCCTGCCAACCAACCTGTCAGGTGTTCCTGTCATCTTTATGGAGACGACCATGAGTCGCTTCGCCCTGCGTCACGCAGCCGTCCTGTTCGCCGTCACACTCGCCTGCCTGCTTCCGACCCGCATCAGCGGGCAGGAGATCGGCTACATCGAGGACTTCGCCCTGGCGAAGAACCGCGAGCACGCGCTCAAACAGCTCATCCCCGGCACGCGCGACTATTACTACTACCACGCGCTGCATCACCAGAACCTCGAGCAGTTCGACAAGGTCGAGGAACTGCTCAAGCCGTGGATCGCCCGGCACGGTCACACGCAACGCGTGTGGGAGATCAAGCACCGCCAGGCGCTGCTCACCTACGACAAGAACAACAAGGCCACGCTCGACTACCTGCGGCAACGCCTGAATCTTCAATTCAACCATCAACGCGAAAGCCTCGGCCGCGGTGTCAACCTGCCGAGCAAATTCGACCAGAACCTGATTGCGTGGGACAGGCTCGCCGCGCACGCGTTGCGTTACAGCAACATGAGTCGTTTCGAGGACTCGGCGCTCGAGCGCATGTCGCAGCGCAAGCTCAGCGACGAGCAGCGCCACAACCTGCTGCGTCGCCTGCAACGGCCCGACGTGCCCGGTCTGCCCGAGTTGGTCATCGCCGACATCCACGGCCGATACACGTCGAGCTTCGGGCAGTTGCCGATCCACGGCAAGATGACGATCGCGCAGCTCGAGGCGCTGCTGAAGATCGAGGGCAAGTGGTTGAACTACTCGGGGTTCATCAACGCCTACATCACCAAGCTTCGACCTGAGGCCGACATCGATTGGCGGAACGACCCGGAAGCGTACGGCGCGTATCTCGACCGCCTGTGGGCGTTCGTGACCCGTCTGTCGCCCGCGCACAACTCGCTCAAGGCACACGTGCTCTATCACCGCCTGCTGTTCGACCGCACGCAGGGCGAGTACAACAAGAACCGTTTCATGACGTACATCCAGTTGCCCCGCCGAATGGGCTACGTCAATCACAAGTGGATCAACCGGACCGAGGTCAAGCGGTACGCGGCCAACCTGAGCGCCAACTACTCCGGCCAAACGCAACTGCCGACGGTCGGCAACGACGAGAAACTGGTGCGCGACTACCTGCTGCACTTCTTCGTCAAAGAGACTTCGATCAAGCCATACGAGACGTACATCGAGCCGGGCTACCTGAACGTCGCGCTGGCTGAATCCAAAGTCCTCAACGGGCTGGGCGATCTGGAGAAGTGGTACTCGACGTTCTCGCCGAGCTATTACCAGGCCCTCAAGGACCGCGTCGATCTCGACTTCGCGTTCACGAACAAGACGCAGCTTTCGCCCGACGACGCCGTGTCGGTTGACCTGCATGTGAAGAACGTCAAGACGCTGATCGTCAAGGTATACGAGGTCAACACGACGGCCTACTACCGCATGAACCTGCGGGAGATCGACACGGACATCACGCTGGACGGGCTGGTCGCAAACGAAGAACAGACATTCAAGTACGACGAGCCGCCGCTGCGTCGTGTGAAGCGTCACTTCGCGTTCCCCAAGCTCACCGGCCGCGGCGTGTACGTGATCGACTTCATCGGCAACGGCAAGAACAGCCGAATGCTTGTGCGCAAGGGCAAGTATCACTTCCTGTCGCGCATGGGCGGCGCGGGTCATGTGGTGACCGTGCTCGACGAAAAGAACCAGCACGTCAAGAATGCGACGCTGCGTGTCGGCGGCCAGACGTATGAGACGGACAAGACCGGCCGAATAACCGTGCCGTACTCGAATCGCCCGGGCGTCGTGCCAGTCGTCGTCACGGCCGACGGCTACTCGTCGCTGGCGAACCTGAGTCACTCGTCGGAGAGCTACCAGCTCCACGCGGGCATCTACGTTGACCGCGAGTCGTTGTTGAGCCGCAAGCAGGCGACCGTCGTCGTCCGCCCGTCGCTGACACTCAACGGCACTCCCGTTTCACTCGACGTGCTGGAAGACGTCAAGCTCACGATCACGTCGGTCGACACCGACGGCGTGCAGACGACCAAGGAAGTATCCGAATTTAAGGTCTACGAAGACCGCGAGTCGGTTTACAAACTGCAAACGCCCGCGCGTCTGCGGCAGGTCAGTTTCAGCCTGACCGCCAAAGTGCAGAACCTGAGCCAGGCCAAGAAGGTCAATCTCGCGACCGGGCAAAGCTTCCAACTCAACCAGATCGCGCAGACCGAGAAGGTCGAAGACTTGCACCTGTCGCTGGTCGACGGGTCGTACAAGGTCGACCTGTTCGGCCGAACGGGCGAGGCGAAGCCGAAGCGTTCGGTGTACCTGGCCGTCAAACACCGCGACTTCAAAGACCAGGTGAACGTGACGTTGCAGACCGACGCGGCCGGCCGAATCGACATGGGCCCGCTGGCGAACATCACGCACATCACGGCCCGCGGCCCTGAAGGGACAAGCCACACCTGGCCGCTGCGTCACGACCGCGTCGCGCACGCGTCGAACGTGTACGGCCGAGCGGGCGAGCCGATCACCATCCCCGTCGCGTTCAACCCGAAGCAGGTCAAGGCCAGCGACCTGTCGCTGCTGGAGATGCGCGGCGGGACGTTCTCAGCCGACGTGCTCAAGTCGGTCAAGCTCAAGAACGGTTCGCTGCATATCGACGACCTGCCGCGCGGGTTGTACAGCCTTTACATCAAGCCAACGAAGCAGCACGTCACGCTGCGGCTGACCGAGGGCGACACGCGCAGCGGCTACGTGATGGGCGACTACCACCTGCTGCAACGCCGCCTGCTCGACCCACTGCACATCGTGTCGCTGAACGCGAACGACAAGGCGGTGACGGTGAAGCTGGCGAACGCGACGAAGTTCGCTCGCGTCCATGTCTTCGCGACGCGGCAACGGCCGGCTTACGACCCGTTCGCGCACATCAGCCGCGTCCGCGCGCCGGAGCCGTACCTCATTCAGCGAGCCAAAGCCAAGACGGTCTACCTGGCCGGTCGTCAGATCGGCGACGAATTCCGCTACATCCTCGACCGCAAATATGCGCTGAAGTACCCGGGCAACATGCTCAAGCGGCCGGGCGTGCTGCTCAACCCGTGGGCGATCCGCGACACGAACACCGGCAAGCAGAACGCCGACTTTAAAGCCGGCTTCTTTGGTTCGGGCGGCGAAGGACGCGGCACGATGGCTCGGCCTAAGACGGCGCCGCCGCCCGCGCCACAGCGCGGCGATTTCGCCAGCCTCGACTACCTCGCGTACACCTCGGCCGTGCTGTTGAACCTCACGCCGGACAAGAACGGCGTGATCGAGATCGACCGCGAGCAACTCGGCACACACCAGCACATCCACGTCGTCGCGGTCGATCCGACGAGCACGGTGTACCGACAGGTCTCATTGCCGCAACCGGAGACCGATCACCTCGACCTGCGGTTGAGCGACGGTCTTGATCCGAAGAAACACTACACCGAGCAGAAGCAGATCACCGTCGTGGGCAAGAACGACCAGTTCGTGCTCGACGACATCACCAGCGGCAAGTTCGAGGCGTACGACAACCTCGCCCGCGTCTACACGCTGTACGCGACGCTCAGCGGCAACCCGACGCTCGTCGAGTTCGGGTTCGTCCTGCGTTGGCCGAAGATGAAGGACGATGAGAAGCGCACGCTCTACTCGAAGTACGCCTGTCACGAGCTGAACTTCTTCATCTATAAGAAGGACCCCAAGTTCTTCAAGGCCGTGGTCAAGCCTTACCTGGCCAACAAGAAGGACAAGACGTTCCTCGACAATTGGCTTCTCGGGAACGACCTGAAGCATTACGTCGAGCCATGGGCATACGCCCGGCTGAACATGGTCGAGCGCGTGCTGCTGGCCCGTCATCTCGACGGCGAGAGCGCGCACACCGCACGCCACGTAACCGATCTCTACAACCTGATGCCGCCGAACGTTGACCGGTTCAACCAGTTGTTCGGGACGGCGATCAAGGGCAGTGCGCTGGAGACGGGTGACAAGTGGGGTGTCCGCACGGCGACGGCGGCGACGAAGCCGACGGCGCGATACCGTCAGAGCGGCGAGAAGTCACGCAATCATTTGGCCGACCTGAGCGCTGCGGCCGCGGAAGGCGCGCCCGCTCCCACCGAGACGCCGACGGCCCCCGGCGCGCCGCGGCCAGCCGTGCGTTCCGAATTGAAGAAGATGTCCGAGAGCCTGCGTCGAGTCGATGCTAAGCGCGACGCGGCCAAGTTCGCCGATGCGGACGATGCGCTGGAGATGGACGGAGCCGTCTTGCGCGGCAATGCCCGTCGGAAGGGGGCCGTTGCCGGCAAACTGTACGAGGCCGAGGAGCAAAACCGCAAGGCCGTCCGACAGCTCTACCGCAAGCTAGACAAGACCAAGGAGTGGGTCGAGAACAACTACTACCACCTGCCGATCGAGCGGCAGGTCGCCAGCCTGGTCACCGTCAACGCGTTCTGGAAGGACCTGGCGCAACACGATCCGACCAAGCCGTTCTACTCGACGAACCTGGCGGAAGCGTCACGCAACTTCACGGAGATGATGTTCGCCCTGTCGGTACTGGACATCCCGTTCGAGGCGGGTGAGCACAAGACCGCGTTCGACAAGACGCGGATGACGCTCAAGCCGGGCAGCTACATGGTCGTGTACCACCGGCAGATCAAGGAAGCGAACACGCCGGACGAGGCGACACCGATCCTGGTCAACCAGAACTTCTTCCGACGCGACGACCGCTACAAGATGGTCGAGAACGAGCGGATGGACAAGTTCGTGACCGACGAGTTCCTCGTGCACACGGTTTACGGCTGCCAGGTCGTGGTGACGAACCCGACGTCGGCGCGGCAGAAGCTCGACATCCTGTTGCAGGTGCCGGTCGGCGCGATGCCGGTGCTGAACGGTCAGTACACGCGCAGCGTGCACATCAACCTTCAGCCGTACCACACGCAGACGCTCGAGTACTACTTCTACTTCCCGGCCGCGGGCAACTACGAGCACTACCCCGTGCACGTCGCCAAGCGGGAAGAGGCGATCGCGTTCGCCAAGCCGGTCACGCTGAAGGTCGTCAACGAGTTGTCGAAGATCGACAAGAACTCGTGGCAGTACATCAGCCAGCACGGCAGCGAAGACGACGTGATCGACTACCTGAACGCGAACAACGTGCACGCGATCGACCTGGGCAAGATCGCGTGGCGGATGCGGGACAAGGCGTTCTTCCAGCGGGCCGTCCCGCTGCTGGCCAAGCGTCACGCGTACCACCACACGCTCTGGTCGTACGGCATCTACCACAACGACGTGCCGCCGATCCGGCAGTACATGGCCCACTCCGAGGGCTTCCTGCGTCAGTGCGGGCAGTACCTGGTCAGCCCGCTGGCGACGATCGACCCGGTCACTCGGCATTGGTATCAGCACATGGAATACGACCCTCTGGTCAACGCGCGGGCGCACCAGTTGAGCAAACGCCGCCGAATCGTGAACGACCGGTTCAACCAGCAGTACCACCGGCTCATGAAGGTGCTGTCGTACAAGCGGACGCTGAACGACGACGACCTGCTGGCGGTGACGTATTTCATGCTGTTGCAGGACCGCGTGGGCGAAGCGCTGGCGTTCTTCAACGCCGTCAACGTCGAGGGCGTGCCGACGCGTATCCAATACGACTACATGGCCGCGTACATCGATATGTACAGCGACGACCCGAAGGTCGCGCCGAGCATCGTCGCCAAGCACACGGACCACCCGGTCGATCGTTGGCGGAACCTATTCCAGGCCGTGGCGCACCAGCTCAACGAGATCCACGGCAAGAACTTCAAGGCGGCCGACCTCGAGGACCGCACGCAGGCGCAGACCGGGCTGGCCGCGTCGTCGCCGACCTTCGAGGTGAAGGTCGAGTCGCGACAGGTCACGGTGGACTACCAGAACCTGTCCGAGGTGACACTGAACTACTACCTGATGGACATCGAGATGCTGTTCAGCCGAAACCCGTTCGTGCAACAGGTCTCGGGTGCATTCTCGTACGTGAAGCCGAACCTGACGAAGGTCGTGAAGCTGCCCAAGGGCAAGCCGAACGTCACGCTGCCGCTGCCGGCCGAATTGCATAACCGCAACGTGCTGGTCGAGGTGGTCGGCGGCGGGATGCGCAAGTCGGCGCCGTACTACTCGAACGCGATGACCGTGCAGATGGTCGAGAACTACGGCCAACTGCGCGTGACCAACCGCGCGACGGGTCGGCCGATCCCCAAGGTTTACGTCAAGGTGTACGCCCGCATGAACAACGGTCAGGTCAAGTTCTACAAGGACGGGTACACCGACCTGCGCGGGCGGTTCGACTACACGTCGCTGAACACGAACGAGCTGGACATCGTGTCGAAGTTCTCGCTGCTCGTGCTCAGCGACGCACACGGCGCGGTCGTGCGTGAGGCGTCACCGCCGAAGCGTTGAGCGGGCGACATCGACAATCTGTTAACAATCGAAGCGTTTCGCGGCCTGGGACGACCCAAGGCCGCGAGACGCTTCGGCTTTTTCAGGGCAAACCGGACCCCGGTTTCATGACGCGACACGCCAAACGACACGCAAACTGACCCTCGGGGACACAAGCTGCCGAATGGACTACTATTGATTATCGGTCATTATTGAACACCTTCGGACGCCGCACGTGCGAGAGTCGAAACAGCTACTGCTGGACAGCCGAGCGTTCGCCCAAGACGACCCCGCGCGTTCGTGGTGGGCGATGGTGAGCACGGCCGTGCTGCTCGCGGCGGGCTTCACACTTTGCTGCTTCGACTGGCACTTGGCGGTGCGCATCCCGCTGACGATCCTGACCGGCCTGCTGCTCGTGCGGATGTTCGTCATCTACCACGACTACGAGCACGGCAGCATCCTAAAGAAATCGAAGGTCGCCAAAGTCATCATGACGTTCTACGGCCTCGGGGCGCTCAACGCGCCCAGCATCTGGGCGCGGTCACACAACCACCACCACAAGAACAACTGCCGGTTGCACGGCGGGTTCATCGGCTCATTTCCGACGATGACTGTGCAGGAGTACGAGGAGTCGTCGTTCTGGCAGCGCGTGGGCTACCGCATCTCGCGTCACCCGGTGACGATCGCGATGGCGCTCTACACGGTGTTCCTGTTCGGCATGACGATCCGCCCGCTGTTCATCAACCCGCGTCAGCACTTCGACTGCGTCATCGCCCTGCTGTTCCAGGCGGCGATCATCACGCTGGCATTGGTGTTCGGCGACGTGTGGGTGCTGCTGTTCGCGATCGTCTTCCCGGGCATGATCGCCTCGGCCGTGGGGGCGTATCTCTTCTACGCGCAGCACAACTTCCCGGGCGTCAAGCTGCGCGACCGCGCGGGCTGGGACCACGTCTTCGCCGCGATGCACTCGTCGAGCTACATCCCGATGAGCCCGGTCATGGCCTGGTTCACGGGCAACATCGGCTACCACCACATCCACCACCTCAACCACAAGATCCCGTTCTACAACCTGCCCACGGCGATGGACGAGTTCGAAGAACTGCAAGCGCCCGGCCGAACGACGCTGATGCCTTGGGACGTGGCAAAGTGCCTGCGGTTGAAGCTCTGGGATCACGACCAGGACCGGCTTATTTCATGGGGCGAGTACCGCGCTCTGAAACGCGATCAGGCCGCGACCGCCGCGGCGAATTGACGCGAGATGCCCACCGCACATGACGACTCTTGGCGCGCCCTGTTTCGCCCCGGCGAGGCCAACGCCTACTTTCAGGACGACGTGACGGCGTTCGATCCGTCGGACGACGGCAACCTGCTTGTGCGGGCGTGGTGGTGCGCCGAGTTGTCTCGGCTGATCTACCGGCAAGGTCGGGACGAAGTTGGCGACGATGCGCTCGACCCGCCGCGCGACGTGATCCTTGCGAGCTTCGGCTTACACGAAGCGGTTTTCATCAGTGAGCAGGGCACGCAGGCGCTGCTCGTCACGTCGCGCGACGGCGACACGAAACCTTTCACCATCCTCGTCTTCCGCGGCACGCACGACCTGCGCGACTGGCTGACCAATCTCACATTGACCTGGACCGACTGGCCGAGCGGCGGTGTTGTACATAGCGGGTTCAAGCAGGCATTCGACGCGGTTTGGCCGAGCGTCGCGACGGCGCTCGGCGCATTACCCGATCCGCTCTTCATGACTGGACACAGCCTCGGCGGCGCGCTGGCGACGCTCGCCGCATCCGTGCACCGCCCCGCCGGGCTGGTCACGTTCGGCTGCCCGCGCGTCGGCGACGAGGCGTTTGTCGATTCGATTGACCGCGTCAAGCACGCGCGCTTCGTCAACAACCGCGATATCGTCACAACGCTGCCCATGCCGCAAGGCCCGCCCGGATACCGCCACCACGGCGAACTGCATCAACTGACACGCGACAGCCGGCTGCTGATCGACCCGTCCGACGCAGAACTGTCGGACGACCGCGACGCGAACGACACTGTTTGGCCGAGCAACCCCCTCGAATGGGCCAAGTTGTTCGACCTGAAGCCCGCCCGCTTTCTTTCCGACCACGCGCCGGTGAACTATGTCGCTCACCTGGCGGCCTGCCTCCACGAGCCGCGGGCGTGACCGCCAAACGTTGGCAGTGGTGTACTTCGAGCCTCGCTTTCGTGCCACGGCCGTGGCCGCCGTGCGGATCGCCCTGGATGTAGCACACGGCCGACACGGCCGTGGCACGAAACACACGCTCACTTCACGACCCAAACGCACACACTGATGAAACCTTCTCCGCGTCGTGTACAATCTGGACGCACCGCGTACGGCACGCGGCCTCCCTCAACCACGACTCACTGGAAATGCACCATGTTCAACCTGTCCCGCGCCGTCTTCGCCGCCACCCTGCTCGTCCTGACCGCTACGTCGTTCGCGGCAGAAAAGGCGGACAAGGCAGAGAAGGGCTTTGTCACGCTGTTCAACGGCAAGAACCTCGACGGCTGGAAAGCCAGCGAAAACAAGGAAGCGTGCAAGGTCGAAGATGGCAACATCATCCTGCACGGCAAGCGCAGCCACCTGTTCTACACGGGCAAGGTCAACGGCGGCGAGTTCAAGGACTTCGAGTTCAAGTGCGAGGTCAAGACCTGGCCGAACGCCAACGCGGGCGTTTACTTCCACACCGAGTACCAGGAGTCCGGTTGGCCGAGCAAGGGCTACGAAGCGCAGGTCAACAACACGCACAAAGACCCGCGCAAGACGGGCAGCCTTTACGCGATCAAGGACATAACGAAAGCGCCCGCGAAAGACGGCGAATGGTGGACGTACCACATCATCGTCAAGGGCAAGCGCATCGTGCTGAAGGTCAACGGTAAGACGACGGTCGATTACACCGAACCCGAAAAGCCGGAACGCCCTAACAATATGAAAGGCCGACTGCTCGGCAAGGGAACGTTCGCGTTCCAGGCCCACGACCCCGGCAGCAAGGTCGCGATCCGCAACGTGCGCGTGAAGGTGTTGGATTGACCTCTGTGCTAGCGAACAAGTTGAACAGGGTTTGACCGCGGATGGAGACTCTTATGTGGGAGGGCGAGGCTCCGTCCGAGCCGTGGTAAAACTTGTACGTCTTGCTCGCCCCGCGGCTCGGACGGAGCCTCGCCCTCCCGATACCTCTATCCCATCACGTCGGAACAGCACACTTTTTCTCAACCATCCGCGCTATCCGCGCAATCCGCGGTCGCCTTTCCGAATCTCTCACATCCCCGAGTCGAATCCGTAAACCGACTCGGCCCCGAACGTCGCGTCGAGGTCGGCCACCGCTGACTCCTCGATCCAATCGACCACCGGCTGCGTGACCTCAACCGACGCGGCGTGCCCGTCGAGCATGGCGATGTTCGCTCGGCCCGCGTGGCGGAAGTGGCCGAAGCCCGTCCGCCAGCCCGGAACGCGTGAGTGCTGCGCGTAGTGCGGCTCGTAGAACATCTCCTGGCCGGCGGGCGTGAAGCGGAAGCCGTCCATGTGCACGGCGTCGACGAACGCGAACACGCGCGTCGGCTTCGCTACTTCATCGAGTCTGCGCGGCGGGTCGGCCTTATGCCAAAGCGGCGCGAGGCTTTCGTTGTAGCCGAAGTGGGCGGAACGCTGGTCGAACTTCGCGTAGAACCGGTCGCTACCAATCGGAAAGGCCGGGCACGCCAGCCGTGCGTCGATATCACCGCCCAGCCGGGCCGCCAATGGGCTTTGCGTCTTGTCCAACGGCCGATCGGGCGTCGAGGGCGCGTGCAGCCCGCCCAGTTCCCGACCGAACCACCAGACCACGTAGTCAGAATCGGCGGCGCTATTGTCCGGCAGGTGCATGCGGTTGGGGACGAAACGGCCGTCGTGGTCGCCGGTGTACGACGTCAACGCAATCGTCAGTTGCCGCTGGTGCTGCGCACACCTGGCCGAGCGCGCCGACTCGCGCGCGTTGCCCAGCGCGGGCAACATCATGCCGACGAGCATGGTGACCAGTGCCACGACGACCAGCAGTTCGACAATTGTGAAAGCGCGCAGCGTGCCGACACACTTTGCAGAGCCAAAGTGTGGCAACCGATCTGTTCGACTCAGGCTGTGCATCCGTGCCATGCCCGCTCACCTTCATCGACGCCGCGCGAACAAGCCCGCAAGACCAACGCCGATCAACACCGCCGACGCCGGCTCCGGCACACTCGCCGCCCCGCCGCTGCCGATCGGCCGAAGCGGCGCGTTCGGCGTGTTCGCGTTGTCGAACGTGTTGTACCACCCGTCGAAACTCCCGTCGGTCAACACGCGGTCGGACACGCCCGCGCCGGCCGTCGTCCAATCGATCGACGGGTCGTTCAGCGTCCCCAACTCGAATCGCCAACCGCCCCCGGAGAAGAAGTCGTCGTTGCCGACGTTGGCCTGGTAGGTGAAGTTATCGACAAACACGATCGGCCCACCACCGAAGTCGAAGACGCTGAAATCGAAAGCCAGGTCGCCGGCCGCCGACACGTCGTTGAGCATGTCGAGACTCGTCTGCGACCCGTCGTGCAGGTAGCTGAACGCGACGCTGTCGCCGCCGTGTTCGGAGAAATCAATCACCAGGAACGACTCGAACGGCCCAGTGCCGGCCGAATACTCGACATCCAACTCCAGCCCGTTGGCCGAGTCGATCACCACCGCGTCGGCCGATCGGCCGATGCAGCCGAACACGACCAGCACAACAACAGCAACCCATTCCATTTGACGAATCCACATGCGAAACGCTCCTCGCCACGATGCGCGCGGGGCAACCCCCAAGGTGCTTCGAAGACCGTGCCCGGGCGGTTTGGCATGTGGCGCTGCGGGGGAATTGACCGGGGGCCGTCAAGACCTGACCGCGGCGTCCCAAATCGCGAGGACACCCAAACGGCGGTGGCAGGCAGGTCTTCCGGCTGAGGGCTTGTCCGGGCCGACTGGCCTTCCCGTTCAGCCCGTTGCGAGGCTGAACAGTGGCGAGAATCGTCGGCCCGACGCCCATCACGGCGGCGCGTCCGCGGAGGCTTTGCGACCTGACGGCTGACCGTCGAGCCACGCACCTCACTTCCCTTTTCACCCGCCCCGTTCGACAACACGGGGCGGGCACCTGTCACTGGCCAGAGCCTATCCCCGCGTGCTTCGACCGTCAACCCGCCTGTTCGGACTTGATCCGATCCCCCCAAGTCGCCTAAACTGAGGGCCGTTCGCGGGTGTAGCTCAGTGGTAGAGCGTCACGTTGCCAACGTGAATGTCGAGGGTTCGAATCCCTTCACCCGCTTTTGATCGACGACCTGTCTCGCGTCGTCTCGACGTGTCCCGTTCAATCTCAATCTCACTTGCCTGTCGGGAGTTACGGACATTGCGATCGGTGTCGGCTAAGTCTTCGTCTGCCCAACCGAGCGCCGGATTTGGTCCAGTCTCGTCCCGAT
Source organism: Phycisphaeraceae bacterium (assembly GCA_028284155.1). Lineage (GTDB taxonomy): Bacteria > Planctomycetota > Phycisphaerae > Phycisphaerales > Phycisphaeraceae > JANQSF01. The sequence continues at coordinate 90,707 of JANQSF010000034.1, forward strand.
CGATCTCGTTCAATCCGGTGCTTTGCTGCGCCATTTGCTGCGCATTTGCTGCGCGCCCGTTGTCGGTTCCGGTTGCACGAAGCGGAATCGGCTGCGCGTCTGCATCGTCGTGAGGACGATCGGGTATCGCCGGCAGGGCCGCCAACTCGCTCGCAACGGGGAGCAAAGCTTCATCCATGTACGTGCCTTCTGTCAGCCGCGGGTCCGTGTGTCGCATGTGCGCTTGCCGAGCGCGTTGGCTCATACCGGCCGCCGCCATCATCGTACTGAGCGTTGTGCGCAGTGCGTGCAAGTCAACGTAGCCCGTCCGCTCATCGCCGTACTCAATGCCGGCGTACTTCAAATCTGCCGACAGCGCCTTCATCGACGGGACAACGCTAACGACGCATTGATCGGCCTTGGCGTGCGTCGGTCGTGCCGCGCGCAGCGCGTCCGCAAGCTGCGGGTGCAACGCGAGCACATCCGCCCGCTTGCTTTTCGTCGTCTCGGCGCGGAGCCGGATACGTGGCGGCTTTACGTCCAAATCGATGTCGCCCCATGTCAGCGCCGCCAGTTCCGACCGACGTAATCCGCACCAGGCGGCAAGCAAGTAGGCCAGACGCCGTTCTCTGCCCTTCTGCAACGCCTTGGCGGCGTTGTGAGGCTTCACGTTAGCCAATCGCCTGCCCGCATTCGGACCGCGACGGATGGTCTCCAGCTCGATCAGGGGCCGTTCTTCGGCAGCGATGAGCAGCCGGGCAAGGTCGTCCAGCGACAACGCCCGCCGTTTGTGCTTGAGCGTCATCGCCCGCCGCTCCGTGCGTTTGAGCCGCACAAGCGGGTCACTTTCAATACGCTGCGTCTCGACGGCCCACTTGGTGAACGACCGGAGGTTGCCGACGTACTCGTTGCGCGTGGCGCCGGAGTGTCTGTCCCCCTTGGGCTTCCGCAGCCCCGCAAGAAACCGCTCGATCAGTACAGGATCAAGGTCACCTAGCACCTTAGCCTTCACGCCGGCGACCACCCGCTCGATCCGGGCCCGGACCTGGAAGACGTAGAGATCGCTGCGCCCAGCGTTCTCGATACTCTCAACGAATGCGTCCACGTGCTCGCCAATGGGCTGGCGGCGGTGGTCGTCGGTCGCCGTCGTCAGCCCTTCCGCCCGACGCTTCGCCTCCAGTTCCCACTTGCGGCCCAACGCCTCAGAATCCGACTTCGTACCAACGCCGATCGTATCGCGCCACTTGCCGCGTTCAGCGTCAAACCAGCGCACGCGATACGCCTTGTTCGGGTTCCGCTTGTCAGCCTTCCGCTTGTACGCCGTCGCCATCGTCAATACCTCTCGTGTTGCTCGTCAGGTGGATCGCCGACGCCGGCCGCGGCGCTTATTCGCCACCGGCTTGCTCGGGATCGGCCGTAGTTCGAAGCCCAACGTCTCACACAACGCATCGACCGAGTCGAGCGTTAGGCCGGTCCCGCCCATGAAACGCGGCATCGCAGCTTGCTCCATGCGGGTCATCTGACAGAGTCGATATCGACTCAGGCCGCTCGCCTCAACCGCGTTTCGGAGTTTGTCGCTGAAGGCCATGACGGTAGTTACTCGCTTGATTGATCCGTGTGAAGTCTATCAAGCCCCAGGTTCATCCAGGTGTGCTTCCACCCAAGCGTCGAGTGCCCCGATCGCCGCCGTCAGTTCTGGCGAACAGACACCGCTCGGCGACCCGCACACGCGGACGTGTCGCGCCATGGCCACGACCCGATCCGTCTCGTCCCCGATTCGACGAATGTTGCCGCGTTGCCCAAGCTCCGTGCGGTCTGCCGCCGTCAGGACGGCCACGACGCCCCGCGCCAGCGGCAGGAGTGCGTCTTGCGCCCGCTCGCGTTGCTGCGCCTTCGCCCGCTTCTGGGCGGCGCGACGCTCCGCGTCGGCCTCCGCGACCACCGCTTGCCTGGCACGTGCACGCAGATTCTCGACCAACATACCAATCTCGCCGCCCTTGGCCTGTACCTTCCGCCACTCGACTTCAACCGACGCGGGCGTCACGCCCGCCGTCGCCGCAAGCTCATCCACCGACGACCGGCCCATCCCAGTGGCTTGGAGCGCGCGGCGGTTCTGCTCCGTGATGCTCTCGTCAGCAGCAGCAAGTGGCCTGCTGCTGTCTTCCTTCTCTTCTCTATCTTCCTGTGCCACCCTGATGGCACAGTTTTCACCCTTAGATGGCACAGTTTTGCCCTCTGAATGGCACAGTTTGAGGGCTGAAACTATGCCACCCTGTTGGCGCAGTTCTTTGCTGGAAACTGTGCCGTTCATGGTGGCACAGTTTGTGACCAAGTGATAACGCGTCGTGATCCCCGCTCCGCCGCCGCGCTCCACCGTCACAACGCCGGCACGCACCAACCGATCGACGGCGCGAGGCACGGTGCGCAAGCCCACGCCGGATAACTCGGCAATGCGATTCAGACTTGGCGATGCCGTCCACGTGCCGGCACGACAGTGCGCCGCGAGGACCAGGTATACCGCCACGTCGCTGCGCTCCGTCAGCCTTTGGATCGCACCCGACGCGACAAGGTTGAATGGGACAGCGCCGAACGGCACGTAGACGCCGTCGTTCTCTCCCTTGGCGTCGGGAGAGAA
>JANQSF010000050.1 GCA_028284155.1 Phycisphaeraceae bacterium
ACCGGGCGAACGGCGAGAAGATCGCGCTGCCCGCGGGCACGTACGACGTCAAGGTCACACGCGGGCCGGAGTATTTGGCCCACCACGCGGCGCTGTCGATCAAGCCCGGTGCCGACGCGGCGAAGTTCAGCGTCAAACTCAAACGCTGGGTCGACCCTGCCAAGGACGGCTGGTGGTCGGGCGATCACCATATCCACGCGGCCGGCTGCGCCCACTACAACAACCCGTCGGAGGGCGTGCACGCGCCGGACATGTTCCGACACATCCTGGGCGAAGACCTGAAGGTCGGCGCGAACCTGACGTGGGGGCCTTGCTTCGACTACCAGAAGCAATTCTTCACCGGCAAGATCGACGAGGTCTCGAACCACCCGTACCTGCTCCGCTACGACGTCGAGGTGTCGGGGTTCGGCTCGCACCGCAGCGGGCATTTGTGTCTGCTGCGGCTCAAGAGCCAGATCCCGCCGGGCGGCGAGTCTAAGAACCATTGGCCGACGCTTTGCTTGAATACGTTGAAGTGGGCGCAGAAACAGGGCGCGGTGTGTGGGCCGGCGCATTCGGGTTGGGGCTTGAAGGTGCCGGGCAAAGACCTGCCCAACTACGCGATCCCGCCGATGGATTCGATCGGTGCGTGTGAGTACGTCGTTGACATCACCCACATGGTCGAGGGGCCGAACGGCACGACGGTGCCGGCCGTCGATTTCCTGTCGATGGTGGACACGCCCTACGTGTGGGAATTGAACATGTGGTATCACACGCTCAACTGCGGCTACCGCGCGCGGATCAGCGGCGAGACCGACTTCCCCTGCATCTACGGCGAGCGTGTCGGCCTCGGCCGATCGTACGTCAAGCTCGAGGGCAAGCTGAACTACGACGCGTGGTGCGAGGGGATCGAGAAGGGGCGCAACTACGTCAGCGACGGCAAGAGCCACATCATCGACTTCAAGGTCAACGACGCCGAGATGGGCGTCGGCAAAAGCGAGCTGCGCATCGACGCGCCGCGCACGGTAACCGTCACCGCCAAGGTCGCCGCCCGTTTGAACGATCAGCCGAACCCCAGCCTGCGTGATCGGCCTTACGAGCAGAAGCCGTTCTGGGACATCGAACGCGCCCGCCTCGGCGACTCGCGCAACGTCAAGCTCGAGTTGGTCATCAACGGTTACCCAGCCGCGAGCAAGACGCTCAAGGCCGACGGCGCGTGGAACAACGTGCGGTTCGACAACGTGAAGATCGACCGCAGCAGTTGGGTCGCGCTGCGCATCCTGCCCAGCTCGCACACCAACCCCGTGTGGGTGATCGTCGGCGACAAGCCGGTCCACCCGTCACGCCGCAGTGCGCAGTGGTGCCTCAAGTCGGTCGAGCAGTTGTGGACGCAAAAGGAACGCTTCATCGCGCAAAACGAGATGAAAGACGCGATCGACGCATACAACCACGCGCGGGCTGAGTACCGCAAGATCATCGCCAATGCGTACGACGACACACGGGCAGGGCGTTAGTGATTGTGATGCAACTTGATAGAAGTGGGGCAGACATTCCTGTCTGCCTATTCCGCGGACGGCAGACAGGAATGTCTGCCCCACCGCTGTGAAGCGCCGCGCGGGTGCCTGTGAATAAGCGCAGCGTTTCACGGAGTTGGACGATCAGTTTCGTGAAACGCTGCGCTTATTCACAGGCACCCAATCCAGCGAGTCATTGAAACGAGGTCTTTGTGTTCGGCTGGTTCCGCAAACGACGTCGCCGCAAGCTGTTGGCCGAGCCGTTCCCCGAAGAGTGGGTCGGTTACCTCAAGCGCAACGTGCGTTTCTTCCGCACGCTGACCGACGACGAGCAACTGAAGCTCTGCGACGACCTGCGCATCGTGGTGGCCGAACGCGACTGGGAAGGCTGCGGCGGGCTCGAAGTCACTGACGAGATGAAGGTCACCGTCGCCGCGCAGGCGTGCCTGCTCACGCTGCACATCGAGCACGACTACTACCGCCGCGTGCCGTCGATCCTGCTCTACCCCGCGACCTACCGCGCACCGACTCGCGCTCAGCACGGCGAGATCACACCCGTCGGCGGGCACGGCGTGCTGGGGCAGGCTGTCTACCGCGGGCCGGTCGTGCTCTCCTGGCAGAGCGCGCTGATGGGCGCGCGTGACGAAGACGACGGGCGAAATGTCGTGTTCCACGAGTTCGCCCACAAGCTCGACATGGCCGACGATCTGGTCGACGGCACGCCGAGGCTGCACAGCCGCGAAGACTACGCCGACTGGACGCGCGTCATGACGCACGAGTACGAGACGCTCTGCGAAAAGTCGGACAAGGGCCGGGCGACGCTGCTGGACAAGTACGGCGCGACCAACGAGGGAGAGTTCTTCGCGTGCGCAGTCGAGTGCTTCTTCGAGAAGCCGAAGCAGATGCTCAAGAAACACGCGGAGTTGTACGGCGTGTTGAAGGCGTTCTTCCGGCAGGATCCGGCGTCGCGCGTCGGCACATAGCCCACGGCTCTGCCGTGGGATCGGCTAACTATGCGGGTACTTTGCGAGTTGCTCGCTTAGTGATCTGAATGTGTTTGTTGCAAATGATCCCACCCCGGAGTGGTGGGCTTTGGGGCGGTCAAACGTCCAACTCTTCCGCGTCCTCCGCCCGGTCCATGATGAAACGGAACCGGGCGGACGCGTCCTTGCCCATCAGGTCTTCGATGACGTTCACCGTTTCGAGCGGGTCGGCGATCTCGACACATTCGAGGCGACGTGTTTTCGGGTCGAGCGTCGTCTGCCACAGCGTCTTGGGCATCATCTCGCCCAGGCCCTTGAACCGCGTGATCTCGACCTTGCCATTCTTGTGCGACTTGAGGATGCGTTCCTTGTCCGCGTCGTCAGCCGCCCAGTGTGTCTGCTTGCCGATGTCGATGCGGTACAGCGGCGGGCACGCGAGATACACACGCCCTTCCTCGATCAGCGGCTTGAGGTAGTCGTAAAAGAACGTGAGCAGCAGTGTCGCGATGTGATGCCCGTCGCTGTCGGCGTCCATCAACAGGATGATTCGGCCGTAGCGCAGCTTGTTGACATCCAGCCCCGGGCCGACGCCGCAGCCCAGCGCCGTCACGACGTTGTTCAGTTCCTTGTTCTCGAAGACCTTGCGATCGGTTGCCTGATGGCTGTTGAGCACCTTGCCGCGCAGCGGGAGCACGGCCTGCGTCGTGCGGTCCCGGCCCTGCTTGGCTGACCCGCCGGCTGAGTCGCCCTCGACGATGAACAGCTCGCTCTGGTTCGGGTCGCTGGTCGTGCAGTCGCTGAGCTTGCCCGGCAGATTGAGCTTCCCGCTGGTCGCGCTCTTACGCGTGATCTGCTGCGCGGCGGCCCGCGACGCTTGCCGCGCTTTGGACGCCAACACGATCCGCGCGACGATCGCGTTGGAGATCGTGCTGTTCTGGTTCAGCCACTGCTCAAGGGCCGGCCGCACCGCCGAGTCGATCACGGCCGACACCTCGGGGTTGTTCAGGCGGTCCTTCGTCTGCCCCTGGAATTGTGGGTCTTCGATGAAGACGCTGAGTACGCCGGTCAGCCCTTCGCGGATGTCCTGGTGCTCGATCTTCACGCCCTTGGGCTGAAGCTTGTGCGTCTCGATGTAATTCCGCACCGCCTTGGCGACGCCCGCGCGTAGGCCGTTTTCGTGCGTGCCGCCCGAGCCGGTCGGGATCGAGTTGACATAGCTGCGCACGTGTTCGTCGGTCGATTCCGTCCAGCGCAGAATCAACTCGATTCGGCTGCCGTTGTCTTTCTCCAACGTAAACGCCGCGTCATGCACCGGCCTTGCGTTGCGCTCAGACATGATGGCCTGCAGGTAGTCAGCCAACCCGTCCTTGTGCTCGAACGTGTGCTTCTGTTTACTGACCTGATCGTCGAACGTCACAACGACGTTGCCGTGCAGAAAGCTGACCACTTCGCAACGCTTGCGGATCGTCTCCGGGTTGAACTCGGTCTTGGGAAAGACCTGCGGGTCGGGGTGGAAGAAGATGGTTGTCCCCGTTCCGCGTGCCGGCCCGAGCTTCTTGAGCTTGGTCGTGATCCGCCCGCGTGCGAAGCGGCATTCGTACCGCGCGCCGTTGCGCTTGACCGTACAGATCAACTGCTTCGACAGCGCGTTAACGACACTCGCCCCGACGCCGTGCAACCCGCCGGCCGCCTTGTAATTCTGCCCACGAAACTTGCCGCCCGCGTGCAAGGTCGACAGGATCACCTCGACCGCCGGCCGTTTGACCTTCGGGTGTTTGTCAACGGGAATGCCCCGTCCATTGTCGCTGACGGTGATGCTCGTGCCGTCCTTGTGCAGCGTCACGTCGATCTGCGTCGCGTGGCCATTCATCGCCTCGTCGACGCTGTTGTCCAGGATCTCCCAGACCAGGTGATGCAGCCCGGCGCTGCCCACGCCGCCGATGTACATGCCCGGCCGTTTGCGCACGGGCTCAAGCCCTTCGAGCACGTCGATGTCGGAGGCGGTGTAGGTGGGTGCGGTGGTGGTCATGGGACGTCCATTCCGTTGGACTCGATGAACAGGTAAACGATATACGCGACGTAGCCGGCGAGAAAGAGCAGGCCTTCCCGCCGACTCAACGTCATCCCGGTGATGAACGCGGGGAAGCACGCGACGGCGGTCGCCAGCACGACCATCAGATCGACCCACAACACGTTCGGCGGAACCGTGATGCCGTCCGGCGCGACGAGCGCCGCGGCGCCCAGCACGCACAGGACGTTGAAGATGTTGCTGCCCACCGCGTTGCCGATCGCGATGTCGCGCTCACCGCGCACCGCGGCGATGACCGACGTGAACACCTCCGGCAACGACGTGCCGGCCGCGATGAGCGTGATGCCGATGACGCGCTCGCTGAGGCCGACGACGCGCGCCAGCGTCGTCGCGCCGCCGACCAGCCAATGCGACCCGCCGACGAGCATCGCCATCCCAAGAAGGACGAACAGCGCATTGAGCCAGTTGCGCGGCTTGCCTTCCGCCGGCTTCGGCCCAAACTCTTTGACGAATTCGTCGTCCACCGAAGGCGGGTCAGGCGATCGCCTGGCCATGCGGATCAGCATGAATGTGTAGAGCACGACAAGCGTTGCGAACACAGCACCGTCGATTCGGCCAAGCAACCCGTCCAGACTCAACAAGACAAGTAACACGCACGAACCGATCATGACCGGCAGGTCGATCTTGATGAGCTGCCGCGCGACCTGAAGCGGGACGATCAACGCCGACAGCCCGAGGATAAACAGCACGTTGAACGTATTGCTGCCCACCGCGTTGCCAAGCGCCACGCTGTCCTGCCCGCGCAGAACGGCGCCGATGCTAACGGCCAGTTCCGGCGCGCTCGTGCCGAACGCGACGATGGTCAGGCCGATGATGAGCGGCGGAATACCGAATGCCGCAGCCAATCGCGACGCGCCGCGCACCAGCAGGTCAGCGCCCGCGACCAGCAGGACCAAACCAAGCGCAAACAGCAGGATGGCGGTGAGAGTGGGTGGCATGCGGGCGACATCGATGCGTCTTGTGTAGAAGTCCTATTGGATGACAACATGTCAAGCCGGGACATCATTCGTCGGTTGCTTGATGACGGTTGGTTTCTGGACCGTGTCCGAGGCAGCCACCACGTCTTCAAGCATCCCGATCGACCCGATCAGCGCATTGTCGTGCCGCACCCGCGCAAGGACCTGCCGACGGGCACTTGGCGACGTATCATGAAAGACGCGGGTTGGAGCTAAGCCATGCTTTTCCCCATCGCCATTCATAAAGATCCCGACTCGGATTACGGCGTCACCGTGCCCGATTTGCCGGGTTGTTTCTCCGCCGGTTCGACGATCGACGAGGCGATGCTGATGGCGCGCGAGGCGATCGAGCTTTATCTCGAAGACGTTCTCGCGTCGAATCAGTCGCCGCCCGACCCGTCCGACATTGAGTCGTTGCGCAACGACCCCGACTTCGCCGACGCGATCTGGGCGGTCGTGTCGGTCGATATCGAGCGGCCGACGCGGGCGGCGTAGTCTTCGTTGTTCGTCAAAGTGCGTCATACATTCATTCAACCACCGCCGGCACGCTCGGCTCTTCCGGCAGCACGGCCGTGAATCGGCCGGTCTTCATGACCTGCCGACCCTTGCCGCCGCGGCCGGTCACTTCGTACTTGGTCGTGCTGATCGTCTGCTCCGCGCCCCGGCTGGTCGTCACGCGCATCAGGTCGCGGTCGCCGGTCGAGGCGATGAAGCCGAGCAGGTGGTCGTCTTTGGCGACCTTCATCAGGATCACGCCCTTGCCCGCACCCGAAAGGTAGTTGATCTCTTCGACGGGGCAGAGGATCGCGCGGGCGTGGTGTGACGCGGCGATGATCGTTTCGTCGCCCTCGATCGCGGCGACGCCGATGACGTCGCTGCCTTTCTTGGGCCGTGCGTACTTGCGCCCGCTGCGCGTGCTCGGTTCGAGGAACGTGTCGAGCCCGAACCGCAGAGCGTAGCCGTCGCTCGACACGGCCACGGCGTGGACCGGCGGGCAGTAGTCGGGCTGTTTCGGGTCGGTTGCGATATCGCCGATATTCCGGGGGTCGAGGCTGAACGCCGCGACGATGCGCTCGCCGTCCTTGAGCTTGAACAGCTTCTGGATCGGCTCGCCATAGCCCGTCGTCGCGGGGATGTCGGCGATGCGGCAGGTGTAAGCCGTGCCGAAGCTCGAAAAGAACACAGCCGTCGCCCGCGTCGACCCGAACTCAGCCGTCAGCACGCTGTCGCCCTCGCGCAGCTTGGTCTTGCTCAGGTCTTTGACGCGCTGCTGCCGCTTGACCCAGCCGTCGCGCGTGACGATCACGACGGCGTCTTCATCGACGATGAAGTCGTCAGCCGAGAAGGTCGGCTCGTCTTCGACGGCCTCGATGATCGTGCGCCGCTTGTCGGGCTTCCCGTAGGTCTTCTGGATTTCCTTGATCTCGCTCTCGACGATCGACCACCGGCTCTGCTCGTTCTTGAGCAGCCGCTTCACCTCGCGGGCGCGCTTCTGCTTGTCGTTCAGCTCGTCAAGAATGATCTTGATTTCGAGCTTGGCCAGGCGGTACAGCTTGAGTTCAAGAATCGCGTCGGTTTGCTCGGCGTCCAGACCTTCCGGGGGGGGGAACTTGGCCATGATCTTCTTGGCCGCGTCCGCCTTGCCGTCTGAACGCCGGATGATGCGGATGATCTCGTCGAGCGCGTCGAAGACGAGTCTGAAACCTTCGAGGATGTGGATGCGCTTCTCGAGCGCCGCCAACTCGTGTTCGAGCCGTCGCGTGACCACGTCAAGTCGGAAGTGCAGGAAATGCCATAGGATTTCCTTCAGGCCGATCTTGTCAGCCGGCGCCGCGATGTCAGGCCGATCGGTCGGGATCAGGCAGGTCAGGTTGACGTTGAAGTTGCCTTGCAACGGCGTGTGTTTGAACAGGTATGCAAGCACTTTTTGCGAGTCGGCGTCTTTCTTGAGCGTCAGCTCGATGCGGACGTCGTCGGTCGAGATGTCTTTGACGTCCAGCAGCAGCGGTAGCTTGCGGGCGTTGACCAGTTCGCCGATCTGTTCGACCAGCGCCGCTTTGTTCACGCCGTACGGCACGCTCGTGATATAGAGCTTGCCGCCGCTCCGCGTCACCGCGCCCTTCTCCCACGTGCCACGCATGCGGATCGAGCCGGAGCCGGTCTTGTAAATCTCGCGCAGCTCGTCGCGGGTGTTGAGAATCTGCCCGCCCGTCGGGAAGTCCGGCCCGTGGATCGCGTCGTTGGCGACGAGTTGGTATTCCTTGACCTCAGGGTCAGCCAACAGTTTCAGCAGCGCGTTGCACACTTCCGACAGGTTGTGCGGCGGGATGTTCGTCGCCATGCCCACGGCGATCCCCGACGAACCGTTGACCAACAGGTTGGGCAGTCGGGCCGGCAGGACGACCGGCTCTTCGCGCGTGCCGTCGTAGCTCGGTCGATAGTCGACGGTCTTCTGCGTCAGCTCGGTGAGCAGTTCGGTCGCGACGGGTTGCAGGCGGCATTCGGTGTAGCGCATCGCCGCGGGCGGGTCGGCGTCGATCGAGCCGAAGTTGCCCGAGCCGTCGATCAGCGGCACACGCATGACCCAAGGCTGAGCCATGCGGACCAGCGCGTCGTAGATGGCCGAGTCGCCGTGCGGGTGGTAGTTACCCATCACGTCTCCGACGACCTTGGCCGACTTGCGGTGCTTGGCCTCGTGTGTGAGGCGCTGCTGCCACATCGTGTAGAGGATGCGCCGCTGCACGGGCTTCAAGCCGTCGCGCACATCGGGCAGCGCCCGGCTGGTAATGACCGAAAGGGCGTAGTTGAGGTAACGCGTGCGCGTCGCCTCGTGCAGGGCGACGACGTGACCGTTGCCACCTCCGGAAGATGCGGTCACTCCCGCGCCTGTCGCGTCGTTGCTATCCGGGTCATCGAACAATGAGCGGTCGGACGACCCCCGGCGCGCCGTTTTCTTGCGCGTGGTCTTCTTTCGCTTCGTAGTCTTTTTCTTGGCCAACGGGCCCTCCCTGGCGTGGCGCGGCGTTGAACGTGGCGGGGTGTCTCGGGGGGTTGCGCGGCCGTCCGTGCCGCGTCAGATCGTCACCATATTGTAGATCGGCCGGTCGGACAAGCCGCCCGCAATCGCACCTTCCTCTTGCCTTGATGCTCCGTCTTCGTGCCTCGGCCGTGTCGGCCGTGCAGTTCGTCGATGGTGTCCCGCACGGCCGACACGGCCGTGGCACGAGACAGGCGCGCCCCTCGTGAAGCCCGCCCGCAATTGCCGTACAGTGACCCGCATGCAGCGCATCCTCGGCATCGACCCCGGCCTGCGGATCACGGGCTTCGGCCTCGTGCAATTGCCCGACGGCGCGCTCGAGCCGACCCTCTGCGAGGCCGGCGTCATCCGCCTCGACACCAAGGCGACACTGCCCGATCGGCTCACCCAGCTCGACGAGGAATTGGGTGACCTGATCGCCGAGCTGAAGCCGACCCATGTCGCCGTCGAGAAGCTTTACGCGCACTACAAGCATCCGCGCACGGCCATCCTGATGGGCCACGCCCGCGGCGTGATCCTGCTCCGCGCCAGGCAGGCCAGGCTGCCTGTTGAAGACATGCCGTCCACCGAGGTCAAGAAAGCGCTGACGGGCTACGGCCACGCGTCTAAAGACCAGATGCAACGCGCCGTCGCGTCGCAATGTGGCTTGGCCGAGCCGCCCAGCCCGCCGGACGTCGCCGATGCGATCGCGATTGCGCTGACGTTCGCGCGGCGGTTGGCGTACGCGAAGTTGTAACGTGCGACTGAACGACGCGTCGCGCTCGTCTTCAACCTCTCCCTTTGGGAGAGGTCGTCGGCGAAGCCGACGGGTGAGAGTTCCGCGCAGCCGTGAAACAAATGACTAGGGTAGCGCGGCTGCGCGCAACCCTCACCCCAGCCCTCTCCCAGCAGGAGAGGGGGCCAGAGTAAGCCGAAACGGAGCCACCCATGCAGGTCGAAGGCAAAGCGGCGATTGTCACAGGCGGCGGGACGGGCGTGGGCCGAGTGACGGCGCTGTCGTTGGCCAAGCTCGGTTGCCACGTGCTGATCAACTACAGCCGATCGCGCGACGACGCGGAACGCACCGCCGGCGAGGTCGAAGCGCTCGGCGTGCACGCTGTCGTGCAGCAGGCCGACGTCGCGGACGATGAAGCCTGTCGCGCGATGGTCGACGCCGCCGTCGGCGCGTTCAGCCGACTCGACATCCTCGTGAACAACGCCGGCGCGACCGAGTTCATCCCATTCGAAGACCTCGACGCGATCACGCCTGACGTGTGGGAACGACTCAACGCGGTCAACGTGCGCGGCCCGTTCCAATGCACGCGCGCCGCGGTCGAGCCGATGCGGCGCACCGCCACGCCCGACGGCGGCGAGGTCATCAACGTGTCGAGCATCGCCGGCCTGCTGGCGACGGGCAGTTGCATCCCGTACGCGGCGTCCAAAGCCGCGTTGAACAATGTCACCGTCGCGCTGGCCCGCACGCTCGCGCCGCACGTGCGCGTCAACGCCGTCGCGCCCGGTTTCATCACCGGCCGATGGCTCGAAAACGGGCTGGGTGAACGCTACGAATCCACACGCGACGCGTTCAACGAACGACTCCCGCTCGGACGCGTATGCGACCCGCAAGACGTCGCCAACGCCATCGTCTCGATCATCACGGGAAGCGACCTGGTGACAGGGCAGATCCTGACCTGCGACAGTGGGATGTCGTTGATGGAGCCCGTGCGCATCTGACACTCACGACGGCGCTCAACCCAGTTTGTGCTTGCCGTTCATATGCGACCCGAACCCGTCGCGCATGCGCGTCTGGTATTGACGTGTCCACTCTTTCAACGGCTTCGCCCCTCCGTCGGGGTATTGGATACAGCGGTGATCGCCGACCTGCCGCACAATGACCTTGCCCGCCTGTTTAGAACGCCGTGGTTTTGCTCTCAAGTCGGACTCCTTCCGCAACAGCTTCGTGTGTGACTGAGCAGAGTCTAACCGACCTGCTTCTCCAAAACCTCCAACATCCCCTTGCAGAAGTCGGGCAGGTCGGGCGGCCGACGACTCGTCACATGGTGTCGATCGATCACCAGCGGTGCGTCGATCCACTCCGCACCCGCATTCGTCAGGTCGTCTTTAATACCGGGCGTGCTCGTGTACTTGCAGCCCTTGACGATGCCGGCTGAGATGTCAATCCACGGGCCGTGGCAGATCGAGCCGATCATCTTGTTGGCCGCGTCGAAGTCGCGCACGAGCTGGAGCACGTTCGCGTCGCGGCGCAGCTTGTCGGGCATCCAGCCGCCGGGGATGACCAGACCGTGAAAGTCGTCGGCCTCCATCTCCGGGAGGTCGGCGTCGCTCACGCACGGGTAGCCGTGCTTGCCGCGGTAGGTCGTGCCGGCGGCGTCGAGGCCGGCCAGCGTGACGTGGCAGCCCGCCTCCTCCAGCCGGAGCTTGGGGTACCACAGCTCGAGGTCTTCATAATCGTCGCCGACGAGGAATAGGATGCGCGTGTCGTTCAGTTGGGTCATGGTGGGCTCACTTTTTGGGATGCACGGCCTGCACGGGACGATACCGAACGGGCGGCGCGTCGTAAACCCGTCGGGCGCATGGGGCAACAGCCCATCGCGCGTGACCGGTCAACGCCTGCGTACAATGTTGGGCTGATTCCGTACTTCCCCGTCGCAGAGGACCCGCCGTGAGCCGTCAACGCATCCACCTGCCTAAGACCGACCCGATCTCGGAAGCCGACTACAGCAACCGCCGGGCCTTCATCAAGAAGCTCGGCCTCGGTGGCATCGCCCTGGGCGGCATCGCCGGGTCGTACGGCCTGTACCACCACACCACCGCGACCGCCCAGGACAACGACCGCGAGATCTCGCCCGCCCTGCGCGCCCGCATCCTCAACCCCGGCATCAGCAGAACCAAAGAGCGCGAGTACATCCACAAGATGTTCCCCGTCAAGCGCAGCCCGAAGTACAAGCTGCCCGGCGGCGAGAAAGAGTTCACCGACGAGGTCGTCGCGGCGGTCCACAACAACTTCTATGAGTTCACCATGAACAAGCAGTTGGTGTGGCACCTGGCTCAGGGTAAGTTCAAGCCCGACCCGTGGACGATCGAGGTGACCGGCGAGTGTCACAAGCCGCGCAAGTTCAGCATCGACGACATCTACAAGACGTTCGGCGGCGACCAGGAAGAACGGGCCTACCGCTTCCGCTGCGTCGAGGCCTGGGCGATGGACGTGCCGTGGACGGGCTTCGAATTGAACAAGCTGCTCAAAGCCGTCGAGCCGAAGAGCGACGCGAAGTACGTCAAGTTCACGACGGTTAAGCGTCCGAAAGAGATGCCGGGCGTTGCGCAAAACCCGTACAACTACACTTGGCCTTACTACGAGGCGTTGCGCATGGACGAGGCGATGCACGAGCTGACGCTGCTGTGCACCGGCATCCACGGCCGACCGCTGCCGCACCAGCACGGCGCGCCGTTCCGCATCATCGTGCCTTGGAAGTACGGCTACAAGTCGCCCAAGTCGATCGTGAAGATTGAGTTGCTTGAGAAGAAGCCGGGCACGTTCTGGTTCGACCTTCAGCCGAAGGAATACCCCTTCGAGTCGAACGTGAACCCGCGCGTGCCGCACCCGAGATGGAGCCAGGCGTTCGAACGCGTCATCCCGAACAACCGCATCCGCCAAACGCTGCTGTACAACGGCTACGCGGAACACGTCGCGAAGTTGTACGCGTGATGTTGGTGCGGTCGATGAGACGAAAGAGGAACGCGCGTGAAGCCGGGTCTTGCCGAAGACCCGGATCTCCTTGCGGCACAATGTTGATCGATCCCAATACGATCCGGGCCTTCGGAAAGGCCCGACTTGAGAGTCATTCAACAACCTTTCAACCTTCACGCCCACGTAGCTCAGTTGGATAGAGCAGCGGTCTTCTAAACCGCAGGTCGCTGGTTCGAGTCCAGCCGTGGGTGCTTTCCGCAGCCGCTTGCGGCTTAGTGCTGCCTTCTCATAGCACTCTATTCGCAGAGTCACGGGGCACGTTCGCAAGTCGCATTTGCCCTTCTTTTCCGGTATCCTGCCCATCATCCGGTATCCGGGTTCGGCCTCTCGCGGCGTTCGTTCGCACAGCCCGATCCGGCATCTTGCATAGGGGCGACATCATGGCGATCAGGAAGGCTCTTGGGGTGTGGGCTCGACGTGTCCGAGAACGGGCTGACGGGGGCGCCGCACCACGCGATCGTCATCGTTTGTCGCGTCAATCAGGTTCGGTGCACAAGCGCGATTGGCTGCGCGCCATCGAGCAACTCGAACCGCGCATTCTATTGGCCGCGCAGTTCATTCTTCAGGACGGCACGCCCGGCGGCGCCATGGCCGGCGACACCGCCTTTATTGACATTCTTGTGCAGACCGACGGCACGCCCGTGTCGTTCGCGGCCGTCAATGTCAATGCGACATCGAACGGTCAGCCACGCACGATCGGCGCGGCCACGCCGGCACAGGGTGTCAGCGGGACGTTCAGCCTGTTCAATAACACTAATCCGATCCAGGGCAGTCAATTCACAAACCGATCCGGCCTCGTCCCGTTCTTCCGTGTGCCCGTGACGACGCAACCGGGCGATGCTGACCTGACGTTTTCGTTGACCGGGCTTGACTTGCAGATGGAACCGGGCTTTCCGGTGACCTTCAACCCGACCTCGCAGGAAACTTTCAGTCTGGGCGGTGGCCCGACGAACAACGTCACGGCTATGGTCGTCGACGGCGAACTCCAGATCGTCGGTGACGAGAACGACAATCAGATTGAGATCACCGACGCCGGCGGCGGGATCACCGAGGTCACCGGCCTCGGTGACACGACGGTCAACGACCTGCCGGGCGGGACGTTTCCCGGTGTCGCCAGTTGGTCGTTCTTCGGCAACGAAGGCGACGACTTCGTCGAGTCGTTCGTGAACGCGCCGGGGCAGATCACCGGCGGGCCTGACAACGACACGATCCGCAGCGGCCCCGGTGACGACAACATCGTTTGGAACAACGGCGACGGCAGCGACATCGTTGACGGCGGCGGCGGCGGCGACCAGCAGACCGTGATGGGCGATGACGGCCTGGGGGACAACTTCAACATCAACCCCAACGGGAACCGGGTCGAACTCAGCATTGGCTTGTTCACACTTGACATCGGCACGGTCGAGACACTTGAGATCGAAGGCTTGGGCGGCAACGACGTGCTGATCAGCGGCAACCTCACGGGGACGGGCGTGACCGGCGTGCACTTTGCCGGCGGCGAAGGCAACGACAGTTTCAACGCAACCGCGCAGGGCGACACCAACATCATGAACACGGTGTCCGGCGGCAACGGCAACGACACGCTGCGTGGCGGCCCGGGGGCCGACCTGATCAAGGGCGGGCCCGGCGACGACCTGATCTTCGGCGGCCTGGGCAACGACGTGCTGAAGGGTGGGCTTGGGGTCGATCAACTCTCCGGCGAGGGCGACCGCGACCTGATTGTCGGCGGGCGCACCAACGCGGAGGACGACAAGATTCAGTCCGCGCTGATCCACTCGACTTGGAAAGCAGACGGCCAGACAATTGAAGACTCAGTTGCGGCTGTCTTGCCGTTGTTTAACGTGACGAACGAAGACAACTCAGCCAACACGCTGGACGGCGGCGACGACTCGGACTTCCTGCTTGGCGATATGGGTGCAGACGTCCTGCTGGGCGGCGGCTCAAATGATCGGCTTCAGGGCGGTCCCGGCAACGACGACAAGCAGGGCGGGCCCGGCGACGACCTGCTCATTTGGAACAACGGCGATGGCAGCGACATGATCGAAGGCGGGGACGACGACGACACCACGCTGGTCACCGGCGACCCCGGCGAAGACGACTTCAGCATCGAATCAAGTAGCGGGCGGGTGTTGTTCCAACGCAACAACCTCGGTCTGTTCACGCTCGACATCGGCACGGTCGAGAACCTCGACGTGAACAGCGACACGGGTGACGACTTGATCATCCTCGGTACGAGCCTGTCCACGACGGCGCTGGACGACCTTTTTCTCGACGGCGGCCCGGGCAACAACGACATGGTGGATGTGCAGTTCACCCCCACGCCGACGATCACCGGCGACCCGTCGTCGTTCACACTCGACTCGACGCCGGTCATCGGCGGTCAGAACTTCGAGAACGTCACGGGCGTGAACGAACCGGTGACCGACCCAGTGGTCGGGTTCAGTTTGCAGGCGTTCGATCTGGGCGGCAATCCGATTACACAGGTCACGGTTGGCAACCAGTTCGACGTGCGCGTGTTCGTGGAGGACCTGCGTGACCCGAACGGTAGCAATGGTGTTTCCGATGCGTTTATCGACCTGTTGTTCAACGGTCTCAACGTGTTGCCGATTTCGACGACCTCCGGCCCGGCTTTCCCGAACAACCTCAGCGGCAACCTCAGTCAGGGCATGTTCGACGAATTGGGCGGGACGGACGGCGCGTCACCACCGACCACCGACCCCGAACTGCTGGTCTCCGTGCGCTTCCAGGCCGACTTCGCCGGTGACACTCAGTTTGCGGCGGAGGCGGCGGACACGCCTGTCAGGCTTAGCGATAGCCCGGACGTGGTCGATACGAACCTCATCGACTACGGCGACCTGTTGACGGTGACCATCAACGAACCGACAAACACGGGTTCGATCTCCGGCAGAAAGATTCTCGACAGCGATCGGAATGGTCAGACGGCGACCGGCGGCGACGTGGTCTCGCAGTGGCTGATGCAGACACCCGACCCGGTCAACCCACCGATCCCCGTGGTGGGTGATTGGGGCGCTGCGACTGGGGACGAGTTCGCCACGTTCGACCCGACTTTGGGGACGTGGTCACTCGACACGACCGGCGACCATCAGCCGGACACGTCGTTCCAGTACGGGTCGGCGGGGCAAATCCCGGTGCCCGGCATTTTCGGGGGTGGGTCGTCCACCAGCGTGGCGGTTTACGACCCGACCACGGACACATGGTCGGTCGACTTCAACGACAACCAGGTCATGGACGACACGCCGTTCGTGTTCGGTGTGCCCGGCGCGTTTCCGCTCGTTGGCGATTGGGACAACGACGGGGACGACGATGTCGGTTACTTCGTGCCCGGCGACCAGACGACGCCGGGGTCGTTCGTATTGGACCTGAACGGCGATCGGATCAACAACGACACGCCCTTGCCGGGCATGACGTGTTCAACGCCCGGCCTGTGTGAGCCGGTCGCGGGCGACTGGGACGGAGACGGTGACGACGATATCGGCTTCGCCGACCTGGGCACCTTGAGGCAAGCCTTTTTTGACGTGAACGACGATGGCTTTACCGGCGTCGGCGACGAAGTGACGGACGTCCCCGTCAACTTCATCGACCTGGCGGTGTTCAGAGACGAGTTCTTTGGTCGTGACACGGTCGGGGCCTACAACCCAACGACAGGTCAGACGCTGATCGATCGCGACGGGGATCGGCAGTTCAACGAGCCGCGCGGCCAATACCCGGCCGGTGGGACGGATTTCTACATCGACGACATCATCGTCGGTTTCGCTGAGCGTGGCGAGATGGTTTACAACCGGGGCACGGGTGAGTTGTTCGTTGGGATGGACGGCGACGGTTCATTCAGCCTGCTACCCGAACTGGGCGTGCAGGGCATCGTGATCGAGTTGTTTGAGGCGTCCGACCTGGTCAATCCGATTGGCAGCACGACGACCGGGCCGGACGGCTCTTATCTGTTCGGCGGTCTGTCGGACGGCACGTACGTCGTGCGCGAGAACTTCCCGGACTCCGGCGGGCTGGGCGATCAGTTCGACGATCAGGTCGTTATCGACGCGATGGTGACGATCGAGAACGGTGCGGCGGTCGCCGGCATCGACTTGCACAACACGTTGCGGGAAGACCCGTTTGACATGATCGCCCCGAACAACACGCCCGACACGGCGACGCTGCTGAACCCCAACGACCAGCCGTTCGCCTTCATCGACTTCGCCACCATCGGCCCGTTAGGCGAAGACCCGCATGACTACTGGGATTTCGTCAGCCCGACGCCGTTCGTCGAGTACGAATTCAATGTCATTGAAATCAACAACAACGGGACGGTCGACGATCAGGAGAACAACGTTCAGATCGAGGTCGAGGCGACGGACGACCCTGGCAATGTTCTGAGTCAGGACGACGGTGAAGACGGTCAGGTCAGCGGTGTGGTCGTCACGGGCGGTGGCAAGACCCAGCGGTTTGACTTGTCGCAGGCGGATAAACTGGGGCCCGGCGCGGCGGCGGCGTTGCGCGGTTTTATCGTCGCGCACGACGAGGGCGACGGGCCGAACGGCAACGGCAATGACGACATGCCGAACGCCACGGTTGTTGACGACGACACCCCGCGGGTGGGGACGATCACGCCGGCGGTTAATGGGAACGACGCCGACCAGGACTTCTTCCGGTTTGACTTGGGTGATAGTCTAAACAGCGTGACCATCACGCCGCGCGGCGGTGAGCCGTTCAACGTGATCTTGTTCGACGACTCCGGCGCGAACATCACGGTGACGCTCACGGTCGTGACCAACCCGATCACCGGCCAGGTCGAGGTGACGGGGTTCGAGGGGTTGACCGGGCCACTGTTTGCGCAGATTTCAGGCCTGGAGGACGACTCGGGCTTCACTTATGACCTGGAGACGCGGCTGGGCACGGCCTCGATCAGCGGGACGGTGTTCGAAGACCTGCTCGCCGACGGGAAGACGCCAGACGACCCCGCTAGGGACCTTGGCGTTGAGCTTCGTCTGTTCGAGGACAACGGCGACGGCGTGTTCGACCCCAACGTGGACGTGCAGATTTCTTTGATGGGGCAGGACGCGGTCACGGGCGGGTACAGCTTCGGCGGGCTGTCGGTCGGCAGCTACTTTGTGGACATCAACCCGTCGTCGTTGGGGACGGCGAACCAACAGACGGGTGGCGGCAACTTCTTCCCGGCCGAGCCGTTCTACTCGGTCACGATTACGCAGCCGGATGAGGTGGTGACGAACCGCGATTTTGATGTCGCGCAGTTCGTGTCATTTAGCGGCAAGGTGGTAGATTCCCAGGGGGTCTTCCTGCCAGGGGTCACTGTCACTTTGATGCGTGCCGGTGCGGAGGCTGGTACGGCGATTACCGACTCGGACGGCAAGTGGTCTAGGACGGGGCTGTTGCCCGGCCCTTATGAGATCACTTACAGCCTCGAAGGGTTCGGGGACGTGACGCAACGGACACTCATCGAGGGCGGTTTGCATGAAGACTTTGGGACAGTCCCGCTCTCCGTTGCCGACGTCGTCGAAGAGATCATCGTCGGCGGCGAGTCGCCTTTGCAGGACGATCGGTTTAACAGGTTCGGGGACACGTCCGATGATCAGGTCACGACGGAGACGGAAAACGGCAACAACTTTAACCGGGTCGAAGAAAGATCGGACGCGG
Source organism: Phycisphaeraceae bacterium (assembly GCA_028284155.1). Taxonomy (GTDB): domain Bacteria; phylum Planctomycetota; class Phycisphaerae; order Phycisphaerales; family Phycisphaeraceae; genus JANQSF01. The sequence continues at coordinate 17,974 of JANQSF010000050.1, forward strand.
GTATCACGGCTGACCTGTCGTTGCCGGACAGTGTGACCGACCTGTTCTTCGACTTCCGCTTCCCGCAGGCCGGCGTTGGCGACGAGTTGCAGGTCAATGTCATCGTGGGTGGTAACACGACGACGTTGGCTGCGTTCGTCGCGACCGACTTCCCGGGCGCCGACTTCCAATTCTCCGGGCCGATCAGCCTGCGCGACTTTGCCGGGCAGGACGTGACGCTCGAGCTGCGCCTGGCGACGGTCGATCCGGTGGACAGCATCGTCGATTTGGACAACCTGGTCATCAAGGCGGAGGCGTTCGAGTCGTTGCTGCCTGACACGCGGGGGCGGGTCGAGTACATCGACTCGAACGGGAACGATGTGACCGTCTCGCTGCGCGGCGACGGGCTGTTCGAGGTGCGCGTGCCGTCGGGCTCTGCGAACGCCGATGCGCTGGCGATCGTCGCGACGGGGACGACGTCGCGGACGAACCTGACCGTGCAGTTGCGCGGGCGGGACACCACCACGATCGGCGATATCCTCGTCGATGGCCCGATCAGTCAAGTCAACGCGAAGAACGTCGACCTGCTGGGCGACCTCGAAACGGGGCCGGTCAAGACGATCCGGCTGAACAACGTTGCGGATGACCACAACATCACGATCAGCGACGAGGGCGCGGGCGACCGTGACGCGGTGACGCTGTTCTTCAACGCGATCAGCGACCTGGTGCTCACGTCGTTGATCCCGATCCGGACGTTGACGGCCGCGTCGTGGGTCGACACGAACCCGGCCGAGGTCAAAGACAAGGTCGAAGCGCCGTCGATCTCGCGGGTCAACATCAAGGGCAACCGCCAAGCGGATGACCCCGGTGCGTTCGAGGCGGACATCGTTGTGGACAACAGCGACCCGAACGCGCGGACGGCGTTGGGCAACGTGACGGTCGCTGGGCCGGCGACGGGAGTGAATGTCGTCGTAACCGGCGGCGGCAGCGCGGGCAACCTGACGTTCCGCGGCGCGGTGAACGACCTGTCTGTCGCGGTGGACGACAAGCTGAACAAGCTGTCGACGGGTGTGGCGACGGCGCTCGACGTGGCGGCCGACACGATCAATTCTGTTTCGACGACGGGCTCGTGGATCGGCGGGTCGCTGACGGGCAAGGTGGCCAAGACGGTCCAGACGCGGGCCGACCGCAAGACCGACGGCGACCCGGGCGCGGGTCACTTGGATGGCGTGGCCGTTCAGTTGACGGGCGACCCGTCGGCGCGACAGACGTTGAGCAACCTGCGTGTCACGGGCGGCGCGCGGTCGGGGACGACGATCGACCTGATGGGCGACTCGGGCAACATCGATATCCGCGGCGCTGTCGATGGGTTGAACGTGACGGTGGCGAGCGAGTTGAAGAACCTGCGGCTGGGCGACGTGAGCGACGCGGACCTGTCGGCTGACGAGGTCAACGCGGTGCGCGCGGTGCGCTGGGTGAGCGGCGACGTGGTGGTGACGAAAGTGAAACGGTTCGACGTCACCGGCTCACGCGACGTGCCGGGCGACGCGGGCGTGAACGTGACGGTGAACGGCACGGGCGATCCTGACGAGCAGGTGCTGGGCAACGTGAACGTGCGCGGCTTGGCTGACGGTGTGTGGCGGGTCCTGCTGGGCGCGGCGGGCAACCTGAGCTTCGGCGACGTGGGCGCGGGGTTCGACGCGATCATCGCCGGCGGGGTGCGCGCATTCGCCAGCAAGGCGGCGTTGGCGGGTGCGTTCGTCGCGGCGCAGGCGTTCGGCCGACTCGACATCAAGACCAACGTGATCGACTCGATGTTGATCGCCGGTGGCAGCGGCGGCGCGGCGAGTGTTGGCAACTTCCGTGTCGGCGACGACTTCACCAACTCGACGCTGGTCGTCGGCGTTGACTCGGTCGATGGCGTGTTTGGGAATGGCGACGACGTGCTGCTGGGCGGCGAGGACAACTTCGTCAAGACGATGCAGGTCGGCGGCGCGGCGCCGGGCGTGGGGATCTTCACGGCCGGCGCGTTTCCGAAGAGCGTTCGGATTGATGGGGTGAATACCGACCCGTTGAGTGACGATCGGTTTGTGATTACGCCGGTGTGATGGTGCGGCCCGGGACTTCAGGTGATCGGGTCGGAGCGCTAAGCCGCAAGCGGCGGTGGTGGTGTTGTGCGGTTGGAACGATGTAGGTGTGGTGAGAGGTCATAGTAGCAGTTCGTGTAGTGGGGCGGTCTGGTCGACGTGCGGGGCTTCGGTTTTGAGTTTGGTGTCGGGGTAGCCGAACTCTTTCTGCGGTTTGCCGATGGCGTGCAGGAGGGTCAGGTAGAAGTTGCGCAGGGTGAAGTGGCCTTGCTTGGCGAAGCTTGGGTACTGGAGGAATCGGCCGCGGTTCTTGACGATGTTGCCGCCGCCGACCATGAGCAGCGGCATCTGGATCGACGAGCCGTGGTGTGCGTTGCCGTTGTTGGTCATGTAGATGATGAGCGTGTTGTCGAGCATGTTGCCGTTGCCTTCGGGGATGGCCTTGAGCGTGCCGGCCAACTGCGCGACGGCGTTGAGGTGGGTCTTGATGACCATGCGTCGGCCGGCAACCCACTCGATGCCCTTGTCCGACGTTTGGCCGTGGCCGATGCCGTGCACACCGCCGAGGCCGATCTCGCCGTACTGCGTGGCGAGGTTGTCGATGTGGTACGTCGCGACGTTGGTCAGCCCGGTGATCAGGCTTGCTGCGATCGTCTGCATGTGGGCGGTGATGCGGTCGGTGGCCGTGTCGCCGTTGTGGATCGCGGTCTTCTTCGGCGCCCACTTCTTGAGCGTCGCGCCCATCGCGGCAATCTTGTCGCGTCGGGCGCGGACGGTCTCGAGTGTGTGCGTGTAAACGTTGAGCATGTCCTTGTCGGAGCCGCGCAATTGGCGTGAGAACTGTTTCACGTCGCCGGCGACGAAGTCCATGATGTTCGACGTCTCGGTGAACGCCGTCTTCGAGTCGTTCGACGCGACCGAGCCGAACAGGCTGTCCAACGCCTTCTCGGGGTTGAGGTAGAGCGGCAGCGGCATGCCCTTGTCGATGGCGGAGGCGCTGTGGCCGAGGCCCGACCCGCCGTTGATGATCTCGTGCTTCATGTGGAAGCGGTGACCGCAGGTCGAGAAGCCGAGCGTGCCGAACACGCTGGGCAGGTGCTTGCCGAGCAGGCAGTCGATGCTGATGCTCTTGGGGCCGGCCCCCGTCGCGCCGGTGAGATTGAGGCAACTGAACCCGCCGCCGTGCCCCGCGGCGACGACTCGGCCGGACAGGTCCTGCACCATCGTGAGCTGGTCTTTGTAGTCGTTGAGCGGGCTGAGCCAATCCGGCAGGTCGAGGTTTTTCAGCGAGACGTCGGTGAGCTTGTCGCCCGTTCCCGGCGCGGCCGCGCCCGCGCCTTTGAGCACGAAGTCTTCGGGGTAGATCGCGCTGCTCTTAGGGACGAAAACGAAGCGCACGGGATTCTTGCCCGCCGCGGCGGCGTTGAGCTTGCCGACCAGCGGTGCGAAGGCGAGGCTGCTGACGCCGGCGGTCATGCCGGCCAGGGCGCGTCGTCGAGAGAAGTCGTAGTACATGGTCGGGGCTCTGCGTACGGGGTGTGCGGGCCGCTGCGCTGCGTGCCTGTGAATGGCGAAGCCTTTCACGGAAAACGATGTTAGAGACTGTGAATCGCTTCGCTCATTCACAGGCATCCTTTAGTTCACAGCGTCTACTCCGGGCCACTTCCGGTGGCGTTACTTGCGATAAAGGAACGAGTCAGACGTTACCAACGCGAGCACGAGTTCACTCATGCTGCCGCCGCTGTCGACGTAGGCCTTGTCGGCCGCGATGAGCGTGGGCGAGTCGCTGAGCATCTCGTTTCGGCCGAGCCAGTAGCGGAACGCGTGACGGATGAACGACTGGCGGACACGCGTGGACTTGGCCAACCGGTGTGCTAGTTCGACGGCGTCGCGCACCTCCCCGTCGACTCCCGGTTCGCCCGTGCCGTCGATTCGGCCGGTCGTGTCGATCGGCTTCTTGGCACGCGAGTCGCTCGATCGGAATTGGCCCAGTTCGTTGTACGCCTCGAACGGCATGCCCAACGGGTTCATCTTCTTGTGGCACGACCAGCAGTACGACTCTTTGGTGATCTCGAACCGTTCGCGGAGCGTCTTGGTGTGGTCGTTTGAGACCTTGGCGTCGACCTGAATCGGGATCTCGCGCACCGTGCCGGCCAGGAGTTTCTCACGGATCCACTTGCCGCGGATGATCGGGTCGGTCTCGTCGTTCTTCGAGTGTGCGAAGTTCCAGACCGGGTGGGTGAGCAGGCCGGCGTGATTCTTGAACGTGATGAACATGAGTTCGGTCGGCCTCTTGCCGCCCAAGTCGAGCTGCTCGATGCGTGAGTCGAGCTTGCCCGCGCGCAGCTCCTTGATGTCCACGCCGTAGTGTCGGCGGTGTTGCTCGAAACGCGGCCGACTGGTCGAGACGAAACCGATGTGCTTGTGCGGGTTGAACGCGTAGGTGTTATCGGTGAGCAGCCGCTTGAGGACGTCTTTGTCGTCGTCGAGGATGAGGTTGACGAATCGGTCGGCGTCCTCGATCAGTTCCTTCGGCCTGTTGGGTGACCCGTCCTTGAAGTTGTCTTCGGCGTCGGCGTAGCCGAAGTACTGTCGGATGAAGTCGACGATCTTCTGGCGGGGGCCGACCATCGCGCGTGTGTCGCCGAAGTAGTAGCCGCCGCCCCGGTGCGTGTACTTCAGCCGTTGGCCGACGTAGGGCTTGAGAATCGTCCGGACATCCTGCGCGTTGTTCAGGCGGTTTTCATAGACGGCCAGGAGCAACGCCTGATTCAGCGGCGGCAAATTGTCCGGCTTGCCTCGCCCGCCGCGCGGCGGGACGCCCGTGTCCTGCACGGGCGGCACGCCCATCGCGTGGCAGAGCGCGTAGTAAAGCTCCATCGGCGTCAACGCCCGCCGGCCGTCTGGCAGCGCGCGACCCGCGCCCAGTTCCATGCGGTAAAACACTTCGGGTTTGAGGTGGATCGCCAGCAGGACGACCTTCAGCGCCCGGCCTCGGCCGATCGCGCCGGCCTTTTCGCGCAACAGCGTCGCGTACTTGTTCAGTTCGGCGTCGTCGCGCGGCGGGCGGCGTAGCACTTCGATGAACGCGCCGTGCAGCACCTCGGCGCACTCGGCGACGTTGGGCACGCCATCCGCCTTGGCAAAGTCGTTGTACGGCTTGTGGTACTTCGAAAGAACGTAGGGCGGCTCGATCTTGGCTGGCAGTTTCTGGAGTTCGGCTGCGCGTTTGACCGAGTTTTCGATCTTCTTGATCGTTTTGGCCAGAGCATCCCGCTCCTTCATCTTTTTCGCGTCCGCCGCCGACAGCTTGCCCTGTACGAGGACGCCGTCAACCTGTTCAGCGATTCGCACGTTGAAGAACTTGAGCAGGTTGTCCAGCGTCGGCCCGTTCACCGTGCCGGTGTTGGCGTAGTCCGACTGCTTGAACCACAGGCGCGACGGCGTATAGGCTGGGCCTTTGTGTTGCCCATTGAATAGTTCGTCGTGGTCGACGTAGTTCGCGTAGTGCGGGTCGGTGTTTAAGGCGTGCAAGAGCGAGTCGCCACCCTGCGCGATCAGCACGGAGTCGGCGCCGTTCAGGATCGCCGCCTGTTCGGCCTTGCTCGGCCGGGGCTTTTTGGCGGGCGGCATCTCGCCGAACTTGACCATCTTGATCACGTTCGACCAGAGTTCGGTGTTTTCCGAGGGGTCGGGGCCGGTCAGGTCAGCCAGGCTCGCTTCGAGGTTGACGCCGCCCTTCTTCAGGTCGTTGTCGTGACACGCGAAGCAGTGCTCTGACATCGCCGTTCGCAAATCCCGCAAACGCTCGCCGCTGAACGCCTTGCCCGGTTCAGCCTGCGCGCTCGCGCCGACGAACGCAACAAACGCGACGGCGACGAGCGACGTGACCAAACTTTTTCGAAGCGTGTCGTTTGAGAAGACCATGTGTACGCTCGTGGCAACCGGAGGCTGACGGTCGGAACGGCCTGCACGCCGCGAACGTGGCGAGCGTGACTCTTGTATAGATTGACTTAAGTGTAGTTTCGGATTCGTACGATTCCGCGACAAAATGTCACGATTTTGAACGGGTGTTCCTGCGGGATTCCTGCTATGCTGAGCCTCTCAGTCGGCGGGGCCGGTGTCGAAGTTCAAACACCCCGATCAGGGAGCGACCTTTGTTGACAATCTCTCAGCCGTTTGGCGTCCTCGCCAAGTCCTCGGCGCATGAACCACACAAGCGGCGTCGCCACACGCCGCCGACGTTGCAGACACTCGAACCGCGCGTCCTGCTCACCGGCACGGTCGAGGGCGTGGTGTTCGACGACCTGAACCGCGACACGGTGCGCGACGCCGGCGAGCCCGGCGTCGCCGACGTGGTCGTGTTCATCGACGAGAACAACAACGGCGAACTCGAAGCGGGCGAGCCGACGGAAACGACAGACGCCAACGGGCTTTACTCGTTCGCCAACGTGCCGGCCGGCGACGTGGTCATTCGGCAGGTCGTTCCGGCAGGCTTCTCGCAGACCGCGCCGCCGTTCACGCCGATCGGCACGGGCGACATCGCGTTTGTCGAACGGCTGACCGACGGGCAGGACGGCGTCGATGCGTTGAACACCTTGACGTCGGTCGCGGTCAGCCCGGACGACGCGCACGTGTATGCCACGGGCGAGGCCGACAGCGACATCGCCGTGTTCAGCCGCGACGCGGGCACGGGCGAACTGACGCAGGTGCAGGTCATCAAGAGCGCGGACGCGGGCTTTGCGTCGTTTCCGTTCCCGGAGCACGTGTCGGTCAGCCCGGATGGCGGCAGCGTGTACGTGCTGAGTCGCGGCACGTCCTCGAACGGGACCGACTCCCGCCTACACGTGTTCGACCGCGACGCGGGCACCGGCGAGCTGACGTTTGTCGAGTCGCACGTCCAGACCGACGCGGGGTTCGCCGGCCTCAAGTTCGCGACGCGGCTCGTCTACAGCCCGGACAGCGAGTCGGTCGTGATCCTCAACGACCATTCCAACTCCGTAACCGTGCTCGACCGCGACACGGCAAGCGGCGCGGTCACGTCCGTTCAGGACTTTATTGACGACGACATCAACCCGGGCAGTGTCAATGACATCCCCGGCTCGACCCGCCTCGTTGGGCTGGGCGCTCCGAACAGCGCGGCCTTCGCGCCCGACGGGTTGAAGTTCTACCTGCCGGGCAACGCCGACAGCGTCCTCTTCGTCTTCGATCGCGACGCGGGCACGGGCGAACTGACGCTCGACACGACGATTCAGGAGGGTGTCGACGGCGTGACCAACTTGGCGTTTCCCGAGCACCTGCTGATCTCGCCGGACGGGGCGCATGTGTACACGATCTCGTCGTCCGATGACTCGGTCGTCGTCTTCGACCGCGACGCGGGGACGGGCGACCTGTCGTTCAATGCGTCGTTTGTGGACGGTGTTGGCGGATTCATTCAGCCTGGTCACCGCGCGTTCGCGATCACCGGCGACGGGCAGAGCATCATCGCCCACGAGTTCGATCAGATCGTCGTCTACGACCGCGACCCAGCCACGGGCGCGCTGTCATTCGCCGAAGCGTTCGCCGACCCGACGAAGTCGAGTCCGATCGCGGGTGCGACGTTGATTGACGGCTTGTTCAGTGTGCGTCGGGCGGCGTCGACGAGCGACGGCGCGACGGTGTATGTCCCGGGCGAAGAGCGCGACACGCTGAACGTCTTCAGCCACAACGGCGCGACCAGTGAGCTTGCGCTGATCCAGCAGGTGCAGGACGGTGACGGCGGAGTCGACGGCCTTTCCGGCGCGGTGGCGTCGGTCGTTTCGCCCGACGGGAAGCATGTCTACACGCTCGGCCACGTCGATGAAGGTATCGCGATCTTCGACCGCGATTCAGCCACGAGCGAGCTGACGTTCAACGACGTGATCAAGCAGACCGACGCGGGCGTCGAAGGCCTGGCGCAGCCGTCGGGTCTCGCGATGAGCGCCGACGGGTTGGATGTGTACGTTTACGCCAGCGCGTTCAACTTCGACACGATCGCCGTCTTCCGCCGCGACCCGGCCACGGGGGCGCTGGCGTTCGTGCAATTGATTGAAGACGGCGCCAACGGCGTCGACGGTCTTGACGGCGTGGCCGACGTCGCCGCCAGCCCCGACGGCAGCCACGTCTACGCCGTCGGCCGACAGGACAGCTCGCTGCTGATCTTCGACCGCGACGCGGGCACGGGCGTGTTGACGTTCAGCACCCGTTTGCAACAGGGCGCTCCCGGTATCGACGGCATCGACTTCCCCAACAGTGTCGAGGTGTCGGCTGACAATCGGTTCGTCTACACGGTCGCGGAAAACCAGCGCGCCGTCGGCGTGTTCAGCCGGGACGCCGGGTCGGGCGACCTGACGTTCGTGCAGAACTTCATCGACGTGCCGAATCTCGGCGTCGCCCGCAACCTGGTCATCAGCCCCGACCAGCGACGCATCTACACCGGCTCGGGTCAACGCCTGACCGTGCTCGACCGCGACCCCGGCAGCGGGCAGGTCAGTTTCGCGCAGCTCGTTTTCCGGCAGAACGGCAGCACGTCGTTCTCGCGGAACCTGGCCGTCACATCGGACGGGACGCAGTTGCTCGCTTCCGGGGGCGGGGGCGGGCAGGTGATGATCTTCGACATCGACCCGCAGACGGGGCAGCTCACCTTCGACCGCGCGATCACGTCGGCCGAAGCGCCGGGCCTCAGCCCGTCGTCCTCGACCACCGCGGCCGACGGGCGCAGTGTGTACGTCACGGGCAACACCAGTGTGTCGGTGTTCACACGCGACGGCGGCGCGGCCCTGCCCGGCGGGCAGACGGCGACAGTCAATGACAATCAAACGACGTCCAATGTCGACTTCGGCATCGCCGGCGCGTCGATCTCCGGCACGGTGTTCAACGACCTGAACGACAACGGCGTGCTCGACGCCGGCGAGCCCGGCATGCCGGGCGTGACCGTTTTCCTC
>JANQSF010000053.1 GCA_028284155.1 Phycisphaeraceae bacterium
GCACCGCCGGGTGCGACCACGACGGGCAGTACAGCGGCCGCGGTTCTTCGTCGTAGCCCTCGACGATCAGGAAGGCCAGGCCGAGCGGCTGAGACGTTAACGGGACGAAGGTGCTGTCGACCCCGATCGCGGGGATGATGCTCGGGTTCGCCTCGGGCAGCTGGTCGTCGTTGTCGACGGCCCAGGCGCCGAGCATCGCGCCGATGCCGCTGAGCTGGGCCCCGCACTGGGTCCGCCGGGCCGCCTCGCTGGCGCTGCCCAGCACCGGCAGGAGGATCGCGATCAGCAAGGCGATGATGGAGATGACGACTAAGAGTTCGATGAGGGTGAAGCCGCGTGGTTTGGTCATGGGAGAGCCCCTGTAGACTGGATTCTTCGCTGAAGGCCAAAAAAGGCGTTGGGCCAATGCTTAAAGCCCAACACCCGAAGGAGAACAAGCTGGGGCTCATCCGTGCCTGCGCCGCGCGACGATGAGCCCGCCCAGCCCCAGCAACGCGAGGCTGCCTGGCTCGGGGACGATGAACGAAAATCGGCCGGGGTCCCCGATCGGATCGCCGCCAACGGTGTAGATGAACTCGATGTAAGCGCCGGGCAAGGCGGGAAAGGCGCCCGACCGCGCCTCGACGGGGTCCACGTCCCGGCCGATGACCATGGCCTCGAATCCGAACCCGCCTGGCGTGCTGTCGCCATTGAGCACCATCGCGAACCCGTCACCATCGAGGTTAAAGCTCAGCAAGCCGAACCCGCTTGCGCTGGGCAGCGCACCGGTGCCGCCGACGTACGAGAGGCCCGGGGTCTGCCCCGACGTCAGGTAAGCGCCCGAGCCCCACATCGCGGAAGCGTCGACACTGATCCCCACGCCAAACGGGTCCGCCACCTCGAGCCGCTGGCTGGGCCCGGCGGTGATCGCCACCTCGTACCGGGTGTAGTCGCCCGGCGGGACGATCAGGCCCTCGATTACCAGCATGTACCGGTCGGTCACAGTCGTGAACGAGCCGGGGAAGAGCTGGACGCCGATGTTGGCTGCCTCGCCGTTCGTGCTGGCCGGTGCTGCATCCGGCAACCCGGGATTAAACACACTGCTGTGGCTGTCGAAGACCAGCGTCGCGTCGGCGCGCAGCGTCTGGGCATCAGCCTGTGCAACGAGCAGCAGACCGATGGCAAACGCAGTCATCAAGTAGGTCAAGCGTTTGATGACAAGGCTCCATGCAAGGGTTTGTTCCAGTTAACGACCCGGCGGCGGCGGCAAACAATCAGTCCGCCCAGACCGAGCAGTGCGAGCGAGCCCGGCTCGGGGACGATGCGGATCCACTGGCCTGGGTTAGGCGGGGGTACGGGGTCGGCCTCCGTGGTAAAAGCTAATAGACTGCCCCCGATGTTGTACTCGTTGATCGGGCTGTTGAAAGCCATGTTGTAAGCGCCGGGGATGGCGAGTTCCACGGTGAGCGAGGAGAAGGTGTAAACCTCTCCGGGTGAAAGGGATTCGATGCCGACGCCCACGCGGTACGCATCCCCGCCCTGGCCGGCAAAGAACGAGAGCGTGCTGAAGGAGGGAGCGACCCCGTTCGAAGCGGTAAAGTCCTCAGAGGTGACGGTGCCGATGGGCTGGATATCATTGCCCCGCCCGGTCGACCCGTAGAATAGACTCAATGAGACGCCTTGGAACTCCCAATCGGACGCCGGCGGGGCGATCTCAATCCGTTGACCGGCCGGCGCTCGCCAGGTGACCGAGACGCTGGAATCACCCAGCAGGCCATAGTCGATCACCAAATCCGGCTGAGGCGCCGCGTCGATCATAGCGAACGCGAACAGCAACTGGCTGTCCGTCAAGTCCAGCACCGTGATGGAGTTCGACTCCGCGACCAATGGCTCATCGAATGTCTGGGCCGCCGCGGGCGAGGCGACCAGCAGGGCGGCGGCAATCACAAGTTGAAGGCGTTGATTCATCTCTGCTCTCCAAGGGGTGCGGCTGGGTTTACCGATGACGTCTCGCGCAGGCCAGCCCACCTAAAACCAGCAGCGTCAGCGAGCCCGGCTCGGGGACAATCGCCACCCACAAGCCCGGGTCAGCCGGCGGTTCCGCCGCGCCCACAGCCTCCGCCTGCGCGATGATCACAGCGAATAGGTTTTCGTTGTTGACCTGAACGGCGTTGAATCCGGCGGGTACGTCGAACGTCGCCACCATCGCGGTGAAGTTAAACGGCTCGGTGACCACGCCGCTGATCTCCATGGAAAAGTCACCGTCGCCGAAATCCAGGTTCTGGAACTCGCCCGTGAGGATTGGCATCATGCCAACGAGATTCTCAAAGACCAGATTCGTCATCGCGCCGGTTTCGAGCGGGCCTTCCGCCAACGTGCTAACCTCGAAAAACAGTTCCGGCCCCGAATCTATCAAGTCCGCCGGCGGGGTGATCTGGAAATATTGACCGGGCGGCGCTTCAATTCGCAACGTCAACTCCTTATCCGATGAGAAGTCGGCGGAGAATGGCGGCAGGTCGGTCGAGACGTATACGATTTCCGAATCGGCGTCGAATACCCCGGGCGGATCCTCCACAAGATCAAAGGACTCGATGAACAGGTCGGATGAGTCAAGCACAACGGTGTATTCGATAAGCCCAGCGTTGGTCGCGCCCGAAAAGACCACCGATGCAAACAGAATGAGTGAGAAAACAATAAAGCGCATGATCAAATCCAAACGGTAACTCGTGGTGTTAAGCGGTTGTCGCCCTTCCTCGCTGCGGACGCAGCACAATCAGCCCGCCCAGGCCAAGCAGCGCGAGTGAGGTCGGCTCGGGAACGATCTGCACATCCCCGAGGAGAAAAAGCCCGACGCTCGCGTTCGATGGAACAGGGCCGACCTGCGGGTTCTCAAACGTAATCGCGTAACCATGAAAATCGATCGCTGCCCCGGGGGAGATTCCGGCGCTGAAGCCCCCGCCAGAAGCGATAAGACTGTCATTAGCGAAGCCCGTAAGAAATATGTTGCCGTTCTCGTCGAACAGTTCCAACGTGACATCGGAGACCCAGTTGACAAAGCCTGGGGTCAGGCCAAAATTCTTGTGCTCCACTTGAACAAAGAACGAACCCGGGCCCGGGCCGAGCCGGATGCCCTTGCCGTCGGCGAACATCACCTCGACCCGACCGAGGGTCTCGCCCCCAACACCGACCGGTGTGAACAAACTAAGTATGTCTTGCTCAGTTGGTCCGGCGATGCCGATTGGGCCCAACGGCCCGGGGTCGACTGTCGTGGTGACGTCCGCCCGGGCCGGCGATGCCGCTAGCAGTGAAAGAACAACGCCAGCGAGAAATATTTTTGTGGAGTGGGTTTTGTAGTTCATTTCAAATAAGGCTTCGATTAGGGAGTCATGCTCTTACGTCAAGAGACCAAGTCGTTATCGGTGTACTTCAAGTTGGCGTCGCCGCCAGCGTGCAACCATCAGCCCGCCCACACCCAGCAGCGCCAGCGACGCGGGCTCGGGGATCAACACGTATTGATCAAGAACCAGAAACTGATCCGCATCGATCAATCCCAGTTCGGAAATCCGCCCATCGGCCCAGAGCACGGTCACGAACGCCTGCTCCGCCTGGCCGAGACCAAACTCCAGGTCAAGACTGCTTGTGCTCGCAGCGTTGCTCGAACCTGAAACCACCTCGCGCAACAACAGTTCAAAGTCGGAATCACCATCCACATCCGCCAGCACCAGCACGCGCGAACCGATTGCATCGCGAGACGTCGCCAAGCCATCGTCCGTGGGGTTGTCCGGATCGCCAATCAATTTGATGCTGAGAAAATGATTCCCGTCGTCCGTCGTATTCTCAAGCAGTGCCGATGCATCGTTCGGCAGGTTGAAGCGAATGTCATTGACCAGATTGACCAGGAACAAATCCAACTTGCCATCGCGGTTGTAATCTGCCGCCATACTGCCGCGGCCGTCTTTGTGCGGATTGTTTGCGTTCGCGGCGTTCGAGATGTCCGCAATCAAAGAGGTCAATGGATTGCTCGGGTCATCAAACTGAAACAAGGCAGCATCCCCGCCGTTGGCGGCAGGGTCATTCGTCACGTGAATCTCAAGAAAGCCATCGTTGTCAAAGTCTTCGATCTGCACGCCCCATGACAGCCCGGCATCGACATGCCGATGCTGGAAACTCAACGTGCCGGTCTCCGCCAGTTGATTGATGAAAAGGTCGTTCTGCCCGACCGGGCCGAATCCGGGGTTGTCGCTGATGTAGATGTCCAGGTCGCCATCACCGTCGATGTCCCCGACGTTCACGCCCATGGCCGACTGGCTGAGGTTGCCGCCGAAGGAACCTGCCATCGTCGCGTCGTACGTTGCTGTCTCGTAGCCCAACCAGTTGCCGTGGGCGTCATTGCCCTGGTTGATGTAGAGCATGTCGCGGTCGTCCGCGCCGCCAGTCTTGTTGGTGACCAGCAGATCGGGCCATTGATCGTTGTTGAAGTCAGCGAAGATCACGCCGTTGGTCGCGCTGAATGTCTGACCGCTGCCGGTATCGCCGCCAGCCGCGTTCTCGTAGCCCGTCACGCCATACGTCAGCGTCGCATCGGTGAACGTGCCGTCGCCGTTGTTGATATAGAACGTGTCGCGAGCGCCGTCGAACGGCAAAGGGTCATTCCACAAATTATGATTGCCAACATAAAGATCGAGATCGCCATCGCGGTCCGGGTCGGCCCAGGCCGCGGTCAATGAATGATCCGTGTGAGGTGACGGATTGATGCCCGACACGCCGGCCGCATTTGTCACATCGACAAACGTCAGGCCGCCTCCGTTCGCCAGTTGATTCTGATAAAGACGGTTGGTTCCCCCGAAGTTCGTAACGTAAATATCCGTATCGCCGTCATTGTCATAATCCGCGGCGATCGCGCCGGTTGCTCCGTTAAAATTCGTGCCGACGCCCGTGTTGTTGACCGCGCCGAGCGCGTTGGTCTGCAATGCAAAAGTTCTGCCGCCGGACCCATCCGGCACGTTTAAATAGAGTTTGCTGTAGTTGGCCGCGGCGTCATTGCTGACCAGATAGAGATCTGGATATCCGTCGTTGTTCAGGTCGGTGAAGATACCGCCCGGCGCGTGCGAATCACCGGCCGCAGCACGATAGGCGCCCAGATTCTTCGCGGCTGTCTGATCGCTGAAGATCAACGCATAACCGCTTGCCTTCTCAGCCGACAGACTCACGAATATCGCGACATTCAGGATGACAAGACGCTCGAACTTCATGGCGTACCCCGATAGTGTTTGGGAGGGTCAAATCGATTCGTCCGCGTTTCTGCGGACGAATCGTGGAATGAATGCGTTATGGTCATTTGCGGCGGCGAAGCACCATCAAACCGCCGAGGCCGAGCAATGCCAGTGATGCCGGCTCCGGAATCGCGTCAAACTGAATCTCGCTGAGGCCGGCGAATTGCAGGCCGTCACCATGGTTCGAAAGAATGTTGAATCGTACGAGGCGGGCATTAGCCGCTTCCGAGAACCCGCTGAGATCGATGAACTGGCCGAAGTTCACATTGTCAGCGCCCGGCGCTTCGTTGAAATTCACCGTAGTCACTGATGTAAACGCACCACCCTCACTTGAAGCAATCAGGATCTCGACCTCGTTCGCACCGCGCGTTGTCAGCCCCCCGCCTTCGTTGTAGTTCCACACCGTGAATCCGTTCAGCGGATAATTGCCTTCCAGGTCGAACGTGATCACGGCGGGAAGCGGGTCGTTCGGAGCGCCGAAATTGCCGTTCGAAAGCCACATCGTCGGCGGGTCCGGCGGCGTCAAGCCCCCGTCACCGGCCGCCGTGGTATGGAACCCTGTCACCGCATCAAAGCCGCTGCCATCGATCACTCGGATCGCTTCACGTTGAAAAGTGTTGCCCAGTTCGCTGGACACATCTTCAATCGTTACGCCGCCGATCAGTGCCGCCTGACTCGTGCCCGCGACCGCCAATAACGCGACGCCCGCAATCGCTACTTTCATGGTGTTCTTGATCATGTTCATGTTCCGGTCTCCTTTCGAGAGAAAATGAGGATTGAAAAAGTCCCTATCTACAGCGCTCGCAGTCGGCGCTGACCATCAGCAGCCACACCGCGTAACCATGGTCAAAGTTCATGCAATCATTCCGCCCACGTTGGCCAACGACGTGACGCAACAATCTGCCACTCCATACGCAATCCAACGGGCCCCGGATTATCCACAATGCGATGATTCACAATGTCCAACTCGATGATGTTCTCGTCGGCAATCAGATGCCGATCAATCGTCATTGCGGCCATTTCCGAAAAATCCTGCAGTTCATGCGGGGGCATGTCAATCGATTGTCCATTTACCCGGATCACCTTCAATTGGTTGTCCGCCATGAACTTCAGATCGATGCGATCGACCGACGGATCAAAGTCCTTGGGCAACTTGATCGTCGTACGAAACGTATACGTGGTCTGATCCGCAACTTCCACGGGATGTTTAAAACCGATCCATTGCGAAGTGGTGTGATCGTTCGGGTACGCGTTGCCGAGTCCCGATTCCCAGAAAACAACGGGAGTAAGCGGCGTATCAAGTCGTCGGCCATCGATTGCCACAACTTCCCATCGCTTGTCCTTGTCGCCCTCATACAACTTGATGCCGGTGTTTTCCAGGTGGATGATTCTCGGCTCAGCCGTCAAGAACTGTGTTGTCTTGGCATCGATGTCTTCGATGTCGTCCGAACCAGCCGTGGCCCGCACGGCCTGGCCGCGGAACAGTCGTTTTCGGACGATTTTTGTTGGATCCTGCCTCGAAGAACGGGCGACTTCCACATCGCCTTCAAATACACGCACTTTCGTGACTGACTGGTTCGAGGCATCCACACCAAACTTCGTGCCGAAATCCGTCACATCCACATGATTCGTTCGAATGATGAAACCGCGGGCCTTGTCTGTTTCGATCAGGCCGACGACTTTGCCCCGATGCAGCCGGAATCCGTTGTCATTGTCGATGAATTCGATCGAACACGGACTCTCAAGAATCACCTGCGCGCCGTAATT